>NZ_JBSAXA010000029.1:0-70362 GCF_053427615.1 Burkholderia sp. AW33-5 | reverse complement strand
TGGCTCAGATCGGTGCCTGCAGGCACACCGGAGTAAACACTGGCAAAGCGTCAACGCCACAGGTCGGCAGCGCCGCATCGGAAATCGCCGGCGTGCGGACTTGATTGAGTGTTGCCAGTGACAATCTCCCGCCGTTCACGCGCCGGTTACGGTGGCGCCGCAACCGGTCTTGTCGCCGAGATAACCCACGTGCCGGCCCCGATGCGTGCGCGGACCGCTCGCCAGTAGCGGGAAAACGCCACCGCATTTCGGGCAGGTCACCAAGACGAACCATGTCGCGGCCCAGTGCATCTCGCATGACAACCACCTCGTAAGAGAAATGAAATATTTCTCTTCTACCGAACCTCAAACCGACACGCAATTTTTGAGATTATTTTCTGCATTTTTCAGTCGATTGAATCAATCAGTCGCGAGGGTATTCGTATTTATAGGAACGCCAGCATGCTGATGCAGACAACGTCGATCATGCTTGCGTCGCCCCCCTCGGCCGCACGCGTTTCGCGCGCACGATCGGATTCGATCGCGACGTCAGGCTCATCGCGCCGCTCAGGCGCTCGAACGCGACATCCTCCTTCATCCCGAAGCGGCCGACCGCCGGCCACGCGAGCGCTTCATCGAGCCACGCCTGCCACGCGTCGCCATGAAAGCGGCGCGCGAACTCGCGCACCATGCCCGGCGCCGCGATCACGATGCCCGCCAGCAGGTAATACGCCCAGAAACTACCCGCGCCGACGAGCCGGTCGAGCCGGCACACGGACACCGCCGCGAGCAGTCCATCGACCGATGCGAGATCGGTGCGTCGTTCACGAATCGCGCGCGCAACCAGATTGTGCCGACCGCCGTACGCGGTGAAGGACATCCCCTTGCCGGCGGCAAGCTCCGCGCAGAACATCGCGAGTGCGGCCATCTCGTCGATGCGCGCTGCGTCGTCGCGCGGCCCGCAGACGCGCAGCACGATCGCGTCGATGACGGCCCCTGGCCCGGCCGACGGCGCCACGCAGGCCGCCGCGACGGCCGCATGTCGTTCTCTCAGGTTCTTCGCAAGCGGCGGCGCCTCGCCGTTCGCGAGTCGCTCGTGCATTTCGTGCCCGCCGACTTCGTCGCCGCCGGGTCCGACGCCGCCGGCAATCCGCTCGAGCGCGGCCCAGCCGTCGTTCGGATCGTCGAAGGCCCACGCATCGATGAACCCATGCGCCGCATCGAATGCCGCGCGCGATCCGGGGCAGCACCGTTCCGCGTGCGCGAGCTGCCGCGCGTCGGGAACGTGCATGCACGCATCGGTCGCATCGCACGCGCAACCGCCGCCGTCCGTTGCAATCCACGGCGCGAGTTCGTGCAGGACGGCGATCGCTTCATGCGACAGGTTCGCGCCGGCACGCACGCGTGCCGCGTGCGTCGGCGTGGCGGCCGTCGCGCCGACGTCGTCCGTCGCCACGCACGCCGCTTCGTTCAAGTGTTCGATCAGGTATTGCAGCCACGCGGCCGTGCGCAGCCGGTCGGGCGTCGCAGCGCGGGCATCGCCATACTTCGCTGGATCGGTGAGCATGGGTGGTCCGGAATGATTGTTTTATGTCGTTCGAAGCAGGCGGCACGGTGCATCGCACCGGCCCCTGCATGGCCGCCCGCATCGGATCGCGAAGCAGGCGGCCAGCCGGTCGTCACGCCGATACGCGCGACGACACGAATGCATCGCGAAACCGGAACACCCGCCGCGCATCGTTGCACGGCCCTCGTTCCTGGCGGGCGCCCGGTCTCGATCGCGCGACGCTTACTGCACGTGGAACTTCGGCGACGTGGCGACCGTGCCGCTGACCGTGCAGTCCGGCGTCAACACCGCGTTGTTGAACGTCAGCGACGAGTTCGGATCGCTCCACGTCGTCACGACCTTGCTCGGCCCGCAGGCGCCGA
Organism: Burkholderia sp. AW33-5; assembly: GCF_053427615.1. Taxonomy (NCBI): domain Bacteria; kingdom Pseudomonadati; phylum Pseudomonadota; class Betaproteobacteria; order Burkholderiales; family Burkholderiaceae; genus Burkholderia; species Burkholderia sp. AW33-5. The sequence goes on along the minus strand of NZ_JBSAXA010000029.1, from coordinate 68,454 downwards.
GCAGCGAAACGGTCACCTTCGCGTTGTTGATCGACAGTTGCGTCGTGCTGTCGGCCTGGCCCGTCCACGGCGATGCGCTGGTCGCGCTGCCGCTGATCAGGCCGCACGTCGCGGCGCCCGTAAACGTCGTCGACGTGATGTTGACGATGCCCGTCGAGGAGATCGTGCCGTTGAACGTCGCGTTGCAGGTCGCGTTGATCGAGCCCTTGGCCAGGACTGTGAGGCCCGTCGCGGAGAACGGCTCCCCGTTCGGGTTCATGGCCTGCCCGTCGGCACGCGAGACGGTCACGGCGAAAGCAGGCGCGGCCGAAACCGCGGTGAATGCCACTGCAGCAACAAGCGATACGATTTTGCGAATGCTCATTTGAACTGCCCCCTCTCTCTTCACAAATGGCGGCATGCCGCCAGGAACGCGACACCCCGGCCGGATCGGCCCGGCCGCTCGGTCGCAGGAAGCCGCCGGCGTGCGCAACGCACGCCGGACGACTCAGAACTTGTAGGAGATCCCGACGAACGTGATCAGCGGATCGGCCTTCAGCCGCGTGCGCGTGGTCGCAAGCGTCGAACCGTCGGCGGCCTTGATCACGAGCGACGAGTAAGTCTTCAGCGGCATGTAGGTCAATGTCGCCGTCAGCCCCCAGTGCTTGTCGATCGCATAGCTCGCGCCGACGTTGTAGACCGGCGTGAACGACGACGATGCCTTGCCCTCCACCGACGTCGGCCCCGGCTTGCCGGCGCCGGCCGCGAGCACGCTGCCGAGGTTCTCGTTGATGTCCTTCGCGAAGTTGCCGTTCAGTTCGATGTTGCTGAACCAGCTGTAGGCCACGCCGATCCCGACGAACGGGCGGAACTTCGCGGTCGATGCATTGAAGTAGTACTGCAGAATGATCGTCGGGCTCCATTGCCGCGCATTCTTCACGGCCGGCTGGTTCGACGGATTGTCCATGTTGACGCTGCCGAGCGAACCGGCCGGGCCCGGCGGCCGGATCACGCCGTGCCCGGTCAGCGTGAACTCGGGCGGCACGCCGAGCACCGACGTCACCGCGATATGGTCGGTGAAGAAGTGCGTGAGCGTGAGGCCGACCGTATCGGCGTTGTTGACCGTCAGGCTGGTGCCCGGCGACGTGAACGACCCGGGCAGCCGCAGCGGCCCGTTGATCGGCATGCTCGCGAGATTCGTCGTCAGCCCGTTGGTCGAATCCTGCGGCATGATGTGCAGCCAGCCCAGCGTCGCGACGTTGTCGCCCGCCTGCTGGGCCGATGCGAGCGTCGACGCGCCTGCGACGACACCCGCGACAATCAGCTTCTTCATGAAGTCTCCCCCTCGTTCTTTCGGAGCGCCGCGCAGCCATGCGCGACGCCGCCGTGTCTCCATCCGCGTGTGATCACTGCACGAACGCGCCGACCGTGAAGTACGGATTGCTCGTATCAGCCATGTCGAGGAACCCGAACACGCCGCCCGTGAACACGAATTTGCCGGTCGCCGGCCCCGACGCCGCGTCCGCGTGCACGGTCGTCACGACGCCCGGCACCTTCTGCGTGTAATCGAGGTTCAGCGCGCGCGTGAGCGCGGCCTGAGACGCGTTGAACGGATCGAGCAACGTCGCCTGCGCACCGACGAGCGCGGTCGCGCGGTAGTTGAACGCGCTGTCGACGCCCGTGTACTCGCCGTTCTGCGAGCCTTGGGCGATGGCCGTCTGCGGGCTCAGGAACGAGATGCCCGACTCGTCGTCCGCGCTCGGCGGGCCCTGCGTGAGGTCCGCGTTCGCGGCACCCGTGCGGATGAAGACCGGCACGAGCTGGTTACGCAGTTTGCCGACGATCAGCATGCCCTTGCCGGCCTTCGCCGGATCGAGCGCGGCGAGCGTCGGCGGAATCTGCGGCTGGTAGTTCAGCGACTGGAACGCCGGCGCATCCGTGCGCAGCGTGAACGGCTGGTTCACGGTTGCGCTCGATGCGAGCGGCTGCCCGCCGTTCTTCTTGCCGAAGTTGTCTGTCTCGACGTAGCTGCCGTCCGCGTTGATCGTCACCTGCTGGTCGAGCGCCACCGGCTGGAAGTTCTGCGACGGCACCTGGTGGTAGCCGAGCTGGTTGTACGTGCCGGCGATCTTCGTCAAATCGGTTTCGAGCGACGAAAAACTGATGAACGGGTAGTACGGGAACGTCGTCTTCGGAATCTTGCCCACGCCGATCACGCCGTCGAACTGGATCGTCGCGCCCGGAATCGCGCCACCCAGCACGCCTTCGCCGAGGAACAGGCGCGCCGGCCGGCTCGCGTCGAGGCTCGCGTTCTGCATCCGTAACGTGCACTGGTTCAGCTTCATGGTCGGCAAGCCGGTTTCGTCGGCCAGCGTGCCGTCGACAACGTTGGCCGGCGCCGTGTCGCGCGTCGGCTGCACCGTGCCGGTGGTCGTCGGCACCGGCGATGCGAGGTAGGTCATCCGGTACGTCATCTTCGTCGTGTCGAGCTGCACCTTCACGAGCTCGCCCGAGCCGGATCCGCCGATGAACACCGTGTTGTAGTCGATCGTCTGCGGGCACAGCCGGACCACCGGCGCGGGCGGCGGGTCGCCGTCGCCACCGCACGCGACCAGCACGGGCGCGAGCGACGCCGCGGCCATCCAATGCTTCACATTCATAGGAATCCTCTTGAATTTCGATTCGCCGGCGGCGACGCGTGCGCCGCCGGAGTTCCGTGTTCGGTGTGCCGCCGTTACTGGACGAACGCGCCGACCGTGAAGAACGGGTTGACCTTGTTGTTGTTGACGACCATCGCGTAGATGTTCCCGGCCGTCACGAGCCAGCCGGTGTCGCCCTTGCTGAAGATCGCCACGTTGCCGTTCGCCCCCTTCGCGTTGAAGTCCTGCGAAGCCGTGACCTTGATCTTGCCGGGCGTGGCCTGCGTGTAGTCGAGCGCGAACTGCGACGTGACCGACGACGTCTGCGGGTCGATGAACGCCGCGGTGGCGCCCTGGAACAGCGTCGACGTGTAGTTCGCGGCCATCGTCGATACGGCGGTACCGTCGTTGCAACTGCCGGCCTGTGCCAGGAAGAAGGTGCCGTCGAAGGTGCCGGGCAGATCCGGATGCGGGATGTTGTTGTTGAAGCTCGGCCCCGCCGTCGCGATCGCGAACGTCGCTGTGCTGGGCGCCACGACACCGCACGCCGACGCGCTCGTTGCGCCGATGAAACCGCCCTTCAACGAATTGGCCGCGACGGCCGTGGTCCGCGACAGCATCGAGATCCCCACCTCGGCGTCGGCGACCGACGCCAGCAGGTTGCTCGCGTCGATATGCGTGTAGCCCACGCGAATCACGACCGGCACCAGCACGCCGTTCAGCTTGCCGACGATCATGATGCCCTTCGCCTGACTCGGCGCGACGATGACGATTGCCGAGCCCTGCCCCGCGAACGGATAGATGAGGCTGCCGCCCGCGTTCGCCAGCGGATGGCTCACGAACACGTTGTCGGACGAACCGTCCGCGTTCTTGCGCAACGCCCACGGCGTTCCGGTGGTCTGGCACGAGTAGTCGCTGCCTGCCGTGATAGTGCACGAGCCGTCGGCATTGAACGTCTGGTTCCAGTTGACGACGTCGGGTTGCCAGCCGACCGCCCCCGTGCTGCTCTGCGCGCTGCCGCCGACCGGCGACAGGTGGATGCCGAGTTCGTTGTAATTCCCGGCGACCTTCGAGAAGTCGGTTTCGGTGTCGGTGAAGCCGATGAACGGATAGAAATCGAAGGTGCGCGACGGCACGGTGCCGAGCACGACGCCGGGGAACGGCTCGAGACCGGCGAACGCGATCGTCGCGCCCGGAATCCCGCCGCCGACCACCCCGTTGCCGACGAACAGCATCGGCGGATCCGCGCGATTGATCGTCACCGCATACGCGCCATCGCTCGTCGCGCCGCTGTCGAGCACGAACGCGCAGCGGTTCTGCTCGGCGGTCGGCAGATTGGTCGGATGGTGGAATGCGCCACTGATCGTCAGGCCCGCGCGCGTGTCGTTGACCTGCCCCGCCGACGTCGGCACCGACGATTCGATGAACTGCATCTGGTAGGTGAGCTTCGTCGTGTCGAACTTCACCTTCACGTATTCGCCGCTGCCGGCGCCCCCCGTGTAGGTCGTCGTGTAGTCGAGCGAATCCGGGCACAGCTTCGTCACGACGGGCGGTGTCGTTTCCGCGCCGCTCGGCCCGCATGCGCTGCCCGAGCACTGCGGCACGTTGATCGGGCCCGGATCGTCGCCGCCGCCGCAACCGGCAACGAACGGCAGCGCCAGCACGGCGCACGACAGGATCGCCTTCCGCCAATCAGGAATGCAAAGCATCAACCCCTCCTTGTGAGGTAAGACAGGTCTCGCCCGGACGGGCTGCGTGGCCCGCCGGTTGGTATCGCGCCGTCGCGACGGCGCGCGGCGCATGACGATGCACGCAATGCGCGCCGCGTCGCCGGTCACGCGAACGCGATCAGGACCGACGCGGCAGGCAAGCGCTATCCGGCGCCGCCGTCATGCGGCACGGCGCCATCGGGGAAATCGAAATGGAATGTGGTGCGTCGCTACAGCGACAACGCGATGCGATGACGCAGGCAGCACGCGATGCGCGTCGTGCCCGCATCCGGCGAAAAGCAGGAAAACGGCGATGCGACAAGGCCCTCGGATAGGCGTCTCATGTATTGGTCTCCGTACGTACGCTTGATTCGTTATCGTGATGCGTCGTTTGTCGAGACTATGAGCGGACGCTACGCACAAGTAAATGGATGCAGAGTTCCAAACGTGCCGAACCGCGCGATCCTAGTGCGAGCATGGTATTTGACAGTTTTTCAAACAGCCTTCAATTTATTTGCTCAGACAAATACCGAGGCTGTATAACGCGCGTTTGAATGTCGGCGGTCGACCTCGTGCAGGGCCCGGCGTGCGGGCCTCCGGCGACCGCACGCATGCCGCGGCGCGAGCTCACACGTCGATGATCGCGAGCGTGCCGTGACTGCCCGGCAGCACCGCGTGGCGCAAGCCGGCGACCGCGAGGTACATCTGCCCGGCCTCGACGACGACCGTCTTCGCGTCGACCTCGAGCATCAGCCTGCCGTCGAGCACCAGCAGCCCTTCGTTGTAGTCGTGCACTTCCGCTTCGTACGGCTGCGCGTCCATGCGCAGCACCTTGATCCGGGCGGGCCCGACTTCGCCGACGATCGTGGATTTCCATGCAACGGCCTGCGCGGCCGCGACGGACTTGAAATCGATCAAAGACATGCGTTTCGCTCCGCGACGTGAAAGGAACGCATTATCGCGAGCGCGGCGCACGCCGTCCCGGTACGGCGCGACGGCGTTCGGGCGGCACAGTCGGCCTGCTGCGCGCCACGCTGCCGCGCGCAAGCACGATCATTGTCCGATTGCCCGAAAACCGCACGCATTGTTCGCTCCGATTCAAATAAAGCATCGCTTTATTGAATGACTCACACACATTAGCCGCAAATCCGGCACCCGCATCGCACGTCCTTTGCGTCGAAATGCATTTCCATCTTCCGATTGCTAATATGGCGGTCCTGCGATCCCGCACCACAACGCCGTTCGACATGACGCCCGTTCGCCATGCCGCGCTCGACACCGGCCGCTTCGCAGCGGCGGCGCCGGGCACGCGCGGCGCGCAGCGTCGAACCGACCGGCCGTGCCATCCGTGAGCATGCAACCGATCCTTTCCGTCTCCGACCTCTCCAAGACTTACGCGTCCGGCTTCCAGGCGCTGAAGCACGTGACCCTCGACATCCGCCCCGGCGAGATCTTCGCGCTGCTCGGCCCGAACGGCGCGGGCAAGACCACGCTGATCGGCTCGATCTGCGGCATCGTCACGCCGACCGAAGGCCGCGTGACGGTCGGCGGGCACGACATCCGCGATCAATACCGCGCCGCCCGCGAAATGATCGGCCTCGTGCCGCAGGAGCTGACGACCGACGCGTTCGAAACCGTCTGGGCGACCGTGTCGTTCAGCCGCGGCCTGTTCGGCAAGGCGCCCGATCCCGCGCACATCGAGAAGACGCTGAAGGCGCTGTCGCTGTGGGAAAAGCGCGACAACAAGCTGATGACGCTCTCGGGCGGCATGAAGCGCCGCGTGATGATCGCGAAGGCGCTGTCGCACGAGCCGCGCATCCTGTTCCTCGACGAACCGACGGCCGGCGTCGACGTCGAGTTGCGCCGCGACATGTGGAAGCTGGTCGACTCGCTGCGCGAAAGCGGCGTGACGATCCTGCTGACCACGCACTACATCGAGGAAGCCGAGGAAATGGCCGACCGGATCGGCATCATCCTCGGCGGCGAGCTCGTGCTCGTCGAAGAGAAGCGCGAGCTGATGCGCAAGCTCGGCAAGAAGCAGCTGACGGTGCAGCTCGAGCATCCGCTCGCGACCGTGCCGGACGAGCTCGCCGCGTTCGGGCTCGAACGCGCGGACGATGGCGCCGCGCTCGTCTACACGTACGACTCGCAGCGCGACGACGCGAGCATCGCGAAGCTGATCAACGCGCTCGGCTCGGCCGGCATCGGCTTTCGCGACCTGCATACGACGCAGAGCTCGCTCGAGGACATTTTCGTCAGCCTGATCGACAACCGCCGCAACGGCACACAAGGGGCCTAACGCACATGGCGAACTGGAATTTCCACGGCATCCGCGCGATCTACCGCGCCGAAATGGCCCGCACGCGCCGCACGCTGATGCAGAGCATCATCGCGCCGGTGATCTCGACGTCGCTGTACTTCGTCGTGTTCGGCTCGGCGATCGGCTCGCGCATCAGCGACGTGAACGGGATCGGCTACGGGTCGTTCATCGTGCCGGGCCTCGTGATGCTGTCGCTGCTGTCGCAGAGTATCTCAAACGCGTCGTTCGGCATCTACTTCCCGCGCTTCACGGGCACGATCTACGAGATATTGTCCGCGCCCGTGTCGTACTGGGAGATCGTGATCGCGTACGTGGGTGCGGCCGCGTCGAAGTCGTTGCTGCTCGGGTTGATCATCCTCGCGACGGCCGGCCTGTTCGTGCCGCTGCACATCCTGCATCCGTTCTGGATGGTGCTGTTCCTCGTGCTGACGTCGATCACCTTCAGCCTGTTCGGCTTCGTGATCGGCATCTGGGCCGACAGCTTCGAGAAGCTGCAGCTCGTGCCGCTCCTGATCATCACGCCGCTCACGTTCCTCGGCGGCAGCTTCTATTCGGTCGACATGCTGCCGCCCGCATGGCGCATCGTCACGCTGTTCAACCCGATCGTCTATCTGATCAGCGGCTTCCGCTGGTCGTTCTACGGGCTGGCCGACGTGCACGTGGGGATCAGCCTCGCGGCCACCTCGCTGTTCCTCGCGATCCTGCTCGCGATCGTCGCGTGGATGTTCCGCACCGGCTACAAGCTGAAGAACTGACGCGGCGCGCCACGGGGTTGCCCCGGTTCGCGGATCGGGAGCGGCGCTGCTAGACTGGATCGGAAGATCGACTGCCGCCGTCTGCCGCACCGCAACGCGCGGTGCGCGGGCGGCGCGGCGCCCGCCCCCTTCCCTGCGCGAGGATCCCCGATGAGCGCCTCCCGAATCGACGCCGTCCGCGACGGCCTGTTTCGCGCCACGTCCTACGTCGACACGCTGAACCTGAGCTTCAGCCAGTTCTTCGTACGATCGTCGCACGGCGACGTGCTGTGCGTCGAAACGGGCACGCGCTCCAACTTCACGCAACTGAGCGCGGCGCTCGACACCGTCGGCATCGCGCCGTCGATGGTCAGCAACGTGATCGTCCCGCACTTCGAGGCCGACGAAATGGGCGCGCTGCCCGACTTCCTCGCGGCCAACCCGGCGCTCGTCGCGTACGGACATCCGATGTGTACATGGGGGCTCGCCGACGTGTTCGGCGTGCGCGCGATTCCGTTGAAGGACGGCGAGCCGACGACGCTGTCGGGCATCGACGTCGTGCCGGTCTTCACGAAGCACGTGCATCAGTGGGACGCGCTCGTCGTGTATCTGCCGGCGTACAAGGCACTGTTGTCCTCGGACATCCTGATGCGCTTCGGCAGGGAGGAGACCGACGACCCGCTGCCGGCGATCCTCGACGCGATCACGCGCTCGGACTACCTGCCGTCGCTCGCGCACCTGGCGAGCGCGCTGCGCCGCATCCAGGCGCTCGATCTCGACATCATCCTGCCGATGCACGGCCCGGCGATCACGCACGACATTGCGCGCGTGATCGCCGGTGTGATCGCGTATTGCGAAACCGCCACCGCGTAGCGTACGCAGGCGGCGGCACAAACCGTGTTGGAAACGGGGCCGGTCAGGCGCCGGTGACGACGAACTCTTCGGCCGCCTTGCGCTGGACCGCGGCCATCACTGCGAGTTCGCGCTTGCTGCGCGCATCGCCGGACACGATGCCCGTCGCATGCTTCGCTTTCGCACCCAGCGGGAAAAACACGAACGACGCGCCGTCCGGCGCTGCCGGCTCGGCACGCAAACGCTTGTTCAGAATCTTCAGGTATTTCTTCTTCGAGACTTCTTTAGCAGCCATGGCACCCTCCGCGTGAACGTCGTGAGGATCAGCATACCAGTTTTGACGAGGGGGTCGGCCAGCATGCCCGTCAGCGGCGCAACGGCTTTTTTCACGCCGATGTCGATTTTGCGTTGCGTCGCCCGTCGTACCATTGCAAGCACGGGCCGGCCTTCCGACATGGCCGTCCCGCAGACCCCACGTTGCGAACCGAGGAGGAACCGCAATGCGCGTCCTGGTAATCGTCAAGGCCACCGCCGATTCCGAATCCGGCCGGATGCCCGACCCTGAAATGATCGCCGCGATGAGCCGCTTCAACGAGGAGCTGGCGAAGGCCGGCATCCTGCTGGCCGCCGACGGGTTGCACCCGAGCATGCGCGGCAAGCGCGTCCACTTTGCCGGCAAGAACCGCACCGTCATCGACGGCCCGTTCGCCGAAACGAAGGAACTCGTCGCCGGCTTCTGGCTGTGGCGTGTGAAATCGATGGAAGAAGCGATCGAATGGGTGAAGCGCTGCCCGAATCCGATGCCCGGTGACTCCGACATCGAAATCCGCCCGCTGTTGGAAGCCGAGGACTTCAGCCCGGCATTCACGGCCGAACTGCAGGCGCTGAAAGCGACGCTGAGCGCGCAAGCCGAGGCAGGCAAGCGCACGTAAGCCGTGCGGCGTCAGGCGGCTCCGCATGAGCGCCGGGCGCCGCCCCTACCCGCCGACGCGAGCGCGGCTCACGCGCGGTTGCGCGGCACCGCGAGCCGCTCGACCGCCCCACCGGTCACGTCCCTGAACATCCCGGCATTGCCGTACGCCCGCGCGGCAAGCATCGCGCCATAGACCAGCGACACGAACGTCGCGGCCTCGGTCTGCACCGACACGCCCGGCAGCACCACCCCATCTTTCACCCCCGTGTCGAGCACGCGCACCAGCCATGCGGCAAGGTCGTCGAAATGCGCCCTCACCGCTCGCGCGACTTCGTCGGGCAGCGCCGGCAACTCCGCGCCGAGCATGCCGGCGACGCAGAACGGCGCGCTGTCGTCCGCGATGCAGCGTTCCCAGTAGCCGATGTATGCGCGCATCTGCACCAGCGCGTCGGCACCGCTCGCGTCGAGTAATGCCATGTCGGCATCGAATTTCGCCTGCGACTGCTGCAGTACGGCGACCGCCAGATCCGCCTTCGTCGGAAAGTGGTGGTGAATGCTCGCCTTCCGGATGTCAATCGCATCGGCGATGTCGGCATAACTGAACCCGCTGTAGCCGCGCCGCATGATCAGTTGCCGCCCGGCTTCGAGAATGCGGGCCGCCGTGCTGTCCCCAGATACCGTCATATCTATCTACCATCTAGTCGGATGAAAAAACACGGATAGTTTACCTCCCTGAGATACTCTTTTCCAGCCGCGATTTCTCCTTGAAGATTATCCTACCTACTAGTAGGATGCATTCATCGACAGAACAAGACGCCTGTCGATATTCGACGGTTCCCACCCTGTCTTCCTTCTGGAGAATGAAAATGAAGCGCTTTTCCCAAGTCCGCCGGATCGCGGCGGCATTCGCCTTGACCGCCGCCGCACTCGGCTCGCACGCGGCCGTCGCCGCCCCCGTCAAGAACGTCGTGCTGGTTCATGGCTACTTCGCCGACGGCTCGGGCTGGCAAGCCGTCTCGAACATCCTGACGCGTGATGGCTACAAGGTTTCCGTCGTGCAGCAGCCGGAAACGTCGTTCGACGACGACGTGAAGGCAACCCGGCGCGTCGTCGACGCGCAGGACGGCCCGAGCATCCTCGTCGGCCACAGCTACGGCGGTGCGGTGATCACCGAAGCCGGCAACGACGACAAGGTCGCGGGCCTCGTCTACGTGGCGGCATTCCAGCCCGACACCGGCGAAAGCCCGCTCGAGCTGACGAGGAAGACGCCGCCCGCGACAAAAGCGATCAAGGCGACCGAAGACGGCCACCTGTATTTCGACGAAGCGTCGTTCCATGCCGACTTCGCGGCCGACGTGCCGGCCGCCGAAGCGAAATTCATGGCGATCTCGCAAGTGACGCCGGCGGCGCAGTCGTTCGGTGTGCCGATCACGCACGCCGCATGGCGGACCAAACCGAGCTGGGCGGTGGTCGCCACCGCGGACCGCGCGATCAACCCCGAGCTCGAACGCTTCATGACGCAACGCGCCGGCAGCAAGACGATCGAACTCAAGTCGAGCCACGTCGCCTACATCTCGCATCCGGCTGAAGTCGCGAAGCTGATCGAACAGGCAGCCAAGAGCGCCGGCAAGGAGTAAGCGTGCGGGCTGGCACGTGCCGGACTGGGCGCTCGCGCGCTGTGCCGGCTTCGAAACGATCGCCGGCTGCGGGCACCTGATACCGGCCGAGCGGCCCGCCGCGTTCCGGGAGGCGCTGACGCGCTGTCTCGGCTGACGCGCGCGGCCGCCGGACTGCGCGCCCGCCACCTGACAACTCGTAGGATTCGCCGAAATTTGGCTGAAAGGCACGGTTGCTAGAGTCGCCAAACAGGGTTTTCCCGATGCCCGACTGCCGAACGGAAACGACACATGCGAGGCTCCATGAACCTGATCCGCGCGTTCTGGCTACTGCTGCTGCTCGCTGCCGCGGGCCCGGCCCTCGCTTATCAGGCGCGGGTCGTCGCGATTCCGAGTGCCGCGATGAGCCAGACGCTGAAGGCGACCGTCGTGCTGCCCGACGACTACGCACGCCTGCGCCACGGCCCGGAACGTGGCGTCGAGCGCTTTCCAGTCGTCTACCTGTTGCATGGCTCCGGCGGCGACCACACCGACTGGACCGCGAACACGCACATCGCCGCGTTGGCCGATCGCTACCGCGTGATCCTCGTGATGCCCGACGGCGGCCACGAAAGCTGGTACATCGACAGCCCGTTCGACTCGGGCAGCCGCTACGAAACCTTTGTCGGCGACGAAGTCGTGTCGTATGTCGACATGCACTTCAGAACGATCGCGACCAAGGGCGCGCGCGCCATCACCGGGCTCAGCATGGGCGGCTTCGGCGCGTTGCGCATCGCGCTCGACCGGGCCGACACCTTCGGCGCGGTCGGCAGCATCAGCGGCGCGGTCGATCCGCGCTGCTGCGAGGACGAACCGGGCATCGACCACGTATTCGGCGACCCCGGCCGCCATCCGTCATTCTGGAACCGCAACGCGATCGTCGAAAACGCGCGCGCGTTCGTCCGCGCGCATCTGGACCTGACGATCGACTGCGGCCGCGACGACTCGTTCGTCGGCTCGAACCGCACGCTGCATCAGCGACTCGTCGCGCTCGGCGTGCCACACGACTATGCGGAGCGTCCGGGCGGACATACATGGGACTACTGGGCGCACGCGATCCGCTACCAGATGCAGTTCTTCGCGACTTCGTTCCAGCACGGCGGCTACGCGTAGCATCCGGTCGGCGCGACTCGGCATAAGCAGAAGTGAAAGTGGAAGCCGCGAATCAAATTCAGTTGCCGTGCGCCGCGTCGGCACTCACCACGCGATCGAAGCACTCCTGCGCACGCGCCAGTTCGTCGAGCGCGCGATCGAGGCGCGACATCGCACGCGCATATTCGGCCGACGAAACGTCGTCGTCGCTTTCGCCGCGCACGGCGCGAAACGCCTGGTCGACGTTGCGCGTCGCTTCGACGAAACGTTGAGCCGCCTGGGCTTCCCGCGAACAGATGTGGGTCGACATCGACACTTCTCCCTCAGGATTGCAGCGTGAAGCAAGCCGACGCACCACCGTACGTGGTGCGCATGTCGGCGGCGTGAACGACGTCGAGCAGCCTGTCGACATACGCGCGACCGCGCGGCACGCTTCGTGGCGATTGTCGCGCGACGCTTGCCGATCCGCTACGGCGAGATTGCAACAAATTCTTGCGCACGCCCGGATGGCGGCCACATGCATGCGTATCGTTGCACGCACATTCAGCGATCCTGCTTCGCGTCACGCGCCGCACATGCGCGGCGAGAACGTCATGCGCGCCCGATGCGCGGATGCGCGAGACCACCGAACGCGGCCGCTTCGCCGGGTGACAGATCGAACAGATCGCCGGTGAGCTCGCGCGGATGCTCGGCCGTGGGCCGGCTGCGCAGTCGCGCGCCATGCGCGGGCGCGACGTAGGCGGCCGCCGTTTCGATCGGCGGCACGTCGAACAGGTCGCGCGTGACGCCGCGCACGGCATCCGTCGGCGAACGGCCGCGCAAGCGCGCGACCAGCTCGACGAAGCGATCGAAATCACCGGCGCGCGTCGCCTTGTTCACCTCGGCGAGATCGCGCGCCTTCAACACGCACGGCTGCGCGAGCCGCACGAAATACGGCGCTTCGAGTTCGACCGAAAGCGCCAGCGGATAGCTCTTGCCGGTTTGTTCCTTCGCGCGCCCGATGCAGTCGACCACGGCCGCGCCCTGCGCGACGCCGAGCGGCTTGCCCGTGCTCACGCTGCGCAGGTGATCGGGAAATACGCGCAGTTGCGTGCCGACCGTCAGTGCGGTGGACGATGCGCAGACGAGTGCGTAGTGCTGTTCGCGCCGCCGGCCCGACGGCAGCGTCGAGCGGCTCGCGATGAACGTGTGCGGCGGCAGCGGCCGCACCTGGCCGCTGGCGTCGACCCATGCATTCCACAGCAGCGCGTCCTCGCGCCTGCGCTCGCCCGGCCGCGTGCGCGACGCGACCGGCGAAAACAGCGCGAGCAGCGAGCCCGTGCGATGCGCGGCGACTTGCGCGCTGCTGCCGAGCGGCTGGTTGATCCCCCACAGAAAACGCCCGCCCCCGAGCCGGCGCTCCCATTCCTTGCGGAGCACGACGGTCGGCAGTTCCTCGCCGGACTCGGTACCGATCTTCGTCCAGCAGAACGTGGGAGGGAGGTGTTTCAGTGTCATCAACTTTCTCGGGATACAGCCTCGCTGGTGACAGCAAGCCCATTCAACAACCGTAACTGTATAGGTATAATGCATCGCATGGAAGCCCCGGACCACGATTTTCCTGTACAAGACCTGTTACGCCGTCTGATGGCGGACACGCGCTCGTCCAGCGAAATTGCGCGGCTTTCCGGCGTCAGCCAGCCGACCGTGTCGCGCCTTCGGCTATCGAACGGGCACCGGCTGCGACGCAGCGCGCCATTCAACAAGCTATGCAGTTTCTATGGCGTCGATACCGGCCCGGCGCGCCGCCGGTACAACGACCTGCTGCGCGACGCGATCGTCGACGCCTGGGACGGCTCCGACGAGCACGGGCGCGCGCTGCTGGTCGTGATTCAAGGGTTGAAGGATCTGCAGGCGAAGGCCGACGACGGGTGATCCTCACCGGCGTTCATGAATGGAACGAAGGCTGAAAGCACCAGCGAGCGGGCGATGGCGAAGACGATTCGTCATCGCCCGTTTTGCATCGGCCGATGCGGCGCGAATCGGCGGCCGGCGCATCGCCGAACACACGCACCGCCAGCACACCCCACGCGCCGCATCGATGGCGCTTCAAATATTTTTTACTCACAGTTAAAAAAGTTTGACACGCCGTTTTCACTGAGATAACTTTTGCGCAAGCTTCCGGAAAGCAAACGCGAACCGGCAAGCCATCACGATGCGCGGCGCGGCCGAAACCGCCGATCCGTTTCATTCCGTCGCCGCACGCGCGTCGCGTCGTGTTTTTCCGCAGCGCAGCACCGCAGCTCGCAACATCCCCGTCTCATCGAATGATGTCGTTCCGTCTCACCTGGAAGGACGCGCGGCATGCGCACATTTACTTTGCAGTCCTGCATGACGTTCCGTACGAAGCCGCTGTTTTCCAGCGGGCACATGTCGCCCGGCGTTGTCCCGATGGTGCGGTTTTCTTGTCGTCGCATGCAGTAATCGGCCCGGCCCGCAGGGGGCGTATCGCGGAACGGTCGTATCCACACAATCAAAAGAACGAGGTCGGCAATGCAATTTCATTTCAGAGGATCGCGCCGCGCATGGCTACCCGCGCTCGTTGCAGCCGCGACGCTCGCCGCGTGCGGCGGAGATGACGGCGGCAGCGTGGCGGGCGTGTCCGCGCTCGCGCAAGGTCAAGGGCAAAACCAGGATCAGCAGGGCGACAATGCGCAAGGACGCGTGTCGCCGTCCGGCGTCCCGTACGCGAATCCCGCCAGCGGCGGGCGCTACAAGCCGGTGATCGCCAACGGTCAGGTACAGCCGTCGCTATCCGGCGGCACGATCGAGGAAAATGCGTGGGTCGACACGCCGGTCGACTCCGACGGCGACGGCACGCGCGACCGCATTCACGTGCGCATCGTGCGTCCGTCGGAAACCGCCAACGGCGCACGCACGCCGGTCATCGTGCTCGCAAGCCCGTACTATGCAGGGCTCGCCGACAGCCCGAACCACGACGTCGACGTCGAACTCGACGGCACCCCGCATCCGGCCGCCACTGCGGCCGCGGCAGCCACCGGCGCCTCCGCGCGCATCATGGCCGCGGCGCCGCAAACGCGCATGCTGCAGCAACTCGAGGCGGCCGCGGCCGGCCGTTCGTGGATCGAGGGCTACTTCATTCCGCGCGGCTTCACGATCGTCTATGCGGATTCGCTCGGCACCGCCGGTTCCGACGGCTGCCCGACGATCCTCACGCGCGACGAATCCGTCGCGATGGCGTCGGTGATCCGCTGGCTCGGCCGCGATGCCGCCGCGAAGGATGCGAGCGGCAAGCCGGTCGTCGCGAACTGGTCGACGGGTCACGTCGGCATGTACGGCGTGTCGTACGACGGCACGCTGCCGAAGATGGTCGCGAGCCTGCGCACGCGCGGGCTCGACGCGATCGTGCCGATCGCCGGCCTGTCGAACATGTACGGCTACTACCGCTCGGGCGGGCTCGTGCGCGCGCCGGAGGGCTATCAGGGCGAGGACGTCGACGTCTACATCAAGGCGCTGCTGACCAACGCGCATCCGGAGCGCTGCACGCACCTGATCGACGAGGCATTGCAGCAGGAAGACCGCAAGACGGGCGACTATTCGTCGTTCTGGGCCGCACGCGACATTCCGACCGCACAGGCGGTCGCGCCGGCCCTCGTCGCGCAGGGGCTGACCGACGACAACGTGCGCGTCGACCAGTCGACGTCGTGGTATCTGGCGATGCGGCGTCAGGGTGTGCCGACGCAGCTGTGGCTGCACCGCCTGAAGCACACCGACCCGACCCGCGTGCCGGCGATGGCCGATGCATGGACCGCCGAAGTGAACCGCTGGTTCACGCGCTACCTGATCGGTGTCGACAACGGCGTCGAACGCGATTCGCGCGCGGTGGTCGAGCAGGCCG
The DNA here is from genome assembly GCF_053427615.1 of Burkholderia sp. AW33-5. Classification (NCBI taxonomy): domain Bacteria; kingdom Pseudomonadati; phylum Pseudomonadota; class Betaproteobacteria; order Burkholderiales; family Burkholderiaceae; genus Burkholderia; species Burkholderia sp. AW33-5. The sequence continues at coordinate 52,663 of NZ_JBSAXA010000029.1, read as the reverse complement.
ACGGCACGCTGCTGAAGGAAGCCGACTGGGCCGCGCGGCACGCCACGCCGGTCGCGTACTTCGCGGGCGGCGACGGCACGGGCACCGGCACGCTGTTGCGGCTGCCGAGCGGCGGTCCGCTCGCGCGCTTCACCGACGATGCGTCGATCCCCGCGCTCACGCTGGCGAACGCCGCGACCGGCGAGCATCGCAGCCGCTTCGAGACGGCGCCGTTCGCGGCCGCGACGCGCCTGTCGGGCACCGCGACCGCACGCGTGCGGCTGACCTTCACCGGCGTCGCGAACGTGACGGCATTGCTGGTCGACCGCTCCCCGGATGGCTCTGCAACGATCGTCACGCGGGCATGGACCGATCCGCGCAATCGCGTGTCGGACTGGTTCTCGCAGCCCATACTGCCTGGGATGCCGTATGACCTGAAGCTGACGTTCATGCCGCGCGACTACAAGCTCGAAGCGGGTCACAAGCTCGGCCTCGTCGTGCTGTCGAGCGACAACGAGGCGACGCTGCGGCCGACACCGGGCACGGGGCTCGCGCTCGATCCGGCCGGCACGTCCGTGACGGTGCCGCTGGTTTCGTCCTGAGCCGGCGCGGTCGATCGGCACGACTGACCGCCATGCGCATGCGATCGCTCCCGATCGCATGCGTGTGACGCCGAGCGGAACGCACCGAAGGCGCCGTGCGACTTTGCTTCACCGTCGCACGGCGCCGTTCTTCATCGGCAACGCGATCGCGTCAGCCATGCTGACGCGCATTTCACAGCACTGAATTCGCGGCCGCGACGCAATTTTTTCTCTTGTTGGCGGGGCCGGTTCAACTTCGTGCCGGTGCGCCTTTCACCCCTTTCGCCTTCCGCACCCGGCGCCGCCCCGCTCACACCGGCGTCAGCACCGGCTCCCCCGCGAAATGCCGGGCGGCGTTGTCCAGAAACTGCTGAACCGAACGATCGAGCGCCTCCGGCGACCAGCCGCCCATGTGCGGCGTCAGCACGATATTGTCGAGCGCCGTGAGCGCGCGCGGCGGCTCCGGCTCGCCTTCGTACACGTCGAGCCCGGCGCCCGCGATGCGCCGTTCGCGCAGCGCATCCGCCAAAGCAGCGGTATCGACAACGCTGCCGCGCGACACGTTCACGAGAAAGCCGCCGGGGCCGAGCGCGTCGAGCACCGTGCGATCGATCAGATGACGCGTGCCCGCGCCGCCCGGCGTCGCGACGATCAGGAAATCGGCCCATTGCGCGAGCGCATCGACACGGTCGAAATAGCGATGCGGAACAGCCTTCGCGGAACGGTTGTGATAACCGATCTCGATGTCGAAGCCGGCCGCGCGCCGCGCGCATTTCTCGCCGATCTTGCCGAGCCCGACGATGCCGAGCTTCTTGCCCGACACGTTCGGCGGCATCTGCAGCGCATCGCGCCATACGCCGGCGCGGGTGTTCGCATCGAGTTGCACGACGTTGCGCACCGCCGCCAGCAGCAGCGCGAACGCGTGATCGGCGACGCAATCGTCGTTGGTGCCCGCGCCCGTCACCACCGTGATGCCGCGCGCCTTCGCATGCGCGACATCGATGTGCTCGTAGCCCGCGCCGAGCGCGCTGACGAACGTGAGCTGCGGCAGACGATCGATTTCGGCGGCAGTGAGGCCCGTGCTGCCGTTGGTCAACACCGCACGGATGGTGCTGCCGTGTTCGGCGATCGCGCGCGCGCGTTCATCGGCGGTCGGTGCATGATGGACGTCGTATGACGCGGCGATCTGGCGCTGCGCGTCGTCGCGCAGCGCGATAAGGACCAGCAGCTCAGGCTTCATGTCAGCAAATGTCCACAGGCGGGAATGCGTTCCAGTGTAACAACGGCGCGTGACGCGTGCGCGTTACCCCCACGCGCGCTGTGGACGTGCCGCCTCACATGGTTTGCCAAAGCCGACTCAGTCAAGTAACTTTCGGCGTAACGTCCCCGTTCTGGAGATTGGCCCCGATGAAGCTCGCCCTGCCCGCCCGAATCCTGGGCCTCGCGTTCGCCGCCGCTGTCGTGGCACCCGGCGCGCACGCCGACACGCCCGTCGTGGTGTCGTCGAAAATCGACACCGAAGGCAACCTGCTCGGCAACGTCATCGCACAGGTGCTGAAGGCCCACGGCATCCCCGTCACCGAAAAGATCGCGCTCGGCACGACCCCGATCGTGCGCAAGGCGCTCACGAGCGGCGAGATCGATATCTACCCCGAATACACGGGCAACGCGGCATTCTTCTTCAACAAGGCCGACGATCCACTGTGGAAGAACGCGAGCCAGGGCTACGACACCGCGAAGAAGCTCGACTATGCGGCGAACCATCTCGTCTGGCTCGAACCGGCGCCCGCGAACAACACGTGGGGCGTCGCCGTGCTCGCGCCGGTCGCGCAAGCGCAGCACCTGAAGACTTTCTCCGATTTCGGCAAGTGGATCGCGGGCGGCGGCAAGCTGAAGCTCGCGGCGTCGGCCGAATTCGTGAACAGCGCGTCCGCGCTGCCGTCGTTCGAGAAGGCGTACGGCTTCAAGCTGAAACCGGAGCAGCTCGTCGTGCTGTCGGGCGGCGACACGGCCGCGACGATCAAGGCCGCCGCGAACCAGACCGACGGCGTGAATGCGGCGATGGTGTACGGCACGGACGGCGGGATCGCATCGAGCGGCCTCGTCGTGCTCGACGACGACAAGCACGTGCAACCCGTCTACGCGCCGACACCGGTGATTCGCGAAGTCGTGCTCAAAGCGCATCCGCAAATCGCCGAATACCTGAAGCCGGTGTTCGCAAGCCTCGACCTGAAGACGCTGCAGGCGCTGAACGCGCGCATTCAAATCAACGGCGAACCGGCCGCCGGCGTGGCAAAGAGCTACCTGAAGTCGAAAGGCTTCGTCAAGTGACGGGTCGCGCGGTGCCGTCCGCGCGGCGCGTCACGCTCGACAAGGTCGGCATCCTGATCGGTGTCCTGACGATCGTGGCGGTATTTTGCATGCCGTTCATGGTGCTTCGGCCGAACCGCATCGCGGCCGGCACGGGGCTGTCGGCGTTCGCCGCGCTGCCCGCCGTGCAGGGGGCCGCGCTCGCCGCGTTGTGGGTCGTCGGCGCGTTGTGGGCGATGACGGCGAGCCGTCCTGCATGGCGGCTCGCGGCCGGCTGCACGTGGCTCGCGACGCTGGCTTACGCGGTCGGCGCCGCGGCGACGCACGTCGTCGCACCCGACGACGTGCTCGCACGAGTGTCGCCCGCGGCGGGCGTCTGGCTGCTGCTGTTCGCGTGGGCCGTGCTGGTGGCCGACGCACTCGCGCGGCTCGCATTCGGCCCCTGGCGCCGCCTCGTCGCACTCGTCGTCGCGGTCGCAGCGATATCGCTGCCGCTCGCGAGCGGCTGGTGGGACGGCCTGTCCGTGATGCGCGAATACGCTGTGCGCAGCGACGACTTCTGGCGCGAGGCGATCCGGCACGTGTCGCTCGCGGGCGGATCGGTCGCGGCCGCGCTCGTCGCGGGCCTGCCGCTCGGCATCGCGTGCGCGCGGGTCGCGCCGGTGCGCACCGTCGTGATGCCGGTGCTCAATATCGTGCAGACGATTCCGAGCATCGCGATGTACGGGCTGATGATGGCGCCGCTCGGCCTGCTCGCCGCGCACGTGCCGCTCGCGGCCGCGCTCGGCATCCGCGGGATCGGCGTCGCGCCGGCCGTGCTCGCGCTGTTTCTGTACTCGCTGCTGCCGATCGCGTCGAGCGTCGTGGTCGGGCTCGAGCAGGTGCCGCCGCATGTGACCGAAGCGGCTCGCGCGATGGGCATGACGCGCGCGCAGCGGCTGCTGCGCGTCGACCTCGTGCTCGCGTTGCCGGTGATCCTGAGCGGCGTGCGCATCGTGCTCGTGCAGAACATCGGGCTGACCGCGGTCGCCGCGCTGATCGGCGGCGGCGGCTTCGGCACCTTCATCTTCCAGGGGATCGGGCAATCGGCCGCCGATCTCGTGCTGCTCGGCGCGATCCCGACGATCGCGCTCGCGCTGGCGGCCGCCGTCGTGTTCGAAGCCGCGACCACGCTCGCGAAGGGACGTACCGCATGATCGAGATCGAACGCATCGGCAAACGCTTCGGCGACGTCGTCGCCGTCGACGACGTATCGATGACGATGAAGCAAGGCACGATCACCGCGCTCGTCGGCGCATCGGGCAGCGGCAAGTCGACGCTGCTGCGGATGATCAACCGGCTGATCGCGCCGACCGCCGGCACGATCCGCATCGACGGCGTCGACACCGCGAGCGTGCCGCCCGAGCAGTTGCGGCGGCGCATCGGCTACGTGATCCAGGGGCACGGCCTGTTTCCGCACTGGAGCGTCGCGCGCAACATCGCGACCGTGCCGCGCCTGCTCGGCTGGCCGGCCGAGCGCATCGACGCGCGCGTGCGCGAACTGCTCGACCTGTTTCATCTCGCACCGGCCGAATTCGCGGACAAGCTGCCGCACGAACTGTCGGGCGGCCAGCAGCAGCGCGTCGGCGTCGCGCGTGCGCTCGCGGCCGAGCCCGCAATGCTGCTGATGGACGAGCCGTTCGGCGCGCTCGATCCGATCATCCGCAACAAGGCGCAGGACGATCTGTACGCGCTGCAGCGCCGCCTCGGCATCACGGTCGTGATCGTCACGCACGATATCGAGGAAGCGCTGAAACTCGGCGACACGATCGCGGTGATGGACGGCGGACGGCTGCTGCAGGTCGCGTCGCCGGCCGAGATTCTCGGCAAGCCGGCCGCGGGTGTCGTCGAGCAGCTCGTCGCCGGCGTCGACCGGCCGCTGCGCCTGCTCGCGCTGACGCCGATCGACGCGGTCGCCGAGCCCGGTCACGCCGAGGGCGAACCGATCGCCGCGACGCGCACGCTGCGCGACGCGGTGTCCGAGCTGCTGTGGCGCGGAGCGGACGCATTGCCGGTCGATGACGGCAATGGGCGCGATGCGCCGCGCCGCATCACGTTCGACGCGATCCGCACACACGCGAGAAAACCCGCATGACGACGCGGCTCGCGCGTTCGCCCCTGCCGCAGCGGCTGCCCGCGCATGTCGCGCGCGCGGCCGCGTTCGCGTTGCTGCTCGTGCTGCTGTTGCGCCCCGCGTGGCTGCAGGGCGTGTTCGCGCCGTTCGCGGACAACGGCGCGCCAGTCATCTACGATCGCGCGAGCCTGCTCGACCTCACGCTCGCGCATCTCGGCACCGTCGCGCTGTCGAGCCTGATCGGCACGGTGGTCGCGGTCGCGGCCGGCATCGCGGTGACGCGGCCGGCCGGCGCGGATTTCCTGCCGGTTGCGCGCAGCGTCGTCGACATCGGCCAGACCTTTCCGCCCGTCGCGGTGCTCGCGCTCGCGGTGCCGGCCGTCGGCTTCGGGTTGAAACCCGTGCTGATCGCGCTGGTTCTGTATGGGCTCCTGCCGATTTTCGAGAGCACGATCGCGGGGCTCGAAGACGTGCCGCGCGATGTCGTCGACGCCGCGCGCGGGATGGGGATGAGCGGTTGGCAACAACTGGTGTCGGTCGAGCTGCCGCTCGCGTTTCCGGTGATCGTGAACGGAATCCGGCTCGCGGTCGTGATCAATCTCGGCACCGCGACGATCGGGTCGACGGTCGCCGCGCGCGGGCTCGGCGACGTGATCATCGCGGGCCTGCAGACGTCGAACACGGCGTTCGTGCTGCAGGGCGGCGTGATCGTCGGGCTGCTCGCGGTGCTGGTCAGCGATGCGATCGGCGCGCTTGCACGGGTGGCGAGCGCGCGGCGGGCGTAGCACGCATCCGCGATCGCTATCCCGTGCATGAAATGGGGGACGCGTGAGAAAATCCAGCCGCGCTTCATCCGGACTCCGATACGTGTTGGTGCAACGATCGAACCTGTCCGGAGCACGCGCCGACAAAAGCCTACATCACGCTTTCATTCAAGCCCGCGCTCGCACACGTCCGACGATTGGCCGATATACTATGCGCCTCTCATTTCCCCGCACTCCACCATGCGACGACGGTTTCTCTGGCTGATCGTGCTTTCGCTCGGCATCGCGCACCAGGCCTCGGCGCAGCAGGCGCCCGCATTGCCTGCCTCCGCGCCCGAAGCGGCCGCATCCGCGCCGGCCGAGGCCTCCGCCCCGCTCGCGAACGATCAGCCTAACGAAGCAAACCGCCGCATCACGTCCTACCTGACGAAGAAATTCGGTGTCGCGAAAGAGCGCGCCGCGAAGCTCGCCGATATCGTGAGCATGACCGCGACGAAATATTCGCTGCCTCCGGCACTCGTTTACGCCATCATCTCGATCGAATCGCGCTTCCGGGAAAAGGCGCGCGGCCAGCATGGCGCGACCGGGCTGATGCAGGTGGTGCCTTCCGCGCACCGCGGCATGCTGCGCAACGTGAAAGACCTGACCGAACCGAATGCGAACGTCGAAGCCGGCTCGAAGATCCTGTCGGGCTATGTGCGGGCGGCCGGCGGCAACGTGCAGGCCGGGCTGAAAAGCTACGGCGGATCGAATGCGTATGCGGCGAAGGTGATGCAGCGGGTCGACACGTTCCGCTTCGTGCTCGAACCCGAAGACGGCGCGAAGCGCGCGAACGATACGAACGCGCGCATGGTGCCGGTCAGCGATCCGTCGACCGCGGCACCCGCCGCGAGCCGCAACGCGAAGTAAGCGCACTGCGCACCGCACGTGGGATCCTGAAGCGGCACGACGCGCGACATTACACATCGACCGTCCATCACTCGCGCGCGAAATGCGCACGCAGAAACTCGATGAAATGCTGTGTTTTCGCAGACAGCAAACGCGTTTCGGTCATCGCATGGACGGGAATCGGCGCGTCGTGACTTCGTCATGACGCGCCGCCTTGAGACGATACGGACTGCTCAACCCGTCACAGCTGTCCCGCCGCTCCCGTCCACCGCAGGTAATCCCCACGCGTCCAGTCGAGGGACACGCCGACGCGCTTCGTCCCCGGCCGGATCTTCGGCTTGTACATCGACAGCGTCAGCGACTCCAGCGCGGGCCATTCGCGGAACGACATCACCGCGAGATCGGCGACGAGCGTTTCGAGCAGCCGCGTATGCGGCTTGTGCGACAGGAACGACGCGACGCGTGCGCAGTAGCCGTCGTAGTCGATCCACTCGCCCTGCTCGCTCGGCTCGCAGCGATACCCGAGCCGCGCGTCGATCACGATCGGCTGCGGCGCCTCGTGCTCGTGCGCGTGGATGCCGATCCGCGCGGGCACCTTCAGTTCGTCGACGAACACGCTCCAGCCACGCCCGCGCAGGCGCGGCGCGTCGATCGCCACGAACGGTTCGTCGAACGGCTTCATGATACGAGCGGCGCCGCGGCGTCGAGCATGATGCGCACGAAATAGTCGGCGAAGCTGCGACGCAGGACGATCTCGAACGTATCGTCGCCGGTCGGGATCAGCGTGATCGGCGACTTGAAGTAGTGCGACTGCGCGCACTGACCCGGCTTGAGCACACGCGGATGCAGATCGAGCGGGCAGCCGCGCGCGATCACGTCGCGCACGCGTTCGCCGCTGACCTCGACCACCGTGTAGCCGCTGCCGACGTCGACGGCCGCCGCATACGAACCCTGCACGGCCTCCGCGAGTTGCGCCTCGAGCACGCCCGCCTGCACGGGCCCGTTCGAACGCACGAGCCACTCGTCGGGACCGAGCCACAGCACGTCGTACTCGGCACCGCGCGCCACCGTGTTCGGTGCCGACGGCGGCCGGCAGCCGACCACGCGCTCGAACGCGCTGACGAATGCCGGGTCGCTCAGTTCGCCGCGCACGTTCACGAGATCGAGGAACGCCCGCTCGCGCAGCATGAACTTCTTCGACGCGCGCGCCTGGTGCGGCTTCAGCACATCGGCCGCGCCGACGAACGGCGATTCAAGCGTCACGCCCGCGCCCGCCACTTGCGACTGGTTTCTGGTTTCATTCCACATGCTGGCGCACCCCTTCGGTATCGTAGAAAACCGGGCTCGAGATCTTCGCGGTGACGCGCTTGCCGTTGGCCAGCGGAATCACGACGCTCTCGCCCATCTTGTTCAGGCCGCCCTTCACCACCGCCAGCGCGATCGAGCGCTTCAGGATCGGGCTGTAATAACTCGACGTCACGTGGCCGATCATCGGCGTCGGATCGACCGCCGACACCTGCGTGTCCTTCGCGATGATCTGCGCGCCTTCCGGCAGCACGAACTGTTCGTCCTCGGTCAGCAGGCCGACGAACTGCTTGCGGCCTTCCTTCTGCGTATCGGAGCGCGACAGCGAACGCTTGCCGAGGAAGTCCTTCGACTTCGCGACGAGCCCGCCCATCCCGAGGTCGTACGGCGTGATCGAGCCGTCGGTATCCTGGCCGACGATGATGTAGCCCTTCTCCGCGCGCAGCACGTGCATCGTCTCGGTGCCGTACGGCGTGATGTCGAACTCGGCACCGGCCGCCATCAGCGCTTCCCACACCGCGCGGCCCGCATTGGCCGGCACGTTCACTTCATAGGCGAGTTCGCCGGAGAAGCTGATCCGCATCACGCGCGCCTTCGCGCCCGCGACGGTGCCGTTCCGGTAGCTCATGAACGGGAACGCGTCGTTGCCGAAGTCGATGTCCTGGCACACCTTCTGCACGACCTTGCGGCTCTTCGGGCCGACCACCGCGAACGTCGCCCAGTGATCGGTGACGGACGCGAGCCGCACCTTCATGTCGGGCCATTCGGTCTGCAGCCAGCGCTCGAGCCACGTGAGCACGCGCGCCGCGCCACCCGTGGTCGTCGTCATCATGAAATGCTGGTCGGCGAGGCGCACCGTCACGCCGTCGTCGAACACCATCCCGTTTTCGTCGAGCATCAGCCCGTAGCGGCACTTGCCGATCTCGAGCTTGTTCCACGGGTTCGTGTACATCCAGTTCAGCAGCTTCACCGCGTCCGGACCCTGGATGTCGATCTTGCCGAGCGTCGACGCGTCGAGGATGCCGACGCCATTGCGCACCGCCAGGCATTCGCGCTTCACGGCCGCATGCAGATCCTCGCCGTTCTTCGGGAAATACCACGGCCGCTTCCAGTTGCCGACGTCTTCGAACATCGCGCCGTGCTCGACGTGCCATTCATGCACGGCCGTCTTGCGGATCGGGTCGAGGAAGTCGCCCGTCTCGCGGCCCGCGAACGTACCGAACGACACGGGCGTGTAGTTCGGGCGGAACGTCGTCGTGCCCGTTTCCGGAATCGTCTTGCCGAGCGCCTGCGCGAGGATCGCCATCCCGTTGATGTTGCCGAGCTTGCCCTGGTCGGTGCCGAAGCCCATCGCGGTGTAGCGCTTCACGTGCTCGACCGACTCGAAGCCTTCGCGCGCGGCCAGCAGGATGTCGGCGGCCGCCACGTCGTTCTGGAAGTCGACGAACTGCTTCGGCCCGCGTGCGGCGGCCTCGCGGCTGCCGACGAGCCACAACGGCTGCAGCGCGCCTTCGACGGTTTCCGCGACCTGCGGCGCGACGGGGCGCTGCGCGGCCGTGAAGCCCGCTGCCTTCGCCGCTTCGGCGCCCGCGTCGACCGCGAGCCGCAGCGCACGGGCGAGACCGAACTCGCCAGCGGCCGCGCCGATGCTCGCTTCCGCCTGCACGGGCTTGCCCGGCAGGAAGCAGGCCTTCTCGTCGTTCCAGCACGCCTTGCCGCCCGACTGCGCGAACAGGTGCAGCACCGGGCTGAAGCCGCCCGACATCGCGACGAGGTCGCACGGCAGCGACTGCAGCTTGCCGCCGGTCTGGCCGTTCGTGTAGGACGCGACGTCGACCGACGATACGCGCCACTTACCCGAAGCAGCCGTCACGACCGCACCGCTCATCACCGTCACGCCCTGCCGCTTCGCGGCCGCGGGCAGCGCGCCGCTCGACGACGCACGCGAATCGACGACCGTCACCTTGGCGCCGCACGCCTTCAGGTCGAGCGCGGTCTGGTATGCACGATCGTTGTTCGTGAACACGACCACGTTGCGGCCCGGCAGCACGCCGTAGCGATGCACGTAGGTGGACACCGCGCCGGCGAGCATCACGCCCGGCAGGTCGTTGTTGCCGAACACGATCGGACGCTCGTGCGCGCCGGTCGCGAGGATCACGCGCTTCGCGCGGACCTTCCACAGCAGCTCGCGCGTGCCCTTGCGCATCGACACCGGCTGGTGATCGGTCAGGCGCTGCGTGACCGTCACCAGGTTGTGGTCCTGATAACCGAACGCGGTGCTGCGCGACAGGATCGTCACGTCGGGCAGCTTGCGCAGTTCGGCCTCGATCTTCTCGACCCACTGCAATGCCGGCTTCGCGTCGATTTCCGCGCGGCACGACAGCAGGCTGCCGCCGAGTTCGCGCTGGTCGTCGACGAGAATCACGCGTGCGCCGGCCGTCGCGGCCGCATGCGCGGCGGCGAGGCCCGACGGGCCACCGCCGACCACGAGCACGTCGCAGTGCGCGTAGCATTTGTCGTAGCGATCGGCGTCGAGCACCTCGGGCGCCTTGCCGAGGCCGGCGGCCTCGCGGATCTTCTCCTCGTACTTCGGCCACATGTTGCGCGGCCACATGAAGGTCTTGTAGTAGAACCCGGCCGGCATGAAGCGCGAGAACTTCTGGTTGATCGCGTACTTGTCGTTCTCGAGCGACGGCGCCGCGTTCACGCTCGTCGCGACGAGGCCCTGGTACAGCTCGATCTCGGTCGCGCGCGCGTTCGGCACCGTGTACGGGCCGGTCTCGAGCTGCACGACGGCATTCGGTTCCGCGACGTCCGCCGTCACGATCCCGCGCGGACGGTGGTACTTGAAGCTGCGCGCGACGAAGTGCACGCCGTTCGCGAGCAGCGCGGACGCGAGCGTGTCGCCCTGGAAGCCCTGATACGTGCGGCCGTTGAACGTGAACGTCAGCGGAATCGCGCGATTGATGCGGCCACCGGTGCCGAGGCGGTCTTTCTGGCTCATTTGCTCGTGCCCTCTTCGTGTGCGTTGCCGGCGGCTGCGCCACCGAACTTTTCGTAGCCCTTGATATCGTAGGTCACCGTGTCGCGCGTGACCTTGAACCAGCGGCGGCAGCCCTGCGTGTGCAGCCACTGCTCGCGGTGGATACCGCGCTTGTTCTCGCGCATGAACACGTATTCGCCCCATTCGCGGTCGGTCATGTTCTCGTTCGCAACCGGGCGCACGATGTCGGCTTCACCGCCGCACGTGAACTCGGATTCGGCGCGCGGCCCGCACCACGGACATTCGATCAGCAACATGTTTCTTTCTCCTCGTTCAGTGCGGGGGTCAGTGCGCGACGGCGGCGGCGCCGTGCTCGTCGATCAGGTGGCCCGTGTAGAAGCGGTCGAGCGCGAACGGCGCGTTCAGCGGATGCGGTTCGTCGCGGGCGATCGTGTGCGCGAACACCCAGCCCGAGCCCGGCGTCGCCTTGAAGCCGCCGGTGCCCCAGCCGCAGTTGAAATAGAGGCCCTTCACGTCGGTCTTGGTGATGATCGGGCACGCGTCCGGCGACACGTCGACGATGCCGCCCCACTGGCGGTTCATTCGCACGCGCGAAAACACCGGGAACATCTCGACGATCGCCTGCAGCGTGCTTTCGATGATGTGGAAGCTGCCGCGCTGGCCGAAGCCCGTGTACTGGTCGATACCCGCGCCGATCACGAGGTCGCCCTTGTCGGACTGGCTGATGTACGCGTGCACCGCGTTCGACATGATCACCGAGTTGACCACCGGCTTGATCGGCTCCGACACCAGCGCCTGCAGCGGGTGGCTCTCGATCGGCAGGCGCACGCCGGCCATGTCGGCGAGCGTCGTCGTGTTGCCGGCTGCGACCACCGCGACCTTCTTCGCCTTGATGAAGCCCTTCACCGTATCGACGCCGACCACCGCGCCGCCTTCGCGACGAATGCCCGTCACCTGGCAGTTCTGGATGATGTCGACGCCGGCGCGGTCGGCGCCGCGGGCGAAGCCCCAGGCCACCGCGTCGTGACGCGCGACGCCCGCACGGCGCTGGATCGATGCGCCGAGCACCGGATAGCGGCTGTTCAGGTTGATCGTCGGCTCGATTTCCTTGATCTGCGCGGGCGTCAGGAACTCGGCGTCGACGCCGTTCAGGCGGTTCGCGTTCACGCGACGCTCGGTGTCACGCACGTCCTGCAGCGTATGCGCGAGGTTCATCACGCCGCGCTGGCTGAACATCACGTTGTAGTTGAGGTCCTGCGACAGCCCTTCCCACAGCTTCATCGCCTTCTCGTACAGCGCGGCCGATTCGTCCCACAGGTAGTTCGAGCGCACGATCGTCGTGTTGCGCGCAGTGTTGCCGCCGCCGATCCAGCCTTTCTCGAGGATCGCGACGTTCGTGATGCCGTGTTCCTTCGCGAGGTAATACGCGGTCGCGAGGCCGTGGCCGCCGCCGCCGACGATCACGACGTCGTATTCCTTCTTCGGTTCCGGGCTCTTCCACTGCTTTTCCCAGTTCTCGTGATACGAGAGGCCGTTGCGGAACAGGCTGAATATCGAGTAGCGGCTCATGTTAGTGATCCTTCGTTAGCATTCGATGACGTTCACGGCGAGACCGCCGCGCGACGTTTCCTTGTATTTCGTCTTCATGTCGGCACCCGTCTCGCGCATCGTCTTGATCACCGAATCGAGCGATACGTAGTGCTGGCCGTTACCCTTGAGCGCCATCCGCGATGCGTTCAGCGCCTTGATCGCGCCCATCGCGTTGCGTTCGATGCACGGAATCTGCACGAGCCCGCCAACCGGATCGCAGGTCATGCCGAGGTTGTGCTCCATCCCGATCTCGGCCGCGTTCTCGACCTGGTCGGGCGTGCCGCCCATCACCGCGGCGAGCGCGGCCGCGGCCATCGAGCACGCGACGCCCACTTCGCCCTGGCAGCCGACTTCCGCGCCCGAGATCGACGCCGTTTCCTTGTAGATGATCCCGATCGCCGCGGCCGTCAGCAGGAATTCGACGATGCCGGCTTCGTTCGAGCCCGGCACGAACTTCACGTAGTAGTGCAGCACCGCGGGGATCACGCCGGCCGCGCCGTTCGTGGGCGCGGTGACGACCCGGCCGCCCGCCGCGTTCTCCTCGTTGACGGCCATTGCATACAGGTTGACCCAGTCGAGCATCGACAGCGGATCGCGCAGCGACTCCTCCGAACGCGCCCGCAGGCGCCCGTTCAGTTCGGCCGCGCGACGCTTCACGCGCATCGGGCCCGGCAGTTCGCCCTCGACCTTGCAGCCGCGCTCGACGCACGCGGCCATCGTGCGCCAGATCGCGAGCAGCCCGCCGCGCACCTCGTCTTCCGGACGCAGCGTGCATTCGTTGCGCAGCATCAGCTCGGCGATCGACAGCCCGTGTTCGCGGCACTGGCGCATCAGGTCGTCGCCGGTGCGGAACGGATACGGCACGTCGGCCGCAGCACGCACGCCGTTCACGCGATCGCCGTCGCGGTTCACGACGAAGCCGCCGCCGATCGAGTAATACTCCTTCTCGACGAGCAACTGGCCGTGCTCGTCGAACGCCTGGAAGCGCATCCCGTTCGGATGGACGATGCTGGTGCCGCTCATCAGCTTGCGATAGAAACCGATGTTCTCCTTCTCGTCGAAGCGAATCGTCTGCTTGCCGAGCAGCGCCAGCGACTTCTCCGCGCGGATCGCCGCGAGCCGGGGCTCGATCAGGTCCGGATCGATCGTGTCGGGCAAATGACCCTCGAGGCCGAGCAGCACCGCCTTGTCGGTGCCGTGGCCCTTGCCCGTTGCACCGAGCGAGCCGTATAGTTCGACCCGCACGCGGCGCACGAAGCCGAGCAGGTTCGCGTCCTCGATGTGCGACGCGAAGCGGCACGCGGCGATCATCGGGCCGACCGTATGCGAGCTGGACGGGCCGATACCGATCTTGAACAGGTCGAACGCGCTGACGTTCATCTGACTTCCTCTGGGTGGGCGTACGTGAAATGTCGTTGGCATCAGTACATCAAAGCGTAAAATTGGCCGATAGAACAAAAACGGCATCGGCGTGGGATACCGCCGCCAAGCCCCGCGCAGGACGGTCGGAAAGTGCGTTTTGACGATGATTGACGACGAAAAACCACAAGTCGGCCGGCGCGCGCGCCAGCCGGCAACCGTGCCCGCGAACAGACTGCAACGAGTGAGACCCGCCTTCCCGGCGTGACGAGATTGACCGCGATGACACCCGACGTACCCGCTTCCCCCCTCGCCGAACCCGCGCCGCAGCGCATCCGTTTCGGCATCGTGCTGCTGCCGAACTTCACGCTCACGGCCTTTTCGGGTTTCGTCGACATGCTGCGGCTGTCGGCCGACGACGGCGACTACAGCAAGCCGGTGCGCTGCGCGTGGAGCGTGATCGGCGAAACGCTGGCGCCGGTGCGCGCGAGTTGCGGGATCCAGATCACGCCGTGGGAAACCTTCGAGAGCGCCGAACCGTTCGACTACGTGGTCGTGGTCGGCGGGCTGCTGCATTCGGGGCCGCAAGCCGGCCCCGAGACGCTCGACTTCATCCGCCGCGCGGCGACGGGCGGCGCGACGGTCGTCGGGATCTGCACGGGCGTGTTCACGCTGATGCGCGCGAACGTGCTCGACGGCTACCGCACGTGCGTGAGCTGGTTCCACTACTGGGATTTCATCGAGCGCTTCCCGAACGCCGATCCCGACATGCTGATCGCCGATCGCCTGTTCGTGATCGACCGGCGCCGGATCACCTGCTCGGGCGGCCGCGCGTCGATCGACGTCGCCGCCGCGATCCTGCTGCGCCATTTCGATCATGCGACCGTGCAGAAGGCACTGCGCATCCTGCTCGTCGGCGAGATGCAGAAGGGCAATGCGCCGCAGCCGCATCCGCCGGGCCTCGAGCCGGCCACGCACCCGAAGGTCAAGCGCGCGATTCTCCTGATGGAACAGCATGTCGGCCGCGCGCTGCCGCTCGAGGAACTCGCGTGCAAGCTCGACATGTCGACGCGCCAGCTCGAGCGGCTGTTCAAGGCCGAGACGGGCAAGAGCCCGCAGGCGTTCGCGAAGCAGGTGCGGCTGCGCACGGCCGCGTGGCTGCTGACCAGCTCCGACCGCACCGTCGCCGATATCGCGTCGAGTTGCGGGTTCGCCGACGCGTCGCACCTCGGCCGCGAGTTCCGCAAGCAGTTCGGCGTGCCGCCGGCGACCTATCGCGAGCGCGGCGGGGACGGCGCAGAAGCCGGCGTGCCGGTGACCGCCGATTCCGATCCCGTCGAAGACATCGCCGACTGACGATCGCGCGCGTCGCCCGCGCGCGCCCTTTCCCGCCCTTTCCTTCTCCTGCCCGCGCTTGGACGTCGCACGATCGCGGCATTTTCCCGCCACTTGGAACCGGTTCCAATCAACTTGACCGACGTTGCAGCCCGTTGACCGAGGGTTATCCCGGATGCTGACGCACCTTCAAATTTGTATGATGACCACATCACCTTACAAACCAGAGCGCCATGTTCGAGAAGATTCCCGCCCGTGCGATGAGCGACCACGTCGCGCAGCAGCTGCTGAAGCAGATCGAAGTCGGCAGTTTCTCGGCCACCGGCAAGCTGCCGACGGAAGCCGTGCTCGCGCAGGAATTCGGCGTGAGCCGCACCGTGATCCGCGAGGCGATCTCGCGGCTGAAGAACGAAGGCGTGGTCGAGCCGCGCCAGGGCAGCGGCGTATACGTGAACCAGCACGGCGCGATCCGGCCGCTGCGGATCGACTACGCGGAAGCCGTCGAGGCGAGCTCGCTGCCGCACCTGCTCGCGGTGCGCCGCGCGATCGAGGCTGAAGTCGCGGCCGAAGCCGCGCTGCACCACACGGCCGACGACATGGCCGACATCGACGACGCATTGCGCAAGATCGACGACGCGGCGGCCGAAGGGCGCGACGGCGTCGCGGAAGACGTCGCCTTCCACCGCACGATCGCGGCCGTCACCGGCAACCCGTATTTCCTGAAGACGCTGCAGTTTCTGAACCAGTACCTCGAGGCCGGCGTGAAGGTCACGCGGCGCAACGAAGCGACGCGCGAGGATTTCTCGCGGCAGGTGCGCGAGGAACACGCGGCGATCGCCGACGCGATCCGCGCGCGCGACCCGATGGCGGCGCGCAATGCGGCGCGCACGCACATGTACAACGCCGCCCGCCGTCTCGCGGAAGCCGGCATCTGCTGATGAACGATTGCTGAATGCGGCGGCCCGGGCCGAACCGGTGCCGTCGTTGTCCCGAACCTTTCCCGAATCGATCAAGGTTGACCATGTCACGAAATGTTGGAGTCATCGGCCTCGGCGCGATGGGCCTCGGCGTCGCCCGCTCGCTGCTGCGCGCGGGGTTCCGCGTGCACGCATGCGACGTGCGCGACACCGTGCTGCAGGCGTTCGCGGCCGAAGGCGGCGTGGCCTGCGCGAGCCCGGCCGAACTCGGCGCGCGATGCGATGTCGTCGTCACGCTCGTCGTCAATGCCGCGCAGACCGAAACGGTGCTGTTCGGCGAACACGGCGCGGTCGCGGCGATGAAGCCGGGCGGCGTCGTGATCGCGAGCGCGACCGTCGCGCCCGACTTCGCGGTCGCGCTCGGCGCGCGCATCGAGGCCGCGGGCCTGCAGATGCTCGACGCGCCGGTATCCGGCGGCGCCGCGCGCGCGGCCTCCGGCGAGATGACGATGATGACGTCGGGCCCCGCCGCCGCGTATGCCGGCTGCGACGACGTGCTCGACGCGATCGCCGGCAAGGTGTATCGCCTCGGCGACGCGCACGGCATCGGCTCGAAGGTGAAGATCATCAACCAGCTGCTGGCCGGCGTGCATATCGCGGCGGCCGCCGAGGCGATGGCCCTGGGCCTGCGCGAAGGCGTCGATGCCGACGCGCTCTACGACGTGATCACGCACAGCGCCGGCAACTCGTGGATGTTCGAGAACCGCGTGCCGCACATCCTGAACGGCGACTACACGCCGCTGTCGGCCGTCGACATCTTCGTGAAGGATCTCGGCCTCGTGCTCGATACCGCGCGGCGCAGCAAGTTCCCGCTGCCGCTGTCGGCCACCGCGCACCAGATGTTCATGAGCGCGTCGAGCGCCGGCCACGGCGGCGAGGACGATTCCGCCGTGATCAAGACTTTCCCCGGCATCACGCTGCCGCCCGCCCGCTGATTCGAACGACGTTCCTGCCATGACCGCTTCCGCTTCCCGTCCCCTGCTCGGCTGCATCGCCGACGATTTCACCGGCGCGACCGATCTCGCGAACATGCTCGTCAAGAGCGGCATGCGTACCGTGCAGACGATCGGCGTGCCCGCCGGCGACGCCGCAGTCGACGCCGACGCGATCGTCGTCGCGCTGAAGTCGCGCACGATTCCCGCCGCCGACGCCGTCGCGCAATCGCTCGCCGCCCACGAATGGCTGCGCGCGCAGGGCTGCCGGCAATTCTTCTTCAAGTACTGCTCGACGTTCGACTCGACCGACGCGGGCAACATCGGGCCCGTCGCCGATGCGCTGCTCGATGCGGCCGGCGGCGGCTTCGCGATCGCGTGTCCGGCGTTCCCGGAGAACGGCCGCACGATCTTCCGCGGCCACCTCTTCGTCGGCGACGTGCTGCTGAACGAATCGGGCATGGAGAACCACCCGCTCACGCCGATGAAGGACGCCAACCTCGTGCGCGTGCTGCAGCGGCAAACGAAATCGCAGGTCGGCCTGATCCGCTACGACACGATCGCGCTGGGCGCGGCCGCCGTGCGCACGCGGATCGAGCATCTGCGCGCGGAAGGCGCGCGCTTCGCGATCGCCGACGCGCTGTCGGATCGCGACCTCTACGTGCTCGGCGAAGCGTGCGCGGGCCTGCCGCTCGTCACCGGCGGCTCGGGCGTCGCCCTCGGCCTGCCCGCGAATTTCCGTCGCGCGGATCAGCTGCCCGAGCGCGACAACGCGGCCTCGCTGCCGCGCATCGACGGGTTGTCGGCGGTGCTCGCCGGCAGCGCGTCGAAGGCAACCAACGCCCAGGTCGCCGCGTGGCGCGAAAGCCGGCCGAGCTTCCGGATCGATCCGCTCGCGGCCTCGCGCGGCGAGCCCGTCGTCGACGCCGCACTCGCGTTCGCACGCTCGCACCTGCCGCAACCCGTGCTGATCTACGCGACCGCGACACCCGACGAAGTGAAGGCCGTCCAGCAGGCGCTCGGCGTCGAGGCAGCCGGCCATCTCGTCGAGAGCACGCTCGCGGCGATCGCCAGGGGCTTGCGCGAGCTCGGCGTGCGCAAGTTCGTCGTCGCCGGTGGCGAGACGTCCGGCGCGGTCGTGCAGGCGCTCGACGTGAAGTCGCTGCAGATCGGTGCGCAGATCGATCCGGGCGTGCCGGCGACGGCCACCATCGACGCGCAGCCGCTCGGCCTCGCGCTGAAATCCGGCAACTTCGGCACGGTGGACTTTTTCGACAAGGCGCTGCGCGCGCTCGACGGAGCCGCATGATGAGCCACGAAGCGAAACTGCGCGAAGAGATCTGCGTCGTCGGCGCGAGCCTGTATGCGCGCGGCCACGCAGTCGGCAGCGCCGGCAACATCAGCGCGCGTCTGGACGACGGCTGGCTGATCACGCCGACCGATGCCTGCCTCGGCCGCCTCGACCCGAACGACATCGCGAAGGTCGGCCTGGACGGCCAGCCGCGCTCGGGCGGCAAGCCGTCGAAGACGCTCGCGCTGCATCGCGGAATCTACGCGCGCAACGCGCAGGCGCACGGCATCGTCCATACGCATTCGACGCACCTCGTCGCGCTGACGCTCGCGGGCGTATGGCGCGACACCGACGTGCTGCCGCCGATCACGCCGTACTACGTGATGAAGGTCGGCCACATTCCGCTGATCCGCTATCGCCGCCCCGGCGACCCGGCCGTCGCGGCCGAAGTCGCGGCACTCGCCGATCAGGTTCGCGGCGTGCTGCTCGACCGCCTCGGCCCGGTGATGTGGGGGCAGTCGGTGTCGCACGCGTCGTACGCGCTCGAGGAACTCGAGGAAACCGCGCGGCTTTGGCTGATGACGAACCCGAAGCCCGAGCCGCTGTCCGACGCCGCGCTCGACGAGCTGCGCCAGACCTTCGGCGCACGCTGGTAACGCAACGTATCGCGCCCGGATCTCGCAGGACTACGTACCGATTCCCATGCCCGCCGTGTGCGCGGGCCCTTCCATCAGCACACACGACACAATCCGACGGCGTGCGCGCCGCCGGCACATGACATCCCAGGAGACGACGATGACTGCTCTCGACGCGGCCGCAGGCCGCTCGCCCGCCGCGCCCGCCCAATCGGCCGAACTCGACCGCACCTACAAAAAAGTGTTCTGGCGCATCGTGCCGTTCCTGATGCTCTGCTACGTGGTCGCGTATCTCGATCGCGTCAACGTCGGCTTCGCGAAGCTGCAGATGTCGCAGGACCTCGCGTTCAGCGAAACCGTGTTCGGCCTCGGCGCCGGCATCTTCTTCCTCGGCTACTTCCTGTTCGAACTGCCGAGCAACATGCTGATGCACCGCATCGGCGCGCGCATCTGGATCGCGCGGATCATGATCACGTGGGGCCTGTTGTCCGCGCTGTTCGCATTCGTGAAGACGCCGACGCAGTTCTACGTGCTGCGCTTCCTGCTCGGTCTCGCGGAAGCCGGCTTCTATCCGGGCGTGATCCTGTACCTCACGTACTGGTTCCCGTCGCATCGCCGCGCGAAGATCATCGCGGTGTTCATGTCGGCGATTCCGGTGTCGGGCATCTTCGGCAACCCGCTGTCGGGCTGGATCATGGAGCGCTTCCACGGCGGCTCGGGCTTCCACGGCTGGCAATGGATGTTCATGATCGAGGCCGTGCCGGCCGTGCTCGTCGGCATCGCGACGATCCTGTATCTCGACAACAGCATCCGCAGCGCGAAGTGGCTCGACGAGCGCGAGAAGCAGATCCTCGAGGATGAAATCGCCGCGCAGCCGCAGGAACAGCAACAGCACGGCCATTCGCTGAAGGCCGTGTTCTCCGATCCGCGCATGTGGTGGATGTCGCTGATCTACTTCGCGTTCGTCACCGGTCAGTACGGTCTCACGTTCTGGATGCCGACGCTCGTCAAGTCGACCGGCATCACCGATACGTTGCAGATCGGCCTGCTGTCGGCGATTCCGTTCGTCGTCGCGATCGTCGTGATGAACCTGTTCGGCCACAGCGCGGACAAGCGCCGCGAACGCCGCTGGCACCTGATCGTGCCGGCGCTGATGGGCGCGGTCGGGTTTGCGGTCGCCGCGTCGTACTCGCACAATACGGCGGTGTCGATCGTGTTCCTGTCGCTCGCGGCGGGCGGCGTGCTGACCTGCGCACCGCTGTTCTGGTCGCTGCCGACCGCGTTCCTCGCCGGCTCCGCCGCGGCCGCCGGGATCGCGATCATCAACTCGGTCGGCAACCTCGCCGGGTTCGCGAGCCCGTACGTGATCGGCTACCTGAAGGACGTCACGCACAGCACGGCGTCCGGCATGTATGTGCTGGCCGCCATGCTCGTGATCGGCGCGATCGCCGTGTGGCTCACGCCCGCGAAACTCGTGAACCGCTGATCCGTCATTCGACGCGGGGCGCCGTGCGCCCTGCCCCATTCATTCACAGGACCCGCTGCCATGCCCCGCTTCGCCGCCAACCTCTCGATGATGTACACCGAGCACGCGTTCCTCGAACGCTTCGCCGCTGCCTCGTACGACGGCTTCAAGGCCGTCGAGTACCTGTTCCCGTACGACTTCGCCGCCGAGGACATTCGCGCGCGCCTCGACGCGCACAACCTCGAGCAGGCGCTCTTCAACGCGCCGCCGGGCGACTGGGCCGCCGGCGAGCGCGGGATCGCGTCGCTGCCGGGCCGCGAGGACGAGTTCCGGCGCGGCATCGACCAGGCGCTCGACTATGCGCGCGTGCTCGGCAACAAGAAGCTGCACGTGATGGCCGGGATGGTCGCGCCGGGCGCCGACCGCGCGCGCCATCGCGATACCTACGTGGCGAACCTGCGGCATGCGGCGCAGGCGGCGGCCTCACATGGCATCACGATCCTGATCGAGCCGATCAACCAGCGTGACATGCCCGGCTATTTCCTGAGCCGCCAGGACGATGCGCACGACATCCGCGCGGAAGTCGGCGCGCCGAATCTGAAGGTTCAGTTCGACTGCTATCACTGCCAGATCGTCGAAGGCGATCTCGCGATGAAGCTCAAGCGCGATTTCGCGGGCATCGGCCACATCCAGATCGCCGGCGTGCCCGAGCGTCACGAGCCGGACATCGGCGAACTCAACTACCCGTATCTGTTCGAGCTGATCGACGCGCTCGGCTACGACGGCTGGATCGGCTGCGAGTATCGCCCGAAGGCCGGCACGTCCGAAGGGCTCGGCTGGCTCAAGCCTTATCTGTAATCCACGCATTCCGAAGAGGGCTCACAACATGAAAGTACTGATCACCGGCGGCGCCGGCTTTCTCGGCCAGCGTCTCGCGCGCAAGCTGCTCGAGCGCGGCGAACTGACCGGCCCCGACGGCCGGACCGGCAAGATCGACGAGCTGGTGCTGCTCGACGTCGTGAAGGGCAGCGATTTCGGCGACGCGCGCGTGACGTCGATCGTCGGCGACATCGCCGATCGCACGGTGCTCGAAAGCGCGATCGACGCGCAAACGGGCGCGATCTTCCATCTCGCGGCGATCGTCAGCGGGCAGGCCGAAGCCGATTTCGATCTCGGCATGCGGATCAATCTCGACGCGTCGCGCACGCTGCTCGAAGTGTGCCGCGCGCGTGGCCATCGTCCGCGCGTCGTGTTCACGAGCTCGGTGGCCGTCTACGGCGGCGTGTTGCCCGACGTCGTGCAGGACGACACCGCGCTGAATCCGCAATCGTCGTACGGCGCGGAGAAGGCGATCGCCGAACTGCTTCTGTGCGACTACGCACGGCGCGGCTTCGTCGACGGACGCGTGCTGCGGCTGCCGACCATCAGCGTGCGGCCCGGCCGCCCGAACGCGGCGGCGTCGTCGTTCGCGAGCGGCATCATCCGCGAACCGCTGAACGGCGAGGAAAGCGTGTGCCCGGTGCCCGGTTCGACGCGGCTGTGGCTGCTGTCGCCGCGCGGCGCGATCGACGCGCTCGTCGCGGGTTGCGAGATCGACAGCGAGAAGCTCGGCAACAAGCGCGTGATCAACCTGCCCGGCCTGTCGGTGTCGGTCGACGAAATGATCGCGGCGCTGCGCGAAGTCGCGGGCGACGACGTCGTGAAGCTGATCCGTCATGCGCCGGACGAACGCGTCGAGAAGATCGTCGGCAGCTGGCCGGGCCGCTGGGACACTACGCGCGCCGAAGCGCTCGGCCTGAAGGGCGACACGTCGTTCGCGGACGTGATCCGCAGCTACATCGCCGACGAACGACGTTGATCGCCGCGCCGGCCTGCGAGGCAAGCGGCCGCGTCGGCGAACCGCTGCCCGCCCGGCTGGCCGGCAACGTCGTGCCGCATCAACGCGGCCCGGCGGACTCACCGACGGGCATCGATGCGCGCTTCGCCTCGTACGGCGAGCGCGCCGCGCCGGCCGCATGCTGCCATGCGAGCAAGCCCGGCAGAT
This sequence comes from Burkholderia sp. AW33-5, assembly GCF_053427615.1. NCBI lineage: Bacteria > Pseudomonadati > Pseudomonadota > Betaproteobacteria > Burkholderiales > Burkholderiaceae > Burkholderia > Burkholderia sp. AW33-5. The sequence continues at coordinate 30,091 of NZ_JBSAXA010000029.1, read as the reverse complement.
AGAACAGCAAGTCGCGCACGCGCCGCGCGCCGGCGAGTGCCAGACAGGTCGGCGCGTCGAACCCGAGCAGCCCGCCGATCAGCACGAACCCGCCCTCCTGCACGCCCAGCCCGCCCGGCATCAGGAATGCGATGCTGCTCAGGAGCTGGATCAGCGCTTCGATCGCGAGCGCCTGCGCGAACGTCGGATCGGCGCCGAGGAAATGCAGCGCGAGCCAGATTTCCAGCGAATAGCCGACAAATTGCAGCGTCTGCCAGATCGCCAGATAGCGGACGACGACACCCGTCTTTCTCCAGATCATCCGGATCGACTGATCGGTGCGTGCCGATTCGCCGACCAGCGCCACCACCTTGCCGCTCGTGACGCGGTTGACCACGCGCATCGCGCGCTCGAACGGCCGCGCGTGCTGAACCAGCGCGAACAGCAGCAGCACCGGCACGAGCGCCGCCATGCCGATGGCGAGGCGCGCGGCCACCTGCGCGGCGTCGGACGACACGTGTTCGAGCACGTAGCCGATCGCGACCAGCGCGAACACGAGCTGGCTGATCAGCGTCAGTTGCATGTCCGCGACGAGGCTCGCCACGGCAGTCGCCGGGCGCACGCCCGCCTGCCGCAGCAGGCTGAACGACACGATCTCGCCGCCGATCCGCGCGACCGGCAACAGCCCGTTGATCGATTCGCGGATCCATACGAGCTTGAGCATCGTCGCGAACGACGGCCGGCGTGGGCCACGGATCAGCATCCGCCAGTCCCACGCATTCGCGAGCATCGGCAGGATGTGGGCCAGCGCGGCGACCAGCAACCCGGCGCCGGCAATCCGCAACCGATGCAGGATCTCCAGCGGATGCTCGCGCCAGATCAGCCACACCGCGAGCACCAGCCCGGCCAGCGCCGCCGCGCGCCCCGCATGCCGCAACCGTGCGTCGCGACGCGCGGACGGCCGGTCCGCGCCTTCGACATCGGAATGCGCGTCGTGCATCATGATTTCCCCGCCGGCGACAACAAGCCCTCGCGGTCGACGCGAAAGCGCGTGCCGCGCCAGACGACGTGCGACGAGAAGAAGCTCGACACGAACACCGCGAACTGCAGCAAATCGACGAACGGCAGCCAGAGCGCGCCGCGCAGACCCGCGCCGGTGGCGCGGCTCGTCCGGAACATCAGCAGCGCCCGCGCGACGAGTGCCGCGACCGCCAGCCACCAGGCGACGAGCGTGCCGCCGGAAAACAGCACGGCCAGCAATGCAAGCGGCAGCGGATGCATCAGCACCGACCCGGCGTGACCGAGCCGGTCCGCCGCGCGGATCGTGCAGCTCCAGCGCAATTCGTGCGCGTACAACCTGGCGAAGGTCTCTTCGACACAGGCATGTCCGACGACGAACGGCGGGACGACGACCTGCGCGCCGACCTGCCGCACCGCTTCGCCGAGCGCGTGATCCTCGGCCAGGTGGTGCGCGAAACGCGTGAGCCCGCCGATGCGTTCGAGCGTCGCGCGCGTGATCGCAATCGTCTGGCCAAAGCACGGACGGGCACGCCCGATGAAAAGCCCGGTAATGACGCCCGGCAGGAAATGGTAGTTCGTCATCGCGACGGCGACACCGGGCCAGAAGCCCGGCGACGCGACGCCGCGATACACGCTCGTCACGATGCCGACTTCCGGCGGCTGTAGCGCGCCGACGACGGCACGCAGATAATCGCGCTCGACCAGCACATCGCTGTCGGCGAGACACAGCACCGAATGTTCCGCGTGTTCGAGCATGTTGACGAGATTCGCGATCTTGCGATTCGGCCCGTATAACCGCGCATCGGCGACGACCTTGATGTTCGCGTCCGGATGGCGCGCGCGCAGCGTCTCGACGGCCTTGAGCGCCGCGTCGCCCGCATCGTGCACGCCGAACAGATGTTGTACCGGCCCCGGATAATCCTGGACGAAGAAGCTTTCAAGATGCTGTACGAGGTTCCATTCGTCGCCGTGCAGCGGTTTCGCGACGGTGACGCCCGGATAGTCGCGCGGCACCGCCCGCGCGCGCGAAAAGAACCGGCCGACCAGCACGCTGGCCGTGACAGTGTAGGCAATGCCGAGCAACACGCCCAGCCCGCAGGCGATCGACATCGCGCCGGCCAGCGCGTACAGCACATGCAGCAAGACCATGCTTCTCCCCAGTGGTGGCCCAATGACGGCGACGCCCGGGGCCGGCACGCGCGAACGCGCGCTCACCCGTACACGCCGCCGTATCGATTCCCGTTGAGCCGGATATGCAGGACGACCAGCCGACGGTACGCGCAATCAGATGACACGGCTACCGTGCGGCGATCGATTCCGGACACGCGCACATAGCCGCAGACATCCGCGGCCCTGAACGCCGCGTCGGCCACCTTACGGGCCGACAGGATCGCGGTCGCGACCGCGACGACGGCCCAGATGCGGAATGTCATCGTCGTGAAAAACGCTTCGGGTACGCGCAGCGCAAACAACGAAACCAGCACGAAACACTGAATGAACATGCCGGCGAGCGCGGCGATCAACAGATAGGCGCGCCATCGCTCGATCGTCGAGGGTGCCATCAGGAATGAACCTCCCGTGCGGACGACCCGCATCGATCCTGCGTCGATCGACACGGTCGCGGGGGTGGACGGGCAAGCGCGTGCATGACGCGCGGAACCCGGTTCGGGGATCAGGGGAAGCGGAGTTCGACCCGAGAAACGTTGTGGCCGATCGTAGCCGGAATGCCGGTGCCGAACCTTAAGCGATCTTCAGAATCGGGCGATATTTGAGGGAGCGCAATTACAATCCGTTGCACGACGCGCACAGTCCGGCTCGTACAATTGCATGTATCTGCACACGAATCGACCATGCGACTCCTCCTTGTCGAAGACGACGACCTCATCGGCAGCGGCCTCGAAATCAGCCTGAGTCAGGCCGGTTATCAGGTCGACTGGCTGCGCGACGGTCATGCCGCCGCCGCCGCGCTCGCGACGACGCGCTTCGCCCTCGTCGTCCTCGATCTCGGCTTGCCCGGCAAATCGGGAACGGAACTGCTGCGTGCGATGCGGGACGCGGGCGATACCACGCCGGTGCTCGTGCTGACCGCGCGCGGCACCGTGGCCGATCGGGTCCGCGGCCTCGACGACGGCGCCGACGACTATCTCGCGAAACCGTTCGAGCTGTCCGAGGTGCTCGCCCGCTGCCGCGCGCTCGTGCGCCGCTCCCAGGGTCGCACCGGCGACGAGATCGTGTGGCGCGACATCACGATCGACCTGACCACCCAAACGGTGACACGCGATGCGGCGCGCATCGCGCTGACGTCACGCGAATGGACCATCCTCGTTCAGCTCGTCAGTCATGCGGGCATGCCCCAGTCGCGGGCGCGTCTCGAGGACGGCCTGTACGGATGGCAGGAAGGCATCGAAAGCAATGCGATCGAGGTCCACATCTCGAACCTGCGCAAGAAGCTCGGCGCGGAACTGATCCGGACGGTGCGAGGCATCGGTTACGTCGTCGACAAACCATGATCTCGCGCTCGATACGGCGCCGCGTTTCGGCGATGGCGCTCGGCTGCGTGACCGTCGTCTGGATCGTCGCCGTGTTCGGCAGTTTCCGGCACGCGACACGCGAGATCGGCGAATGGGAAGACGCCCGTCTCGTCGAATATGCGTCGCTGCTCGTCGACCTCGCGCCGGCCGACCTCGACCGCCTCGCCCGCTTCCCGCCCGACGCGCGCATCGAACTGGCTCACGGCACGTCGGCCGCCGCGCGGGACAACGACGGCGATCGTCTGCCGCGCGACGTACTGTTCGAAGTCCGCGACGCGCGGGGCAACGTCATCGCGTCGAGCCTGCCGGTCGACGCCCCCGGCCGGCCCGATGCAGCCGGCCGAAGCGACACCCCCGAAACGATCGTCGTGCGCGGCGCGCAATGGCGCACGCACACACTGCGCGACGACGCGTCGGGCCGATGGATACGGGTGATGGAGCCGGCCAACATACGCAGCGATCTCGCGACGGGCATCGCGCGCGGCATCGTCTGGCCGCTGATCGTCGCGCTCCCGGTGCTGGCGTTGCTGCTCTGGTTCCTGATCGGGCGCAGTCTCGCGCCGCTGAAAACGCTGTCGACGCTGATCGGCGCGCGCGATGCGCACTCGCTCGAACCGCTCGGCGTCACGACCGTTCCGGAAGAAGTCCGCACGCTGGTCGACGCAATCGACCGCCTGCTCGCCAGACTGCGGCAGTCGATCGTGCGCGAGCGGGCATTCACGTCCGACGCGGCGCACGAACTCAAGACGCCGCTGGCCGCGATCAAGGTTCAGGCCCAGGTCGCGCTCGCGACCGACGATCCGACGCGCAAACAGCTCGCCATGCAGCGCGTGGTGCAAGGCGTCGATCGCAGCGCGCGTCTCGCCGAACAGTTGCTGCTGCTCGCGCGGCTCGACGAATACGAACGCATTCCGGTGCGCGCCGTCGTCGTCCGCGAACTGGTCGACGCGGCCATCGAACGGCATCTCGCGAAGGCGTCGGATCACTGCATCGCCATCGTCGCCAGCGGCACGCCGGGGCGAGCGATTCAGGCCGATCCGATCCTGCTCGGCATCCTGCTCGACAATCTGCTCGACAACGCGGTCAAGTACGGCCGGCAGGGGGGCCGCATCGAGATCGACGTACACGACGACGGCGCCGCGCAGCGCATCGTCGTGCGCGACGACGGGCCCGGCGTCGCCCCCGGCGAGCACGAGCGGCTCGGCGATCGTTTCTATCGCGGCGTGGGCACGCAGTTGCCCGGCAGCGGGCTCGGGCTGTCGATCGTCCAGCGCATCGCGCAATACTTCGGCGGCACCGTGCAATTCGGGCCCGGCATCGGCGGCCACGGTCTCGGCGTCACGATCTCGATGCCGTCGGCTGAATCCGCTCGGATCGATCGCACGCAGGCGTTATCGGACGAAGCCCGTGCGCGACCGCACGCTTAACGTTTCGTTAAGGATTCGGCCGTAAAATCCGCCGGAAGATACGGTCCTCATCCGCTTGCCAGGAGCTTTCATGTCTACAACCGCACGATACGACGCAGTCGCACGCCTTCTTCACTGGCTGATCGTGGCGCTGGTCGTCGCGCAATATGCAATCGGCTGGACGATGCCCGACGTGCATCGCGACACGCAACCGGTCGGCCTGATCGCCGCGCACCTGATCGTGGGCACCGCGCTGCTTGCCGCAATGGCTTGCCGCGTGCTCTGGCGTGTGACGCATCGCCCGCCCGCCGACGAACTGTCGCCCGCGATGCGCGCGGTGTCCGGCGCAACGCACTTCGGGCTCTATGCACTGCTGATCGCGGTGCCGTTGCTCGGCTGGATCAATGCGTCGTCGCGCACATGGGCGGTGACGCTGTTCGGCGTCGTCCCGCTGCCGGCGCTGTCGGCGGCCGGCTCGGGATTCGGGCACGCGATGGGCGACGTGCACGGCATCCTCGCGTGGGTGCTGTTCGGCGGCATCTGCCTTCACGTCGCGGCCGCGGTCGCGCATCGTTTCGTCCTGCGCGACGGCGTCATGCAACGGATGATGCCCTGGTAATCTCGCCACCTGCGCCATGGCGCACCATCGCAGGCAGCGATCCGGCAATGACGGATCGCGCGCTCGCCTGCATCGCGGCTCACCCTGCAATCCACCTGCGCGCCCATCGGAATCGGGCAACGCGCTGATCGCGGCGCCGCGCGAAGCGGCGCGCGATCGACGGCCTCGCCGTCCGTGCGGTTCGGCCAGGCCGCGCGCCGCGAACGGCGTGCGTATTGCCGTACCGCGAACACGTCGGCCCGAAGACACAGACGTACATGTCGACACCTAGTTGTCGGTCTGCGCCGGCATGACGGCGGCCGGCGCGGTCGCGGCGGGCAAAGCCGCCATCCTCGCCCGATCCTGCTCGGCGACCTTCGCCAGCGCGGCCTGAATGTCCGCCGGATATTCCCCGTCGTCCCCCTTCGACGGATCGTAGCCCGCCGCTTCCAGACGAATCAGTTCCTCGCGAACCTGTGCACGCGTGAGCGGCGCATTCGATTGCGCGAATGCAGACTGACCGGATACCACGCCGATCATCATCAGTAGTGCGATACAAATTTTCATCATGAACTCCTTCAATGTTGCGTGCCGATCAACCTGCGCGGATGCCGGGCCGGCCGCGGTGGCCCGCTTCTTCAGCTTCCGAAATACGGCGTGCAAAAGCTCTCGGGGCCCACGCACGCGGCCGAGCGCGGACGCGACGGCAGTACCGTCGGCCTTCCCGCATCGGAAGTCGCGGCCGGATCGCTGCCGACCGCGGTTTCGGCCTGATGCCGAGGCATCTGTTCGGCCTGCTGCCGGAATAGCGGACTCACGTCCGGATACGACGTATCGGTCACGAAGCGCAGCCCGTTGTTTTCGGCGTCGATCAATTGCTGCCTGACCTGCGCGCGCGTCAGCGCCTGTGCCGACGCAGGCGTCGCGACACTCGCGACGGACATCGCCGCCACCATGGCGGCCACCAGCCAATGCGTATTCATGCTCACTCCTTCGGAAGTCAACGAAACGACGTGCTACACCCGTATGACGACGCGGGGTGCCCGTTTATTCCCGGAATGGCGAACCGCTTGCGCAGGACATTCATCGAACTGTCATTCTTTCGTCAGCCGGCGTAACCTGACGTAACGCAGGCCCCACCGCGCGTGGGGCAGACTGACGACACCTTGTGGATCGCGCCTCGATCATGTCCGTCGCTTACGACTATGCAGCCGGCCTGCTTCGCACGCTGTTCGACCGTCATATCGACAGCGGTGCCGTGCTCGACCCGGCCATGTTCCCCGACGCCGAGCGATTCGTCCGCGCGTGGCCGGCCATTCGCTCGGAAGCACTGGCCGTCGCGCGCGACCTGCCGCGCATCCCGCGCTTCCACGAGATCATGCGCGAGCAGCACGACATCTCGGCCAACGATGCACGCGACTGGCGGATGTTCATCATGCAGGCGTACGGCCAGCCGTTCCCGCGCAACCTGTCGCGTTGCCCGACCGTCGAATCGATCGTCGCGGCATCGCCGGACGTGTTGTCCGCGTCGCTGTCGTTCCTCGCGCCCGGCAAACACATTCCGCCGCATCGCGGACCGTTCCGCGGCATCCTGCGCGGCTATCTCGTGCTGTCGATGCCGAAGCGCGCCGACGGCACGCCGGCCGCGGTGCTGAAGATCGACGGCCATGAATACCGGCTCGAAGAAGGCCGCTTCCTGCTGTGGGACGACACGTTCGTGCACGAGGTGTGGAACGACAGCGACGCAGTGCGAATCGTGCTGCTGCTCGATATCCGACGGCGCGGCATGCCGCGCTTGCTGACGTGGCTGTCGAATGCGGTGATCGGCGTCGTGCGGCTCGGAATCCGGATGCGGGGGCGATCGATCCCGGTCTAGCCATCCGCACCGCGCCCGCCCGTCGCGGTCAATCCTCGCGCGCGAGACGCGTCAGGACCTCCGCGAGCGCTTGAATCGCGGGTTGCGTGGCGCGCTGCGTCGGGTAGACGAGGTAGTAACCGAGGCCGTTGCGCACCACCTCCGGGAACGGCGTGACCAGCGCGCCGGCTGCCAGCCGGTCCGCCGCCATGCGCGGATCGCCGATCGCGACGCCGTGCGCGTCGGCCGCGGCCGTCAACGTCAGTTCGAGCGTATCGAATACGAGCCCGGTGTCCGGGTCGATCCGCGTTGCGCCGACGGCGTCGAGCCAGCATCGCCATTCGTCGCGATTGCGTGCGGGATGCAGCAGCGTCGCGTGCGCGAGATCGGCGATCGACTTCAACGACGCACCGATCCCGCGCGTACACATCGGCGTGAGGCACTCGTCGAACAGCGGCACCGCCACCATTCCCGCCCAGTTTCCGGTACCGCGCACGACGATGGCATCGAAATCGGCGTCGGTGAAATCCGGCGTGTCGTCCGCCGACGTGTGAATGCGCAATTCGGTTCGCGGCAACGCGTGATTGAGCGCCGACAGCCGCGGCAGCAGCCACCGGATCGCGAACGTGGATGGCAGGCGCAACGTCAGGGTCGACGCGGCATGCGCATGGGCATGCGCGTGTCGCGCCAGTTGCGCGAGCACGTCGATGGCCACCGTCAGCAACGCGCCGCCTTCCGCGGTCAACGTCAATCCCGACGGATGACGAACGAATAACGCACACCGGTAGTGCGCTTCCAGTTGCTGCACCTGACGGCTCACCGCACCCTGGGTCCGGCACAGATGCTCGGCCGCCCGGTTGAAACTGCCGAGTTCGGCGGCGGCGACGAACGCCTGGAACGCCGTCAACGGCGGCAGCGCACGCGTGAGATCCGCCAGCGGATATGCGCGGGCGGCATACCCGGGTTGCGGATTATTCGTTTGTTCGGTCATCGCTGCATCGCTATCGTGGTTGAACCGGCTCGCGACGGCTGTCGCGGACGGCTCGTCATCAATCAACGGAGAAATACCATGGTCTCGTCGTCCGACGCACTATATACGCGGCAGGTCGATACCTACCTGAAAGCGCTCGAACGCGGCGACGTCGCCGAGATCTGCGCGCTGTTCGCGCCGGATGCGCGGATATTCTCGCCGTTTCTCGGCTGGATGGCGCCGCAGCCCTTTTTCGAAAAAGTCGCGGCGGCATCCGGACAAAGCCGGATCACGCCGATCGACATCTGCGTCAGCACGACGGGCGCGCGTCGGGCCACCGGCTATTTCGTTTACGACTGGGGACTGAAGGACGGCGCCGAGGTGCGGTTCGAATGTGTCGACGTCTTCGAATTCGACGACGACGCGCGCATCGAGCGCATGGTCATCATCTACGACACGCATCCGGTGCGAAGTACCGTCGGCGACAAGTACGCATAGCCGGATCGTTGCGCGGCGCAGCAAGGTCGCCGCGCCGCCGGCCGTACCGCAAATGCCGCTGCTGGCCCGATCGATCGCCTACACTACAGACCGTCCCCCCGCGCGGCTCCTGCCAGCCACTACCATGGCCCACCTCTTCTTCGCGGCGTCGATCCAGCGCCATATCGACACGCCCGAGCGCGACATCGACGCACGGACGCTCGGCGAAGCGCTTGAAACCGTCTTCGGCGAGCAGCCGCGGCTGCGCGGCTATATCGTCGACGACCAGGGTGCGCTGCGAAAGCACCTGTCGGTGTTCATCGACGGCCAGCCGGTGCGCGACCGGCAACACCTGTCCGATGCGCTCGGCGATGCCAGCCGCGTCTATGTCGTGCAGGCGCTGTCCGGCGGATAAAGGGACGCATCTCCATCGAAGCAAGTGCCCGGTCGGACCAACTGGAGACACCCGACATGAACGATCGACTGCTCGTCGCGACCCGCAAGGGCCTGTTCGTGCTGCACGCCGACGGCAACGGCGGCTGGTCGCTCGGCGAGCCGCACTTCATCGGCGAACCCGTCAGCATGGCGCTGGCCGACCCGCGCGACGGCACGCTGTATGCGGCGCTCAATCTCGGCCATTTCGGCGTCAAGCTGCATCGCCGGCGTGCCGATGCCGCCGCATGGGAGGAATGTGCGGTGCCCGTCTATCCGCCGCAGCCCGCCGACGCGCCTCGCGCCGACGCCGGCACCCACGCGGGCGCCAGCGATTCGGATGACGAAGCGCCTGCCCCGCCGCGCCCGCCGTGGACGCTTCAGCAGATCTGGTCGCTCGAAGCCGGCGGCGCCGACGAGCCGGGCGTGCTGTGGGCCGGCACGATACCGGGCGGACTGTTCCGCTCCGACGACGGCGGCGATTCGTGGGTGCTCAACCGCGCGCTATGGGACCGCCCGGAGCGCGCCGAGTGGTTCGGCGGCGGCTACGATGCCGCCGGCATCCATTCGGTGATGATCGATCCGCGCGACAGCCGGCACGTGACGATCGGGATTTCGTGCGGCGGCGTCTGGCAGACCTTCGACGGCGGCGCGACCTGGCGCGTCAGCGCCGACGGCATGGAAGCCGACTACATGCCGCCCGAGCGGCGCGGCGAACCCAACGTGCAGGATCCGCACCGCGTCGTCCAGTGCGCAGCCGCGCCCGATGTGCTGTGGACCCAGCATCACTGCGCGATCTTCCGCTCGACCGACGGCGCCGCGCACTGGCAGCGGATCGAGGCGCAGCCGTCGAGCTTCGGCTTCGCGGTCGCGGTGCATCCGGCAGATCCCGACACCGCGTGGTTCGTGCCGGCCGTGAAGGATGCGTGCCGGATTCCGGTGAACGGCCGGTTCGTCGTCACGCGCACGCGCGACGGCGGCCGCAGCTTCGAGACGCTGTCGAACGGGCTGCCGCCCGCGCCGGCCTACGACCTCGTGTATCGGCACGGGCTCGCGGTGGACGACTCCGGCACGCATCTCGCGATGGCGTCGACGACGGGCGGGTTATGGACGTCCGGCGACGGCGGTGACAACTGGCGGCAGGTCTCCGCGCATTTGCCGCCGGTGTATTGCGTGCGTTTCGGGTAACGAACGATTCGCACGCGTCGCAGCGCAATGGAAGCGCCTGACCGTTGCGTCACACATGCGGCGCGATCCGTGCGACCGCCCCACGCGTGCGCGCGATTTCCGCTTCGAGCCAGTCGAGAAACCGCCTGACCTGCGGCTCGCGTTCCCGCCCGGGCCGGCACAGCGCGACGAAGCGTGCGCCGGCGAGCCGCACCGACGGCTCGATCGGCATCAGCGCGCCGCGCTCGACGTGCTCGGCGACCAGCACGGAGCTGAGCAGCCCGACGCCCTGGCCGTGCAACACGGCCTGCAACGCGTAGTGCTCGTCGTCGTAATGCCGGAACACCGCGCGCTCGAGCCACGCTTCCCGGCCCGCCGCACGACACCACGATGCCCAATCGATCGACATCGGCTGCGGTGTATCCCACACCGTCTCGATCAAATCGAGGCGCTCTTCCGAACGATGCGCATCGAACCCGGTGGCCGCATACGCGCCGAAATGCTCGTCGATCAATGCGATCTCGTGCAGCGTCGGGAACGTGCGCGACGTCGCGCGAATCGCGAGATCGATTCGCGCGTCGCGGTCGAGATCGGCGAGCGTATTGCCGGTTTCGACCTTGATGTTCAATTGCGGATCGACCTGCCGAAACCGGCCGAGACGCGGAATCAGCCACATCGCGGCGAATGCGGGTGTGGTGGTCAGCACGAGCGTGCGCTCGTCGGCCGCTTCGGGCCACACCGCGTCGAGCCCGCGACTCAGCGCGAGCAACGCATCGTGGCTCGCGCGAAACAGCCGTTCGCCCTCCTCCGTGAGCCGCACGCCGCTCGCGCCGCGCTCGAACAGCAGCACGCCGATCCGGCTTTCGAGCGACTTGATCTGATGCGATACGGCCGCCGGCGTCACGGACAACTCGTCCGCCGCGGCCTTGAACGAGCCGAGCCGTGCCGACGACTCGAATACACGCAATGCGGTCAGGGGAATTTTCGAGAACACGGGGCCTCTCGGGCCGGGTCCGGCCGGGTTGAATTCGATTCAATCCGGGTGAGATTAGGTGAATTGAAGCGCTCGCGCAACGCACGTAGCCTTGCGGGACGTCGCGGCGCCGTGCCGCGCAAGCGACCGTCGAGTCACCGTCGAACCGGAGAAACAACGTGCAAGGCCTACCGCGCAGGATCACGCAGGCGCTGCTCTACGAAGCGATCGCGATCTCCTGCATCTCGCCCGCGATCGCGGCGATCTTCAAGCAAAGCCTCGTCTATTCGGGCGCGTTGTCGGCGACGATGTCCGCGATCGCGCTGCTGTGGAACATGATCTTCAACGCGCTGTTCGAGCGCTGGGAAGCGTCGCGCCGTCGGCCCAGGCGCACGCTCGCGCGGCGGATCCTGCATGCGACCGCATTCGAGGGCGGGCTGATCTTCATCCTCGTGCCGGTGGTGTCGTGGTGGCTCGACATCTCGTGGTTCGACGCGTTCGTCGTCGACATCGGGCTGTTCGCGTTCTTCTTCTGCTACGCGTTCGTGTTCCAGTGGGCGTTCGATCGCGTGTTCGACGTCCCGGCGGCGACGAAGGAATCGTAACGTTGGTTCGCGGCGCGGCGATTCGCCAATCGACTCGCGACCCGAAAACGACGCGGCCCGCCCGCACGATGCGGGAGGGCCGCGTTTCATCACGCCGGCGCGCCACCTTCGGCCGGGGCGCCGTTCGTCCGGTCGCTCAATGCACGCCGAGATACGCCTTCACCGCCGGCAGGCCCGGCTTGCCGTCGATCGTCGTCACACCCGCGAGCCACTTGTCGAGCGCCTGCGGGTTCGCCTTCAGGTACTCGGCCGCGGCCTTGTTCGGGTCTTCCTTGTTCATGATCGGCACCATCACGTGGTTTTCGATCGTCGTCGTGAACTGAAGGTTCGACACGAACTTCGCGACGTTCGGGCAGCGCTGCGCGTAGTCGGGCGGCGTCGCGGTCAGCACCTTCGCTTCGCCGTAGTTCGGGCCGAACACGTCGTCGCCGCCGCTCAGGTAGTCGATCTTCATCTGCACGTTCATCGGATGCGGTTCCCACCCGAGGAACACGATCCACTGCTTGTCGCGGATCGCGCGATTCACCTCGACCAGCATCCCGGCCTCGCTCGACTCGACCATCTTGAACTTGCCGAGGCCGAACTGGTTGCCGTCGATCATCTTCTTGATCAGCAGGTTGCCGTCGTTGCCCGGTTCGATCCCGTAGATCTTGCCGTTGAGCTTGTCCGCGAACTTCTGGATGTCGGCGAACGACTTCAGGCCGCCCTGGTACACGTAGTCGGGCACCGCGAGCGTGTATTTCGCGCCGGTCAGGTTGGGCGTGGCGAGCACCTTGATCGTGCCGGCCTTCGTGAACGGCTGGATGATCGGATCCATCGTCGGCGACCAGTAGCCGAGGAACACGTCGATCTGCTTGCTCTTGATGCCCGCGAACGTGATCGGCACCGACGCGATCGTCTTGGTCGGCGTGTAGCCGAGCCCCTGCAGCATCGTCGATGCGAGACCCGTGGTGGCCGCGATGTCGGACCAGCCGACGTCCGCGAAGCGCACGTTCTTGCACACGGGCGGGTCGGCCGCATAAACCGCCGACATCGGTGCTGCAATCCCGATCCCGCATGCCGCTGCGATCAATAGGCGCTTCATCTGTCTTCTCCTCAAAGTGACGTCGTTTTTCATGGGGCGGGATCGAGTGTTGAAACCGCGCGCCGAGATCCCGGCGGCGTCGCGGACCGAATGTCTCGCGCGGGTCGTGTCAGCGCCCCGGCAACCGTCGCTCGTAGCTCGGCGCGTGACCGAACTGCGCGCGATACGCCTTGCTGAAATGGCACGGCGAATGGAATCCGCACGTCGTCGTCACGCGCGCAATCGATGCGTCGGTCGTGCGCAGCAGGTCGCGCGCGCGTTTCAGACGCAGCGTCAGGTAATAGTGGGTGGGCGACACGTTCAGATAAACCTTGAACATCCGCTGCAGGTGCCGCTGCGAAAGTCGCACGAGCCGCGCGAGTTCCTCGAGCGACAGCGGCTCCTCGATGTTCGCCTCCATCAGCCGCACGACCTCGATCAGCTCCGCGCGCGAGAAACCGACGCGCGCATCGACGGGAATCGGCTGCGTGTCGGTCGAACTGCGGATGCGCTCCAGGATGAACTGCTCGGACACCTGCGCGGCGAGCTGCTGGCCGAAACGCATGCCGACGAGGTTCAGCATCAGGTCGAGCGGCGCGGTGCCGCCGGTGCAGGTGAGCCGGTCGCGATCGACGACGAACAGCTCGTCTGCGAATCCGACCTGCGGAAACTCCGCATGCAGCGCGGACAGGTTCTCCCAGTGCACGGTGCAGCGATAGCCGTCGAGCAGACCGCCCGACATCAGCGCATACGCACCGGTGCAGATGCCGCCCAGCGGCAGCCCGCGTTCGGCGAGCGCCGCGAGCGTGTCGCGCGCGCCGTCGTCGACCACGTTGCGGATGTGGATCCCGCCGCACACGATCATCACGTCCGGCAGGTTCGTGTAGTCGAGCGCCTGGGTCGGACGCACCGCGATGCCGTTGCTGGCATGCACGGGCGCACCGTCGAGCGAATAGATCGACCACTTGTAGTGATCGGATCGCCCGACGTAGTTCGCCATCCGAAGCACTTCTACCGCGCTCGAAAACGCGATCATCGAGAAGTTCGGCAGCGTCAGGAAGCCGAAATGGGCAAGGGACGAAACCGGTGAAACGCAAGCGGCGGGCACGGCGGCAGCGGCGGCGGACGTCACATCGGGCTCCTGGCGAATTGAGCAGGTTGCACGCAGCCAGCCCCGTGGCACACGCCACGGAAGCCGGTATCGAATCGGGGGAGGCGGCCGGAAGGCGAACCGGCCGCCGGTTACTTACGCTTGCGCGGGCGTGGCCTTCGCGCGGAACAGTTGTTTCAGGCCCGAGAACAGCGGTGCTTTCACGGTGCCCGGCGCGCGGCCGAAGCTCTCGGTGATGCGGTCGAGAATGATCGCCAGCAGCACGACCGACAGACCGCTTTCGAAGCCGAGGCCGATGTCGAGGCGCTGGATACTTGCGAGCACGTCGTTGCCGAGGCCGCCCGCGCCGACCATCGACGCGATGATCACCATCGACAGCGCCATCATGATCGTCTGGTTCACGCCCTGCATGATCGACGGCAGCGCGTTCGGGAACTGGACCTTGTACAGCAACTGCCACGGCGTGCAACCGAATGCCTGGCCGGCTTCGACGATCTCGCGGTTCACGTGACGGATGCCGAGGCTCGTCAGGCGCACGGCCGGCGGCATCGCGAAGATCACCGTCGACAGGATCCCCGGCACGCGGCCGAGACCGAACAGCATCGCGGCCGGAATCAGGTACACGAACGCCGGCATCGTCTGCATCAGGTCGAGGATCGGACGCACGATCGCGGCGACCCACTTGCTCTTCGCCGCCCAGATGCCGAGCGGAATGCCGAGCACGAGGCTGATGATCGTCGACGACAGCGTGAGGCCGAGCGTGATGACCGTCTGGTCCCAGAAGCCCGTCGCGAAGATCAGCAGCAGCGACGCGGTGGTGAACAGTGCGAAGCGCCAGCCCACGCGCCACAGACCGACACCGATGAAGATCGCCATCATCAGCCACATCGGGATCGCCTGCAGGCTGTGCTCGACGAATGCGGCGAGGCCCTCGATCGCGCGGCCGATCGTATCGAACGTCGCCGCGTCATGGTCGAGCAGGTAGTGAACGGACTGGTCGACCCAGCTACCGAGCGGAATCATTTCAGACATGGGAGCCTCGCGAACGCGTGATGGCCTTCAGGATAAGTGCGCGGTCGACCGAGCCGCAGTAGCAGCCGTCGTCGTCGACGACGGGCAGCGCATTCGGGCTCGCGACGACGCGTGCGACGACATGTTCGAGCGACGCATCGCGCCGGATGCTTTCGATCGGCCGCACGGACGGCGTGTCCTGACCGATCGCGTCGCGCGTGACGAAGCCGCGGATCTTGCGGGCGGCGTCGAGCACGAACGCGTATTCGGCACTGCCGTTCAGCGTCGCCGCGACGTTCGCGGCATCGCACTTCGACATGGTCGGCACGGCGCCCGTCTGCATCAGGTCGCCCGCCGTCAGATAGCGGCTCGTGTCGATGCCGTCGAAGAATGCGCGCACGTAGTCGTCGGCCGGATTCGCGATGATGTCCTGCGGCGTGCCGACCTGCACGAGGCGGCCGCCTTCCATGATCGCGATGCGGTTGCCGATGCGCAGCGCCTCTTCCAGATCGTGCGACACGAACATGATCGTGCGGCGCTGTTCCTTCTGCAGTTGCAGCAGCACGTCCTGCATTTCGCGGCGCTTGAGCGGATCGAGTGCGGAGAACGCCTCGTCCATGATCATCAGCGACGGGTTCACGGCCAGCGCGCGGGCCAGGCCGACGCGCTGCTGCATGCCGCCCGACAGCTCGGACGGCAGCTTGTGCGAGAACGGTGCGAGGCCGACCTGCTCGAGCACCTCCATCGCACGGCGTTCGCGTTCCTTCTTGCCGACGCCCGCGACCTCGAGGCCGAACGCGGCATTCGATACCACGCTGCGATGCGGCATCAGCGCGAACGACTGAAACACCATGCTCATGTCCTTGCGGCGCAGCGCGGTCAGCGCGGAGCGGCGTGCCGACGCGACGTCGAGCCCGTCGATCAGCACCTTGCCGGCGCTCGGATCGACCAGCCGGTTCACGAGGCGGATCAGCGTGGATTTGCCGGAGCCGGACAGGCCCATCAGCACGAATATTTCGCCTTCCTGCACGTCGAACGATACGTTGTGCACACCGACGACCTGACCGGTACGCTTGAGCACATCGTCTTTCGTCGCGCCGGCAGCGAGCATGTCGAGCGCCTGCTGCGGGTTGCTTCCAAATACCTTGCACAGACCTTCGACCACGACCTTGGGGGCATCCATCGAAACCTTCTCCTCGTGTAGCGGGGACTCACGCGTGTCATAGCGTGCCTACATAGTTGCCAGAAAAAACCCCGACCTGCCGACGAATTACGACAAACGCTTGCGCAAATACGACACACCCGGCAGCCCCGCCACGCGGGGCACAGCGCCGGGCGGCACTCGATTGCGGCAGCGCAATACGCGCTCAGCCAATAACGGCGGGCATCCCGGGCGCGGCTTGTGCGCAGCAGCGCGACGCGCGAACGACGCCGTTTTGCGCCAACCCGCGGAAGCCGCGCGTCGCTTTGCGACAATTCCACGTCCGATCGGACGGCGTCGCCCGTCCTCTTCGTGCGAAAAGAATGATCGTACGAAAACCCGCATCGCGAACGTGCGACAGGCACGTTTCGCCGCCCGCCCGCAACCCAGAAAATCCCCCATGGCCATTGTGATACATTGCCGGCAATCGCACTGATCGCGACGTCGCCGCGCGCCTTGGGCGTGGCGCCGCGCCGACGGCGTGCGCATGCCGGTTCGCCTGCCGGCCATACTGAAACAGCCTCGATCGGGCCGTGCACCGATCGAAGGACGATAACGAAATGAGAGAGGGAGCAAGGCGATGAATTGGGCTTTTGCCGCAATCGGTTTCATCGTGGGCGGTATCGCCGCATTGTTCGGGGATTTCTCCGCCGCCAGCGGCACGCTGCTCGGCGCGGCGGCGGGGTTCTGCATCGGTCACGCGCTGCAGCAACGCAAGCGCAAGAGCGGCGACGCGCTACCCGACGCGTTCGCGATTTACGCCAATCCCGCAACACCGCAGCCCGCTCCCGTGCCGCTCGCCGATCGCGTCGCGCGCCTCGAAGCGACGGTCGACGCGCTCACGCGCGAGCTCGACGTATTGCGTGGTCAGCTCGCGGGCGCGAAGGCCGGTGCCGCCACGGCCAGCGCCGCGCAAATGCCACCGGCGACGCCCGCCTCGGTCACGCCTGCACCCGCCTCGATGCCGCCGCGGCCGTCCGTGCAGCCGACCGGTGCGCGCGCCGGTGTGCCGCCGTCGACGTCCATCCCGGCCCCCGCACCGGCAGTCGCCACGCGGACGAGCGAAGCGACCGCCGCTGCCGGCGCGCCGACGAATCCGCCCGCGACGACTTCACCATCCACCCCGCCCGCCCCGCCCAAACCCCGCGAACCCGGCATCGCCGAACGCGCGTTCCGCGCCGCACGCGACTGGTTGCTCGGCGGCAATACGGTCGTGCGCGTCGGCATCATCGTGCTGTTCTTCGGCGTCGCGTTCCTGCTCAAGTACGCGGCCGACAACAACCTGCTGCCGATCGAATTCCGCCTCGCCGGCACGGCGCTCGCCGCGGCCGCGCTGCTCGCGATCGGCTGGCGCGTGCGTGCGCGCCGCGCGGCATACGGCCTCGTGCTGCAGGGCGGCGGCATCGGCATCCTGTACCTGACGATCTTCGCCGCGACCAAGCTCTACGCGCTGCTGCCGGTCGGCGCCGCGTTCCCGCTGATGGTCGCGGTGTGCGCGCTGAGCGCGTTCCTCGCGGTGAAGCAGAACGCGCTGCCGCTTGCATTCATGGGCAGCGCGGGCGGCTTCCTCGCGCCGGTGCTGCTGTCGACCGGCCACGGCAGCCATGTCGCGCTGTTCAGCTACTACGCATTGCTGAATGCGGGCATCTTCGCGATCGCATGGTTCAAGGCGTGGCGTCCGCTGAACCTGCTCGGCTTCGTGTTCACGTTCACGATCGGCTCCGCGTGGGGCGTGACGGCATACCGCCCCGCGCTGTTCGCGACCACCGAGCCGTTCCTGATCCTGTTCTTCCTGATGTACGTCGGCATCGCGCTGCTGTACGCGGTGAAACGCGAACTGGCGCTGCGCCACTACGTCGACGGCACGCTCGTGTTCGGCACGCCGATCGTCGCCACGGCGTTGCAGGCATCGCTCGTGAAGGGCATGCCGTTCGGGCTCGCGTGGAGCGCGGTCGCGCTGTCGGCGTTCTACGTCGCGGTCGCCGCATGGCTCGCGCGGCGCCGCGATCGTCTCGCGCTGCTGTTCGAGGCGATGCTCGCGCTGGCGGTGATCTTCGCGACGCTCGCGGTGCCGCTCGCATTTTCGGGCCCGACGACGAGTGCCGCGTGGGCGATCGAAGGCGCGGCGATCGTGTGGGTCGGCGTGCGCGAGAAACGCCTTGCGCCGTTCGGCTTCGGCCTGCTGATGCAGATCGCCGCGGCCGGCGCATTCTTCACGAGCCTGCTCGGGCCGACCGACACGAACGCGCTGCCGGTGCTCAACAGCCCGTACATCGCAATGCTGCTAATCGCGCTCGCCGGGCTGTTCACGGGCTGGTGGCTGCACGGGCGCGACGAAGCGCGCGCGTGGCACGCATGGATGCCGGACGTCGGCGCGGCGGCCGCGGCCTGGGGGCTGCTGTGGTGGCTGAGCAGCGGCTTGCACGAGATCCTCGTCTATGCGAGCCGCCACGTCGATCTGCATGCGGACCGCTTCGTCGTCGACGCGACCGCGCTGTTCGCAGCCGGCACCGCATGGCTTGCACACGTCGCGCGCCGCAAGCTCGCCTGGCCGATCGCCGAATGGCCCGCACTCGCGCTGACGCCCGTGCTCGCGCTGCTCGCATTGCGCGCGTTCGATGCGCATGAGGCCCCACTGTCGGGCATGGGCGCGTTCACGTGGCCGATCGCCGTCATCGCTTGCTATGCGCTGCTGCTGCGTCAGTCGCGCGGCACGGCGGCCGCTGGTCAGGTCACGGGCGCGACGGGCAAGTCGGGCACGTCGGCCGTGGCGGTCACCCTCACGCCGGTGATCGCGCCGCTGCACACGCTGATGTTCTGGACGTTGTGCGGGCTGTTCTCGCTCGAAGGCTTCTGGCGCCTGCGCGCGTTCGTGCCCGAAGGCGCGTGGAGCTGGAGCGCGTGGGCCTACGGCTTCGGCGCGCTGCTTCTGCTGGTTTCGGGCCCCGGCTCCCGCCTGCGCTGGCCCGTCGCCGCGTTCCCGCGTGCGTATCAGGTGTGGGGCGCCGCGCCGCTCGCCGCGCTGCTGTGGCTGTGGAGCATCGCCAGCGTGACGAGCGACGGCGATGCGTCGCCGCTGTTCTGGCTGCCGCTGCTCAATCCGCTCGACGTCGCGCAACTGCTGATCTTCGTCGCGTTCGCCACCTGGCTGCGCCGCCTGAAGACGCTCGGTGTCGGCTGGCATCCACTCGCGGCCGACCTGGCGGCGCTCGCGACCGTGTTCCTGTGGTTCAACGCGCTGCTGCTGCGCACGCTGCATCACCGTTTCCACCTTGCCTACGACATCGACGCCGTGCTGTCGTCGTTCGGCATCCAGCAGGTGTTCATGGTCGGCTGGAGCCTGTTCGCGTTCGCCGGCATGTGGCTGACGCGCCGCGACGGCATCGCGCGCGTGTGCGCGCTCGCGTCCTTGCCGCTGATCGTCGTGATGTGGATCTGGACCTTCTACGCGAACTTCACGCAGGACGGCGGCAGCTGGGCGCGCGTCCCGCTGCTCAATCCGCTCGACCTCGTGCTCGTGGTGGTCTATGCGCTTGCGGCGTCGTGGTTCGTGCGCGCGCGCAAGCTCGGCTGGTCGTTCGGCAACTACCGCGTCGAGCTGCTCGGCGCGGCCGGCGCGACGGCCTTCCTGTGGCTGAACGCGATCCTGCTGCGCACGCTGCATCACTGGACCGGCGTGCCGTACGCATTCGACGCGATGGCGGAATCGACGCTCGTGCAGGCGTCGGTTTCCGTGTACTGGACGCTCTGCGCGCTCGCGACGATGATCTGGGCCACGCGCCGCGGGTTGCGTCCGCTGTGGTTCGTCGGCGCCGCGCTGCTCGCGCTCACGGTGATCAAGCTGTTCCTGTTCGACTTGTCGCACGTCACCGGCATCGAACGCATCGTGTCGTTCATCGGCATCGGCATCCTGCTGCTGTTGATCGGCTATTTCTCGCCGCTGCCGCCGAAGGCCGCGGCCCAACGGGACGAACGCCAATCATGAAACGACTCGCAGCCCTGCTCGGCCTGAGCCTGCTGACGTCGTTCGCGGCGGCCGACGGCTCGCCCGGCGCCGAACGCGTTGCCCAGCGCTTCTCGCTCGATCTCGACGGCAGCGCCGCGTATTACCAGCTCACCGTGCCGCAGGCCGTCTATGCGGCCAGCCGGCGCGACGATCTTGGCGACGTGCGCATCTTCAACGGCACCGGCGAGCCCGTGCCTTACTCGCTCGATGCGCCGGCGGCGGCGGCCGTGCCGCCGTCGCGCACGCCGGTGCACTGGTTCCCGTTGCCGCCGGCGCGCGCCGACGACGGGCCTGCGCCGCTCGGCGTGTCGGTTGCGCCGGACGGCTCGCTGCGCGCGGCCGTCACCGCGCCGGCGCGCGCGAAGCATGCGGCCGATCTCGTCGACCTGTCGCACGCGGACGGCGAAGTCGACGCACTGCTCGTGCACGTGAGCGACGACAGCTTCCAGGGGCGTGTCGCGGTCGCGGCGAGCGACGATCTGCGCAGCTGGCGCTCGCTCGGCAGCACGCAACTGCTGAAGGTGGGGCGCGGCGGCGACATGTTGATGCAGGAACGCATCGCGCTCGAAGGCACGGCGCCGCGCTACCTGCGGCTCGACTGGCTCGACGGCGCACCCACGATCGGGTCGATCGAGATCGAAACGCAACCGCACGATGCACGCACGGCGGACAGCGCGGCCGTGCCGCGCCAATGGCGCGAAGCCGTGCACGTGCGCGCCGGCAGCACGCCCGGCGAGTATCTGTTCGACACCGACGGCGCCTATCCGGTCGACCGCGTGCGCATCGACCTTCCACAACCGAATACGGTTGCGCGCGCAACGCTACAGAGTCGCCCCGGCGCGCAGACGCCGTGGCGCGACGTTGCCGACGCGGTGCTGTTCCGGCTGCAGGGCAAGGGTGGCGAACAGCGCAACCCGCCGTTGGCGTTCGCGTCGAATCCGGATCGCGCATGGCGAATCGTCGTCGACATGCGCAACGGCGGTCTCGGCGGTGGCCAGCCTGCCGTCGCGGTCGGCTGGCATCCGGCCGCCCTGACCTTCGTCGCGCGCGGCACGCCGCCGTTCACGCTCGGCGTCGGCAATGCGTCGCTGTCGTCGTCGGCCGTGGGCCGCGATGCGCTGCTCGTCGGGATGGCGCCGGAAGTGCGGCCCGCGCGCGTCGGCGCGGCACTGCCGGTTTCGGCGGCCCCGCCGGAGCCGGCCGCCGATAAGGATGCGATCCGCCGTTACGTGCTGTGGGTGGCGTTGGTCGTTGCGGTCGGCGTGCTCGGCACGATTGCATGGCGCCTCGCGCGCGGCGGCAGCGACACGCACACACACGACGATTGAGACAGGCCACGCCGGCACGACGAATCGGGCCGCAGCGGCGCGCCGCGAGGCGTCGCAAGAAACATGTCGTGAACATCACGCGAGACCGAAGCGCAACGATGGCGCGACGGCGTGCATGCCCACGGGTTCGACGCCTTCGCCCAAGTGACCGGATTCACCGATCGTTGCGCCCGCAAGCAGTTCGTGACGCACGCATCGGCGTCGACGCAAGCCGGCACGCGCGAAACCTTGCCCGCGATGCACGAAGCCGGCGCGAGCGCGGCCGGCTCCTCGTTGACACGCCCCGTGACGCGCTCCAGACTCGCTGATCCTCCACAGCACCGCGAGCGCCCATGGTCACCTGCTTCCTTCGCTACGTCATCGATCCGTACAAACTCGAGCAGTTCGAAACCTACGGCAAGATGTGGATTCCGCTCGTCGAGCAATTCGGCGGCACGCACCACGGCTACTTCCTGCCTTCCGAAGGCGCCAGCAACATCGCGCTCGCGATGTTCTCGTTCCCGAGCCTCGCCGAATACGAGCGCTACCGCGAACGCTCGAAAACCGATCCCGCCTGCCAGGCCGCGTTCCGGTATGCGGAGGAAACGCGCTGCATCGTCAGCTACGAGCGCAGCTTTTTCCGGCCGGTGTTCGCGTAACGCCGCAAAACGCCCACGCGTCGCCCCGCTTTCCGGCGCCGGACGAAAAAAAGCCCCGCCTGCATCCGCGTGGCGGGGCCAACCCATGTCAGTAGAGACATCATGGAGGAGACGGGCCCATCTTATCGAGCGCGGCACGCCGTCCCAACCAAGCATTTCTGCTATCGATCTGCGTCGCCGCGCGCACGCTCGACCCGTGTGCATGGCATATCGATAGAACGAAAAGTCGTTTTCAGAGTGGCGGCGGGGTCGTTACCATCTGGTTTTAAGCCTGTGCTTAGCCGGGCAAGCCATCCCCAAGGAGCGCCCCTTGACTGCATTCGATCAACACCGCCGCCCGTTCGTGGTCGGCATCGGCGGGACCACCCGAGCCGCGTCGTCGACCGAACGCGCGCTGTCGTTCGCGCTGCGCGGCGCGCAGGCCGCCGGCGCACGCACGCGACTGTTCGACGGCCCGTTCCTGCATACGCTGCCGCACTACGCCCCCGAACACAAGACGCTGACCGACGCGCAGCGAGAACTGATCGACACCGTGCGCGAAGCCGACGCGATCATCATCGCGACGCCCGGCTATCACGGCGGCGTGTCCGGCCTCGTGAAGAACGCGCTCGATACGCTCGAGGAACTGCGCGCCGACGAGCGCCCGTACCTCGACGGCCGCGCGGTCGGCCTGATCGTCACGGCCTACGGCTGGCAGGCCGCCGGCACCGTGCTGACGTCGCTGCGGTCGATCGTCCACGCGCTGCGAGGCTGGCCGACCCCGTTCGGCGCCACCGTGAACACGCTCGAAACGCGCTTCGACAGCGCCGACAGTTGCTCGGATCCGAAGGTCGTCGCACAGCTCGAGACCGTTGGCTCGCAGGCAGCCGAATTCGCGCTCGCGTTCGCGTCGCATCGCGCGGCCACGCATGCCGCATCGGTCGACGCGCTCGCGCCCGTGCTGAAGATCGCCAACCAGTAACCCCAGCCTCCCCGCCGCCCGCGCCCGGCCGACGACGTTCGCCGCGCGCGGGCACGCGTGTCCGACGGTGCGGTGCGCATCGCACCGTCGCCGCCTGCTTCATGCCGTCTCCCCGCGCCGATAACGATCCTGCCCGCCACGTGATTTGCATTGGCCGAAAGATTGGTTCACGCGCGCCGCGGGTTTTCGTACGCTGAAAGCCCGAACCTTCCATGCGCACGCCATGAACCGCACGATCCGCTACAAGGGCTACGAAGTCGCCCCCGCTGCCGCCCGGCTGCCGAACGGGCTGTTCGCCGCGAACCTGACGATCGAGAAGGCAAGCGGCGGTCCGTCGCCGCGCGCCGTGTCGTTCGACGCGATCGACTTCTTCTTCGAAGAGGAGCACGCGCTCGCGTATGCGTCCCGCTGGGGACGCCTCTGGATCGACACGCAGGCCTGAGCGCAGCGCACGGCAGCGCGGGCCGGCTCGAAAATACGCGATTACGAAAGCTATGCAAGAATCTTTCGACTCGTAATCGCATAACAACAGCCATGTCCGACACGCTGCAGGAAGACCACGCAGCGGCAGATCACGCCATGCGCAACTGGACCTTCGAGCTTCAGGGTCCGGTCAGGATCGGTTCCGATGCGCACAGGCAGATGTTCTGCCGCATGCTGCTCGATACGCACAACCCGTACAAACCGGCCGTCATCGACTGGCCGCCGCTCAAGCCCGACGAACTCAAGCGGCTCACGTCGCTGCCGATCTGGGACATCGCCGTGCAGACCGAAGGCCGTGCGTCGATCCGCGTCGCCACCTTCGCGGCGACCGTCGGCGATCCGCTGCTGCGCCGGGCGCTCGAGATGGACGGCGCCGAGGAAGCCCGGCACAAGGTCGTGCTGTCGAAGCTGGTGCAGGCATACGGCATCGCGCTCGCCCCCGAGCCGCCCTATCCGGCGCCGAACGACCCCGAGTGGTCGTGGATGGTGACCGGCTTCAGCGAGTGCATCGACAGCTTCTTCGCGTTCGGCCTGTTCCGCTCCGCGCAGCGCTCCGGCTATTTCCCGCCCGAACTCGTCGACACCTTCGAACCCGTGATCCAGGAGGAAGGCCGGCACATCCTGTTCTTCGTGAACTGGTATGCGTGGTACTGGCGGAGTTTGCCGTGGTGGCGCCGGCCGTGGTTCTTCGCACGGGTCGCGGCCGTGTGGGCGTTCCTGATCCGGGAACGCATCGGTATCGCGCGCGGGATCGACGCGGACGGCGTCGCGCACGACGCGAACTTTCCGGCGACGAGCACCGCCGACATCGGCGATGCGCTCAACCCGCGCGAACTGATCGAAATGTGCCTCAGCGAGAACGACCGCCGGATGGCCGGGTACGACAAACGGCTGTTGCGCCCGATGTTCGTGCCGCGCATGGCGCGCCTCGCGCTGCGATTCCTGAAGAAATAAGGCCGCGGCCGCAGGTTTCAGGCGGCGCCTCGTCCGGGACGATGTACTGCGTCGCCCGGACCCGGGCGGCACAACCTCGCCGTACGGCCACGACCGTGATCCGCACGGCGACACCCCCTTTCGGACGAAAACGAGCAACCCTCCAGCTCGCGTCTCTCGGTTCGCGCGCGGCGTCACGCCGGCCAACGCGCACCCATCCACGCGAAAGCGCTCGTCCGACGCGCTTGCGTCGTCGTTTTTCCTCCCGCGGAATGCCCATCCTGGCCAGCAGAGTCGAGTGACCGTGGCTCAAATCTGACGTTTCCTGCTCGCTGCTCCCGGCGTCCGCAACTTGGGCGTCTCCGACCGTCGTCGTGGACGATCCGGCTCGTCGTCCAATTCGCCTCCGAACCCATCACATGAAATTCGTCAATAGAGCAGATTCCAAACAGGAATCCCAATAGTCGGGTCAATGCGCCTGTAGCACTTTTTTACAACTTTGTGACGCTGGCCACCGGGGAAGGCCCGCCCCACGGGCCAGCACGGCCGGCGAAATGCGCAAACCAGCATAGCCGAACAACCCTTTCTTCATGCTTTTTGATTTTTAAGAAAACCCGGCAAATGCAATTGAAAATCTGCTTTAAATCTAAAATTAACAAATTAACAATGTTGTTCGGTCGATCCGAGCCAGCGTCCATCAAACATTACAGCATAGAAAAACTAACGTTTGACGCAAACGTTTGCTTTTTCATTTGTCTTACTTTTCGTGACATCCAATGTGCGGCACGGCACACAATAAACACGTATTCCATTGATTTTTATATATTTTCTTAGCACCCCTCGCACCCGACAGCAACCTTCACTCGACATTTCGCGTATTTTCAAATCTCTTACAGTCTAATGCATCAAAACGCGATGCATTAACCATCTTTTAACTTTTCGAATGCTCCATTTATCACTGTTTGTAAATCTCAAAATAGCGCCTCAAATAAACTCCGCCCATCAATTTTGAGATTCGCGCGAACGCACGGCAGATTCATCTAACGAAATAGACCGGTGTGTGGCGTGCTTATTTGGAGGTAGTAGGACATGAACCGCACATACCGCTCGATCTGGAACGAAGCCCTCGGCGCCTGGGTCGCTGCATCCGAACATGATTCGGCACGGGGCAAGCCGAACAAGTCCGCCATCGTGGTCGCGGCCGCCGCCGTGCTCGCACTGGGCCTCCCCGCGCTCGCGGAGGCCAACACGCTCAACACGCAGCAGACCTGTTTCACGGGAAGCAACGGCGCGGTCGGCCGCGTGAACCCGGGCGGCACGTCGAATCAGGCAGGGGACGGTTCGGGCACCTATTCGGTCGTCGCAGGCTGTAACTCCAACGGCAACCTTTTCACCGGCGTCACGGTATACGGCTCGTTTGCGCAAGCGACTGGCAACGGCGCCGTCGCGACCGGCATGCAATCCTCCGCAGCCCTGTGGGGTGTGGCGACAGGTCTCGAAACGACCGCCAGCGGCACCGGCTCCACCGCGCTCGGCTTCGGCTCGACCGCAAACGCGCTGAACTCGGTCGCAATCGGCGGCGCGGGCGGCAACGGCACGACGCCGCTGTCGCAGGCAAACTCGACCATCGCATCCGGTGCGGGTTCGATCGCGATCGGCAGCAACGCAACCAAGGGTGCGCAATCGGCCGCATCGGACGGCATCGCGATCGGCGGACAATCGTCCGTCGGATCGACCGCCACGTCGGGTATCGCCGTCGGTCGTGGCTCGACAGTCAATGGCGCCTTCGGTACCGCGATCGGTGATGGCGCCGTCTCCAGCGCCACCAACGCCCAGGCTTTCGGCACCAACGCCAACGCCAGCGTGGCGGGTTCGGTCGCACTCGGTTCCAATGCCGTCACGAACGGCACCGCGAACACGGCGACCGGCGGCACGGGTTCCGTCAGCAGCACGACGATCGGCAGCCAGACGTTCGGCACCTACGCCGGCGCGAGTTCCGCCGCCGGTGTGGTCAGCGTCGGCGCGGCCGGGGCGGAGCGGCGCATTCAGAACGTCGCCGCCGGCCTGGTCAGCGCGGCCAGCACGGACGCGATCAACGGCAGCCAGCTTTATGCGGTCGCCAGTACGACGACGTCGAGCATTGCCAGCCTGTCCACGTCGACTTCGACGGGGATCAGCTCGCTGTCGACCGGGCTGAGCTCGACCAATAGTTCGGTGGCTTCGCTGTCGACTTCGACGTCGACGGGTCTGTCGTCGGCGAATAGCTCGATCTCGTCGCTCTCGACCTCGACCTCGACCGGCATCAACTCGCTGTCCACGGGCCTCAGCTCGACCAACAGCTCGGTTACGTCGCTGTCGACCTCCACGTCGACGGGTCTTTCGTCGGCGAACAGCTCGATCTCGTCGCTGTCCACCTCGACTTCGACCGGCATCAATTCGCTGTCGACCGGCCTCAGCTCGACCAACAGCTCGGTGACTTCGCTGTCGTCGTCCACGTCAACCGGCCTCTCGTCGGCGAATAGCTCGATCAGCTCGCTGTCCACCTCGACCTCGACCGGCATCAATTCGCTGTCCACCGGCCTCAGCTCGACCAATAGCTCGGTCGCCTCGCTCTCGACTTCCACGTCGACCGGTCTGTCGTCGGCGAACAGCTCGATCAGCTCGCTCTCGACCTCGACTTCGACGGGCATCAACTCGCTGTCGACGGGGCTCAGCTCGACCAACAGCTCGGTCGCCTCGCTCTCGACTTCCACGTCGACGGGTCTGTCGTCGGCGAACAGCTCGATTTCGTCGCTCTCGACGTCGACCTCGACCGGCATCAGCTCGCTGTCCACCTCGACCTCGACGGGCATCAACTCGCTGTCGACCGGCCTCAGCTCGACCAACAGCTCGGTGGCTTCGCTGTCGTCGTCCACGTCGACCGGTCTGTCGTCGGCGAACAGCTCGATCTCGTCGCTGTCCACGTCGACCTCGACCGGCATCAACTCGTTGTCTACGGGTCTCAGCGCAACCAACAGCTCGGTCGCGTCGCTGTCGACTTCCACGTCGACCGGTCTGTCGTCGGCGAATAGCTCGATTTCGTCGTTGTCCACGTCGACCTCGACGGGTATCAACTCGCTGTCCACGGGCCTCAGCTCGACCAACAGCTCGGTGACCTCGCTGTCGTCGTCCACGTCGACCGGTCTGTCGTCGGCTAATAGCGCAATTTCGTCGCTGTCCACGTCGACCTCGACGGGCATCAACTCGCTCTCGACCTCTACGTCGACCG
Organism: Burkholderia sp. AW33-5; assembly: GCF_053427615.1. Taxonomy (NCBI): domain Bacteria; kingdom Pseudomonadati; phylum Pseudomonadota; class Betaproteobacteria; order Burkholderiales; family Burkholderiaceae; genus Burkholderia; species Burkholderia sp. AW33-5. The sequence goes on along the minus strand of NZ_JBSAXA010000029.1, from coordinate 2,075 downwards.
GCCTCTCGTCGGCGAACAGCTCGATCAACTCGCTGTCCACCTCGACCTCGACGGGTATCAACTCGTTGTCGACGGGTCTGAGCTCGACCAACAGCTCGGTCGCTTCGCTGTCGACCTCCACGTCGACGGGTATCAGCTCGCTGTCCACCGGCCTCAGCACGGTCACGACCAAGACCGACAATCTCGGCAACAGCACCGCCGCAGCCCTCGGCGGCGGCGCGAGCTACAACCCGGCAACCGGCACGGTTTCCGCTCCGTCGTACACGACGTACAACGCGAACGGCACGACGTCGACCGCCAGCAGCGTCGGCTCGGCGATCGACAGCATCAACAGCCAGGGCATCAAGTACTTCCACGCGAAGTCGACGGCAGCCGACAGCCAGGCGCTCGGCACCGACTCGGTCGCAATCGGCCCGAATGCCATCGCCAACAACGCCGGCGACGTCGCACTCGGCAGCGGCTCCGTCACCGCAGCGCCCAACGCGACGCCGACGGGTACCGTCGGCGGCGTGACCACCACGTTCGCGGGCGGCAATCCGAGCAGCGTGGTGAGCGTCGGCAATGCGAGCACGGGCACCACGCGTCAAATCACCAATGTCGCGGCAGGTCAGATCACGCCGACCAGCACCGACGCGATCAACGGCTCCCAGCTCTTCGCGACCAATTCCGTCGTGGATTCGCTGTCGACGACGGTGTCGTCGTCCAGCAGCGCGATCTCGTCGTTGTCGACCGGCATCACTTCGTTGTCGACGGGGCTTAGCTCGACCAACAGCTCGGTGGCTTCGCTCTCGACTTCCACGTCGACGGGTCTCTCGTCGGCAACCAGCTCGATCAGCTCGCTGTCCACATCGACTTCGACGGGCATCAACTCGCTGTCGACCGGCCTCAGCTCGACCAACAGCTCGGTCGCTTCGCTTTCGACTTCCACGTCGACCGGCCTCTCGTCGGCGAATAGCTCGATTTCGTCGCTCTCGACTTCCACGTCGACGGGTCTGTCGTCGGCCAATAGCTCGATTGCGTCGCTGTCCACGTCGACCTCGACCGGTATCAACTCGCTGTCGACGGGCCTGAGCTCGACCAATAGCTCGGTGGCTTCGCTGTCGACCTCCACGTCGACCGGCCTCTCGTCGGCGAATAGCTCGATCAGCTCGCTCTCGACCTCGACTTCGACCGGTATCAACTCGCTGTCGACCGGCCTCAGCTCGACCAACAGCTCGGTCGCTTCGCTGTCGACCTCCACGTCGACCGGCCTCTCGTCGGCGAATAGCTCGATTTCGTCGCTCTCGACTTCGACCTCGACGGGTCTGTCGTCGGCGAACAGCTCGATCGCTTCGCTGTCCACGTCGACCTCGACCGGTATCAACTCGTTGTCCACGGGCTTGAGCTCGACCAATAGCTCGGTGGCTTCGCTGTCGACCTCCACGTCGACCGGCCTCTCATCGGCAACCAGCTCGATCAGCTCGCTGTCCACTTCGACCTCGACGGGCATCAACTCGCTGTCCACGGGCCTCAGCTCGACCAACAGCTCGGTGGCGTCGCTGTCGACTTCCACGTCGACCGGCCTCTCATCGGCGAACAGCTCGATCAGCTCCCTGTCTACCTCGACTTCGACCGGCATCAACTCGCTGTCCACGGGCCTCAGCTCGACTAACAGCTCGGTGGCGTCGCTCTCGACTTCCACGTCGACCGGCCTCTCGTCGGCAACCAGCTCGATCAGCTCGCTGTCCACGTCGACCTCGACGGGCATCAACTCGTTGTCCACGGGCCTCAGCTCGACCGACAGCTCGGTCGCTTCGCTGTCGACCTCCACGTCGACGGGTCTGTCGTCGGCCAATAGCTCGATCAGCTCGCTCTCGACGTCGACTTCGACGGGCATCAACTCGTTGTCCACGGGCTTGAGCTCGACCAACAGTTCGGTCGCTTCGCTCTCGACCTCCACGTCGACCGGCCTGTCCTCGGCAACCAGCTCGATTTCGTCGCTCTCGACCTCGACCTCGACCGGCATTAACTCGCTGTCCACGGGCCTCAGCTCGACCGACAGCTCGGTGGCTTCGTTGTCGACCTCCACGTCGACG
>NZ_JBSAXA010000028.1:0-72352 GCF_053427615.1 Burkholderia sp. AW33-5 | reverse complement strand
AAGGGCGAGACCGTCGTGAAGCGATAAACCGTTTTTCGGCTACTGAGCGTGATTTTCGCGCCGCGCGGATCCCGCAGACGGATCCGCCTTTCGGAGCCTTGCATGCGCAACAACCAACCTGTCACCCAACAAGAATTCGAATTTCCCGACGACGTCACGCTGATGTCGACCACCGATGCCGACAGCATCATCACGTACGCGAACACGACGTTCGAATACGTGAGCGGCTTCTCGAACGACGAGCTCGTCGGTCAGCCGCACAACGTCGTGCGGCACCCCGATATGCCGAAGGAGGCGTTCGCCGACATGTGGGCGACGCTGAAGAGCGGCGAGCCGTGGACCGCGCTCGTGAAGAACCGCCGCCGGAACGGCGATCATTACTGGGTGCGCGCGAACGCGGTGCCGGTGATGCGCGACGGCCTGCCGCACGGCTACCTGTCGGTGCGCACCAAGGCGCCGCGCGACGAGATCGCGGCCACCGACGCGCTGTATCGCGCGTTCCGCGAAGGCAAGGCCGGCCAGCGCCGTTTCCACAAGGGGTTGATCATCCGGACCGGGCTGTTGCGGATCATGTCGCTGCCGCAGACGATGTCGGTGCGCGCGCGCGTGCATTCGGTGTTGTGCGTGCTGGCGCCGGCCGTCGTCGGCGCCGGCTGGGCATGCGGGCTGGCCGGCGGCGGGCTGGCGGCGTTTGCCGTCGCGACGGCCGGCGTGTCCGTGGCCGCCGGCCTGTGGCTCGATGCGCAGATCGTGCGGCCGCTGAAACGGCTGCACGACCAGGCACTGAACGTCGCGACCGGCGAAAACCGCCGCGGCGTGCGGATGAACCGCGTCGACGAGATCGGCATGACGCTGCGCACGATCAACCAGCTCGGGCTGATGTTCCGCTGGCTCGTCGACGACGTCAGCGAGCAGGTGCACAACGTGCAGCGCGCGAGCAACGAGATCGCGCAAGGCAACAACGACCTGAGCGCGCGCACCGAACAGGCCGCGTCGAGCGTGCAGGAAACCGCCGCGTCGATGGCCGAAATGACGGCCACCGTCGACAGCAATGCCGAGACCGCGCTGCAGGCGAACCGGCTCGCCGTGTCCGCGAGCGAAGCGGCCGAGCGCGGCGGGCAGGCGGTGAGCGAGGTCGTCACGACGATGGACGACATCACCGCGAGTTCGCGCAAGATTTCCGACATCATCGGCGTGATCGACGGCATCGCGTTCCAGACCAACATCCTTGCGCTGAACGCGGCGGTCGAGGCGGCGCGCGCGGGCGAACAGGGGCGCGGCTTCGCGGTCGTCGCCGGCGAGGTGCGGGCGCTCGCGCAGCGCAGCGCGAACGCGGCGAAGGAGATCAAGACGCTAATCGGCGCGAGCGTCGAGCGGGTCGAGTCGGGCGCGCGCCGGGTCGACGATGCGGGCAGGACGATGGAAGACATCGTCACGCAGGTGAAGCGCGTGTCGGACCTGATCGCGGAAATCAGCTCGTCGACGGTGGAACAGAGCACGGGCGTCGCGCAGGTCGACCAGGCGGTTGTGCATCTGGACAACATCACGCAGCAGAACGCGGCGCTGGTCGAGCAGAGCGCGGCGGCGTCGGAAAGCCTGAAGCAGCAGGCGACGCGGCTCGTCGATGCGGTGAACGTGTTTCGATAATCGGCGGGGGGCGCGCGTCTGCGCGTTCCGTCGCGGCGAGCCGGATAAATCCCGGCTTTCCGATTCGATTCGAATGTATCGAACGAGAGGGATTCTCATTTCCGAACCCCGGATTTATTCGCTAATCCGGACGGAGGATATGCCTCCATTGATCAGACAATTAACGCCCAAGTACTTGATAAAACGGGGTTTTTGATTCACGTATAAACAAAGTTTTCGGCTGAATCAAGATGATGCGAAATTAATGCATATTTACCCGCAGCCGGCATAATGTTTTCGCCGGATTTGCCGAAAGCGCAGGAGTGTGACCGAACGCATGCGGGACAGCCGCGATGTGTACGGTCTCGATCCAATCCACAAGCGGACACAAGATTCGCAACCGGGAACTCCACACCATGCGCAATAACCAGCCTGTGACGCAACGCGAATTCGAATTCCCCGATGACGCGACGCTGATGTCGACCACCGACGCGGACAGTTACATCAAATACGCGAATGCCGCGTTCATTCAGGTCAGCGGATTTTCCCCCGAGGAAATCGAAGGCCAGCCGCACAACGTCGTGCGGCACCCGGATATGCCGAAGGAGGCGTTCGCCGACATGTGGGCGACGCTGAAGAACGGCGAACCATGGACCGCACTGGTAAAGAATCGCCGCAAGAACGGCGATCACTACTGGGTCCGTTCGAATACGGTGCCGGTGATGCGCAACGGGCAGCCGACCGGCTACATGTCGGTGCGCACGAAGGCGACGCGCGACGAGATCGCGGCGGCCGACGCGCTGTATCGCGCGTTCCGCGAAGGCAAGGCCGGCAATCGCCGCTTCCACAAGGGATTGATCGTCCGGACCGGGCTGATGCGGGTCGCGTCGCTGTTCCAGACGATGTCGGTGCGCGCGCGTTTGCATTCGACGCTGTGCGTGCTGGCGCCGGCCGTCGTCGGCGCGGGCTGGGCATGCGGGCTGGCCGGCGGCGGGCTCGCGGCGTTCGCCGCCGCGACGGGCGGCGTGTCGGTGGCGGCCGGCCTGTGGCTCGATGCGCAGATCGCGCGGCCGCTGATGCAGCTGCGTGACCAGGCGTTGCGCGTCGCGACCGGCGAGAGCCGCACCGGCGTCGCGATGAACCGCGTCGACGAGATCGGCATGACGCTGCGCACGATCAACCAGCTCGGGCTGATGTTCCGCTGGCTCGTCGACGACGTCAGCGAGCAGGTGCACAACGTGCAGCGCGCGAGCAACGAGATCGCGCAGGGCAACAACGACCTGAGCGCGCGCACCGAGCAGGCGTCGACCAGCGTGCAGCAGACGGCCGCGTCGATGGCCGAGATGACGGCCACTGTGTCGAGCAACGCGGAGACGGCGCTGCAGGCGAACCAGTTGTCGGTTTCCGCGAGCGAGGCGGCCGAGCGCGGCGGGCAGGCGGTGAGCGAGGTCGTGACGACGATGAACGACATCACCGCGAGTTCGCGCAAGATTTCCGACATCATCGGCGTGATCGACGGCATCGCGTTCCAGACCAACATCCTTGCGCTGAACGCGGCGGTCGAGGCGGCGCGCGCGGGCGATCAGGGGCGCGGCTTCGCGGTCGTCGCCGGTGAAGTGCGGGCGCTCGCGCAGCGCAGCGCGAACGCGGCGAAGGAAATCAAGACGCTGATCGGCGCGAGCGTCGAGCGGGTCGAATCGGGCGCACGGATCGTCGACGGCGCGGGCAAGACGATGGAAGACATCGTCACGCAGGTGAAGCGCGTGTCGGACCTGATCGCGGAGATCAGCTCGTCGACGGCGGAACAGAGCACGGGCGTCGCGCAGGTCGACCAGGCGGTCGTGCATCTGGACAACATCACGCAGCAGAACGCGGCGCTGGTCGAGCAGAGCGCGGCGGCGTCGGAAAGCCTGAAGCAGCAGGCGACGCGGCTCGTCGATGCGGTGAACGTGTTTCGTTGAAGGCGGCGGAGGGAGGTGACGCGGGCGCGGCGGAGAGGGGCGCCGGCCCGCGTCGGGACCGCCCGGTTCCGGCCGGGCGGTCAGGGCCTGTCACGGAAGCGACAGGCCCCGAACCGTCAGACGGCGAGACAGAGGTACTTGATCACAACGTAATCGTCGATGCCGTAGTGCGAGCCTTCGCGGCCGAGGCCCGACTGCTTGACGCCGCCGAACGGCGCGACTTCGTTCGAGATCAGGCCCGTGTTGACGCCGACCATCCCGTATTCGAGCGCCTCGGCGACCTTCCACACGCGACCGATGTCGCGGCTGTAGAAATACGCGGCGAGACCGAACTCGGTGTCGTTCGCGAGGCGGATCACCTCGTCGTCGCTGCCGAACTTGAACAGCGGCGCGAGCGGCCCGAACGTCTCTTCCTTCGCGACCTTCATCGCCGGCGTGACGCCGGTCAGCACGGTCGGCTCGAAGAAGCCGTGGCCGAGCGCGTGGCGCTTGCCGCCCGTCACGACGGTCGCGCCCTTCGCGAGCGCGTCCTCGATGTGCGCCTCGACCTTCAGCACGGCCGCTTCGTTGATCAGCGGGCCTTGCGTGACGCCCGGCTCCGTGCCGCGACCGACCTTCAGCTGGCCGACCGCCGCGGCGAGCTTCTGCGCGAACTGGTCGTACACGGCTTCATGCACGTAGAAGCGGTTGGTGCACACGCACGTCTGGCCGCTGTTGCGGTACTTCGACGCGATCGCGCCCTGCACGGCCGCATCGAGATCGGCGTCGTCGAACACGATGAACGGCGCGTTGCCGCCGAGCTCCAGCGACACCTTCTTGACGGTTGCCGCGCATTGCGACATCAGCAGGCGGCCGACCGGCGTCGAGCCGGTAAACGACAGCTTGCGCACGATCGGGTTCGACGTCAGTTCGCCGCCGATCGCCTTCGGGTCGCCCGTGACGACGCTGAACACGCCGGCCGGCACGCCCGCGCGCTCGGCCAGCACGGCCATCGCGAGGGCCGAGAACGGCGTCGCTTCAGCCGGCTTCACGACGATCGGGCAGCCTGCCGCGAGCGCCGGGCCGACCTTGCGGGTGATCATCGCCGCCGGGAAGTTCCACGGCGTGATCGCCGCGCACACGCCGATCGCTTCCTTCGTCACGACGATGCGCTTGTCGCTCGCCGGCGTCGGGATCGTGTCGCCGTACACGCGCTTGCCTTCCTCCGCGAACCACTCGAGGAACGACGCCGCGTAGCCGATCTCGCCCTTCGCCTCGGCCAGCGACTTGCCCTGCTCGGTGGTCAGGATCAGCGCGAGGTCGTCGGCGTTTTCCATCATCAGGTCGTGCCACCTGCGCAGGATCGCCGCGCGTTCCTTCGCGGTCTTCTTGCGCCACGCCGGCCATGCGGCGTTCGCGGCTTCGATTGCGTGACGCGTCTCGGCCGTGCCCATCGCCGGCACGGTGCCGAGCAGGCCGCCGGTTGCCGGGTTGCGGACTTCGAACGACTCGCCGTTCGCCGCGCCTTGCCATTCGCCGTTGACGTACGCCTGCTGGCGGAACAGCGACGGGTCTTTCAGTGCCAGGGTTTCCTGAACAGTGCTCATATGCATCGCCTGCTTTGAAAATGACGGATAAGGACGGATGAAAACGGCCGCCGCCGTCACGAAGACGGCGGCGGCGCATTCAATTGAAGCGGACGGGAACTCAGGCCGGCACGCCGACCGTTTCCTTCAGCACTTCCTCGAGGATCACGAGCGCTTCGTCGAACACGGCCTGCGGGATCGTCAGCGGGAACAGGAAGCGCACGACGTTCGAGTACACGCCGCACACGAGCAGCAGCAGCCCGCGCTCGAGCGCACGCGCCTGCACGCGCTTCGTGAATTCCGCGTCCGGCTCGCCCGAACCCGGCTTCAGGAACTCGACCGCGATCATCGCGCCCGGGCCGCGCACGTCGGCGATCTGCGGCACGTCGGCCTGCAGCGAATTCAGCTTCGCCTTCAGCACGTCGCCGAGCTGCGTCGCGCGTTCGCACAGCTTCTCTTCGTCAATGATGTCGAGCACCGCGTGCGCCGACGCGACGGCCAGCGGGTTGCCCGCGTACGTGCCGCCGAGGCCGCCGGGGGCAGCCGCGTCCATCACGTCGGCACGGCCGACGACGCCCGACAGCGGCATGCCGCCCGCGAGGCTCTTCGCCATCGTGATCAGGTCGGCCAGCACGTCGTAGTGCTGCATCGCGAACAGCTTTCCGGTGCGCGCGAAGCCCGTCTGCACTTCGTCGGCGATCAGCAGGATGCCGTGCTCGTTACAGATCTTGCGCAGCGCGCGCACGAATTCGGCCGGCGCCGGGTTGAAGCCGCCTTCGCCCTGGACCGGTTCGAAGATGATCGCGGCGACGCGCTTCGGATCGATGTCGGCCTTGAACAGCATCTCGATCGCCTTGATCGAGTCGGCCGTCGTCACGCCGTGCAGCGCGTTCGGGTACGGTGCGTGGAACACGTCGCCCGGGAACGGGCCGAAGTTCAGCTTGTACGGGGCGACCTTGCCGGTCAGCGCCATGCCCATCATCGTGCGGCCGTGGAAGCCGCCCGAGAACGCGATGACGCCCGGACGGCCGGTTGCCGCGCGCGCGATCTTGATCGCGTTTTCGACGGCTTCGGCGCCGGTCGTGAAGAACGCGGTCTTCTTCGGGAAGTCGCCCGGCGCGCGCGCGTTGATCTTTTCGGCCAGCTCGACGTACGACGCGTACGGGACGATCTGGTAAGCGGTGTGCGTGAAGCTGTTCAGCTGATCCGCGATCGCCTTGACGATCTTCGGGTGGCGGTGGCCCGTGTTCAGCACCGCGATGCCGGCGGCGAAATCGATGAAGCGGCGGCCTTCGACATCCCACAGCTCCGCGTTCTCGGCGCGGGCTGCGTAGAAATCACACATCACGCCGACGCCGCGCGGGGTGGCGGCGTTCTTGCGGGCCTGCAGGTCGGCATTCTTCACGGTCATCTCCTTGATGTTTTGCCCGGTGGGATAAAAATCGGCCGCGTTGGCAGCCCATGGAGGCGACTATAATCACATTTGGCTCTGGCAATCAGAGCCATTTCAATAAATATTCAGGAGCCAATCATGCGCGCAAGCGTGTTGTCGGACTGGCTGGCGCAGCGCCTCGTGCGCGGCGGCGAACAGCCGATCTACCGGCAGCTGCACCGCCTGCTGCAGCAGGCGATCCTGTCGCGCGAACTGCCGGCCGGCACGCGCGTGCCGTCGTCGCGGCTGCTGGCGGCGGAGCTCGGGATCGCCCGCAACACGGTCACGCAGGTTTACGAACAGCTTGCGCTCGAAGGCTACGTGAACTCGGCAACGGGGCGCGGCACGTTCGTCGCCGACAGCGCGCCCGACGAAATCGTCGGCGCGCCGGCCGACGCGGGCGCCGGGCCGGCGGTGGTGCCTGCTTCCGCGCGGCGGCTGTCCTCGCGCGGCACGCGGCTCGTCGAAGGCGCGGGCGTGTCGAAGCGCCAGGGCGGCGCGTTCATGCCGGGCGTGCCCGACGTGTCGCGATTTCCGGCGCGCGTGTGGACGCGGCTGCACAACAAGTATTGGCGGCGCCTGCGCCCGGACCTGCTGACCTACGCGCCGGGCGGCGGGCTCGCGCTGTTGCGCGAGGCGCTGGCCGACTATCTGCGCACGTCGCGCTCGGTGCGCTGCACGCCCGAGCAGATCGTGATCACGACCGGGATCCACCAGTCGATCGATCTCGCGGTGCGGCTGCTGACCGATCCGGGCGACGCGATCTGGACCGAGGATCCGTGCTACTGGGGCGTACGCAGCGTGCTGAACGTGTCGGGGCTCACCACGCGGCCGATTCCGGTCGACGACGAAGGGATCGCGCCGTCGGCCGCCGATCTCGCCGAGCCGCCGAAGCTGATGCTCGTCACGCCGTCGCATCAGTATCCGCTCGGGATGGTGATGAGCCTCGCGCGGCGGCGGATGCTGCTCGAATACGCGCGCCAGCACGGCTGCTGGATCATCGAGGACGACTACGACAGCGAATTCCGTTACGGCAGCCGGCCGCTCGCGTCGCTGCAGGGGCTCGATACGGCCGGGCAGGTGATCTATGTCGGCAGCTTCGGCAAGACGCTGTTCCCGGGGCTGCGGGTCGGGTATCTCGTCGCGCCGGAGCCGCTCGCGGAGAGCTTCGCGACCGCGAGCGCCGAGCTGTATCGCGAAGGTCAGCTGCTGCAGCAGGCGGTGCTCGCGGAGTTCATCGCGGAAGGGCACTTCGTGTCGCATATCCGCAAGATGCGCACGCTGTACGGGCAGCGCCGCGAGGTGCTGCTCGATGCGGTCGCGCGCCGCTACGGCGACACGCTGCAGGCGCTCGGCAGCGATGCGGGGCTGCATCTCGTCACGCGACTCCCGGACGGCGTCGACGATCGCGCGGTTGCGCAGGCCGCGCTCGAACGAAACATCGTCGTGCGGCCGTTGTCCGGCTATTACGCGCAGCGCGAACGTGCGGCATCGGGCTTGCTGCTCGGTTATGCGTGCGTGCCGGAGGACGAGATCGCGACGGCGTTCGCGACGCTGGCCGAGGCGATCGACGAGCGGGCGTTCGACCGGGTCGTCGCGACGGTCTGACGGGAACGGCACGGCGGCATGCGCGCGCCGGGGGGCGGGCCGTCGACGGGTGAGCCAACGATCGTCTCCGTGGTGCGAACCGATCGTCGGCATGCGCTACAGCCGAATCAACACCGCGCCCGCGACCACCAGCACACACGCGGCGAGCCGCTGCGCGCCGGGCCGCTCGCGCATCACGAACCAGCCGATCGCGACCGCGAAGATCGAGCTCGTCTCGCGCAGCGCCGACACCGTCGCGACCGGCAGGTGCCGGTACGCGAGGATCACGATCCCGTATGCGGCGAGCGAGATCGTGCCGGCGATCGCGCCCTGCGCGAGCGCGGTGCGCGACGCGAGTACCGCGCGCGGGCCGCCGCGCAGCACGCAGACGAGCACGAGCTGCGGCACGCTCCACAGCAGATACACCCACGCGATGTAGCCGAGCGCGCTGCCGGACACGCGCGAGCCGATGCCGTCGCAGATCGAATACGCGGCGATGAACACACCCGTGAGCAGCGCATACGGCACGCCTTCGCCGGAGAACCGGAGGCCGCGCCGCAGCGCGAGCGACATGATGCCGAACGACACGAGCGCGATGCCCGCGAAGCCGAACGGCGTCGGCCGCTCGTGCAGCATCGCGAGCGCCAGCACCGACACGAGCAGCGGCGAGATCCCGCGCGCGATCGGATAGATCTGCCCGAACTCGCCGTTGCGGTACGCGCGCGCCAGCGTGAAGCAGTACGCGACCTCGAGCACCGCCGACGCCGCGACATACGGCCAGGCGGCGGGCGCCGGCGCGGGCAGCAGCACGGCGCCGGCGATGCCGAACGCGAGATACGGCAGCGACATCGTGCCGAGCTGGACGAGCCGGTCTTCGCTGACATGGAGGAAGGCATTCCAGATCGCGTGCAGCAACGCGGAGCACAGCACGAGACCGATGAACAGGTGATCCATGAACGAAGGCGCGGGCGGGAAGGGGAGCGGCGAGCGCCGTCAATTATGTGGGTATCCGGCGCGCTCGCGCGGAATTGTCGATAATGGAGCGTTGTTATTCACCGGATGCCGACGATGACCGAAGCCCCCCTCACCCCGCCCGCCGTTCCGCGCCTCACGAGCCTGTCCCACGGTGGTGGCTGCGGCTGCAAGATCGCGCCGGGCGTGCTGTCCGAGCTGCTGAAGCGGGCCACGCCGCCGGCGCTGTTCCCGGACCTGCTGGTCGGCACCGAGACCTCCGACGACGCGGCCGTCTACCGGCTGAACGACGAGCAGGCGATCGTCGCGACCACGGACTTCTTCATGCCGATCGTCGACGATCCGTTCGACTTCGGCCGCATCGCGGCAACCAACGCGCTGTCCGACGTCTACGCGATGGGCGGCAAGCCGATTCTCGCGCTCGCGCTGGTCGGGATGCCGATCAACGTGCTGCCGCACGAGACGATCGCGGCCGTGCTGCGCGGCGGCGAATCGGTGTGCGCCGATGCCGGCATTCCGGTCGCGGGCGGCCACTCGATCGATTCGGTCGAGCCGATCTACGGGCTCGCGGCGATCGGCGTCGTGCATCCGTCGCGCGTGAAGCGCAACGCGGCCGCGCGCGCGGGCGACGTGCTCGTGCTCGGCAAGCCGCTCGGCGTCGGCGTGCTGTCGGCCGCGCTGAAGAAGAATCGGCTCGACGACGCGGGTTACGCGCAGATGGTCGCGACCACCACCAAGCTGAACCGGCCGGGTGCCGAACTCGCCGCGCTGCCGGGCGTGCATGCGTTGACCGACGTCACGGGCTTCGGGCTGCTCGGCCACACGCTCGAACTCGCGCGCGGCGCGAATCTCACCGCACGCGTGCATTACGCGTCGCTGCCGTGGCTGGCGGGCGTCGAGGCGTTCGTCGCCGACGGCGTGTTCACCGGCGCATCGGGCCGCAACTGGGCGGCGTATGGCGCCGACGTGCGGCTCGCCGACGGGCTGCCGCCGGTCGCGCAGGCGCTGCTGACCGATCCGCAGACGTCCGGCGGCCTGCTGGTCGCATGCGCGCCGGACGCGGTCGACGACGTGCTCGCGTGCTTCCGCGCCGACGGTTTCGATCGCGCGGCCGTGATCGGCGAGATGGTGGACGGCCCCGCGCGCGTCGACGTCGCCTGACGCGTTTCCTTACCGCGGATCGCCATCGGTCGCTGGAATCGATGCCTTCCCTCGACGGCATCGACGACCGATGAACGATTTCCTGTTCGGGCTGACGATCGCGCTGTCGGTCGGGCCCGTCGCGCTGATGATCGCGAACCACGGGATGCGCGCCGGCACCGCGAGCGGCGTGCGCGCGGCGGTCGGCGTGGCGTCGGCCGACGGCTGCTATGCGCTCGTCGCGTTCACGCTCGGCGCGATGCTCGCGAGCACGCTCGCGTCGTACCTGCCGCTGTTCCGCTTCGTCGGCGCGCTCGTGTTGCTCGCCATGGGCGCACGCATGCTGTGGCAGGCGCTGAAGGATCGGCGCCGCACGCTGGATGGCGCCGCCCCGCCGCCGGGCACGCGCCCGTTCACGTCGATGTTCGTCGTCACGCTCGCGAATCCGCTGACCATCCTGCTGTTTTATGGCTATGCCACCGCCGCTGCCGGCGCGCATCGGCACTGGCTCCTCGGCGCCGCGTGCGTGTTTGCCGGCAGTCTCGCCGGGCAACTCGTGTTCGCGTTCGGCGGCAGCGCGATCGGGCGCATCGTGAAGTCGCCGCGATGGCTCGTGGCGAGCCATGTGCTGGCGGCGCTCGTCGTGCTCGGTTATGGCGTCGCGGGGATGCTGCGCGTTTAGCGAATCGGATGCCATCGCCGGTCACGATCGATAGCGGCGATGTCGCGTCGCCCAATCGAATGGCATTCCTGATTTTTTGTCGGATATCGTTCGAACCACGCGCACACGAACCGCGTGATCGAACGCCGCGAGCCGTTTCGTAGCCGGGTTCCGCATCGCGCACGCGCGTTCTATACTCCCTCGCGCAGTCTCCGAGAGCCGTTCTCACCCAACATCACCGAAACAAGGAACGCCGATGCTGACTCGCTCCATCCTTTCCGCCGCTGCATTCTCGCTTGCCGCCTGTGCGACCGCGCCGTCGATCGCGCAGGATCACCAGGGCAACGACGCGGGCAATGCCGCATTCGCCGAGACCGGTGCACAGGGCCGCCCGGTCAAGGTCATGATCATCACGATGTTCGGTCCGGAGGGCCAGGCATGGCTCGACCGGCTCGGCCCGTGGCGCGACATCACCGTGCCCGGCCTGTCGCCCGACTATCCGGCCGTTCACTGCAACAAGCAGGACGTGTGCGTGGTGACGACCGGCATGGGCTACGCGAACGCCTCCGCGACGATCATGGCGCTCACGTTCTCGCAGCGCTTCGACCTGCGCCGCACGTACTTCCTCGTGTCGGGCATCGCGGGCGTCGACCCCGCGCAAGGCACGATCGGTTCCGCCGCCTGGTCGAAATATCTGGTCGACTTCAGCCTGCAGTGGGAGCTCGATGCGCGCGAGATTCCGGCCGGCTGGAACACCGGCTTTCTCGGCATCAATACGAAGAGCCCGAACGACAAGCCGCCGCTCGACTACCGCACCGAAGTATTCCAGCTCAACCCGCAGTTGACGGACGCCGCGTATGCGCTGTCGCGCAACGTCGTGCTCGCCGACAGCGCGCAGGCCCAGGCCGCGCGCGCGAAGTTCACGTATGCGCCGGCGAACCGGCCGCCGACGGTGATCCAGTGCGACACGTCATCGGGCAATACGTGGTTCTCGGGCACGCTGATCGGCGAGCGCGCGCGTCAGTGGACGAAGATCCTCACCGACGGCAAGGGCACCTACTGCATGACCGCGCAGGAAGACAACGCGACGTACGAAGCGCTCAAGCGCGCGGCGAGCGTGAAGCGGGTCGACCTGTCGCGCGTCGCGGTGCTGCGCACGGGCTCCGATTTCGACCGGCCGTATGCGGGGCAGACGAGCGCGGACAACCTGCTGAACTACGCGGATCAGGGCGGCTTCGCGCCGGCGACCGAAAACCTGTATCGCGCCGGCAACCCGCTCGTGCAGGACATCGTCACGCACTGGGGCGAATGGCGCGACGGCGTGCCGCGCCGTTGACGGGCGCACGCCGTCGACGAGACGTCGGCGCGAAGGTCAATGCGATTGCGGCGCGGAACGGAACGGCGTCCACACCGGCGTGGTGTCGTCCCAATGATCGAGCGGCGAAGGAAGGTGGTCGTTCATCACAGACTCCTGCAACTAACTGACTAATCGAATGTTGGACGGCGGTATCGCGACGCCGCGCGGTGGATCATCCGCTGCGCGGCGTTGCGCGTTTACCGACGCTCAGCGGGCCCCGCCTGCGAGCTGGTTGCTTTCCGGCATCGAGCGATACGGGCCTTGCGCGAGTTCGAGCCCTTGCGGATACGAATTCGCCTTGCGCAGCCAGGCCAGCGTGCCGTCGCGGCGTGCCTGCTCGACTTCGGCGCTGACTTCGGCGCGCGTGCGCGGGCCGTTGTGCTGCGTGTACCACGACGTGTTGCCGTAGTCGCCGGCATGCGCGGTGGTCGTATCGGCGAAGGCCGGTGCGGACACGGCGAGTGCGAGGGCGACGGCGGAGAGAAGATGGCGGCGGTTCATGACGTAACTCCTGTGTTGGTCGGAGTTGGCGCCTGAGCGCTCGCTCCGGTCCCGTCAAACGGGGCTGTTCGATGCGCAACGAGGTGCGCGACAGGGTTTACTCTAGGTATCTGTCCCGACGCGATAAATGCGGCAGACGCGAATTGATTTGTCGTGATCGAGGAACAATCGCGATTCGCAACGTCGTCGGGGGGATGTCGAAATCGCCGGCAGCCGCGTGGAACGGGCCTCGCGGCGGTATACCGCCGCTCGCGCAATGACGTGCGCGAACCATTGCCGCACGCGGCGAAAAGGTGTGATGCGGATTCGGAAAAGGCGAGGTGCGCGGCGAGGAAGGTGGCACGAAGGCGACACCGAAGCAGCACGAAGGCAGGACGGCGCGCGGGGCGGACCGCCCGCGCGCCGCGGTTCAGACGATTACGCGACCCACTCGTTGATGACCGGCGTGTCGAGCGCCGGCGCGCGCTCGGCTTCCTCGAACGTGCGCTTGCTGCACGTCGCGTCGAGGCTGCCCTTGCCGCTCAGCAGCGGGCAGCGGTCGAACACTTCGGCGATCCAGTCGACGAACACGCGCACCTTCGGCGACAGATGCCGGCTGTGCGGATACACGACCGAGATCGGCATCGGCAGCGGTTTCAGGCCGGGCAGCACTTCCTTGAGCCGGCCGTCGCGCAGGTGCGGCAGCACCATGAACAACGGCGGCTGGATCAGGCCGAAGCCTTCGAGCCCGCAGGTCACGTACGCATCGGCGTCGTTGACCGACACGATCGCGTTCATCTTGACCTCGACTTCCTTGCCGTCCGTGAGGAAGGTCCAGTCGATCGTGCGGCCCGTGCGGCTCGAGAAGTAGTTGACGGCCCGGTGGTCGCCCAGGTCCTCGATCGCGTGCGGCTCGCCGTGCTTCTCGAGATACGCGGGCGACGCCACCGACACGCATTCGAACAGCCCGACGCGGCGCGCGACGAGCGACGAGTCCTGCAGCGCACCGACGCGGATCACGCAGTCGACGCCTTCCTGCAGCAGGTCGACCGGTCGGTCGGACAGGCCGAGCTGCAGGTCGATGTCCGGATAGCGCGTGTGGAATTCGCACAGCGACGGAATCACGAGCAGCCGCCCGATCGAGCCCGGCATGTCGATACGCAACTTTCCGTGCGGCTTCCGGTTGTTGTTCTGGAAGCTTGCTTCGGTTTCCTCGACATCGGCGAGGATCCGCACGCAGCGCTCGTAGTACGCGGCGCCGTCAGGCGTCAGCGACAAGCGGCGCGTGGTCCGGTGCATCAGGCGCACGCCGAGGAATGCTTCGAGATTCTGGATGATCGTCGTGACGGATGCCCGCGGCAGGCTGAGCGTTTCTGCTGCCTTGGTGAAGCTGCTTGTATCGACGACGCGAGTAAACACCTGCATGGCCTGAAGCCGGTCCATCACAACCTCCGCAATCTAATTTGCCGCCGGAACAAGAAGGCTGCGCCGCTTTGTAGGCGGCGCAGCCTGGGATTGTTCGGGGGTGTTGAATTGTGTTGCCGGATTATAGGCATTTATCCCAATGTCTGCCGGACCCAGAATTCGTTCCATCTCGAAATGGATGCCGCATCGTCATGGACGCTTCTGAATTCAGCAAATTCCTGAAAGCCGCATTGCCCGCCGAAGCCAGAGCCGGCGCGGCATTGACGGTCGCGGAGGTGGAAATCCCCGGCTACGCGCAGGACATCGTGCTGCGCCTCTATCGGCGTGCGGACAAGACCGGACTGCCGGTAGTGCTTTACTTCCATGGCGGCGGTTTCGTGCGCGGCACGCTCGACGACGCCGACTTCGCCGCGCGCTTTTTAGCAGAACGCTTACCAGCTCTCGTAGTGTCGGTCGATTATTCGCTCGCGCCGGCCTTTCCTTTTCCGGCCGCGCCGGAGGATGCGTATCGCGCCGCCGTATGGGCCGCGACGCGCGCCCGCGCGTTCGGCGGCAATCCGAAGAAGATCGGCGTCGCGGGGCACGACGCGGGCGGCCAGCTCGCGAACTGTCTCGCGTTCATCGCGCGCGATCGCGGTGAAGTGTCGATCGCCGCGCAGGCGCTGTTCGGGCCGATGCTCGACCCGAGCATGACGCGCATCGGCGACGCCGAACGCCTTGCATCGGACATCACCGCGCGCGAATGCGCGGCCTGTTATCGCGCCTATCTGCCGCAGGCGGCGCAGCGCATGCACCCGTATGCGGCGCCGCTCGAATCGGTGCGCCTCGCGGGCCTGCCGCCGACGCTCGTCGTCACCGCGCAGAACGACGTGCTGCACGTCGAAGCGGAGAAGTATGCGGGCTGCCTGATTTCATCGGGCGTGCTCACGCAGGTGATCCGCTACCCGGACGTCACGCACGCGTCGCTCGCGACGCACGAAGCCGCGCTCGAGGAAGCCGTGCGCTTCTTCCAGTGCCGCTTCCAGGCGCGCCAGCCGAACCGTTCCGAATAACCAGACCAATCCACGCTTATTGGAGATCCACATGGCCATCCTACGCACCTCCCGCTCCCGAATCGCGACCGCGGCGATCGTGACGCTCGCCGTCGTCGGCCTCGGCACGTTCGGCGCGATGCGCGTGAACGCGAACGCACCCGAGAAGGCGGCGGCACCGCTGCCGGAAGTCGACGTCGCGACCGTCGTGCCGCAGACCGTCACCGATTGGCAAAGCTATTCGGGCCGCCTCGAGGCGGTCGAGAAAGTCGACGTACGCCCGCAGGTGTCGGGCACGATCGTCGCGGTGAACTTCAAGGACGGCGCGCTCGTGAAGAAGGGCGACGTGCTGTTCGTGATCGACCCGCGCCCGTATCAGGCCGAAACCGACCGCGCGGCCGCGCAGCTCGCCGCCGCGCAGGCCCGCAACGGCTACGCGCAGAGCGACTGGCAGCGCGCGCAGCGGCTGATCGGCGACAACGCGATCGCGAAGCGCGACTACGACGAGAAGCAGAACGCCGCGCGCGAGGCGAGCGCGAACCTGAAGGCCGCCGAAGCCGCGCTGGAAACGGCGCGCATCAACCTCGGCTACACGCGCATCACCGCCCCCGTGTCGGGCCGCGTGTCGCGCGCGGAAATCACGCTCGGCAACGTCGTGTCGGCCGGCGCGTCCGCCGCGCCGCTGACGACGCTGGTATCGGTGTCGCCGATCTACGCATCGTTCGACGCGGACGAGCAGACCTACCTGCAATACATCAACGGCGCGCGCAACGGCCGCAAGGTGCCGGTCGAGCTCGGCCTCGCGAATGAAACGGGCTACTCGCGCAGCGGCGAGATCGACTCGGTCGACAACCGGCTCGACACGTCGTCCGGCACGATCCGCGTGCGCGCGCGTTTCGACAACGCGGACGGCGCGCTCGTCCCGGGTCTCTACGCCCGCGTGAAGGTGGGCGGCAGCGCGCCGCACCAGGCGCTGCTCGTCGACGACGCGGCGATCAACACCGACCAGGACAAGAAGTTCGTGTTCGTCGTCGACCAGCAGGGCCGCGTGTCGTATCGCGAAGTGCAGCAGGGCCTGCAGCACGGCAACCGGCGCGTGATCGTGAGCGGCCTGTCCGCCGGCGATCGCGTGATCGTGAACGGCACGCAGCGCGTGCGCCCGGGCGAGCAGGTGAAGCCGCACATGGTCCCGATGACGGGCGGCGATGCGCCGTCCGCGCCGCTCGCGGATAACGCGAAGCCGGCCGCACCGGCGAAGGCGGAATCGTAAGCGGCCCGCCGCTACGGTTTCCGCGTTCAACCAGACAGAGCCACACATGAACATTTCAAAATTCTTTATCGACCGGCCGATCTTTGCAGGAGTCCTATCGGTGATCATCCTGCTCGGCGGGGTGATCGCGATGTTCCTGCTGCCGATTTCGGAGTATCCGGAAGTCGTGCCGCCTTCGGTGATCGTGAAGGCGCAGTATCCCGGCGCCAACCCGAAAGTGATCGCCGAGACGGTCGCGTCGCCGCTCGAGGAGCAGATCAACGGCGTCGAGGACATGCTCTACATGCAGTCGCAGGCGAACAGCGACGGCAACATGACGATCACCGTCACGTTCAAGCTGGGCACCGATCCGGACAAGGCCACGCAGCTCGTGCAGAACCGCGTGAACCAGGCGCTGCCGCGTCTGCCGGAAGACGTGCAGCGGCTCGGCATCACCACGGTGAAGAGCTCGCCGACGCTGACGATGGTGGTCCACCTGATCTCGCCGGACAACCGCTACGACATGACCTACCTGCGCAACTACGCGCTGATCAACGTGAAGGATCGCCTGTCGCGGATCCAGGGCGTCGGTCAGGTGCAGCTGTGGGGCTCGGGCGACTACGCGATGCGCGTGTGGCTCGATCCGCAGAAGGTCGCGCAGCGCGGGCTGTCCGCCGAGGACGTCGTGCAGGCGATCCGCGAGCAGAACGTGCAGGTCGCGGCCGGCGTGATCGGCGCGTCGCCGTCGCTGCCCGGCACGCCGCTGCAGCTGTCGGTGAACGCGCGCGGCCGTCTGCAGACGGAAGACGAGTTCGGCGACATCGTCGTGAAGACGACGCCGGACGGCGGCGTCACGCACCTGCGCGACATCGCGCGCATCGAACTGGATGCGTCCGAATACGGGCTTCGCTCGCTGCTCGACAACAAGCCGGCCGTCGCGATGGCGATCAACCAGTCGCCGGGCGCGAACTCGCTGCAGATCTCCGACGAAGTGCGCAAGACGATGGCCGAGCTGAAGCAGGACATGCCGGCCGGTGTCGACTACAAGATCGTCTATGACCCGACGCAGTTCGTGCGCTCGTCGATCAAGGCCGTGGTGCACACGCTGCTCGAAGCGATCGCGCTGGTCGTGATCGTCGTGATCGTGTTCCTGCAGACCTGGCGCGCATCGCTGATTCCGCTGATCGCGGTGCCGGTGTCGATCATCGGCACGTTCTCGCTGCTGCTCGGCTTCGGTTATTCGATCAACGCGCTGTCGCTGTTCGGGATGGTGCTCGCGATCGGTATCGTGGTCGACGATGCGATCGTGGTCGTCGAGAACGTCGAGCGCAACATCGAAAGCGGGATGAACGCGCGGCAGGCGACCTACAAGGCGATGCAGGAAGTGAGCGGGCCGATCATCGCGATCGCGCTGACGCTCGTCGCCGTGTTCGTGCCGCTCGCGTTCATGTCGGGCCTGACCGGCCAGTTCTACAAGCAGTTCGCGATGACGATCGCGATCTCGACGGTGATCTCGGCGTTCAACTCGCTGACGCTGTCGCCGGCGCTGTCCGCGATCCTGCTGAAGGGCCATGGCGACAAGGAGGACTGGCTCACGCGCGCGATGAACCGCGTGCTCGGCGGCTTCTTCAGGCGCTTCAACAAGGTGTTCCATCGCGGCGCGGAGAACTACGGCCGTGGCGTGCGCGGCGTGCTGTCGCGCAAGACGCTGATGCTCGGCGTGTACCTCGTGCTGGTCGGCGCGACCGTCCTCGTGTCGAAGATCGTGCCGGGCGGCTTCGTGCCCGCGCAGGACAAGGAATACCTGATCGCGTTCGCGCAGCTGCCGAACGGTGCGTCGCTCGATCGCACCGAGAAGGTGATTCGCGACATGGGCTCGATCGCGCTGAAGCAGCCGGGCGTCGAAAGCGCGGTCGCGTTCCCGGGGCTGTCGGTGAACGGCTTCACCAACAGCTCGAGCGCGGGCATCGTGTTCGTCACGCTGAAGCCGTTCTCGGAGCGGCACGGCAAGGCGTTGTCGGCGGGCGCGATCGCCGGTGCGCTGAACCAGCAGTACGGCGCGATCAAGGGCTCGTTCGTCGCGGTGTTCCCGCCGCCGCCGGTGCTCGGTCTCGGCACGCTCGGCGGGTTCAAGATGCAGATCGAGGATCGCGGCGCGGTCGGCTACGCGAAGCTGTCGGATGCGACCAACGACTTCATCAAGCGCGCGCAGCAGGCGCCGGAACTCGGCCCGTTGTTCACGAGCTACCAGATCAACGTGCCGCAGCTCAACGTCGATCTCGATCGCGTGAAGGCGAAGCAGCTCGGCGTGCCGGTCACCGACGTGTTCAACACGATGCAGGTGTATCTCGGCTCGCTGTACGTGAACGACTTCAACCGCTTCGGACGCGTGTACCAGGTGCGCGTGCAGGCCGATGCACCGTTCCGTCAGCGCGCGGACGACATCCTGCAGCTGAAGACGCGCAACGACCGTGGCGAGATGGTGCCGCTGTCGTCGCTCGTCACGGTGACGCCGACGTTCGGCCCGGAAATGGTCGTGCGCTACAACGGCTATACGGCGGCCGACATCAACGGCGGCCCGGCGCCGGGCTTCTCGTCGGGGCAGGCGCAGGCCGCGATCGAGCGCATCGCGCATGAAACGCTGCCGCGCGGCGTGCGGTTCGAATGGACCGACCTCACGTACCAGCAGATCCTCGCGGGCGATTCGGCGATGTGGGTGTTCCCGATCAGCGTGCTGCTCGTGTTCCTCGTGCTCGCCGCGCTGTATGAAAGCCTGACGCTGCCGCTCGCGGTGATCCTGATCGTGCCGATGAGCATTCTGTCGGCGCTGACGGGCGTGTGGCTCACGCAGGGCGACAACAACATCTTCACGCAGATCGGCTTGATGGTGCTGGTGGGGTTGTCGGCGAAGAACGCGATCCTGATCGTCGAATTCGCACGCGAACTGGAGCATGACGGCAGGACGCCGCTCGAGGCCGCGATCGAGGCGAGCCGGCTGCGGCTGCGCCCGATCCTGATGACGTCGATCGCGTTCATCATGGGCGTCGTGCCGCTCGTCATGTCGACGGGCGCGGGCTCCGAGATGCGACATGCGATGGGTATCGCGGTGTTCTTCGGGATGCTCGGCGTGACGCTGTTCGGGCTGATGCTGACGCCGGTGTTCTACGTCGTGCTGCGCACGCTGGCGGGCGGCAAGATCCACGTCGCCGGCAAGGACTCCGCCGGCTATGGCGTGCCGGGCCAGGGCGTACCGGCTTCGGATGCTTGAGGATAAAAAGATGGACAACATGCACAACTCGAATGGCCTGATGCGCTTCGCGAAGGTGGCGGCCGCGAGCACCCTGCTCGCGACGCTGCTTGCCGCGTGCGCGGTGGGGCCCGACTACAAGCGCCCGGACGTGTCGACGCCCGCGGCGTTCAAGGAAGCGCCGACGCTCGCGGCCGGCGAACAGGCCGGCACGTGGAAGACCGCCGAGCCGGCGGACGGCGAGCATCGCGGCGAATGGTGGAAGGTGTTCGGCGATCCGGTGCTCGACTCGCTCGAGTCGCAGGCGCTCGCCGCGAACCAGAACCTGAAGGCCGCGGCGGCGCGCGTCGAGGAAGCACGTGCGGCGACCCGCACCGCGCGCTCGCAGTGGTTCCCGCAGGTCGGCGCCGGGTTCGGGCCGACGCGCGAAGGGCTGTCGTCGGCGTCGCAATTCCAGCCGCAGGGTACGGGCCCGACCACCGCGACGCTGTGGCGCGCGCAGGGCACGGTGTCGTACGAGGCCGACCTGTTCGGCCGCGTGAGCCGCAACGTCGAGGCGTCGCGCGCCGACCAGGCGCAGAGCGAAGCGCTGTTCCGTTCGGTGCAGCTCGCGCTGCAGGCGGACGTCGCGCAGAACTACTTCGAACTGCGCCAGCTCGACTCGGATCAGGACCTGTACCGTCGCACGGTCGAATTGCGCGACCAGGCGCTGAAGCTCGTGCAGCGCCGCTTCAACGAAGGCGACATCAGCGAGCTCGACGTGTCGCGCGCGAAGAACGAACTGGCGACCGCGCAGGCCGATGCGGTCGGCGTCGCGCGTCGGCGCGCGGCGTCCGAGCATGCGCTCGCGATCCTGCTCGGCAAGGCGCCCGCGGACTTCGCGTTCAAGGAAACGCCGATCGTGCCGGTCGCGGTGAAGGTGCCCGCCGGCCTGCCGTCCGCGCTGCTCGAACGCCGTCCGGACGTGTCGGCGGCGGAACGCGCGATGGCGGCCGCGAACGCGCGGATCGGCCTCGCGAAATCGGCGTATTTCCCGAAGCTCGATATCACGGGTGCGTTCGGTTATGAAGCGTCGACGCTCGGCAACCTGTTCCTGTGGTCGAGCCGTACGTTCCTGCTCGGGCCGTTCGCCGGCACCGCGCTGACGCTGCCGCTGTTCGACGGCGGGCGCCGTGCGGCCGGCGTGCAGCAGGCGCGCGCGCAGTACGACGAGCAGGTCGCGAACTACCGGCAGCAGGTGCTCGTCGCGTTCCGCGAGGTCGAAGACAATCTCGCCGATCTGCGTCTGCTCGACGACCAGATTCGCGCGCAGGATGCGGCCGTCAATGCGTCGCGCCGTGCGGCGACGCTGTCGCGTACGCAGTATCAGGAAGGTGAGGTGGCCTATCTCGACGTGATCGACAGCGAGCGGTCGGTGCTGCAGTCGCAATTGCAGGCGAACCAGCTGACCGGTGCGCAGGCCGTGTCGACCGTCAACCTGATCCGTGCGCTGGGCGGCGGGTGGGGCGCGGCGCCGACGGCGGTCGGCGATGCGGGGAAGGGCAAGCAGGAAGTCGCCGTGCGTTGATATGCCGGCCGGCGACGGGCTGCCGTAACAGGCGGTCGATCGAAGAACCCGATCCGTGGTGACGCGGATCGGGTTTTTTATTGACCTTTTGTCGCGGCGGCGCCATGTGCGTCGCTCCGGTTGCAGGTCCCAGGGCGAATCGGGGGATTGCCGGAAGACGCGAAGCAACTGCAACTAACGGTCAAGCCGTCGGGCGTTGACCAACGCTGCGGCGGCGTTCGCCGCCGCAGCGCTTACCTGTTGTCGCTTTCCGCCCGCAGCGCCCGCACCAGTTCGCTGGCCGCCTTGCCGAGCCCCGTGTACTTCGGCCGGCGCAGGTACACGGGCAGCGGCAGCCCGTTGCGGATGTTCGCGAACACGAGCGGCGCCAGTTCGCCGTCCTCGACATACCGGCCGATCAGCGATTCGGGCAGGTTCGCCCAGCCGTGTCCGGCCTTCACGAGCGCGATCGCGGTGGCCATGTCGGTCACCTTCCACGTGCGGTTGCCGATCACGGGACGCACGTCGGTGAGCGGCCGTTCCGGGTCCGCAATGACGATCTGCCGAAACCCCGACAGCCGTTCGATCGCCTCGGGATGCGCGGCTTCGGCGATCGACGGATGGCCGGGCGCGGCGACGGCGATCAGCGTTTCGGTCCACAGCGCGTGGATCTGTTCCTGCGGATGAAGATCGAGCCCGCCGTACGCGACGCAGAGATCGACCGCGCCGCGATGCAATGCGTCGACGATCGCGTCCTGCGGCGCGGTGACGATGCTGATCGCGAGCGCCGGATATTTCGCGGCGACGGCGGTCAGTGCGCGCGCAACGGGCGCGCCGTCGAGCTCCGCCGCGAGGCCGAGCCGCAGCGTGTCCTCGACGCCTTCCGACAAGTGCTGCGCATGCGCGCGCAACGCCTGCAACCGTTCGGCGATCGACCGCGCATCGGGCAGCAGCGCGGCCATCGCGGCGGTCGGCGTGGGCTCGCGCGTGCCGCGATCGAACAGCACGAGGTCCAGCTCGGCCTCGAGGTTCGCGATTGCCATGCTGACCGCCGACGGCGTGCGGCCGAGCGCGCGCGCGGCCGCCGAGAACGAGCCTTTGTCGATGACGGTCAGCAGCATGTCGATGTGGTCGCTGGTCAGCATCGGCGGCCTCCTGTCAGAAAAATTGAAAGGACCTGACTTTTGCGGGCGAAGTGCCCGCTGTAGTCTCGCCACCTCGTTCGATATGAAGGTGGTGGGTCATGCAAGGATGGAAGAGACGCATAGTCTACGTCGTGATGTTCGAGGTGCTCGGCATCCTCGTCGCATCGTCGGTGCTCGGCATGCTGAGCGGCGCGAGCGCGACGACGAGCGGCCTGCTCGGCGTGATGATCTCGACGACGGGCGTCATCGTCAATTTTCTGTACAACCTCGGGTTCGAGGCGTGGGAGCGGCGCCGCGCGGAAACGACGCGCACCGTCGCGCGGCGCGTCGTGCATGCGATCGGTTTTCAGGTCGCGCTCGTGACGTTCCTGATTCCGCTGATCGCGTGGTGGCTCGACGTGTCGCTGGTGCAGGCGTTCCTGTACGACGCGGTGCTGATCGTGTTCTTCCCGATCTTCACGTTCGCGTATAACTGGTCGTTCGACAGCGTGTTCGGGTTGCCGGATGCGGTGACGCGCAAGCCCGAACCGATCATGTGACGCGAACGCGCATGCGGACGAAGCGCTGCGATGCAGGCAGTCCGCATCGCAGCGCTTCGAATGAGAAAGGGGAGTAAGCAACGGGCGGCGCGAATGCCGCCCGCGAGCGTTACGCGGCGACGAACTCGTGCACGTAACGGTTGAACACCGCGGGGCTCGCCGCGTTCATCCCGTGCGACGCACCGGCGACGGTCTGCCGTTGCGCATCGCCGATCCATTGCGACAGCGTGTCGACGTTGTTGCGGAACATCTTCGGGCTGCGCTGGCCGTCGATCAGCAGCGTACGGCATGCGATATCCGACGCCGTGTGCTGCGAATACGCGGGCAGCGGATCCTGAAGCTGCTTCGGCAGCGTGCTCGCGTTGTCGATCGCCATCGTGCGAAAGCGCGACGTGCTCTTCTTCCATGCGCCGGGCAGGCTCACGGAATCGACGAACATTTCGAGGCCGGCTTCCACTTCGCCTTCGCCGATCAGGTTCACGGCCTTCGTGCGCAGTGCGATCGCGGCGGCCGGCAGAGCGGCTTCGCGCACGCCCGGCTGCTGCAGCGGGCCGCCCGGATCGGCGAGCGTCAGCGACTCGACGAGGTGCGGATGCTGGCGGGCGACGTTGAACGCGACGCTGCCGCCTCGCGAGTGGCCGACGAGATGCACGGGGCCGAGATCGAGTGCGTCGATGAATTCGGCGAGTTCGTCGACGTGGTTCTGCCAGCTGAACTCGTCCTGGATGCCCGCTTCGACGGCCGGCCAGTAGTGGCTCAGGCTCGGCGCGATGCAGCGGTAGTGGGCCGACAGCGACGCGAGTTGCGGCTCCCAGTAACGGTAGTCGCACAACGATCCGTGCACGAACACCATCGGCGCGCCGCTCCCCCGCTCGACATACGGCAGGCTGATGCCCGACGAAAGCGTCGCAAATTGCAGGTCCGGGTTCGCGAGCACCGACGGCTCGATTCGCATGTTCATGACTGAAAACTCAATGGGTGCGTCATCACGTCGCAACTATGCCTCACGGCAAGCTGCAAGGAAAACGCATAATTTTCATCGTCACGATCAATTTTATTGATGGTTCGGCTGAAAACCCTTGTCGCAGGGGGAAGGTGCGCCAGCGCATCAAATCATCAGATGATTAAGGGTGCAGCTGGAGGCAGCATGCGGCGCCTTGTGGGGATGCGCATCGCGCCGCGGAAGGAGAGGGCGAGAGAGAGCCGCAACGATTGCCTGCGCCTTCAAGAGGCAACCATCGTGACAAGCAGGGCGGCCGCGGCTAACGCCAGTTTTGGTACGGGCCGATCGTGGCCACGCCGCATCTAGCGGCGACAGATTCGACATCCATCGGGTGAGTGCTTGCTATTGCGATAGAACCCGTTGATATACGTTATCTTGACGTCGCAGGACACCGCGATCGACCAGGTAGCGCCTCAGTCGGGCGTAATCGGCTGTGAACAATTGACAGATCTTGGATATCTCCGATTCGGTGTAACGCGTATCCGGCGCGAAAGCCGTTGCGATCTTCTCGATGGAGATATCTGTTTCCAGTTGCCGATCGCTCAGATCTTCCGCGCTGCGATGCTGGCGATCGACCATCTCTCCCCATATCGTACCGACATCCGAAAACCCATTCTGGTCGCGCTGAATGAGCCCGATGCTCAGCAATCGGGTCAGGATTTTGCCGACGACCTTCGCATCGAGGCCCACCTTTTCCTCGATATCGGCAACACGATTGTTGCCGAGGACGATCGCAGCGTAAACGGAGCGCGCTTCGCTCGACGTCATCGCGGCAAGGATGGCGTCCTTGCGAAGACGCAGTTTCAATGCATCCTCGCCAATCGGCAAATAATTGCTGCGAATCGGAATCTCTCCCAAGGCGACGAGTTCGGACTGCAGCGGTTGCGAACGGAGCACACGTTCACTTTGTTGGCGCTTTCGGAGGATACCCAGGCCGCTCTGGCGGTATTTGTGCAATTCCGGCAGCGTGATGAGTTCGAATGAATTGTCCTGCCTGCGAAACAGCTCCTCCCAGATCGGCGTTCTGACTCTGCGAACACGTTGTGTTCCCTCCATGTTGACGGTGGTCAACATGGTCGGCTCGTGAAGGCACAAGTATCCGCCGGGCGCGATGTGGTCCCACAGTGTCGCGACGAAACGGACGTCGTCGGCGGGTGTGCCCGCATCGATCCACGCGATATCGACTGGTTCCCATGACGCGATGGTGGCTTCATCGAGTGCGTAGAAGTTGCTTTTGACGAATGTGACGAGGTGCTCGTCGATATCGTGATTCTTCAATACAGCCCACGCTTCTTCGGCCGAGGAGCCTTCCGCGGTAAAGTCGTCGATGGTGATCAGCCTGGGTTGATAGACATCGGGGATTCCTGTCGGATCAAGAAGCGCGCTGCGCTCCTGCCATGCTGAGCTATCCAGTAGATTCTTGTCGTGCAGCCAATCCTGCCGAGCCTGCTGGAGCGCCTTCGCGATGAAAACCGTGCTGTCGCCGGCGCCGATCTCGACGACTGTAACGGGGCGGGCCATGCGGATGAGCGCGGAGATCAATGCAGCGCTATTCTCCGTACCCATTCCGGGTCTAATCAGTTGCACGGGCGTTTCCTCCGGAGATCAATCTCAACATGCCGGCTTTCGCAAAATGCACGACGGTGGGGGGCAGCGTTTCCGTTATCTCTTCCGAGAGCGTGTCCAGTGAGAAGATACGTCGAGACGCTTCGCTCAATCGGATGGTTCGGCCGTTGAGCTGGTTGATGGCGACGCGTCCAATTCCCGGAGCGTCGGAGACGATACAGGTGGGCTCGATCAGATAGCGGAGCGGAGGCGATGCCGGAAATGTCTGGTCGGTCTCGATGAACCCGTGTCGATATAGCGCAATCAGCAGCGTGCCGGTTTTGTGCGGCACGCCATTGATCTCCAGACGCGGCAACGCCTTCACCGTCGTTCCTTCGACGAGCGCCTGAACGTCTTCATCGCGAAATCCTCCAAACGCCTGCGCGCTTTCGACCACGACAAGCGACGATCGAATTCCTCGCGCGCCGACAAGTCGAGGCGCACTGCGAGTAATGCGCACCGACCTGGCCCACCTGACCGACGAGTCCGGGGGCAGGGACTCCGGATAGGTTGCAAGCGGGTTCCGTAACTCCGGCGGCATTGATTTGCCGAGGGTGTAGTTGCTGTCGGCGTGGACGTGGCCGCCCTGGAGATATTCGGCGAGCTGCCACGCATATCCCCCCGTGCCTCGATAGAAGTTCGGTCGAATCGGATCTGTTCTCATGGTGGTTCAGGCCGATTTCAATATGACAATTGCCGTCGCCATGCCCACGGCGGCGCCGTCCTGCACTTCGGATGCGACGACTTTCTCGATCGTGAGGCCGCTTGCCTTCACAATGGGAGCGAGTGTCGAGGGGGTCCACATCCGGTCTCGAAGATCGCATACCACGCCTTCGATATCTCCGCTTTCGTTCCGTCCTGATTGCGCGAAGACCGATCGATGCATGATCAGCTTGTCACTGTCGTATTTGTAGGCCCACCAGATGAGCGCGGCTTCGCCGTTGCTGCGCCGAAATGGCACAACCGTGCAGCGCTTGTCCATGAACGCAAGACGCTCGGGTGTACCGTCGCCGAAGACGGCGACCATGATCCGCGACCCGGAGTCGCGCAGCTGAGCCTTCGCGCTACAGAGCAACGCTTCGAGCTTGTTGTCGTCCAGAATGAAATTGACGGTTGCATCGCCGAAGGTGACGACGTCGAATCGGCGTTGCGTGATCGATGTCGGAAGGTCGAATATGTCCCCCCGAAGCGCGTGAATGTGGCCGTGATTGATGGACGCTTCGAATCGATCGATGGCGATGGGGGAGATGTCGATGCCAAAACTCTCCTGCAGTGAGAATTTTTCGGCGAGGTGCAGGAGCAGTCTGCCGTCGCCACAGCCCAGATCGAGAATGCTGTACCCATCCCGGACGATGGATTCTGCGGCGGCGAAATCCCATGTCGCGCGGACTGTTGTCGATTCATACTCGTCGAACAGTGGTTCGTCGAAGTAGTAATGGCTGACTCGGAGATTCGCCACGCCCGATGACACGATGCGATCCAACGGGGCTTGCAGGTTGATCGATTTCGTATCGCCTGGCTTTGATCCGAAGCGTCCTATTGCATCCATCATCAAGCTCCTTTTGTCATCATGCCGGGTCGGTTTCTGACATTCAACGCGAAGCCGCATGCACCGGTGATTGCCGTTGCGACTCCAACTGCTACGAGGGCCATGCTCACATGCGCGGTACTGATCATGCCGGCGCTCATGAAACCGAGAAATACCGAAGTCTGGATGCAGAATATATAGGCCGGCATCAGGTTGACCCGCTGCTTTGGAGGGATCGCCTTCATCATGAAACTCGACGTGAGCGCGTTTTGGATGCCATTAGCCAAGCCGATCACAAACGTCGCGCACATGATGACCCACGCGGTGTCGCTCAACGCGAGCCACAAGATGCCGAAGCCGATGACGCCGGCGGCAATGGACGCGCCAGCTGCATCGCCGAACCTCGCCAATACTCCGGAACAAGCAACGGGACCGACGATGAGCCCCACACTCAACGCGCTGACAACCAATCCGTATATTTCGGCACTGAACTGCAGATCGGTTCGAATGCGAAATATCAACAGAACGTTGAGCGTGGAGGTCAGCACGACAGTCACCCACAACGGGGCGACCGCGCGGGTCACGCCGGCGGTGCGAAAGAGGCCCGGCAGGTCCAGCCGGCCCTTTTGCTTGTCTTGCTTGGGCAACTGGCCGGATTTTTGAACGAAGGAATCCAGCGCATTGAAACAGAGCGCGGTGACGGGCGCAGCGACCAATACCAACAACGCCAGCAGCAGCAAGCCCCGCGAACGCTCGGCCATGCCGTATAGCAATCCGCCGAGAGCCGGGCCACCGACGTAACCCATGTTTCGCATGGACTGCGTAATCCGGTTGATGCGATCGATGTATCGTTCGTCTCTTGCGTAGGTCGGAATGGCGACCATGATTGCCGCCCACAGCAGGGACCCGGTGGATCCGAGCGCCATTGACACGGCGACGTAGCCCCAGAACTGATTGGCCAGGGACGCGATCGCGATCAGAAGCGACTGAAGGACGAATATCGCAGGAATCGTTTGGCGAGGCCCGCTTCGCTCGAGGATCACCGGAGCGATCGGACCGGAAAGAATGCCTCCGATGAGACCCGCGGCGAGCAACATTGATACGGAGGAAGTGTGATCGGCCAGTCTCAGGGCAAAGGTCACTTGAGCCGCTTCATCAGCGAAGCTGCCAAACGACAGGCAGATACAGATAAAAACGAGTGCCCATCGACCTCTGAGCCCCATCAAAGCGCACCCCATTGCGCCAGCGAAGCGGTGACTCTCAGGAGGTCATCATTCAGCGATGGGTCTTGCTTGCGTGACATATCCGCAATGTTCACGTGTTGACCGGTGGACAAGCGATTCAGAAAGTCATGCATTACGCGACTGTATCGGAAGCTGCTGCAGTGGCCATTGGCCGCGACCAGGATCTCGCCATCCTGCAATACCGGCATCCACTGCAGCGTGCTGATGGCGTTGAGGGAGATGACGTCGTCCAGTTCATCGACTTCGACGATCGGACGACCGACATTCAAGCGGCTACTGGTATCCGAGATGAGTTGGGAAATCATCATTCGTCTTTTCAGAGATGCACCGGCGAGCAAGGCCTGCAAGGACGAAAGCAGCAGCTCGTCATCGGGATTGAGGCTTACGATGCCGGAGGAGCGCACGTCATGGCGTGTACGAGTGGGCACCGGAAGCTGGCCCTTCACGTAGTTTGCGTTTTGCTGCGTATCGCTGCCGGTTTCCCAAAAAGCGATATTCACGTTTGCCGATACGTCGGATCGTGTTTCGGCAACGTGCAACCAGTTCTCGGGGAAATAGGTTACTCGATTCGTTTTGTTCTCGAGCGGAGTGCTCTCGGGCTTGAATGGTTCGTAATCGGGAAATCGTATTCCAGCGAGATCCGACCTGCTTCCAGGCCAGGTGAACATCGTTTTCCCGTCGCGCAGGGTGAATCCGAAATTATGCGCGTGATCGGCATGAATTCCGATATAAGTGGATGAATATCGTCCAATAAAGCAATCAATGTCGACGCGGCCACCTGGACGATAGCCTATCGATGAGGCAAGCTGGTCTGAGAAGGACTTTGCGACGTCCCAAATGACAGGGCTTGCCGCGTGAAGTCCATAGTACATGACCGTCCATTCGTCGTCGCCGGCAAGACGCGCGATTCTCGATACATAACCGTCAAACGTAGTGTCGGTCGGAAGCACGAGAAAGTCAGGGCGCGGCTCTGGAGTGCGCTTTCCATTGAAGGCGGTTATGGCTTCAGAATGAGCGTTGCGAGATCGAATGTCGTTCGTGCAAGTGGAATATTCCTTGAGTGCATCCAGCACATCTTTATCGTCGAATGGGATCTGCGATATGGTGAGCTCCGCCGCTTGCTTCCCCCATAATTCATTCACAAATTTCGGCGACAACAACGCGACCATATTCGACTCTCCATTCAGCGAAACATGGGCAGGTGAGCAAGAGGCCAAAGCCCTTGCCCACGGAGCGGATTCAGCGGTGTATGCGTATTACTGCGGGTTTCATGCAGCTTCTGCGACAGCCGAGACTTCCTCGTCGTTACGCTGAGCGTATTTGACGTTGGCCACGACCGGCTCGATTTCGACGTCGTTACGCTGAGCGTATTTGACGTTGGCCACGACCGGCTCGATTTCGACGTCATTACGCTGCGCGTATTTGACGTTGGCTACGACCGGCTCGATTTCAGCAGCGGTCAACTCTTTACTTCTCGTTATGTTTTTCAAGGAAATCGTCATATTGATGCTCCTTTTTAACGAAACGAAATTTAGGGAACGTGGTGCGCACATCCTCGTTTTTCATTGAGAGGTTGCCCGCCATGTGAGAGTGCACCAAATGAAATGTGAGTGTCAAGCATTTGTAAGAAAATTAAATTCAAAAGACATTCCATGCACGAAGTGTGCTGGATGAGTTTATCTGCCGATGGTTATTGATTTTGGTGCTTGATAGCCTGTCAGAATTATTGGGATTTATTGAGATATTTATCCTGATCAGACATCCGACTCTGAACTTCTAAAAAGTCAAAACATGATCCGACCCTTCGGAGTTTTTTGCAGATAACGCGAGCGGGGTTTTTCATGAGCGCTTCAGAGGGGCGCCATACATCCGAGCCGGGTGCGGTCGTCCGATGTGGTGCAGCCAGATGAAGGCGTGCTCGACGATCTACCGGGCTGTGCCGAAACCATCGCCATTCAACTAATACCGGCGGGCAAGCTGGATGGAGACGCCGGAGGAATTTCTACCGCACCACCAACGCCGGCGCGGTCTGAAGCTCGACGGGAAGATCGTTGTCGGCGGCGAACTGCATCGCGAACTCGAACGCATCGGCGCACACGCCACGCAATTCGTCCGACACGAACAGGCATTTGACGCCGCCGTCGACGACCGGCATCGCGAGCCGCGACAGCGCGCACGGATAGCCGGGCCGCCGCTCGCCGACGAACAGCGTGATGACGCCCGCGAGCCGTTCGGGCCAGTCGCTCGGGCGGAACGTCTTGTGTGCGCGGGTGACACCGCGGATCAGGTGGCCGTCGATGCGGCCGCGTGCGGTGATGTCGATGCGATCCATGCCGTGCGTATCCTTTCGCGTCATTCGCCGCCGTCGGCCGCCGCGTCGCCGCGCGCGGGAATCCGCAGGTTGCGCAGCTTGTGATAAAGCGTCTTCTTCGGCATGCCGAGCGCAACGCTCGCATCCGCCACGTTGCCGTTGTGACGCCGCAGCATGTCCTCGATCAGCATCCGCTCGAAATACGCCATCTGCTCGGCAAGCGTGCCGCCCGCCGCCGGTTCGCCGCCGGACGACAGCAGGCTGTCGCCGGTCAGCCCGAGCACGAAGCGATCGGCCACGTTCTGCAGTTCGCGCACGTTGCCGGGCCATGCATGCGTCATCAGTTCGGACACCTGCGCAGCGGTGACGACCGGCGCCGGCTGCCCGAAGCGCCGCGCGGCCGCGAGCACGAAATGCTCGAACAGCAGCGGCACGTCCTCGCGCCGCTCGCGCAGCGGCGGCAGCTCGATCTGCGCGACGTTGAGCCGATACAGCAAGTCCGCGCGGAAGCGCCCGTCGGCCGCGAGTTCGGCGAGATCGGCCTTCGACGCGGCGACGACGCGGCAATCGACCGGAATCAGCTCGTTCGCGCCGAGCCGCTCCACCACGCGTTCCTGCAGCACGCGCAGCATCTTGATCTGCAGCGGAATCGGCATCGTCTCGATCTCGTCGAGAAACAGCGTGCCGCCGTGCGCCCATTCGATCTTGCCGATGCGCTTCTTGATCGCGCCGGTGAACGCGCCGGCCTCGTGGCCGAACAGCTCGCTCTCGAACACCTGCTCGGGCAGGCCGCCGCAATTCAGCGCGACGAAATGCGCATCGCGCCGGCCGCCGAAGTCGTGCAGGCTGCGCGCGATCAGTTCCTTGCCGGTGCCCGTCTCGCCGGTGATGAGCACCGACACCGACGTATCGGCGAGGCGCAGGATCTTCTTGCGCACGTCGGCCATCGCGGGCGACTTGCCGAGCACGAACGCCTCGATGCCCTGCCAGTTGTTGAGCGCCGCGCGCAGCCCCTGCACCTCGAGCGTGAGCCTGCGCTTCTCGACCGCGCGCGCGACGCGGCCGGCGATCACGTCCGACGAAAATGGCTTCTCGATGAAGTCGTATGCGCCGTCCTGCATCGCGCCGACGGCCGTCGAAATGTCGGCGTGGCCGCTGATCAGCACGACCGGAATCTGCGTATCGACGGCCATCACGCGTTCGAGCAGCTGCAGCCCGTCGATGCCCGGCATCCGCACGTCCGACACGATCACGACGGGCGCGCCGGGCGCGACGTGCGCGAGCGCGTCGGCGGCCGACGCGAACGCGTCGACCGGGAACCCCGCGAGCGCGACGGCCTGCTCGACGCCGATCCGGACGTTTTCATCGTCCTCGACGACCAGCACGCGAATCTCATCTTCCATGCTCTGTCCTTTGTTGCGGCGTGACCGCCGCGAATTCGATGGTGAACTGCGCGCCGCCGGCGTCGCGGTTCGTCGCGGCGATCTTCGCGCCGAACGCCTCGACGATGCGCGACGTGATCGCGAGGCCGAGCCCGAGGCCCTGGCCGCGCGGCTTGGTGGTGACGAACGGCTCGAACAGGTGCGGCAGCACCTCCGGCGCGATGCCGGCGCCGCTGTCGGCAACGGTGAGGCGCACGCGGCCGGCTGTGTCCGCATCGTCGGCTTCGATGACGATGCGCCGCACGGGCGCGTCATGCACCGCGTCGAGCGCGTTGCCGAGCAGGTTCACGATCACCTGCTGCAACTGGCTCGATTCCGCGGATACCGTCGTGCCGGGCGCGATGTTCACGTCGAGCTGCACGCCTTCGTCGCGGATTCGCGCATCGTAGATGAGCCGCGCGTGCGCGACGGCCTCGTTCAGCGACACGGCGACGCGCTCGACGTCGGGCTTGCGCGCGAAGGTCTTCAGCTCGCCGGTGAGCACGGCCATGCCGTCGACCAGCTTGCCGATCCGTTCGAGATTGGCGTATGCCGGCGCCGGCTGGCCGCGCTCGAAGAACGTGCGTGCGTTGTCGCACAGCGTGCGGATCGCGACGAGCGGCTGGTTCAGCTCGTGCGTGAGGCCCGCGGCCATCTGCCCGAGCACCGCGAGCTTGCCCGCGTGCACGACTTCCTGCTGCGAATCGCGCAGCCGCTGCTCGGTGCGTTCGCGTTCGACGATCTCGCGCTGCATCCGCTCGTTCGCGGCCGTCAGCGCGGCCGTGCGCTGCGCGACGGTCAGCTCGAGCCGGTCGTTCGCGCGGCGCAGCGCGTCCTGCGCGTTCAGCCGCGCGACGATCGCCCGGCGGCGCTGGATCGCGTAGCCGACCAGCAGCGCGGCGATCAGGAACGCGCCGGTGACGAACACGAACGCGGTTTGCTGCTGGCGCCGCGCGCCGGCGATGTCGAGCAGCACCATCAGCGAGTCGCCGGCCTGCGGCGCCGGCCGCGACATCACGAGATAGCGTGTGCTGCGGCCGGCGTGACGCGGATCCGGGAACGTGCCGAACCATGCAGCGGCGCTGCGGTCGCCGATGTGGCGGTACGGCAGCACGTCGACCGTGCGGCCCGCGTATTGCCGCGACGCCTGGATGTCGCGCTGCTGCTGCGCGGTGATCGGGCGCAGCGCGGTGAATTTCCACGCCGGCTCGGTCGAGATCACGACCACGCCGTTGCCGTCGACCACCATCGCGGCGACCCCCGGCGCGCGCCATGCGGACTCGAGCGGGTCGACGCTGATCTTCACGGCAGTCGCGCCGATCGGCACGCCGTCGTCGCGCACCGCGCTCGCGAAGTAGACGCCCGGCACGCCGGTGTTGGTGCCGATCCCG
This sequence comes from Burkholderia sp. AW33-5, assembly GCF_053427615.1. Lineage (NCBI taxonomy): Bacteria > Pseudomonadati > Pseudomonadota > Betaproteobacteria > Burkholderiales > Burkholderiaceae > Burkholderia > Burkholderia sp. AW33-5. Next base: position 38,886 of record NZ_JBSAXA010000028.1, on the reverse strand, counting down.
AAGAAGCGGCCGCTGCCGTGCGCCAGGGCATCCTTGAAGTACGGCCGGTACGACACGTTGGTGCCGACGAAGCTGATCGTCTCGTTCCAGTTGCTGGCGGCGATCACTTCGCCTTGCAGGTCGATCACGTCGACGGCACCGCTGCCCGCGTCGCGGTTCACGGCTTCGAGATACGTGTTCACGGTGTGCGTGAGCGCGGGCCGGTCTTGCGGCGCGGCGCGCAGCAGCGTGCGCACGCCGTCCTGGCGGGCGACCAGGCCGGGCAGGATCTCGAAGCGGCCGAGTTCGCTCTTCAGGCTCGACGCGTACAGGTCGAGCCGATGCGCGCCGGTTTCCTCGAGCGCGTCGATCGCGCGTTCCCACGCGAAATCGACGGCCGCGCCCGCCACGCCGACATACAGCACGGCGGCCGACGCCCACCCCCACCACGGGATTCCCTTGAAGCTCTTCTGCACGTTCGCCCTCATCGAAGCCCGCAACCGGTCGTCCGCAACCGGTCATTCGCAACCGGCCCTCGGAGCGACGCCCCGAACGACGCGCGCCGCGCGCCGGCAGGGCCGGCGGCGGCGCGTGCGAAGCAGCCTGCGCGACGGTGCGCGCAGCGGCGCGTCATCCGAAGTGCGCGACCAGGATCAGCGTCACCGTGACGACGATTGCGCCGCCGATGCGCGTCGCGATCTGCGCGAACGGCATCAGCTGCATCCGGTTCGCGGCGGTCAGGATCGCGACGTCGCCGGTGCCGCCTTGCCCGCTGTGGCAGGCGTTCACGATTGCGGTGTCGATAGGGTACATCTTCAGCAGGCGGCCGACCACGAAACCCGTGCCCATCAGCGTCGCGACGGTCGACACGATCGTGACGACGTTGACGATCGTGAAGGCGGCGGTCAGCTTGTCCCACGGCGTCATCGCGACGCCGATCGCGAACAGCAGCGGATACGTGACGGCGGTCGAGAAGAACTTGTAGACGACGAACGCGCCTTCCTGCAGCGGCGGCGACACCGCGCGCGCGAGCTTCACCAGCACCGCGAGGAACAGCATCGCGACCGGCGCGGGCAGGCCGAACAGCTTGTGCGCCATCAGGCCGACGAGGTACAGCGTGATCGCCGTGATGCCGGCGCCCGCGATGTGCGTGACGTCGACGTGGCCGCGGATTTCCTCGCTTTCCGGCGTCATGTCGCCGCTTTCGCCCACCTGCAGGCGGCCGTTGCCGGTCAGGTGCGGCAGGCGCTTGCCGAGCATGTCGAGCGCGCCCGACAGGATGATCGCGGTCAGGCTGCCGAGCATCACCGGCGGCAGCACCATCGCGAACATCTCGCCCTGCGGCAGGTGCATCAGTTCCGAATAGCCGATCGACAGCGGAATCGCGCCTTCGCCGACGCCGCCCGCCATGATCGGCACGACGATGTACAGCAGCGTGTGGCGCGCGCCGAGGCCGAGCGCGGTGCCGACCGCCGTGCCGACGATCGCGGCCGCGACCGAGCCGGCGGCGAGCGGAATGAAGATCTTCACGAAGCCCTGGATCAGCACGCGCCGGTCCATGCTCAGGATGCTGCCGACGATGATCGACGCGATGAACAGATACAGGAAGTTCGTCGACTTCGTGAACTCGACGGTGAGGTTCAGCACGGGCTTCGGCAGCACGTGGTAATAGGTGAGCGCCGACGGCACGAAGGTCGCGAAGATCGCGGCCGCGCCGATGTTGCGCAAGAGCGGCAGGCGCTTGCCGAGTTCCGCGCAGGTGAAGCCGAAGAACGCGAGGACGGCGATCGCCATCGAGATCTCGCCGGGCACCTTGCCCGTCACCGCGAAGCCGACGATCAGCCCGAACAGGATCACGTAGACCGGCAGCGGGATGATGCCGATGCGGATTTCCATCAGCTTCCACCAGCCTTCAGGCCAGAAGCGCTCGCGCGTGGCGGGACCGGCTTCGGCAATCGGCTCGGCACGGGTGGGGGTAGGGATTGAGGTCTGCAAGACGTGTCTCCTGATGTTGGAATGCCTGCATGGCTTCGCGGCATCGTGTGCCGTCTATTACGCAACCCCCGTGCCAGAAATCCGGCCTGCCGGAATATTTTCAATGCATTGATTCATAACGGATTTGTTTCGTCTGCGGAAAGGGTTCAGCCGCAGGCTGGCCGAGATTTCGGAATTCGCCCGCCGGCCAGGCCGAGATTTCGGCCAACTGGCCATCCGGGCGGCCGCCCGCGCGGCGGATCGCGCGCCATATCGCCGCACGCGATTTTCTTCGCACAATCGCTTCGTAGACCGCCTTCCCGCCGCTCTCTATCATCGACTGATCCTTTTCCGATGCGACGACGACCATCCGGAGAACGCCCGCGCGTTCGCCGCGGCGTCGCTCATCCGTCGATACCGTCTTTGGACAGGAGAGTGGTTCCCATGCTGCATGCCGTCTTTTCCACCCGCTTTTCCCGCGGCCGCGTGGCCAGCCTGCTGGCCGCCGCGCTGCTCGGCGTCGTGATGCTGAACGGCGCGCGCGCCGATACCGCGCCGCTGAAGGTCGGCATCTCGACGAGCCCGCAGATCGATGCGCTGAAGATCGCCGCGAAGGAGGCGAAGGAGCAGGGCCTCGACGTGCGGATCGTCGAGTTCACCGACTGGAATACGCCGAACGCGGCGCTCGCGAACAAGGACATCGACGTCAACTACTTCCAGCACATCCCGTTTCTCGAGAACGCGAAGAAGCAGGGCGGCTACAACTTCGTATCGATCGCGCCCGGCACGATCATGAAGATCGGCCTCTATTCGAAGAAGGTGAAGCACTTCGACGAGCTGAAGGACGGCGCGCGCGTCGCGATCGCGAACGATCCGGTGAACGGCGGGCGCGGGCTGTTGCTGCTGCAGCGCGCGGGCCTCATCACGCTGAAACCGGGCGCCGACTACCGCGCGACGACGCACGACATCGTGTCGAATCCGAAACACCTGAAGATCATCCCGCTGGAAGCGTCGCAGCTCGCGCGCTCGCTCGACGACGTCGACCTTGCACAGGGCTACCCGAGCTTCATCAAGCTCGCCGGCACGACCGACCCGAACAGCGCGCTGCTGTTCGACGGCACCGAGAACAAGAACTTCGCGATCCAGTGGGTCGTGCGGCCGGAGAGCGTGAACGATGCGCGCATCCGCAAGTTCATCGCGATCTACCAGCACTCGCCGGCGGTGCGCCGGGCGCTCGACAACGCGTTCGGCTCGCTGTACGCGATCGCGTGGTGACGGAGGCGACATGACGACGGTGAACCGCAAGAAGATCCTGCTCAACGCGTTCAACATGAACTGCGTCGGGCACATCAACCACGGGTTGTGGACGCATCCGCGCGACCGCTCCGCGCACTACACCGATCTCGACTACTGGGCCGATCTCGCGAGGACGCTCGAACGCGGCAAGTTCGACGGGATCTTCCTCGCGGACATCGTCGGCGTGTACGACGTGTTCGGCGGCGGCCCGGACGCCGCGCTGCGCGAATCGGTGCAGGTGCCCGTCAACGATCCGCTGCTGCTCGTGCCCGCGATGGCGCAGGTCACGCAACATCTCGGCTTCGGCGTGACCGCGAACCTGACCTACGAGCCGCCTTACCTGTTCGCGCGCCGCATGTCGACGCTCGACCACCTGACGAAGGGGCGCGTCGGCTGGAACATCGTGACCGGCTATCTCGACAGCGCCGCGCGCGGGATGGGCCTCGCGCAGCAGATCGGCCACGACGACCGCTACGAACGCGCGGACGATTACATGGACGTCGTCTACAAGCTGTGGGAACAGAGCTGGGACGACGACGCGGTGATCCGCGATGCGCACGCGCGCGTGTTCGCGCAGCCGGGCAAGGTGCGGCGCGTGAAGCACGACGGGCCGTTCTATTCGGTCGACGCGATCCACCTGAGCGAGCCGTCGCCGCAGCGCACGCCGGTGCTGTACCAGGCCGGTTCGTCGGCGCGCGGCGTCGAATTCGCGGGGCGGCATGCGGAATGCGTGTTCGTGAACGGGCAGAGCAAGGCCGCCGCGCGCGCGGCCGCGCTCGACATTCGCGCGGCCGCCGCACGGCAGGGGCGCGACCCGGCATCGATCCGGATTTTCGCCGGCGTGAGCGTCGTGACCGCCGAGACCGAACGTCTCGCGCGCGAGAAGTTCGACGAATACCGGCGCTACGCGAGCCCGGAAGCCGGCCTCGCGCATTTCGCGAGCTCGACCGGCATCGACTTCGCGAAGTACGGCCTCGACGAGCCGATCTCGTACGTGAAGACCGACTCGATCCAGTCGGCCGTCGACGCGATCTCGCGCAAGAGCACGACCGGCACGTGGACCGTGCGCCGGATGCTCGAACAGATGTCGCTGGGCGGCCGCTATGCGCCGATCGTCGGTTCGCCGTCGCAGGTCGCGGACGAACTGCAGTCGTGGATCGACGAGACGGGCATCGACGGTTTCAACCTGACGCGCACCGTGATGCCCGAGTCGTTCGAGGATTTCGTCGACTGGGTCGTGCCGGAACTGCAGAACCGCGGCGTCTACAAGGAAGACTACGATCCCGCCCCGACGCTGCGCGAGAAACTGTTCGGCGCCGGCGCGCGGCTGCCGGCCTGGCACACGGGCGCGCGGCACCGGCCCACCGCCGCGCCGGCGACGGAACCCGCGCATCCCGCGCATGCATGAACGTGACGGAGCGAAGCGATGACGCAATTGTTCGATACGCTGGGTTTCATCGAGGCTTCGGCTGCGCGGGCCGGCGCAGGCGCGCACGCACATGGGGCGCTTGACGAAGCGGCCGCACGCGCCGACGGCGCCGCCGTGTCGCTCGCGCACGTCGGCAAGGTGTTCTCGACGCCGCGCGGCCAGGCCGCCGCGCTGCGCGACGTGACGCTCGACGTGCGGCGCGGCGAGGTGTTCGGGATCATCGGCCGCAGCGGCGCCGGCAAGTCGACGCTGCTGCGGCTCGTGAACGGCCTCGAACGGCCGAGTTCGGGCAGCGTGCGCGTGCAGGGCGTCGACGTCGGCGCGCTCGACGAGGACGGGCTCGTCGCGCTGCGGCGTCGCACCGGCATGGTGTTCCAGCATTTCAACCTGCTGTCGGCGAAGACGGTGTTCGAGAACGTCGCGCTGCCGCTGAAGATCGCCGGCGTGCCGAAAGCCGAGCGCACGCGCAAGGCCGAGGCGCTGCTCGACCTCGTCGGGCTCGCCGCGAAGCGCGACGCGTATCCGGCGAGCCTGTCGGGCGGCCAGAAGCAGCGAGTCGGCATCGCGCGGGCGCTGGTGCACGACCCCGAGGTGCTGCTGTGCGACGAGGCGACCTCGGCGCTCGATCCCGAGACGACGCAATCGATCCTCGCGTTGCTCGCCGACATCAACCGCCGCCTCGGGCTGACGATCGTGCTGATCACGCACGAGATGGAAGTGATTCGCGCGGTCTGCGACACGGTCGCGGTGATCGAGCAGGGCGAAGTCGTCGAAACGGGCCCGGTGTGGCGCGTGTTCGGCGATCCGCGCCACGGCGCGACGCGGGCGCTGCTCAGCACGCTCGTGCACGACCTGCCGGCCGAACTGGCCGCGCGCGTGCGGCCGTTGCCCGAGCAGGCCGCGCTGCCCGACGGCGCGCAGGTGGTGCTCGACGTTCGCTATACGGGCGAGAGCGGCGGCGAGCCGGACGTCGGCGCGCTCGCGGCGGCGCTCGGCGGTTCGGTGCGCTTTCTGCACGGCGGGATCGAGCGGATCCAGGGCCATGCGCAGGGGCGTCTCGTGATCGCGGCGTCGCCGCCCGCGGATGACGCGGGGCAGCCGCCGGCACGCGGCGGCGCGGTCGCGGCACTGCTCGAACGCGCACGCCGCCATGCGAACCACGCGGAGGTGCTCGGCTATGTTTGAACTCTGGTGGCCCGAATTGCTCGACGCGATCCGCGACACGCTGTCGATGGTCGCCGCGTCGGCCGCGATCGCCGCGCTAATTGGCATCCCGCTCGCGGTGATTCTCGTGACGACCGCGCCGGGCGGCATCTACGCGCGGCGCGGCGTGAACGCGGTGCTCGGCGCGCTCGTCAACGTGTTCCGCTCGACGCCGTTCATCATCCTGCTCGTCGCGCTGCTGCCGTTCACGCGCGTGCTGATCGGCACGACCATCGGCGTGTGGGCGGCCGTGGTGCCGCTGTCGATCGCCGCGATTCCGTTCTTCGCGCGGATTGCCGAGGTGAGCCTGCGCGAAGTCGATCGCGGGCTGATCGAGGCCGCGCTTGCGATGGGCGCGAAACGTCGCCACATCGTGTGGCACGTGCTGCTGCCGGAGGCGCTGCCCGGCATGCTCGGCGGCTTCACGATCACCGTCGTCGCGCTGATCGGCTCGACCGCGATGGCCGGCGCCGTCGGCGCGGGCGGGCTCGGCGATCTCGCGATCCGCTACGGCTACCAGCGCTTCGACACCACCGTGATGGTGACCGTGATCGTGATCCTGATCGCACTCGTTTCGGCCGTGCAAATCACGGGCGACCGCCTGGTCCGACGCGTGACCCGGCGTACCTGAGCGGCGCCACGAGCGCCGGCTCTTTTCATTGAAGACCCTGAGAGAACCATACCCATGACCTTACCTACCGGCGCGCCGCGCGAATGGAACGGACAATTCGAGGAAGCGCTGTTTCTGGACGTCGCGCGACGCCATCGCCCCGATTTCCCGGACAAGCTGGCGACACCGCCGCGCGAGCCTCGCGATGAAGACGAACGGGCCGCCGTCGCCGACTACTACACGAAGATGGCGTCGCACGACCTGTTCATCGTGCAGGTCGTCGCGAAGGCGATCGATACGCTGTTCCGCGACGACCCGCATTTCCAGCTGATCCTGTCGCGTCAGCTCGGCGACGACGGCGCGCACGCCGTGATCGGTCGCGAACGCGTGACCGAACTGACCGGCCGCGATCCGCTGCCGGAAGTCGAGCGGCTCGTCGCCGCGCACTGGAAACGCATCGGAGACATCGCGGTGCGCGACGTCGCGGGCTTTCTCGCGTTCGAGTGGCATTACGAACTGCACATCCTCGCGAAGCTGTGGATCCAGCGCAAGACCGGCCGCATCGCCGACGGCGCGATGCGCGAGCACGGCGAAAACCGGATTCGACCGGACGAGGAGTGGCATCGCGTGCAGATCGTCCAGTGGTGGTTCGACACGTTGAAGGCGCTGCCGGCCGCCGAGCGCGACGCGCTGATCGATCGCGTGATCGCGGCCGACGAGGAAACGCAGGCACGGCTCGACGGTTATCTGCACGACGAATATGCGCACACCGCGCACGTGTTCGGTGCCGATATCGCCGAATACCGCGCGATCTACGACGACTGGCGGCGCGAGATCCTGTCGCGGCTGACCGGCCGTCGACTCGGCGCGCTGGTGCCGCTGTCGAGCGATGTCGTTGCGCACGCAACCGTTGCACAGGAAGCCGTCGCATGAACGATCCTCGCGGCCCGGCGACGCTGGCGCCGGACTCCGACGCACGCGCGATCGACGCCGATGCGCTGGCGCGTGCGATCGACGCGCTGCGTGCGACGGCCGCCGCGCGCGACCGCGCGGGCGGTCATGCGGCCGACGAGAAGCAGCGGCTCGCCGAAGCGGGCCTGCTGACGCTCGCGGTGCCGCGCGAATTCGGCGGACAGGAGGCCGAGTGGCCGGCGATCTACGACACGATCCGGCGGATCGCGCGCGTCGACAGCGCGCTCGCGCATCTGGTCGGGTTCCAGGTCCTGCAGGTGGTGAGCGTCGACGTGTGGGGCAGTGCGGCGCAGCGCGAACGCTATCTGCGCGGCACGGTCGAGCATCGCTGGTGGTGGGGCAATGCCGTGAACCCGCTCGACACGCGGCTGGTGGCGACCGCGACGCCGGACGGCGGCTACCGGCTCGACGGCGTGAAGGGATTCTGCTCGGGCACGCGCGGCTCGCAGCGGATGACCGTGTCCGCGCACGATCCGGAAACGGGCCGCGCCGTGTTCGGCGTCGTGCCGACCGATCGCGACGGGATCACGGTCAACGAAGACTGGGATCCGGTCGGCCAGCGCCAGACCGACAGCGGCAGCGTGCGCTTCGACGGCGTGACGCTCGCGCCGGACGACGTGCTGCACCGGTCCGAGACGCCGCCGACGCCGCGCGCGACGCTGCGCACGCTGGTGTCGCAGCTCGTGTTGACGAACCTGTTCGTCGGGCTTGCGGAAGGCGCGCTGGCCGAGGCGCGCGAATACGTGCTGGCGCACGGCCGGCCGTGGATTGACTCGGGCGTCGCGCAGGCGAGCGACGATCCCTATACGCTGCAGCGCTTCGGCGACATGCGCGTGCAGGCGGTTGCGGCGGCGTCGCTGGCCGACCGCGCGGCCGTCGCGTTGCAGCGGGCATGGACGCGGCGCGACGCGCTGACGGCTGGCGAACGTGCTGAAGTGGCGCTCGCGGTGTCGGACGCGAAGATCGTCGCGCAGCGCGCGGCGCTCGACAACGGCGAGGCGCTGTTCGATGCGTGCGGCGCGCGCGCGACGGCCGCATCGCTCGGCCTCGACCGCTTCTGGCGCAACGCGCGCACGCATACGCTGCACGATCCGCTCGACTACCGGCTGCGCGACGTCGGCCGGTTCGCGTTGACGGGGGAATTGCCGCAGGCGTCGCTGTATACGTAGCGTCGGCAAGCCGTCCGCCGACGCTACGCAGCCCGGTGTCGCCTACCAGCGATAGCCGACGCCCGCGCCGGCGCCGAACGAGCCGTGGCCCGACACCGCCGTCGTGCGCCGCACCTCGCCATTCCGCATGCCTAGATCGGCAGACGTACCGTCTGCTTGATGCGCTTCAGCGGGATCTCGGTTTCGACGTTGCGTACGCCTTCGATCCGGGTGAGCGTCTCCATCTGAAAGCGCTGGTAATCGTCCAGATCCTTCGCGATGACGCGCAGCAGATAGTCGTAGCTGCCGGCCATCAGATGGCATTCGAGCACCTCGGGCGCCTGCTCCATCTCGCGCGCGAAGCGTTCGACGGTGGTCTTGTCCTGGCGTTCCAGCGTGACGCGCACGAATGCCGTGAATCGCAGCTCGACGGCCGCCGGGTTCAGCAGGGCGACGTATGCGTCGATGACGCCCTGTTCCTCGAGCAGGTGAACGCGGCGCAGGCAGGGCGTGGGCGAGAGGCCGGCCTGCTGCGCGAGCTCGGCATTCGTCTGGTTCGAGTTTCGTTGTAGCGCACGCAAAATGCGCCGATCGATGGCGTCCAGCTTGATTGGCATTTTTGGCTACCAAGAATGTCGATGATGGAGAGTAACTCCAAATCCAGCATCGAAAGTAGCCAATTTCGCAGCCATTCTCCACGGCAACTTGCCGATAATCCGATGACTGCCCGGCCCCGGAGGCGTGTGCGATTCCCGTCCGTCGCGCCCGGTGCCGCTTTCAGGAGAATTCCGATGCCGCACGTAGCCTGGTTGCCGTTCATGGCCACTTCCCTTCTGATCATTCTGACGCCGGGCCAGGACATGGTGCTCGTGATGTCGCGCACGCTATCCGGCGGCACGCGGGCGGGCCTCGTGACCGCGGCGGGCGTCAGCGTCGGGTTGCTCGTGCATACGATGCTCGCGACGCTCGGGCTGGGCGCGCTTCTTCAGGCATCCGAATGGCTGTTCACTGCATTGAAGATGATCGGCGCGCTGTACCTGCTGTACCTCGGCATCACGCTGCTGCGTTCGTCCGGCGAGCTGACGCTCGCGAGCGGTCGCGACGCGCCGGCGTCCGGGTGGCGCACGTTCGCGCAGGGCGCGCTGTCCAACGTGTCGAATCCGAAGGTCGCGCTGTTCTATCTCGCGTTTCTGCCGCAGTTCGTGCCCGCGGGCGCCGCGCATCCGATGGTGTCGCTGTTCGTGCTCGGCACGACGTTTGCCGGCCTGACGTTTCTCGTCAAGGGGCCGGTCGCGCTGTTCGCCGGCCTGCTGTCGACGTCGATCCGGCGTAATCCGCGCATCCTGACCCGCATGCACCGGGTGAGTGGCGCGGTGCTCCTCGGGCTGGGCGTGAAGCTGGCGTTCGAGCGTCGTTGACGATGCTCACCGAGCCGGCAGCGCGTCCGCCAGCGCGCGCATCGCGTCCGCCGTTTCCGGGTTCGCCGGGAAAAACGCCTCGATCGCGAGTTCCGACAGCGTGACGTCGACCGGCGTGCCGAACACCGTCGTCGTGCTGAAGAACGTCAGTTCGCCGGCGGCCGTGCGCAGCCGCAGCGGCACCGCGATGTCCGCATAGTCGGCGCGCGCATGCGTGTCGTCGGGCTGGCCGGCCGGTGCCGGATACGCGGCGAGTTCGTCGCGCAGCGCATGCAGCGTGCGGTCGCCGCTCGCGTCGATCTGCCGTTGCAGCCGGTGCAGGATATGCGCGCGCCATTCGTGCCAGTTGACGATCTGCGGCGCGAGGCCGTCAGGATGCAAACTCAGGCGCAGCACGTTGACGGGCGGCCGCAGGAGCGCCGGATCGGCCTGCACGACCAGCGCGCCGAGCATCCGGTTCGCGGCGAGCAGCGTCCAGTGGCGATCCACCGCGAGTGCCGGGTAGGGCTCGTGGCCGCGCAGCACGGCTTCGACCGCGTGGCGCGCCGCATCGAGCTGCGGATCGGAGAAGGGCCGTTCGCGAAACAGCGGCGCATAGCCGGCCGCGACGAGCAGCGCGTTGCGCTCGCGCAGCGGCACGTCGAGGCGCTCCGCGAGATGCAGCACCATCTCCCGGCTCGGCTGCGCGCGCCCCGATTCGACGAAGCTCAGGTGCCGCGCGGACACCTCGGCCTCCAGCGCGAGGGCCATCTGGCTCAGGCGCCGGCGTTGACGCCAGGTGCGCAGCAGCGAGCCGATGCCGGACGCGCGGCCGGCGGACGGGGGGAGCGATTGAAGGGCGGCGGTCGAGTTCATGACGAGGATGATAGGCAATCCCGCGCGCATCGGGCATTACCTGCGAGGTAAGCATTCCAGATCGATGTGCATCGGGTGTGCATCGCCGACTCCGCCCGCCTCCGCTCGAGGCGCCCTTCCGCCCCCGCATTTCGATCCCGGATGCGCACCGACGCTGCGTTACCATAGCCCTCGTGCCACCTGAGAGGCGGCACCGGACCCGCGACCACCACACCCGGGCCGGATGCCGCGCACATTCACAACAAGGCATTCCAGGGGAATCCAACAATGAAAAAAATCGCCGTCCGCGTCGCCAGCGTGGCGATGCTTGCGCTCGCCGCAACCGGCGGCCATGCGCAGACCGAAGCCGCGCAGGTCGAAATGAGGGCCGCCGCCGCGGCCGCCAACAAGGTCGTCGTGAAGGGGCCGGCCGATATCGACGTCAAGCACGAAGCCGTGCTGAAGCTGAAGGAAGGCGAATCGTTCGTGCCGGCCGCCGAAGCCGGCCGCTACCTGCGCTCGATGGGCAACTCGATCGACGAATCGAAGCTGGTCGGCCTCGTGCTGCCCGAGGACCCGAACGCCGACTGGATCTCGGTCGTGTCGTTCGAGCCGAGCGGCTACATCCGCGACGACGACGCGAAGGACTGGAGACCCGACGAATTGCTGAAGAGCCTGCAGGCCGGCACCGAGGAAAACAACCCGGCGCGCAAGGAGCGCGGGCTGCCCGAGACCGAGGTGGTCGGCTGGGCGCAGGCGCCCGCGTACGACGCCGCCACGCACCGGCTCGTGTGGTCCGCGATCATCCGCGACAAGGGGGCGGCCGCGAACGCGGAGAGCGACGGCGTGAATTACCGGACGCTCGTGCTCGGCCGTGACGGCTACCTGTCGCTGACGATGGCGTCGACGCTCGCCGATCTGCCGAAGTACAAGGCTTCGGCCGACGACCTGCTCGCGAACATCCGCTTCAACGACGGCAAGCGCTATGCCGATTTCAACAAGTCGACCGACCACGTCGCCGAGTACGGGCTCGCGGCGCTGATCGTCGGCGTCGGCGCGAAGAAACTCGGGCTGCTCGCGCTGATCGGCGCGTTTGCCGTGAAGTTCTTCAAGATCGGCGCGGTCGCGTTGCTGGCGGGCGGCGCGGCGCTGAAGCGCTTCTTCGGGCGCAAGCCGAAGCCGGCGGCCGTGCCGGTCGTCGCCGATGCAACCGACGCAGCCGCCGTGTCCGGCACGGAGCGCAAGGAATGACCAAGCTGCTGCTGCTGATCTTCGGCGGCCTGAAGCTCGGCAAGGTGCTCATGTCGGCGGGCACCATGCTGGCGTCGATCGCGGTCTACGCGCTGTTTTACGGGTGGCGCTTCGCGGCCGGTTTCGTCGCGCTGCTGCTGGTCCACGAAGCCGGCCACTACGTGGCCGCGCAGCGGCGCGGGCTCGACGTCGGGCTGCCGACGTTCATTCCGTTCGTCGGCGCGTGGATCCAGCTGAAGGAGATGCCGCACGACGCCGAAACCGAAGCGTACGTCGGGTTGGCCGGGCCGTTCGTCGGCACGCTTGGCGCGCTGGCCTGCTACGCGGCCGCGCGGCACTACGACAGCAACCTGCTGCTCGCGCTCGCCTATACGGGCTTCTTCCTGAACCTGTTCAACATGATTCCGCTGTCGCCGTTCGACGGCGGGCGCATCACGGCGGTGCTGTCGCCGCGCATCTGGTTCGCGGGCGTGCCCGTGCTGATCGCGCTGTTCGCGTACCGGCCGAGCCCGCTCCTGATCGTGATGGCGATCCTCGCGTTGCCGCAGTTGAAGCGCGCCTGGCGTTACGATCCCGACGCGCCGGAGAACCGCGCGTACTACACGACGTCGGTCGAGACGAAAACGACTTACGCGCTTTTCTACGTCGGCCTGCTCGCGTTTCTCGCACTGATGACGTCCGGCGTGCACGACATGCTGCGCGTCGCGCATTCGGCGGCCTGAGCGATGTAAAAACGGCGGCCGCTCATGCGCGGCCGCCGTCGTCTTTGCCAGCCGCTCGGCAATTGCGCGAGCACGTATGCCTAGTTGAACGCCGCGACGGCGAACAGCATCGCCACGATCCAGTAGCGCACGACGGTGCGGCGGGCGGTGCGCGCGAGATCGATCGGAAGATCGCGAGGGGGATGTTTGATTGGACACTTCAACGTACGTCGTCGTATGACATGACAAAAAGTTCATGAGGCCTCGCCGAACCCGAAACTTCGGGTTTTCCCTTGGCGAAGCGGCGTGAAATGGCCAACATTTGGGCAAAGCCCGAAGGGATAAGGGTTTCGCGCAGAGTGTGGCAGGATCGACGATCGGCGCGAATCCTGAAATCGTGTCGGCAGACATCGTATCTGTTGAGCTACAATCAACCAATCATTACCGAAACACGGAGCACACCCCATGCAACTGACTGGAGAGATGCTGATCGGCGCCGATGCGGTGGCCGGCTCGGCCGGTACCCTGCACGCGTTCGACCCGACGAAGGGCGCGCCGATCGATGCGCCGGCCTTCGGCGTCGCGACGCAGGCGGACGTCGACCGCGCGTGCGAGCTTGCGCGCGACGCGTTCGACGCGTACCGCGCGCAGCCGCTGGCGGCCCGCGCGGCGTTTCTCGAAACGATCGCCGACGAAATCGTCGCGCTCGGCGACGCGCTGATCGAGCGCGCACACGCCGAAACGGGCCTGCCCGTCGCGCGGCTGCAGGGCGAGCGCGGCCGCACCGTCGGCCAGCTCCGGCTGTTCGCGCGCGTCGTGCGCGACGGACGCTTCCTCGCCGCGTCGATCGATCCCGCGCAGCCCGCGCGCACGCCGCTGCCGCGCTCGGACCTGCGGCTGCAGAAGGTCGGGCTCGGGCCCGTCGCGGTGTTCGGCGCGAGCAACTTCCCGCTCGCGTTCTCGGTGGCCGGCGGCGATACCGCGTCGGCACTCGCGGCCGGCTGCCCGGTGATCGTGAAGGCCCATGAGGCGCACCTCGGCACGTCCGAGCTGGTCGGCCGCGCGATCCGCGCCGCGGTCGCGAAATGCGGGATGCCGGCCGGCGTGTTCTCGCTGCTGATCGGCCCCGGCCGCGTGACCGGCGCGGCGCTCGTCAGCCATCCGGCGGTGCAGGCCGTCGGCTTCACCGGCTCGCGGCAGGGCGGCATGGCGCTCGTGCAGCTCGCGAACGCCCGCCCGCAGCCGATTCCCGTCTATGCGGAAATGAGCAGCATCAACCCGGTCGTGCTGTTCCCGGCCGCGCTGGCCGCGCGCGGCGACGCGATCGCGACCGGCTTCGTCGATTCGCTGACGCTCGGCACCGGCCAGTTCTGCACGAATCCGGGCCTCGTGCTGGCGGTCGATGGCCCCGATCTCGACCGCTTCGAGTCCGTCGCGGCGCAGGCGCTCGCGAAGAAACCGGCCGGCGTGATGCTGACGAGCGGCATCGCCGACGCATATCGCAATGGCCGCGGCAAGCTGGCCGAACTGCCGGGCGTGCGCGAAGTCGGCGTGGGCGAGGCGGCGCAGACCGAATGCCAGGCAGGCGGCGCGCTGTACGAAGTCGCGGCGCCGGCGTTCCTGGCCGAGCCGGCGTTCGGCCACGAAGTGTTCGGGCCGGCATCGCTGATCGTGCGTTGCCGTGATCTCGACGAAGTCGCACGCGTGCTCGACGCACTCGAGGGCCAGCTGACGGCCACGCTCCAGATGGACGCCGACGACAAGCCGCTCGCGCGCCGCCTGCTGCCGATCCTCGAACGCAAGGCCGGGCGCCTGCTCGTCAACGGCTACCCGACCGGCGTCGAAGTGTGCGACGCGATGGTGCACGGCGGGCCGTTCCCGGCGACGTCGAACCCGGCGGTCACGTCGGTCGGCGCGACCGCGATCGACCGTTTCCTGCGGCCGGTGTGCTATCAGGACTTCCCGGACGACCTGCTGCCCGAAGGGCTGCAGGAAAGCAATCCGCTCGGCGTTCCGCGGCTGCGGGACGGAAAGGCGGAGTGACGGTGCGGCGGCGCGGCGCGAAGCCGGGCCGCTTGCTGAACGACTGAAAGCGGGGGCGGCCGGCGGGCTGCCTCCGCTTTTTTCATGATGGCTTCCGCGTCGCCGGAATTTCTCCTACAGTAGCGGGGCCTCGGGCCGCCCGGCCCGCAGGCGAGCCTGAGAGACCACAAAATTCCAAGAGGGAACCATCCGATGAACATCAGCAAGCGCGGCGACCACCTGTTCGCCGCCGGATTGTGGAAGGCGATCGGCGACGTCGCGCATTCGGTGCGCAGCCGGATCGGCCAGTACAGCGAAGGGCGCGTGCTCGCGAATGCGCTGCTGGAATTCCAGCGCGACCTGGGCGGCAGCGAATTCGACGTGACCATCAACCAGGGGCGGCCCGTCACGGGCTCCGATGCGCATTCGCTCATGTTCGGCCTCGCCGTGCGACGTTTCCGGCAGGACATGGAAGCGCTGGTGTTCGCGCTCGAGCATCGCCGCAACATCGACGACCGCGACCAGAGCCTGCGCACCGAAGCGCTGATGCAGGCCAACAGCGCGCTTCTGACCGCGAAGCAGTCGGCGACGATCACGGTCGGCCGGTTCTTCGACGCGGTCGTCGATCGCGACGTGCTGGGGCAGATTCTCGGCGACGGGTCGAACGCACGCGTGCGGACGGGCGCGCAAGGGCAGATCGAGGCGACCCGGATCAAGCTCGGCAACGTGCGTCACCGGATCATCGGCGTCATCGCGCAGATGTGACCGCGCGCATCGCGGCGGGATGCGTGGCATGGCCGCCGCTGCAAACGACCGCGGCCGGCA
Source organism: Burkholderia sp. AW33-5 (assembly GCF_053427615.1). Lineage (NCBI taxonomy): Bacteria > Pseudomonadati > Pseudomonadota > Betaproteobacteria > Burkholderiales > Burkholderiaceae > Burkholderia > Burkholderia sp. AW33-5. The sequence goes on along the minus strand of NZ_JBSAXA010000028.1, from coordinate 23,224 downwards.
GGCGCCGGCCGCGATGCAACACAGGCAACGAGCCGGCCGCGGTGCCGTCGAAGGCGCCGCGCCGGCCGTATCCGCTTACTGCGGGCCCATCTTCCTGATCAGCACGTCCAGTTCGGCCATTTCGGCGTCGGTGAGGTCGACGAGCGGCGCGCGCACCGGGCCCGCGTCGTGGCCGACGAGCTTCGCGCCTGCCTTCACGATGCTGACCGCGTAGCCCGCGCGACGATTGCGGATCTTCAGGTACGGCAGGAAGAATTCGTCGATCAGGCGGCCGACCGTTGCGTGGTCGTCCTTCGCGATCGCTTCGTAGAACGCCATCGCCGTCTTCGGGATGAAGTTGAATACGGCCGACGAGTACACCGGCACGCCGAGCGCCTTGTACGCGGCCGCATAGACTTCGGCCGTCGGCAGGCCGCCGAGGTACGCGAAGCGGTCGCCGAGGCGGCGGCGGATCGTGACCATGCTCTCGATTTCGCCGACGCCGTCCTTGAAGCCGATCAGGTTCGGGCAGCGGTCGGCGAGGCGCTCGAGCATGTCTGCGTTCAGCTTCGAATTCGCGCGGTTGTACACCACGACGCCGATCTTCAGCGCGCGGCACACCTGCTCGACGTGTTCGGCGATGCCTTCCTGGCTGGCTTCGGTCAGGTAGTGCGGCATCAGCAGCACGCCGCTCGCGCCGAGGCGCTCGGCTTCCTGCGCATATTCGATCGCGACGCGTGTCCCGCCGCCGGCGCCGGCCAGGATCGGCACCTTGCCCTTGCAGGTTTCCGTCGCGACGCGGATCACGTCCGAATACTCGCGCTGCGTGAGCGAGAAGAATTCACCGGTGCCGCCGGCCGCGAACAGCGCGGTCGCGCCATACGGCGCCAGCCATTCCAGACGCTCGGCATAGGTGGTCGGGCGGAAGCTGCCGTCCGCGTCGAAGTCCGTCAGCGGAAACGACAGCAGGCCGTGGGAGATGATCTGTTTGAGTTCTTGCGGTGAGGTCATGGTTGGGTCGTCCGTCTAGCGCGAGGGCTGGGTTCGTCGGGTACGCCATCCGAGCCATATTGGCGATGTCGTTGTATGTCATCGTACAACGCAGGAAAGCGCAGCGCAAGCGGTTTGCCGGCGGGTAAAGGGTAGGGTCTTTCCGGATAAGGGTTTACGCAGCATCGCGGGTTGACGTCGAATGTCATATGATGACTAACGATTTGGCTGATAGCCTCCCAGGAATTCCAATGACTGCTTCCCCCCTTTATATCCGCGTGCACCCGGACGACAACGTCGCGATCGTCGTCAACGACGGCGGCTTGCCCGAGGGCGCGACGTTCGCCGACGGCCTGACGCTGCGCGAAGGCGTGCCGCAAGGGCACAAGGTCGCGCTGGTCGACCTCGCGGCCGGCGACCCGATCGTCCGCTACAACGTCGTGATCGGCTACGCGCTCACCGAGCTGCGCCGCGGCAGTTGGGTCAACGAGCGCACGATGCGCATGCCCGAGCCGCCGGGGCTCGACGACCTGCCGCTCGCCACGCGCGCCGCGCCGCCGCTGGCGCCGCTCGAAGGCTATACGTTCGAGGGCTTTCGCAATCCCGACGGGTCGGTCGGCACGCGCAACATCCTCGCGATCACGACGACCGTGCAGTGCGTGTCGGGCGTCGTCGAGCATGCGGTGAAGCGGATCAAGGACGAACTGCTGCCGCGTTACCCGAATGTCGACGACGTGGTCGGGCTCGAGCACACGTATGGCTGCGGCGTCGCGATCGATGCGCCCGATGCCGACATCCCGATCCGCACGCTGCGCAACATCAGCCTGAACCCGAACTTCGGCGGCGAGGTGATGACGGTGAGCCTCGGCTGCGAGAAGCTGCAGCCCGAGCGCCTGCTGCCGCCCGGCGCGATTCCGCTGGCGGCCGACGGCGCGACGGACAACGGCGGCGTCGTGTGCCTGCAGGACGCCGCGCACGTCGGCTTCAACTCGATGATCGACTCGATCATGACGATGGCCGAATCGCATCTCGAGCGGCTGAACCGCCGCCGTCGCGAGACCTGTCCGGCGTCGGATCTCGTCGTCGGCGTGCAGTGCGGCGGCAGCGATGCGTTCTCGGGGCTGACCGCGAACCCGGCGGTCGGCTTCGCGGCCGACCTGCTCGTGCGCGCGGGCGCGACGATCATGTTCTCGGAAGTGACCGAAGTGCGCGACGGCGTCGCGCAGCTCACGTCGCGCGCGGCGAACGAGGACGTCGCCCGCGAGATCATCCGCGAGATGGACTGGTACGACCGCTACCTGCAGCGCGGCCGCGTCGATCGCAGCGCGAACACGACGCCCGGCAACAAGAAGGGCGGCCTGTCGAACATCGTCGAGAAGGCGATGGGTTCGATCGTGAAGTCGGGCAGCGCGCCGATCGCCGGCGTCGTGCGTCCCGGCGATCGGGCGCGGCAGAAGGGGTTGCTGTACGCGGCGACGCCCGCGAGCGATTTCATCTGCGGCACGCTGCAGCTCGCGGCGGGGATGAACCTGCACGTTTTCACGACCGGCCGCGGCACGCCGTACGGCCTCGCGCAGGTGCCGGTGATCAAGGTCGCGACGCGCAGCGATCTCGCGCGGCGCTGGCACGACCTGATGGATCTCGACGCGGGGCAGATCGCGACCGGCGCGGCCTCGATCGAGGACGTGGGCTGGGAGCTGTTCCGGCTGATGCTCGACGTCGCGAGCGGCAAGCGCCGCACGTGGGCCGAGCAATGGAAGCTCGCGAATGCGCTGACGCTGTTCAATCCGGCGCCGGTGACCTGACGCGCGCGATTGCAACGGCAGACGATGCGGGCGCCTTCGGGCGCCCGTTTTTGATTGCGGCGACGCGATTTCCTTACCTCGAACGTAATCGACCGCCGATGCGAGGCCGGCGACGATGGCGGCACGCGAACACGAAACGTCCGCGGCGCTGTCCTCCCTTCATCCAGACCAGGAGCCTCGCATGAACACCGCCCAAACCGTTCAGTCCGCACACGCCGACCTGATCGACCGCTATTTCGACGCGTGGAACGAGCCCGACGTCGCGCGCCGGCGCGCGCTGATCGATGCGACCTACGCGAGCGACGCGGCCTATCGCGATCCGCTGATGGCCGGCGACGGCCACGCGGGCATCGACACGATGATCGCCGCGGTGCAGGCGCGCTTCCCCGCGTTCCGATTCCGCCGCACGACCGACGTCGACGGATTCGGCCAGCATCTGCGCTTCTCGTGGGCGCTCGTGTCGCCCGACGGCGCGGCGATCGTGAAGGGTTCGGATTTCGGCACCGTCGATGCGTCGGGCCGCCTGAAGTCGGTCACGGGTTTCATCGACGAAATGCCGGGCGCGGCGTCGTGACGTGAGCGATGCATGCCCCGCGGCCGCCGGGATCGGGTAACTTATGCCATTCGTTCCCGATCCCGGAGACTTGCCCACATGCTGAAGAATCTCGATCCTCTGCTGCACGCCGACATCCTGCACACGCTGCGCGCGATGGGCCACGGAGATGAAGTGGCGATTTGCGATGCGAATTTTCCGGCGGAATCCGTCGCCGAGCACACGGTGGTCGGCCGCGCACTGCGCATCGACGGCGCCGACTCGGCGCGCGTCGCGCGCGCGGTGCTGTCCGTGTTGCCGCTCGATACGTTCGTCGAGACGCCGGCGTGGCGGATGGAAGTGGTCGGCGACCCGGCCGCGGTGCCGCCCGTGCAGCGCGAAGTGCAGGCGGAAATCGATCGCGCGGAAGGGCGCGCCGTGCCGCTCGTGGGCGTCGATCGATTCGCGTTCTACGAGCGTGCGCAGCAGGCGTATGCGGTGATCGTCACCGGCGAGCTGCGCGGCTACGGCTGCTTCCTGTTCAAGAAGGGCGTGCTGCTGAGCGACGCCGGTTAAGGCTCGTTCCCTTTATTCGAGGCGGCGGCCGGGCGTCGTTCTTCGTGGTGCCGTCATGCCTGCGTCGCCGCCGCGGTGTAAAGATTTGCTACAACCTTTTTCTTGGACACCGCGAAAAGACCCTCTATGCTGGCCCATTTGCCGCGGGCCCGACAGGGCCGCGCGGCTCCGAACCGTGCGGGCACGCCTCGCGCGGACGGCCGAATTGCATACGAGGAGAGAGGCATGACGCGTTCCGTCGATTCCGGCGTCATTTTTTTCGCACGCCTGGCGCTGGCGGCGTTGTTCTTGTGGGGCGGCGTGATGAAGCTGCTCGGCTACAGCGATTTCATCGGCTATCTGCATGGGCTGAACGTGCCCTATCCGCAGGTGACGGGCCCGGTCGTCGTCACGATCGAAGCGCTCGGCGGCCTGCTGCTGATCGTCGGCTACAAGGTGAAGCCGCTCGCGTTGCTGATGGCGTTCTATACGGTCGCGACCGCGATGGTCGGACACAATTTCTGGGACGCGACCGACGCCGCGGTCCAGCACGACATGGTGATCCACTTCTGGAAGAACATCGCGATCGCCGGCGGCTTCCTGCTGCTGTTCGTGACCGGCGCGGGCGGCGCGAGCATCGACGCGCTGCGCCGGCCGAGTTCGTCGTACGGCGCGCTGCGCTGAGTCGAACCGGGCTGAGCGGCGCGACGCACGCGCGTCGCGCGCCGCGCTGAACCAAATCAAAAGGGCCGAATCCCGCACATCGCGGGATTCGGCCCTTTGTTCATTCAACGGGCGCATGCGCGCCGGGGTTCAGCGTGCGTCCTTCAGGTCCTTCGCATCCTTCGAGAACTGCACGGCGATCGCGCCGAGCACGCAGATCGTCGCGACATACACGACCGGCGCGAGCGGGTTCGACTTCATCATCAGCGACACGATCACCGGCGTCAGGCCGCCGAAGATCGCATACGCGACGTTGTACGAGAACGAGATGCCCGAGAAGCTCACGACGGCCGGGAAGCTTTTCACCATCACGAACGGCACCGCGCCGATCGTGCCGACCGCGAAGCCGGCGATCCCGTAATACAGCGGCAGCGTCGACGCGTCGGCCGCGACCTGCGCGAACAGCAGGTAGTAGCACGCGGCCAGCACGAGGCCGCCGATGCCGAGCACGCGCTTCGCGCCGATCCAGCCCGCGAGCGAGCCGGCGGTGATGCAGCCGGCCGTCAGGCACAGCGTCGCGATGCTGTTCGCGAACAGCGTGGTGGCGGGCGTCAGGTGAAACTGCTTCTGCAGCAGCGCGGGCGTCATCAGGATCACGACGACGATCGCCGCCGACAACATCCACGTGAGCAGCATCGACACGATTACCGCGCGGCCGTGGTCGCGCAGCACGGCCTTCAGCGGAATCTCGGCCGCGAGCGCCTTCTTCGCCTTCATCTCGGCGAACACCGGCGTCTCGTGCAGCCAGCGGCGCAGGTACACGGAGAACAGGCCGAACACGCCGCCGAGCAGGAACGGAATGCGCCACGCGAACGCGGTGACTTCGGCGCCCGAGTAACGGCTGTTGATGCCGGCAGCGACCAGCGAGCCGAGCAGGATGCCGGCCGTGAGGCCCGCGGTCAGCGTGCCGCACGCATAGCCGATGTGGCGCGACGGCACGTGCTCCGACACGAACACCCATGCGCCCGGCACTTCGCCGCCGACCGCCGCGCCCTGCAGCACGCGGAACAGCAGCAGCAACACCGGCGCGAGGATGCCGATCGAGTCGTAGGTCGGCAGCAGGCCCATCAGCAGCGTCGGCACCGACATCATCAGCACGCTCAGCGTGAACATCCGCTTGCGGCCGAACAGGTCGCCGAAGTGCGCCATGATCACGCCGCCGAGCGGGCGCGCGAGATAGCCGGCCGCGAAGATGCCGAACGTCTGCAGCTGGCGCAGCCAGTCGGGAATGTCGTGCGGGAAGAACAGCTGTCCGATCGCGGGTGCGAAGAACACGAAGATGATGAAGTCGTAGAACTCGAGAGCGCCGCCGAGTGCGGCAAGGCCAAGAGTTTTATAGTCGCTGCGCGTGAGCGCGCGTTCGGCGGCGCGAGGCACGCCGCTCAATTCGGAAGCTTGCATGGTCAGGACGATCGGTTTTCGAATGTTGTTGTCGGTGCTGCGTCTCCAGAACCCGCTATCGGCATGGACTGGCAAGGCGCGGCTTGCGTCGTCGAGCGTGTGCCGAGCGCCGGATGGGCACGCGACACGCACCGTCGCACCGGGATGGGGCACGACGCAGACGAAGCGTCAAAGCGGGTGGGGGGATTCTACAGGAGCGCGAAATGCGTGCGCGCGGGGCCGCGCCGAGGAATGCTTCGGACTTCGTCGGGACGAAACGCACGCGGCGCGGCAGGCGGGTGAACCGCTTGCCGCGCCGCGCGCGTGACAGGGGCTGCTCGATCAGCTGCCGGCGATCGTGTCGACCGGCTTGAACGCGCCGTGCTCGACCTTGTAGATCGTCACCGGCGCATCCTTCAGGTCGCCCTTCGCGTCGTACGCGATGCTCGGCGCCGACACGCCCTTGATCGACACCTTGCCGAGATACGGCGTGTAAACCTTCGGGTCGGTCGAGTTTGCGTCCTTCATCGCGGTGAGCAGCGCGATCGTGCCGTCGTACGAGTAGGGCGAATAGGTGATCACGTCTTCATTGAAGCGTGCCTTGTAGCGCGATGCGTAGCCGGCGAAGCCCGGCATCTTTTCCTTCGGCAGGCCGCCCATGTAGACGATCGCGCCTTCGGCCGCTTCGCCGCCGACCTTCAGGAACGTCGGCGAGCGCGACATCTCGCCGGTCACGAAGGCGGCCTTCATCCCGAGCTGGCGCATCTTGCGGATCATCGGCGAAGACTGCGCGTCGCCGCCGCCGTAGAAGATCGCGTCGGGGTTGATGCCCTTCAGGTTGGTCAGGATTGCAGAGAAGTCGAGCGCCTTGTCGTTCGTGAAATCACGCTTGACGATGGTGCCGCCGGCGGCCTGCACGGCCTTCGCGAATTCGTCGGCGATACCCTGGCCGTAGGCCGTGCGGTCGTCGATGATCGCGATGCGCTTGAAGCGCAGCGTCTTCACCGCGTACGTGCCGACGATGCGGCCCGCTTGCGCGTCGCTCGTCAGCAGCCGGTAGGTCGTCTTGTAGCCGCGCGCCGTGTATTGCGGCGACGTCGCCATCGAGATTTGCGGCAGCCCCGCGCGATCGTACAGGTCGGACGCCGGAATGCTCGTGCCCGAGTTGAAGTGGCCGATGACGCCACGGACGTTGTCGTCGATCAGCCGCTGCGCGACCGTCGTGCCGGTGCGCGGGTCGGCCTGGTCGTCCTGCGAGTCGAGCTGGAACGTGACCGGCTGACCGCCGATCGTCGGATGCGTCGCGTTGAAATCGGCGATCGCGAGCTGCACGCCCTTCTGCATGTCCGTGCCGTAGTTCGACTGCGGCCCCGTCAGCGGTGCGGCGAAACCGATCTTGACGACGTCGGCGGCGATGGCGTGTGCGCCCGACAGTGCGCAGGCAGCGGCCAGCGCGACGTGCGATACCTTCAGCTTCACTTTCACTTCCCCTTGATGGCGTGGTTGGGCCGCCGCCGGCCAGCGGGCCGGTGCGGTAAACCGGGCGAGACGTATCGGTCCGCAGGCCGTTGCGACGGCCGTGCGGTGTGTGCCATGCGCTGCGCGGGTTGTGCCGGAATCGGCGTGTGCGGCGGCGGCGGGATGTCGTCTCGTAACCGTTGATCGAAGTCTAGGTAGCGAAAATGCGCGCGTCTTGCGCGTTCGATGCGCGGCCGGCGACGATTTCGGCATATCGTCGATAACCCTGATATATGCCGAAATCGTCATGTGGGATGCGCAATCGCGCCAAGACGCGACACGCCGGCATTTCTAGGATGGCGGGTCCGGGCGCGGGTTGTCGCGGCGCCAGCGGGGTGCATCGATATCGCCGACGTTGCCGACGGATGCCCGGCGCCATGCAGCGGGCCGATGCGAAATCGGCGCCGCCCGACAAGCGCGCCGCAGTGGTTGCGCGCACAACCGCACGGCGTACGATGCGCCGACGTATGCGGCCCCCCGATCGTCGCTGATCGTCGCCGATCGGCGGCGCGTTGCGCGGACCGCCGTTCATCGCGCCGCCCGATCGCTTGCCCGAGATCGCCACGACGTGTTCTCGAGCGCGCTCCTATAATCGACGCCATCAGCCACTCCCTTCGCCAATGCCGGGATGACGACCTTTCTTGCCGCACCGCCCATGAGCCTGTCCGATACGCTGCGCTACCAGCCCGACAACGCCGATCTCGGCGCGATGCTCGCGCACTTCCGCCTGCTCGAGCCGGTGTTCGACGCACTGCCCGACGTCGCGTTCTTCGTGAAGGACGCGAACGGCCGCTACGCGCTCGTCAACCGCACGCTGGCGATGCGCTGCGGCTACAAGGACAAGCGCGACCTGCTCGGCAAGACGACCGACGAGGTGTTTCCGCGCCGCTTCGGCCGGACCTACTTCGAACAGGACATGGCGACGATCACCGCCGGCCAGCAGCTGATGGACCAGCTCGAGCTGCATCTGTATCCGGGCCGCCAGCCGGGCTGGTGTCTGACCTGCAAGGAGCCGCTGCGCGACGCGGCCGGCAAGGTGGTCGGTCTCGCGGGCATCTCGCGCGACCTGAAGGCGCACGAGGGATCGCATCCGGCCTACAGCAAGCTCGCCGACGTGGTGCAGCACATCCAGGATCACTACGTGCAGCCGCTGAACCTGAAGCAGCTTGCGCAGATGGCCGGGATGTCGGTCGCGCAGCTCGAACGCTACTTCCACAAGGTGTTTCACCTGACGCCGCGCCAGGTGCTGCTGAAAACGCGGCTCGACGCGGCCACGGCGCTGCTCGTCACGCACGACAAGGTGACCGACGTCGCGGCGCTATGCGGTTATACGGATCACAGCGCGTTCACGCGCCAGTTCAAGGCGACGGTCGGCATGACGCCGACGGAATACCGGCTGATGCTGCAGGACCGGGCAGGGTGAAGTGACGCGCCGGGCGGGCCGGCGGGTCTGAAGGATCGGGGCGGTGCGAGAGTACGAAGCGGGGAAAGGAAGCGGGAAAGCGGCGGCTCAGCGGTAGCCGAGGCCTTTCAGGACGGCCGTGCCGTCTTCGGTCAGGCGGAAGCTCGGTGCCGTGTCGGCGTCGAGCTTGATCATCTCGACGAGGCCGGCTTCCTGCAGCGCGGGCAATTCGGGTTTGGCGTTCGCGCCGATCGGTGCGTGCAGCAGCACGAGCAGAGTCGCGATTTCATGATGGCTGAGCAAACGGCGCAGCATCGTCTTTTTCACAGGGGGGGCGGCCGGGCGGCCCGCGGGTGCATCTACGGCGCTCATCGCTGTCCTCCTTTTCGAGATATCCGTCGGTACTGGTTGCGGATGGTGCCGTCGAAGACTTAAGCGATTCTTAAAACCGCGGTGGCCAGGCCGATGCTGCAGTGCGGCGTGCGTTACCGGATGTAACCTCCGCCCGGCGGCGGTTTTCGGCCCCGAGCGGCGGGCCTTGCCGGGCGGGGCGCCGCCGCGGTATTCACCACGACGGTGCGTCCGCGCGGCGCACGTTGCAGGGTCGACGTCGTTTTCCCGTTCGATTCGCCTCCGCGCTTGCTCCCTTATTTCCTGCGCTGGGCCTGCGCGGCGAGCCGCACGGCCGCGTTGGCCGCGCCGTAGCCGTCGTAGCCGCCGCGCCGCTCGACGATTTCGAGCGAGAAGCGGTTGTCGACCAGTTCCGTATACGCATGCAGGAATTCGCCGCCGTCGTCGTCGCGGTCGTACAGCAGATGGTGGGCGCTCAGCGTCTCGATCAGTTCGTCCGGCAGCGCGTAGCGCGCGGCGAGATCGTCGTAATAGTTCGGCGGAATCCGCAGGAACGGCACGCCGTCGGCCGCGAACGCGGCGACCGTCTTCACGATGTCGTCGGTCCGGAACGCGACGTGGTTCAGCCCCGTGCCGTGATAGCGGTCGAGCGATTCGGCGACGGCCGTATGGCGGTCGACCGACGCATTCAGCGCGATCCGCACCGAGCCGTCGGCGCTGCGCACCGCGCGGCTGCGCATCAGGCCGTACGGATCGGGCACGAGCCAGCTGCGCTCGGCCTCGAAGCCGAAGGCGGTCTTGAAGAACAGGATCCACGTATCGAGTGCGTCGGCCGGCAGCGCGAGGCAGACGTGATCGATGCCCGTCAGCGGGCCGACCTCGCTGGGGCCGTCGATGTCGGTCAGCACGAAGTCCGATTCATACAGCGTTGGCGCGTTCGGCGTCTCGTCGACGAAGTATTCGAGGCTGCCGTCCGGCGCCTGCACGCCCGGCAGCACGCGCTCGTTCGGGCCGACGCGCCCTGAAAACGGCGCGTAGCCGAAGCCGGCCGCGCGTTCGAATGCCACTTTCGCATCGTCGACGCGGAACGCCGACGCGCACAGCGACAACCCGTGCTGCTGGAAGAACGCGTCGGCGAACGAGTCGCGCTCGGCGTTCAGCACGATCGACGCGGCGCCGTGCTGGAACAGCGTCACGTCCTTCGATCGATGACGGCCCGCGAGCCGGAAGCGCATCCGGCCGAGCCATTCGCCGACGGTGGCTGCCGCCTGCGCGTCGACCGCGAATTCGATGAACTGGAACCCGACGTGCGCGGGCGGCGCCGGCGGCGCGAACAGCGGCTGGCCGGCGGTGGGCGCGCGGCCGTCCTGCGCGAGCCGCGCGCGCGTCAGTTCTTCCAGATAAAGCAGCGAGCGGTGGCCGTCGCCGGCCGTGATCGCGGTCGGCGCGGCGCGGAAGCCGTCGTTGAAGATTTCGAGCGACAGCGGCCCCGTATAACCGGACTCGATCACGCGGGCCGTGAAGCGCGCGAGGTCGAAGTCGCCCTGACCGGGAAACGAGCGGAAGTGGCGGCTCCATTCGATCACGTCCATCGCGAGCTTCGGCGCGTCGGCGATCTGCACGAACGCGATCCGGTCGCCCGGGATGTCGGCGATCGCGTCCGGAGAATCGTCGAGCGACAGCGTATGGAAGCTGTCGAGCGCGAGGCCGAGATGCGGGCTGTTCACCGCGTTCACGAGCTGCCATGCGTGGCTGTACCGGTTCACGACGCGGCCCCACGCGAGCGCCTCGTACGCGGCGACCACGCCGGCCTGGCGCGCGGCTTCGGCGAGCGTGCCGAGCTGGTCGACCAGCAGCGCGTCGTCCGCGATCGTGTCGGGCGACACGCTGCTGCACACCAGGATGCGGTCGGTGCCGAGCGCGTGCATCACGTCGAACTTGCGGCGGATGCGGTCGAGATTGCGGGCGAGCTGGGCCGGGCTCACGCCCTCGAAGTCGCGAAACGGCTGGAACAGCACGATGTCGAGGCCGAGATCGGCGGCCATGCGCCGCACGTCGGCGGGCGATCCATCGAAGTAGACGAGGTCGTTCTCGAAGATTTCGACGCCGTCGAAGCCGGCGGCCTGGATGGCGGTGAGCTTCTCGGCGAGCGTGCCGGACAGTGACACGGTGGCGATCGAGCGCTGCATGGGCGAATCCTGCGGGTGAGCGGGGCGTGGCGTCGGCCGGATCGGGCCGGAATGAACCAGTCGTTGAACGACCTGCGGGCGCCACATCCCGAATTTACTAGGGGAGTATGGCGAATTATACAAACTAACTAGATGGTACAAATTAGCGAAAACCCGAAAAGACATTGCGCTTGCGCAAGCGCACACTAGCGCCAAATCTTGACGTCAAGGGGCGAAGTCGGCTAGCGATGCGCCCCCGTTTTAGGAGCAGAAACACCATGAGCAAGCACAAGGTGCTGGTGCTGAACGGCCCGAACCTGAATCTGTTGGGAACCCGCGAGCCCCACATCTACGGCGCGGAAACCCTTGCCGACGTCGAGCAGCGCTGCCGCACGGCGGCCGAGGGGCTCGGACTGGAGATCGACTTTCGCCAGTCGAACGCCGAGCACCAGTTGATCGACTGGCTGCACGCCGCGCGTCACGATACGCACGGCATCGTGATCAACCCGGCCGCGTATACGCACACGTCGGTCGCGCTGGCCGACGCGCTGTCCGCGATCGCGAAACCCGTGATCGAGGTGCATATCTCGAACGTGCATCGTCGCGAGGCATTCCGTCACCACTCGTATGTGTCGGCGGTGGCCGAAGCCGTGATCTGCGGCTGCGGCACCGAAGGCTACGTATTCGCGCTGCAGCGCCTGTCGACCCTTTTTGCGCAGGGAGCCGCACGATGAGCCGCCCGTCTTTTCTGATCGGCCTGATCGGCCAGGGCATCGGCGGTTCGCTGTCGCCCGCGATGCATGAGGAAGAAGGTTTCCGCCAGGGATTCGGCTACGTGTACCGGCGCATCGATCTCGACGTGCTCGGCGTGACCGCCGACGCGCTGCCGGAGCTGCTCGATGCCGCGCAGCGGATGGGCTACAACGGGCTCAACATTACGCATCCGTGCAAGCAGCGCGTGATCGAGCACCTCGACGCGCTGTCGGACGACGCGCGCGCGCTCGGCGCGGTGAACACGGTGCTGTTCAAGGACGGCAAGCGGATCGGCCACAACACCGACTGGTCGGGTTTCGCGAAGTCGTTCCGCCGGGGGTTGCCCGAGGCGTCGCTCGAGCGTGTCGTGCAGCTGGGCGCGGGCGGCGCGGGTGCGGCCGTCGCGCATGCTGCGCTGCAGATGGGCGCCGCCGAGCTGACGATCTTCGACGTCGACGGCACGCGTGCCGTCGCGCTCGCGGGTGAGCTGCAGCAGCGCTTCCCGGCCGCCCGGGTCACGCCGGGCAGCGATCTCGCGGCCGCGATGCAGGCCGCGACCGGCCTGATTCATTGCACGCCGACCGGCATGGCCAAGCATCCGGGCCTGCCGCTGCCGGCCGAGCTGCTCCGCGCGGGAATGTGGGTCGCCGACATCGTGTATTTCCCGCTCGAAACCGAACTGATCCGCGCCGCGCGCGCGGCCGGCTGCGCGACGCTGCCGGGCGGCGGGATGGCCGTGTACCAGGCCGTCGATGCGTTCGAGATCTTCACCGGACGAACGCCGGACGACGAGCGGATGTTCGAACACTTTCAGTCGCTCGTCGCACGCTGACCCTTCTACCGACTAGCTGAAAAATAGACCAGGAGACAACCATGCAGCACACCACCCACACGAACGCCGCGCCCGCGGCGGCCGGTACGGTCCGGCGGACCTCGGCGCGCTACAAGATCCTCGCGCTGCTCGCGATCGGCACGATGATCAACTATCTCGACCGTACCGTGCTGGGGGTGGCTGCGCCGCAGCTCACCAAGGAGCTCGGCATCAACGCAGCGGTGATGGGCATCATGTTCTCCGCGTTCTCGTGGACGTACGTCGCGATGCAGGTGCCCGGCGGTCTGTTCCTCGACCGCTTCGGCAGCAAGATCACTTATTACTGGTCGATGACGCTGTGGTCGCTGTGCACGCTGCTGCAGGGCTTCGTGCCCGGTGTCGGGACGCTGCTCGCATGCCGGCTCGGTCTCGGCGTGACGGAAGCGCCGTGTTTCCCGACCAACAGCCGGGTCGTCGCGACGTGGTTCCCGCAGAACGAGCGCGCGATGGCGACCGGCACCTACACCGTCGGCGAGTACATCGGCCTCGCGTTCTTCAGCCCCGTATTGTTCGCGCTGATGGGTGCGTTCGGCTGGCGCTCGCTGTTCTGGGTCGTCGGCGCGGTCGGCATCGTGTTCGGTCTGGTCTGGTGGAAGTTCTATCACGAGCCGCGCAACCATCCGGCCGCTAATTCGGAGGAACTCGCGTACATCGAAGCGGGCGGCGGTCTCGTGCACGGCGCGCGCAAGGACGGCGACAAGAGTGGCAAGCCCGCACAGGCCAAGTTCAGCTGGTCGATGGCCGGCCGGCTGCTGAAGAAGCGCCAGCTCGCGGGTATCTGCCTCGGCCAGTTCGCCGGCAACTCGACGCTCGTGTTCTTCCTGACCTGGTTCCCGACCTATCTCGCGACCGAGCGTCATATGGGCTGGCTGAAGATCGGCTTCTTCGCGATCATGCCGTTCATCGCCGCGTCGGTCGGCGTGATGTTCGGCGGGATCTTCTCCGACTGGCTGCTGCGCCGCGGCAAGTCCGCGAACCTCGCGCGCAAGCTGCCGATCATCGCCGGCCTGCTGCTCGCGTCGACGATCATTCTCGCGAACTACGTGCAAAGCAACGAAGCCGTGATCGCGATCATGTCGGTCGCATTCTTCGCGCAGGGGATGGCCGCGCTCGGCTGGACGCTCGTGTCCGACATCGCGCCGGACGGCCTGCTCGGCGTGACCGGCGGCATCTTCAACTTCGCGGCGAACCTCGCGGGCATCATCACGCCGCTCGTCGTCGGCTTCATCGTCGCAACGACCGGGTCGTTCGTCGGCGCGCTCGTGTTCATCGGCGTGATCGCGCTGATCGGTGCGCTGTCGTACATCTTCGTCGTCGGCGACATCAAGCGGATCGAACTGTAAGTACCGGCTCCACGCACTCTCGGTGCGTTCGCCCGGCGACCTGTGGGTCGCCGGGCTTTTTTGTTTCTGCGTTTCCCGCTTGCGGGCCGGGGCATGCATCAGCGCTCACGCGCGCTGCACGGCAATCCCGAGCGATTCGACCGCGAGCGCGATCGCCGCGACCGCACGCCGGATGTCGTCGGCATCGATCGCGCCGATGCAGCCGACGCGGAACGTCTCGCGTTGCGTCAGTTTGCCCGGATACAGGATGAAGCCCGCGTCGCGCACCGCGTCGTAGAAGCGGCGGAAATCGTAGGCCGGATGGTCGGGCGCATGGAACGTGACGATCACCGGCGCCTGCACGCTGGCGTCGAGGAACGGCGTGAAGCCGAGCGCGCGCATCGATTCGATCAAGGTCCGGCAGTTCTCCGCATAGCGCGCGCCGCGCGCGGGCTGGCCGCCTTCGGCCAGGTACTGGTCGAGCGCGGCGCGCAGCGCGGCGATCACGTGGGTCGGTGGCGTGAAGCGCCACTGGCCCGTCTTGCGCAGGTAGGCGTACTGATCATGGAGATCGAGCGCGAGCGAGGGCGAGTTGCCTTCGCACGCGTCGAGCGCATCGCGCCGCACGATGGCGAACCCCATCCCCGGCACGCCTTCCAGGCATTTGCCGCTCGCCGAGATCAGCGCGTCGATCCCGCTGTCCGCCAGCGCGATCGGCAACGCGCCGAACGAACTCATCGCGTCGACGATCAGCCGCTTGCCGTGCCGGCGGCACGCGGCCGCGATCGCGTCGAGCGGATTCAGGATGCCGGCGCTCGTTTCCAGATGCACCAGCGCGACGTGCGTGATGCGCGGCTCGCGCGCGAACGCGGTTTCGATCGCCGCCGGGGCGACTGCAGCGTCCTCGCCGAACGGCAGCGCGATCGCCTCGATGCCGAGCCGGCCGAGGATCTTCAGGATGCGCGCGCAATACGCGCCGTTGTCCGGCACCAGCACGACGCCGTCGCGCGGCACCAGCGTGCCGAGCGCGGCCTCGACCGAAAACGTGCCGCTGCCTTGCATCGGCACGCACGCGTATTCGTCGCCGCCGCGCGCGATCGTGACGAGATCCGCGCAGACGCTGGCCGTCAATTGATTGAAAGCGGCGTCCCATGAGCCCCAGTCATGTTGCATTGCGTGGCGTGTTGTGGCGGACGTGGTGAGCGGGCCGGGCGTGAGCAGAATCGGGGCGGGCATGGCTTTTTCTCCAGCAAAGATCGGACGAAACGCCGGGTTGGCATTTCTGGGCGACTTGCATGATATTGGCAAAATGTGTCATTTTGTGGAAATTGTGGCGCGCGTCACGGCGTTGTCATCGAACGCTGTGATCCTTCGGTTGCCGCGCGAGACCACCTGCAGCGCGGCAGCGAGGCAGGCCGGTCGTCGGTCTGTCCGACTGAAAGGAGCCGGATCGTGCCCCGGCCGTTTGGTGTTCCGCCTACGGAGAAGTGAGATGACACTGCAGAATTCCTCGCGCGCCGCTGCCGGCGCGTTCCGCAAGCTCGCGCTGGCCGCCTGCGCCGCCGGTCTGCTGCAAGGCGCCGCGATGCCCGCGCATGCGGCGAACGCGGTCGTGCTGTATACGGCGGACGGTCTCGAGAATCTCTATCGCGATGTGCTGCCGGCGTTCGAGAAGAAGGAAGGCGTCAAGGTGAACATCGTGACGGCGGGCAGCGGCGAGGTCGTCAACCGCGCGAACATCGAAAAGAACTCGCCGAAGGCGGACGTGATCGTCACGCTGCCGCCGTTCATCCAGCAAGCCGGCCAGATGGGCCTGCTGCAGCCGTACCAGAGCGTCAACTACAAGAACGTGCCGGCGATCGCGAAGGCGGAAGACGGCACGTGGGCGACGTTCGTGAACAACTACTTCTCGTTCGCGATCAACCCGGATGTCGTGAAGAACCAGCCGAAGACGTTCGCGGACCTGCTGTCGCCGGCCTACGCGGGCAAGGTCGCGTACTCGAACCCGGCCACGGCCGGCGACGGGATGGCCGTGCTGATCCTGACGACGTCGCTGATGGGCGAGGACAAGGCGTTCGACTACCTCGCGAAGCTGTCGCAGAGCGTGAAATTCCACACGAAGGGCACGGGCTACCTGAACGTGCTGCTGTCGCGTAACGAGATCAGTGTCGCGAACGGCGACCTGCAGATGGATCTCGACGACGCCGAGCACGGCGCGCTGGCCGTCAAGCCGATCTTCCTGGCCGCGAAGGACGGCGACCAGCCGACCACCTTCCAGCTGCCGTACGGCATCGGCCTGGTCAAGAGCGGCCCGAACCAGGATGCCGGCAAGAAGCTGATCGACTACCTGATGTCGACGGACGTGCAGTCGAAGGTGCCGGACATGTACGGCATCCCGGGCCGCACGGACGTGCCGCTGGCCGGCAAGAACGGCGAAGCGGTCAAGAAGGCGATCGCGGGCGTGAAGCTGATCCCGGTCGACTGGGCGCAGGTGATGGCGAAGAAGCCGGTGTGGATCGAGCGCTGGAAGAAGGACGTGATCGGCAGCTCGGGCAAGCAGCTCGACGTCGTCAAGCCGAAGTGATCGGCACACGCCGCCTGTATTAGTGAGCAAGAGGATGAACCCGGTGGAAACCACCCTGACCCATCCCGGCGCATTCGGCGCCGCCGAACCGCGCGCCACGCTGCGGTCCGGCGCGCCGGGCGGCGTGCAGATCGAGCACCTGAGCGTGCGCTACGGCGCACGCACGGTGCTGGAAGATCTGTCGCTGTCGATCGGCGCCGGTGAATTTCTGACCGTGCTCGGCAAGAGCGGCTGCGGCAAGACCACGCTGCTGCGCTTCATCGCTGGGTTCGTGAAGGCCGATGGCCTGACCGGCACGCTGACCGTGGCCGGACGCGACCTGACCCATGCGCCGCCGCACAAGCGCAATCTCGGTCTGTTGTTCCAGAATTACGCGCTGTTCCCGCACCTGTCGGTGTTCGAGAACGTCGCATTCGGGCTGCGCGCCCGTGGGATGGCCTCGTCGGAAGTGACGCGCCGCGTCGCCGACGCGCTGAAGCTCGTGCAGCTCGGCGAGGCCGGCCACCACCTGCCCGCGCAACTGTCGGGCGGGATGCAGCAGCGCGTCGCGCTGGCCCGCGCGCTCGTGATCGAGCCGGACGTGCTGCTGCTCGACGAACCGCTGTCGGCGCTCGACGCCAACCTGCGCGCGTCGGTGCGCAGCGAGCTGAAGGCGCTGCACGAGCGCCTGCCGAACCTGACCGTCGTCTGCGTGACGCACGACCGCGACGACGCGCTCGTGCTGTCCGACCGCGCGCTGCTGATGCGCGACGGCCGCATCGCGCAGCTCGGCACGCCGCAGCAGTTGTACGACGCGCCGCGGGACGGCTACGTCGCGCGCTATCTCGGCCCGGCCAACCTGCTGCCGCCGCACGTGATCTTCCCGCTCGGCGACCCGCGTCACGATGTGCGCGGCAAGGTCGCATGCGTGCGTCCCGAGCGCCTGACCGTGATGCCGCTCGCGGCGGGTGGCCTGCACGGCACGGTGTCGTCGGTCGAATGGCAGGGCGCCGACCTGTCGATCGCGGTCGTGATCGACGCGGCGCCCGACGAACCCGTGCGCGTCACGATGCAACGCGGCCGCGGCGCGGCTCCCGAGCGCGGGGCGCGCGTTTCCCTGCATTGCGAGGCACACGATGTCGTCCTTATCGCGCCCTGAAGCCGGCCTGCCGCCGCACGTGCTCGCGTCGGCCGCCGCGCATGCCGCCGCCACGCTGCGCCGCAAGCGCATGGGCGATCTGCACCTCGCCGCGCTCGCGATCGTCGTGCTCGGCCCGCTCGTCGTCTATCCGCTGGTGCGGCTCGTGCTGCTGAGCGTGTCCGGCGATCACGGGCTGAGCTTTGCCGCGTACCGGACGTTCTTCGGTAACCCCGATACGCGCAACGTGCTGCTGACGACCGTCGGCGTGCTGTTCGCGAGCGCCGGCACGGCGTCGGTGCTTGGCGTGCTGCTGGCCGCGCTGCTGTTCTTCAAGCCGTTTCCGGGCGCATCGCTCGTCACGCGCTTCCTGGAACTGTACGTCGCGTTCCCGTCGTTCCTCGTCGCGTTCACGCTGATCTTCCTGTACGGCTCGCAAGGCTCGATCAGCATCGCGCTGCAGCACCTGTTCCATCTCGAGACCGCGCCGCTCGATTTCCTGTTTGGCATCGGCGGCGTGATTCTCGCGCAGACCGTGTTCTATACGCCGTTCGTCGTGCGGCCGACGCTCGCGTCGTTCGCGACGCTCGACCTGCGCCTGATCGAGGCGGCACGCAGCCTCGGCGCGTCCGGCTGGATGCTCGCGCGCCGCGTCGTGCTGCCGATCGCGTGGCCGGGCATCGCCGCCGGCACCGTGCTGTGCTTCCTGCTGACGCTGAACGAGTTCGGCATCCTGCTCGTGCTCGGCAGCGCGCGGCTCGTGACGCTGCCGGTCGCGATCTACAGCAGCGCGACCGTCGACCTCGACCTGCCGACCGCATCGGCCGGCGCGGTCGTGATGCTCGCGCTGTCGCTGGCGCTCTATGCGGTTTATCGCCGGGTAAACCGGCGTGCGACGGGAGGGAACGATGTCCGCTGAATTTCGTATCGGGCAAGCCGTGCCGCGCCATCGGATCGGCTGGGGCGACACGCTGCTCAAGCATGCGTCGCGCGTGGCGCTCGCGCTGGCCGCGTTCGCCTGCTTCTGGCTGTTCGTGCTGCCGGTCATCGTCGTTGCACTGTCGAGCGTGTCGACGCAGTGGTCGGGCACGATCCTGCCGGCCGGCTACAGCCTGCGCTGGTTCGAGCGGCTCGGTTCGCCGGAATACGACGCGCTGCTGACGAGCCTCGAGATCGGCTTCGGCGTGTCGGCGATCGGCACGATCCTCGGGCTGTGGCTCGCACTCGCGCTCGAAGGGCGCGACCGGCGCGGTCTCGGCGCGGTGGTCGATGCGCTCGTGATGGTGCCGAACGGCGTGCCGAGCGTCGTGCTCGGGCTTGCGGTGCTGATCGCGTATCACCAGAAGCCGCTCGACCTGTCGAGTTCCGCCGCGATCGTTGTGCTCGTGCAACTCGCGCTGATTCTGCCGTTCTGCTATCGCTGCGCGGCCGCCGCGCTGCGCCCGGAGCTGACCGTGCTGCGCGAAGCCGCGGCGAGCCTCGGTGCGCCGCCCGCGATGGTGCTGCGCCGCGTACTGCTGCCGCAACTCGTGCCGGCGCTGCGCGCGAGTCTCGCGCTCGGCTTCGCGCTGTCGCTCGGCGAACTCGGCGCGACGCTGACCGTCTACCCGCCGGGTTTCGCGACCGTGCCGATCGTCGTGATCGGTCAGGTCGAGCGCGGCTACTACCTTCCGGCGTCGGCGCTGTCGCTGCTGATGCTCGGTGCGTCGCTCGCGGCGCTGCTGCTGATCGCCGCGCGGGTGCCGCGCGGCAAGCGGGCGGCATCATGAACGCCGCGTTCGCATTGCGGCAGCCCGGCGGGCAACCGGCCGCCGGCAAGGTATCGGCGGATCTCGCGGGGCGTTCCGTCGACGTCAACGGCCGGCGCTACCGGCTGCCGGTCGAACCGACCGTCGTCGTCTGCGTCGACGGCTGCGAGTACGATTATCTCGAGCGAGCGGTGGATGCGGGCGTCGCGCCGTTCATCGGCAGGATGATCGCGGAAGGCACGGCCTGGCGCGCCGACTGCGTCGTGCCGACCTTCACCAACCCGAACAATCTGTCGATCGTCTGCGGCGTGCCGCCGGCGGTCCACGGGATCTGCGGCAACTATTTCTGGGATCCGGCCGCCGACGGCGGACGCGGTGCCGAAGTGATGATGAACGACCCGGCCTACCTGCGCGCCGGCACGCTGCTCGCGGCGGCGTCCGACGCCGGCGCGCGGGTGGCCGTCGTCACGGCGAAGGACAAGCTGCGCCGGCTGCTCGGCTGGCAGATGAAGGGCATCTGTTTTTCCGCCGAGAAGGCCGCGCAGGCGAATCTCGCGGAAAACGGGATCGTCGACGTGCTCGACTGGGTCGGCCTGCCGTCGCCCGACGTGTACAGCGCGGCGCTTTCCGAATTCGTGTTCGCGGCCGGCGTGCGGCTTGCGCAAACGCGCCAGGTCGACCTGATGTACCTGTCGACCACCGATTACGTGCAGCACAAGTGCGAGCCCGGCAGTGCCGGCGCGAACGCGTTCTACGCAATGATGGACGGCTATCTCGCGCAGCTCGACGCGCTCGGCTGGGCGATCGGGCTCACGGCCGACCACGGGATGAACGCGAAGCACGATCCGGCAACCGGCCGCCCGAACGTGATCTATCTGCAGGACGCGTTCGACGGTTGGTTCGGCGCGCGGGCCGCTCGCGTGATCCTGCCGATCACCGATCCGTACGTCGTGCACCACGGCGCGCTTGGCTCGTTCGCGACCGTCTACCTGGCGCCCGGCGTCGACCGGACCGAAGCGATGTGGCGCGTCGGCGGGATCGACGGCGTCGAGCTCGTGCTCGACAACGCGGAAGCCGCCGCGCGCTTCGAGCTGCCGGCCGACCGGATCGGCGACCTCGTCGTGATCGCACGGCGCGACATGACGCTCGGCACGCGCGAGCGCGAACACGACCTGTCCGGCCTGACCGTGCCGCTGCGTTCGCACGGCGGCGTGTCCGAGCAGGAAGTGCCGTTGCTGTTCAACCGTCGGATCGAGCGGGACGATCCTGTACGTCGTCCGCGCAATTTCGACGTCTTCGATTTCGTGCTGAACCGGGTCGCGTCATGATGGCTCATCCTCGACAGGATCACCCCGCCTTTCGCGCCGAGGCGCTGCGCTGGTGCGGCACGCGTGCGACGCGCGACCGTGTTCTCGACGTCACCGATCCGTATACCGGCACGCGTGTCGGCACGGTGCCGCTGGCGAGCGTCGATGACGTGCGCGCCGCGTTCGACTACGCGATGGCGTACCGGCCGGCGCTCACGCGCTACGAGCGTTCGCAGATTCTCGAACGCGCGGCGGCGTTGCTGCGCGAGCGGACCGAGGAGGCATCCGACCTGATCACGCTCGAATCGGGATTGTCGAAACGGGATTCTCGCTACGAGATCGGCCGCGTTGCCGACGTGCTGAAGTTCGCGGCGGTGGAGGCGCTGCGCGACGACGCGCAGAGCTTCTCGTGCGACCTGACGCCCCACGGCAAGGCGCGCCGCGTGTTTTCGCAGCGGCAGCCGCTCGACGGCGTGATCGTCGCGATCACGCCGTTCAATCATCCGATGAATCAAGTCGCACACAAGATCGCGCCGGCGATCGCGACCAACAACCGCGTGATCGTGAAGCCGTCGGAGAAGGTGCCGCTGTCGGCATTCTATCTGGCGGACCTGCTCTACGAGGCCGGCTTGCCCGAGCCGATGCTGCAGGTACTGACCGGCGACCCGCGCGAAATCTCGGACGAACTCGTCACGCATCCGCACGCATCGCTGATCACCTTTACGGGCGGTGTGTCGATCGGCAAGGCGATCGCCGCGCGGGCCGGCTATCGGCGCATCGTGCTGGAACTCGGCGGCAACGATCCGCTGATCGTGCTCGACGACGCCGATCTGGAACGTGCCGCATCGCTGGCCGTGCTCGGCTCGTACCGGAATTCGGGGCAGCGCTGCACGGCCGTCAAGCGGATCCTGGTGCAGCGCTCGATCGCGCCGGTGTTCACCGAGTTGCTCGTCGAGAAGACGCGTGCATGGAAATATGGCGATCCATTCGATGCCGCGAATGAAATGGGCACGGTGATCGACGCCGCGGCGGCGCGACTGTTCGAGGCGCGGGTCGGCGAGGCGGTCGCGCGGGGGGCGCGCCTGCTGATCGGCAACGTGCGTCGCGGGGCGCTCTATTCGCCGACCGTGCTCGACAACGTCGATCCGTCGATGACGATCGTGCGCGAGGAGACCTTCGGCCCCGTCTCGCCCGTCATCGCGTTCGACACGATCGACGACGCGATCCGGATCAGCAACGGCACGGCATTCGGGCTGTCGTCGGGTGTCTGTACGGACAGTACGGCCGCGGTCGTGCGGTTCGTGAACGAGCTGAACGTCGGGACGGTGAATGTCTGGGAAGTGCCCGGATACCGGATCGAGCTGTCGCCGTTCGGCGGGATCAAGGATTCGGGGCTCGGCTATAAGGAAGGCGTTCAGGAAGCGATGAAGAGCTTCACGAACCTGAAGACGTTTTCGCTGCCTTGGGAGTGAGCGGATGGCACTGACGGTGGAAGAGATTCACGGGCTGTATCGTGAGCACGGTCACGTCGCGTATAGCGGCGAACCGGTCACGCAGCTGGAGCATGCGTTGCAGAGCGGGTTGCTGGCGGAGGAGGCGGGCGCCGACGACGCATTGGTTGCGGCCGCGTTCCTGCACGACCTTGGGCATCTGCTGAATCGGCAGGGCGAGACGCCGAGCGCGCGGGGGATCGACGACCTGCATCAGTATTACGTGCTGCCGTTTCTGCGGCCGCTGTTCAACGAGGCGGTGCTGGAGCCGATCCGGTTGCACGTCGACGCCAAGCGTTGCCTGTGCCGCACGGACGCCGGCTACTTCGAGAGCCTGTCGCCGGATTCGGTGCGCAGCCTCGCGCTGCAGGGAGGCATCTTCAGTGAAGAGGAAACGGCGGCGTTCTTGCGGCGCCCGTTCGCGGAGGACGCACTGCGCCTGCGCCGCTGGGACGATACCGCGAAGGAAGAGGGCAAGGTGACGCCTGGTCTCGATCACTATATGGAGATAGTGGCGCGCCAGGCGCGTATGGTCTGACGCTTCGGCTGCCTCTATATAAGGCCCCGCACGCGGTAGCGTGCGGGGCCTTATATTTTTTCGAGGAACCCCTTGCGCGATCGTCGGGAGC
>NZ_JBSAXA010000027.1:0-78614 GCF_053427615.1 Burkholderia sp. AW33-5 | reverse complement strand
TCAGAATCGACCGGGCTTTTTGTTTGGCGTGTGCGTTCGAGCGCGGTGCTCAGTGTGCAGCCGACGCCGCCGCACCCGCATCGCCGCCGCCCGCGCGTTCGGGCTTCGTGATCCAGATCAGTCCGATCAGCAGCACGAAGATCGCCGCGGAGATGTAGAACAGGTCGTTCACGCCGAGTTGCGCGGCCTGCTGCGTGGCCATGTTGTTGATGAGACCGTGCGCCTGGTCCTGCGTCAGCCCGAGGTTGCCCATCTGCGTGACGGCCTGGTTGAACGTCGGATTGTACGGGTTGGTCTGCTCGACCAGTTGCGCGTGGTGGAAATTGTTCCGGTGGTCCCACGCGGTCTGGAAGATCGACGTGCCGATGCCGCCGCACATGATCCGCACGAAGTTCGACAGGCCCGATGCCGCGGGGATGCGGTGGCCGGGCAGGCCGGACAGCGTGATCGACACGAGCGGGATGAAGAAGCCGGCCATCGCGATGCCTTGCACGAGCGTCGGCAGCGTCAGCGACCACTCGTCGACGCCGGTCGTGTAGCGCGAGCGCATCCAGAAGCACAGCGCGAACGTCAGGAATGCGGCGGTCGCGATGTAGCGCGGGTCCGTGCGCGGCAGGAACTTGCCGGTCAGCGGCGACAGCAGGATCGCGAACAGCCCGACGGGCGCCATCACGAGGCCTGCATCGGTTGCCGTGTAGCCGATCTGGGTCTGCAGCCACAGCGGCAGCAGCACGAGGTTGCCGAAGTAGAGCCCGTAGCCGACCGCGAGGGCGATCGTGCCGCCGGTGAAGTTGCGCATCCGGAACAGCGACAAGTCGACGACCGGATGTTCGGCGGTCAGCTCCCAGATCACGAAGAACGCGAACGAAATGACCGCGATCAGCGCGAGCGCGATGATCGTCGTCGACGCGAACCAGTCGAGATCCTTGCCCTTGTCGAGCATGATTTGCAGCGAGCCGACCCACAAGACGAGCAGCGCGAGGCCGACGCCGTCGATCGGCGCGCGACGCACCGTGGATTCGCGCGTGCGATAGATCGACCAGGTGGCCAGCGCGGCGGCGATGCCGACCGGGATGTTCACGTAGAAGATCCACGGCCACGAATAGTTATCCGAAATCCAGCCGCCGAGGATCGGGCCCGCGACCGGTGCGATCAGCGTCGTCATCGACCACAGCGCGAGCGCCATCGGTGCTTTCGCGCGAGGATAGCTCGACAGCAGCAGCGATTGCGACAGCGGAATCATCGGCCCGGCGACCGCGCCCTGGAGCACGCGCGACGCGAGCAGGAACGGCAGGCTCGGCGCCAGCCCGCACATCCACGACGAGATGACGAACAGGATGATCGACGCGAGGAACAGACGAACCTGCCCGAAGCGATCGGTCAGCCAGCCGGTCAGCGGCACGGAGATCGCGTTCGCGACGGCGAACGACGTGATGACCCACGTACCCTGGTCGGACGATACGCCGAGGTCGCCCGAGATGGTCGGGATCGCGACGTTCGCGATGGACGTGTCGAGCACGTTCATGAACACCGCGAGCGATACTGCGATCGTTCCGAGCACGAGTTGCCCGCCCTGCAGGGGCGGGTGGGAGACAGGAGCCTGTGCCATGTCGGTAGTTTTCCGGAAGCGGAGCCGTTACATCATCTTTGCGGTGCCGTTCGACTTCGCCGCGGCCGGTGCCGGTGCGTTGCCGCCGGCATTCTCGGCGATGATGCGCGCGATCTCGGCGTCGGCTTCGTCGCCGTACTTCGCGAACACGCTGGTCTCGTAGACGGTGTTCTTTGCGTTGACCAGCTGGTCGCCGCGCTCGTCCTTGATGTCGACGTCGACCTGCATCGACAGGCCGATGCGCAGCGGGTGCTTCTCCAGGTCCTTCGGATCGATCTCGATACGCACCGGCAGGCGCTGCACGACCTTGATCCAGTTGCCCGTCGCATTCTGCGCCGGCAGCAGCGAGAATGCCGAACCCGTGCCGGCCGAGAAGCCGACGACCTTGCCGTGGTAGACGGCCGACGAGCCGTAGATGTCGGCGGTCAATTCGACCGGCTGGCCGATGCGCATGTGCTTGAGCTGGACTTCCTTGAAGTTGGCGTCGACCCACACAGCGTTCAGCGGCACGACCGACATCAGCGGATTGCCCGGCGACACGCGCTGGCCGACCTGCACCGAGCGCTTCGCGACATACCCGGTGACCGGCGCGGGCAGCACGTTACGCGCGTTTGCGAGATACGCGTCGCGAACTTTCGCTGCCGCGGCCATCACGTTCGGGTGCGATGCGATCGTCGTGTTCGCGGTCAGTGCGCGGTTCGAGGCGAGCTGCTGCTGCGCCGCGTCGACCGACGCCTGCGCGGCGCGCACCGCGTCGCGTGCGTGGGAGATTTCCTCCTGCGATACGGCGCCCGTTTGCGCGACGGCCATCCGGCGGCGCAGGTCGTCCTGTGCCTTCGACAGGTCGGACTGACGCAGCGCGACCTGCGCGCGGTACTGGTCGTCGTTGACGAACAGGCCGCGCACCTGGCGTACCGTCTGCGCGAGGTTGGCCTCGGCCTGCTGCAGCGCGACCTGCGAGTCGGCCGGGTCGAGCACGACCAGCGGGTCGCCGGCCTTGACCGTCTGCGTGTCGTCGGCCTTCACGGCGATCACGGTACCCGTGACCTGCGGCGTGATCTGCACGACGTTGCCGTTCACGTACGCGTCGTCGGTCTCTTCATGGAAGCGCGCGACCAGGAAGTAGTACAGACCGTACGCGATGGCCGCGATCACGATGACCGCGATCAGCAGCGTCATCATCCGTTTGCGCTTCCCGTTGTTCTGCGCCTGTGCGCTGGCGGCGTTTTGTTGAGGGTCGCTCATGGCGATTTTCTCCGTCCGTTATTTCGAGTGTCTGCGTAGTGGTGGCGCCGGATCAGTTGGCGGCCTGTTTTGTCTGCTTGTCGGCGTCGGGCGCGGCGAGCCGCGTGCCGGTCGCGTCGAACCCGCCGCCGAGCGCCTTGATCAGCGCGAGCTGCATGTCGCGCCGGCGCATCTTCAGGTTCGTCACCGTCTGTTCGGACGCGAGGCGGTTGCTGTCGGCGGTCAGCACCTGGAGCTGCGGCGACAGGCCGGCCTTGTAGCGGATCACGGCAAGGTCGTATGCACGCGTCGACGCGTCGAGCGCACGCTGCGCGTCGTCCATCTGGCGATCGACCGCGCGGATCGACGCGACCTGCGTCGCGACGTCGTTCAGCGCGCTGATGAGCGTCTGGTTGTAGTTCGCGACCGACAGGTCGAAGTCTGCATAGCGGCCCTTGAGCTGCGCGCGCAACGCACCGGCATCGAAGATCGGCAGGTGGATGGCGGGGCCGAACTGCGCCTGGCGGCTCGCGAAGTTCAGGAATTTGCCCCAGCCGAACGCATCGAAGCCGAAGCCGGCAGCGAGGTTGACGTCGGGGAAGAATTCGGCCTTCGCTTCCTTCACGTCGTGCATCGCGGCCTCGACCTGCCAGCGCGCGGCGACGATGTCGGGACGGCGCGACACGAGGTCGGCCGGCAGGTTGCCGGGCAGCGCGACTTCGCCGGTCGGGTTCATCACGGGCGCGGCGATCTGCAGCCCACGGTCCGGCCCCTTGCCGAGCAACGCGGCGAGTTGGTAGCGCACGGTCGTGATCTGGCCGTCGAGGTCGGACAGCGACGCCTGGGTCGTCGCGATGTTGCCGCGCGCGGTCTGGCGCTCCACGTTGGTGTCGAGGCCGGCCGATACGCGGCCGTCGGTGATCTTGCCGACCGTTTGGCGGTTGGTGATCTCGCGTTGCGCGATGTCGCGCAGCGCATACAGTTGCGCAAGCGAGTTGTAGGTGCGGGCGACCGACGACGCGAGCGTGATGCGCGCCTGCTGCATGTCGGCTTCGGCGGCTTTTTCCTGCGACACGGCCGTATGCAGGCGCTCGCGGTTCTTGCCCCACAGGTCGAGATCCCACGACGCGCTCGCGAGCGCGTTGTTCTCGCTATACCACTGGCCGCCGTACGGCGGCGGGAACAGCGCATTCGACGAATACAGCTCGCGCGTCCACGAATAGCTGGCTTCGGCCTTCGGCATCAGGTTCGAGCGCGACGATTCGATGTACGACGACGCCTTCGCGATGCGCGCCTGTGCCTGCGCGATCGACGGGCTGCCCTGGAGCGCCTCGTCGATCAGCTTCGGCAGCTGCGGATCGCCGAACTGGTTCGCCCAGTCGAGTGCCGGCCACTGGCCGCCCTGGGCGGGCAGGCTCTGGGCGGTTTCGAATTGCGACGCGGGAGCGATCTGCTTGTCGCTCTTGATGCCGATGTAGTTTGCGCAGCCCGCCAGTGCCAGCGCGGCGACCGCGGCGGCAACGGCGGCGCGGCACGACCCGGCGCGCACGGACAACGGGGAGGATTTCATCGCGCTGTTCCCTGACTCGGAATGAATGATGGACACTGCAAGGATTTCCTTACATTAATCTGTCGAAAGTAATTGTTATGGCAACTATTACGTGACGCTACCGCCGGCGGTCTCGCAATAGTTGCTGAGAATGCGGCGCAGCATGCTCTTCAGGAACCCGACTTCTTCAGGCGTAAAACCGTCCAGCAATTGGTCCAGCACGCTGCGGAACACCGGCGGCAACCGTTCCGCCAGCGCGCGGCCTTCGTCGGTCAGCTCGAGACGCACGACCCGTCGATCCTCGATGCTGCGCACACGGGACAGCAGGCCACGCTTCTCGACGCGATCGAGCAGGCGCGTGACCGCGCTCGCGTCGATCCCGTATTCCCGGGCGAGCTCCGCGGCCGTCGAGCATTTGCCGACCGCGATCATGAACAGCATGCTCGCCTGCGTGCCCGTGATGCCGAGCTCTTCCTGCGTGCGCTGCGTGACGAGGTTGGTCATCACCGATTTCACGCGCGACATCAGATAACCGACGCTGTCGTTCATCTGGTACGAGGACAGCGGCGAAACAGGCGATTGGGAAGGAGAATCCGACATAAAACCCTGAAGCTGCAATAGTTGACTAGGCAGCAGTATAGGCACAATTGCTTGCCGCGGCAAATGTTAATCGAACGGGCGAGGGCGTGCTCCGCGTCTCGAAATTCCCGTGTCGTCGTCAGGGTTTTCGGCTTGCCGTCGGCGGTGTCGGCCGGTCGATGTGCCGGCTCGATTTACCGGTCTGCGACGAGGGCAGGGAGGCGTCGTTTGCTGCGTTGCAAAGGCAGTCCGGCTTTCGACATCCTCACGTGCTATAATTTGCGGTTTCCAAGCTGCAACGCGCGCGCACGTGTCCCGGTGACTGACGAGCGTGCGCGTTTGCGCGTTCAACGATTTCCAGGTTTCTATGACCCGCGCCCTTCGCAACATCGCCATCATCGCTCACGTCGACCACGGCAAGACCACGCTCGTCGACCAACTGCTCCGCCAGTCCGGCACCTTCCGCGAGAACCAGCAGATTGCCGAGCGGGTGATGGACTCGAACGACATCGAAAAAGAGCGCGGGATCACGATTCTCGCGAAGAACTGCGCGGTCGAATACGAAGGCACGCACATCAACATCGTCGACACGCCGGGGCACGCGGACTTCGGTGGCGAGGTGGAGCGCGTCCTGTCGATGGTCGACTCGGTGCTGCTGCTGGTCGACGCCGTCGAGGGTCCGATGCCGCAAACGCGCTTCGTCACGAAGAAGGCGCTCGCGCTCGGTCTGAAGCCGATCGTCGTCATCAACAAGATCGACCGTCCGGGCGCGCGGATCGACTGGGTCATCAACCAGACCTTCGACCTGTTCGACAAGCTTGGCGCGACGGAAGAGCAGCTCGACTTCCCGATCGTCTACGCATCGGGCCTGAACGGCTACGCGTCGCTCGATCCGGCGACCCGCGAAGGCGACATGCGTCCGCTGTTCGAGGCGATCCTCGCGCACGTGCCGGTTCGCCCGGCCGATCCGGAAGCGCCGCTGCAGCTCCAGATCACGTCGCTCGACTTTTCGACGTACGTCGGCCGGATCGGCGTCGGCCGCATCACGCGCGGCCGCATCAAGCCGGGTCAACCGGTCGTGATGCGCTTCGGTCCGGAAGGCGACGTGCTGAACCGCAAGATCAACCAGGTGCTGTCGTTCAAGGGCCTCGAGCGCGTGCAGGTCGAGTCTGCGGAAGCCGGCGACATCGTGCTGATCAACGGTATCGAAGACGTCGGCATCGGCGCGACGATCTGCGCGGTCGATACGCCGGAAGCGCTGCCGATGATCACCGTCGACGAGCCGACGCTGACGATGAACTTCCTCGTCAACTCGTCGCCGCTGGCCGGCCGCGAAGGCAAGTTCGTGACGAGCCGCCAGATCCGCGACCGCCTGATGAAGGAACTGAATCACAACGTCGCGCTGCGCGTGAAGGATACCGGCGACGAAACGGTGTTCGAAGTGTCGGGCCGCGGCGAACTGCACCTGACGATTCTCGTCGAGAACATGCGCCGTGAAGGCTACGAGCTGGCCGTGTCGCGTCCGCGCGTCGTGATGCAGGAAATCGACGGCGTGCGGCACGAGCCGTACGAGCTGCTGACCGTCGACGTCGAGGACGAGCATCAGGGCGGCGTGATGGAGGAGCTCGGTCGCCGCAAGGGCGAAATGCTCGACATGGCGTCGGACGGCCGCGGTCGCACGCGTCTGGAATACAAGATCTCGGCGCGCGGCCTGATCGGCTTCCAGAGTGAATTCCTGACGCTGACGCGCGGCACGGGCCTGATGAGCCACATCTTCGACTCGTACGCACCGGTCAAGGACGGCTCGGTCTTCGAGCGCCGCAACGGCGTGCTGATCTCGCAGGACGACGGCGCCGCCGTGGCGTACGCACTGTGGAAGCTGCAGGATCGCGGCCGCATGTTCGTGAAGCCGGGCGACGCGCTGTATGAGGGCATGATCATCGGTATTCACAGCCGCGACAACGACCTCGTCGTGAACCCGATCAAGGGCAAGCAGCTGACCAACGTGCGTGCGTCGGGCACCGACGAAGCCGTGCGTCTCGTACCGCCGGTCCAGATGTCGCTCGAATACGCGGTCGAATTCATCGACGACGACGAACTCGTGGAAGTGACGCCGCAGTCGATCCGTCTGCGCAAGCGCTTCCTGAAGGAGCACGAGCGTCGCCGCGCGAGCCGCGAAGGCGCGGTCGACTAAGCATTGGCCGTTCCTGTGCATGACGAAAAAGGCTGCCTCCGGGCGGCCTTTTTTGCATCTGCGCAGTGTGCAATCGGGCGGGTTGCAAAACACTGTTCCCGCGAGCCGCGGCAATCCGGCGAAACCCCGTCACGCGGTGCTTTCAGCCGCATTTCGCCGTGAACTTCGGTATCGGTTCTGTGATATGCTGCGCGCACGCAAGTTTTAGGTCCTTCCAAGCAAGACTTGATTCGCAATCCGCTAAACGGTCAGGCCGTGTCGCGGAAGGTTGAGTAACCCGCTATTTCTCGAGAAGCTCGAAGAAAGGTGAGCGTAAAATGTCAGATGTAATGAAGCAGTTTCAGCTGAACTCCTATCTGTTCGGCGGCAATGCTTCGTACGTTGAAGAACTGTACGATGCATACCTCAACAATCCGGCATCGGTGCCGGAGAACTGGCGAGAGTATTTCGACGCGCTGCAGAACGTGCCTGCAACCGACGGCTCGAACGCCAATGACGTTGCTCATTTCCCGATCGTCGAATCGTTTGCCGAGCGTGCGAAGGCCAATGCCTTCATCCCGCGCGAAAGCACGAGCAATCTGGCGACCGCGCGCAAGCAGGTCCACGTCCAGTCCCTCATCAGCGCATATCGCTTCCTCGGCTCGCAATGGGCCAATCTGGATCCGCTGAAGCGTCGCGAACGTCCCGCCATCCCCGAACTCGAACCCGCGTTCTACGACTTCTCCGAAGGCGACCTCGACCAGACGTACAGCGCAAGCAACCTGTATTTCGGTTTCGACCAGGCTTCGTTGCGCGACATCGTCAAGGGCCTGCGTGACACGTACTGCGGCACGATCGGCGCCGAATACATGTACATCAGCGATCCGGAGCAGAAGCGCTGGTGGCAGGAGCGCCTGGAATCGACCCGCGCGACGCCGTCCTTCTCGATCGACAAGAAGAAGCACATCCTGAATCGCCTGACGGCAGCGGAAGGCCTCGAGCGCTATCTGCACACCAAGTACGTCGGCCAGAAGCGCTTCTCGCTCGAAGGCGGCGAAAGCTTCATCGCGGCGATGGACGAAGTCGTCCAGCACGCAGGCAAGACCGGCGTGCAGGAAATCATCATCGGCATGGCGCACCGCGGCCGTCTGAACGTGCTGGTCAACACGCTGGGCAAGATGCCGGCCGACCTGTTCGCCGAATTCGAAGGCAAGCACGTCGACGACCTGCCGGCAGGTGACGTGAAGTACCACAAGGGCTTCTCGTCGGACGTGTCGACCGAAGGCGGCCCGGTCCACCTGTCGCTCGCGTTCAACCCGTCGCACCTCGAAATCGTGAACCCGGTGGTCGAAGGTTCGGCGAAGGCACGGATGGACCGTCGCGGCGACGAAGACGGCCTGCAGGTGCTGCCGGTGCAGATCCACGGTGACGCGGCCTTCGCTGGCCAGGGCGTCGTGATGGAAACGCTGAACCTCGCGCAGACGCGCGGTTACGGCACGCACGGCACGCTGCACATCGTCATCAACAACCAGATCGGCTTCACGACGTCCGACCCGCGCGACGCGCGCTCGACGCTGTACTGTACCGACGTGGTCAAGATGATCGAAGCGCCGGTGCTGCACGTGAACGGCGACGATCCGGAAGCCGTCGTGCTCGCGATCCAGATCGCGATCGACTACCGGATGCAGTTCCACAAGGATGTCGTGATCGACATCGTCTGCTTCCGCAAGCTGGGTCACAACGAGCAGGACACGCCGGCGGTCACGCAGCCGCTGATGTACAAGAAGATCGCGCAGCACCCGGGCACCCGTGCGCTGTACGCCGAGAAGCTCGTGCAGCAGGGCGTGATCACCGCCGAAGACGCCGACAACTACGTGAAGGCGTACCGCAAGGCGATGGACGACGGCCACCACACCGTCGATCCGGTCCTGTCGAACTACAAGAGCAAGTACGCGGTCGACTGGGTTCCGTTCCTGAACCGCAAGTGGACGGATGCAGCCGATACGGCCGTGCCGCTCGCCGAACTGAAGCGCCTCGGCGAACGCATCACGACGGTCCCGGAAAACTTCAAGGTCCACCCGCTCGTCGAGCGCGTGATCAACGACCGCCGCAACATGGCGCGCGGCGACCAGCCGCTCGACTGGGGCATGGGCGAACACCTCGCGTTCGCGTCGCTCGTCGCATCGGGCTACTCGGTGCGCCTGACGGGCCAGGACTCGGGCCGCGGCACGTTCACGCACCGTCACGCGGTGCTGCACGACCAGAACCGCGAACGCTGGAACGACGGCACGTACGTGCCGCTGCAGAACATCGCCGACGGTCAGGCGAAGTTCACGGTGATCGACTCGGTGCTGTCGGAAGAAGCGGTGCTGGGCTTCGAATACGGTTACTCGACCGCCGAGCCGAACACGCTCGTGCTGTGGGAAGCCCAGTTCGGCGACTTCGTCAATGGCGCGCAGGTCGTGATCGACCAGTTCATCTCGTCGGGCGAAGTGAAGTGGGGCCGCGTGTCGGGTCTCACGATGCTGCTGCCGCACGGCTACGAAGGCCAGGGCCCGGAACACTCGTCGACGCGTATCGAGCGTTTCCTGCAGCTGTGCGCCGATCACAACATGCAGGTCGTTCAACCGACGACGCCGGCACAGATTTTCCACCTGCTGCGTCGCCAGATGATCCGTCTGTTCCGCAAGCCGCTGATCGTCGCAACGCCGAAGTCGCTGCTGCGCCACAAGGAAGCGGTGTCGGACCTGTCGGAACTCGCGAAGGGTTCGTTCCAGCCGGTGCTGGGCGAAACCGACGGCGGCATCGACGCGAAGAAGGTCAAGCGCGTGCTGGTGTGCTCGGGCCGCGTGTACTACGACCTCGTCGCGCATCGCCGCGAAGCGAAGGCGAACGACGTCGCGATCATCCGTATCGAGCAGCTGTATCCGTTCGCGCACAAGCAGTTCGAAGCCGAAATGAAGAAGTACGAGAACGCGACTGAAGTGGTCTGGGTGCAGGACGAGCCGCAGAACCAGGGCCCCTGGTTCTACGTCGAGCACCACCTGAAGGAAGGCATGAAGGAAGGGCAGAAGCTGGCATACAGCGGCCGTCCGGCTTCGGCCTCGCCGGCGGTTGGCTACTACGCGAAGCACTACGAGCAGCAGAAGGCCCTCATCGAAGGTGCGTTCGGCCGCCTGAAGAGCGCATCGATCGCGAAATAATCGACGTCAAGCGAAACGGGAAGGCGCGTAGCGCTTTCCCGTGTCTTTTGGGCCGCCGGGCGCGTCGCGCGCCGCACCGGCCGAAGGAATCGCACGAACCTCGTCATTACCCAGATTAAGCATCCAGGAAAATCACATGGCTATCGTAGAAGTCAAAGTCCCCCAGCTTTCGGAGTCGGTTTCGGAAGCCACCATGCTGCAGTGGAAGAAGAAGCCGGGCGAAGCAGTCGCGCAGGACGAAATCCTGATCGAACTCGAGACCGACAAGGTCGTGCTCGAGGTGCCGGCACCGGCCGCGGGCGTGCTCGCGCAAGTGCTGCAGAACGACGGTGACACGGTCGTCGCCGACCAGATCATCGCGACGATCGACACCGAAGCGAAGGCAGGTGCTGCCGAAGCAGCGGCGGGCGCCGCCGAAGTGAAGCCGGCCGCAGCACCCGCTGCAGCCGCACCGGCAGCACAGCCGGCTGCCGCGGTTGCATCGAGCTCGGCAGCCGCATCGCCGGCCGCAGCGAAGCTGCTGGCCGAGAAGGGCCTGTCGGCAGGCGACGTCGCAGGTTCGGGCCGCGACGGCCGCGTCACGAAGGGCGACGCGCTGGCCGCGGGCAGCGCACCGAAGGCTGCTCCGGCCGCCGCACCGGCGAAGACCGCCGCTGCAAAGCCGTCGCTGCCGGAAGTGAAGGTGCCGGCGTCGGCCACGACGTGGCTCAACGATCGTCCGGAACAGCGCGTGCCGATGTCGCGTCTGCGTGCGCGTATCGCCGAGCGTCTGCTCGAGTCGCAACAGACCAACGCGATCCTGACGACGTTCAACGAAGTCAACATGGCTCCGGTCATGGAGCTGCGCAACAAGTACAAGGACAAGTTCGAGAAGGAACATGGCGTGAAGCTCGGCTTCATGTCGTTCTTCGTGAAGGCGGCCGTGCATGCGCTGAAGAAGTTCCCGCTCGTGAACGCGTCGATCGACGGTAACGACATCGTCTATCACGGCTACTTCGACATCGGTATCGCCGTCGGCTCGCCGCGCGGCCTCGTGGTGCCGATCCTGCGCAATGCCGATCAACTGAGCCTCGCG
This sequence comes from Burkholderia sp. AW33-5, assembly GCF_053427615.1. Taxonomy (NCBI): domain Bacteria; kingdom Pseudomonadati; phylum Pseudomonadota; class Betaproteobacteria; order Burkholderiales; family Burkholderiaceae; genus Burkholderia; species Burkholderia sp. AW33-5. The sequence continues at coordinate 67,202 of NZ_JBSAXA010000027.1, read as the reverse complement.
GACATCGAGAAGAAGATCGCCGAATTCGGCCAGAAGGCGAAGGACGGCAAGTTGTCGATCGAGGAAATGACGGGCGGTACGTTCTCGATCTCGAACGGCGGCGTGTTCGGCTCGATGCTGTCGACGCCGATCATCAACCCGCCGCAGTCGGCCATCCTCGGCGTGCACGCGACGAAGGAGCGCCCGGTCGTCGAAAACGGCCAGATCGTGATCCGTCCGATCAACTACCTGGCACTGTCGTACGACCACCGGATCATCGACGGCCGCGAAGCCGTCCTGTCGCTCGTCGCGATGAAGGACGCGCTGGAAGATCCGGCACGCCTGCTGCTCGACCTGTAAGCCGAGTCTCACTGCATTGACCCGCTCCGCACGCTCGCGTACACGCGCGACCGTGCGGGCGTACAAGTAGAAAGGATTGTCATGTCCAAGGAATTTGACGTCGTCGTGATCGGCGCCGGCCCCGGCGGCTACATCGCCGCGATTCGCGCCGCGCAGCTCGGCAAGACCGTTGCCTGTATCGAGAAGTGGAAGAACCCGGCCGGCGCGCTGAAGCTCGGCGGTACCTGCCTGAACGTCGGCTGCATCCCGTCGAAGGCGCTGCTCGCGTCGTCGGAAGAGTTCGAGAACACGTCGCATCACCTGGCCGACCACGGCATCACGGTCGACGGCGTGAAGATCGACGTCGCGAAGATGCTCGGCCGCAAGGATGCGATCGTCGAGAAGATGACGAGCGGGATCGAGTTCCTGTTCAAGAAGAACAAGATCACCTGGCTGAAGGGCCATGGCAAGTTCACCGGCAAGACCGACGCCGGCGTGCAGATCGAAGTGAGCGGCGAGGGCGAGGCCGAAGTCGTCACCGCGAAGAACGTGATCATCGCGACGGGTTCGAAGGCGCGTCACCTGCCGAACATCCCGGTCGACAACAAGATCGTTTCGGATAACGAAGGCGCGCTGACGTTCGACTCGGTGCCGAAGAAGCTCGCCGTGATCGGCGCAGGCGTGATCGGCCTCGAACTCGGCTCGGTGTGGCGTCGCCTGGGCGCCGAAGTGACGGTGCTCGAAGCGCTGCCGGCGTTCCTCGGCGCAGCCGACGAAGCGCTCGCGAAGGAAGCGGCCAAGCTGTTCAAGAAGCAAGGCCTCGACATCCATCTCGGCGTGAAGATCGGTGACGTGAAGACGACGGCGAACGGCGTGTCGATCGCCTACACCGACAAGGACGGCAACGCGCAGACGCTCGACGCCGACCGCCTGATCGTGTCGGTCGGCCGCGTGCCGAACACCGACAACCTCGGCCTCGAGGCGATCGGCCTGAAGGCGAACGAGCGCGGTTTCATCGACGTGGACGACCACTGCCGTACCGCGGTGCCGAACGTCTATGCGATCGGCGACGTGGTGCGTGGCCCGATGCTCGCGCACAAGGCGGAAGACGAAGGCGTGCTGGTCGCGGAAGTGATCGACGGCCAGAAGCCGCACATCGACTACAACTGCATTCCGTGGGTGATCTACACGTACCCGGAAATCGCATGGGTCGGCAAGACGGAACAGCAGCTGAAGGCCGAAGGCCGCGAGATCAAGTCGGGCAAGTTCCCGTTCTCGATCAACGGCCGCGCGCTCGGCATGAACGCGCCGGACGGTTTCGTGAAGATGATCGCGGACGCGAAGACCGACGAACTGCTCGGCGTGCACGTGATCGCCGCGAACGCGTCGGACCTGATCGCGGAAGCCGTGGTGGCGATGGAGTTCAAGGCGGCGTCGGAAGACATCGCCCGCATCTGCCATCCGCACCCGTCGATGTCGGAAGTGATGCGCGAAGCGGCGCTCGCCGTCGACAAGCGCTCGCTGAACAGCTGAGCATGGTGTAGCGCCTGCCGGCCATCGGCCGGCGCAGCCGTCTCATGACGAAGGCGGGCGGGGTTTCCCGCTCGCCTTCGTTTTTTCCGGTTTGCCCGATGAACGTCACCGAATACTACACGCGCGAACTGACCACGCGCGGCTATCAGTCCGATCCCGCCCAGCGCGCGGCCGTCGATCGCCTGCAGTGCTGTTTCGACGAGTGGGTCGAATACAAGGCGCGTCGCTCGAACGCGTTCAAGAAGCTCATCAATCATCCGGACCTCCCGCGCGGCGTCTACATGTGGGGCGGCGTCGGCCGCGGCAAGAGCTTCCTGATGGACAGCTTCTACGCGGTGGTGCCCGTGCAGCGCAAGACGCGCCTGCATTTCCACGAATTCATGCGTGAGGTACACCGCGAACTCGAGGAGCTGAAAGGGCAGGCCGATCCGCTCGACGAGCTCGCGCGACGCATCGCGAAGCGCTACCGGCTGATCTGCTTCGACGAATTCCACGTGTCGGACATCGCGGACGCGATGATCCTGTACCGGTTGCTCGATCGCCTGTTCAACAACGGCGTGCAGTTCGTGATGACGTCCAACTACGATCCCGACGATCTGTATCCCGACGGCTTGCATCGCGACCGCATGCTGCCGGCGATCGCGCTGATCAAGCAGAAGCTCGACGTGCTGAACGTCGACGCGGGCGTCGACTATCGCCAGCGCACGCTCGCGCAGGTGCAGATGTACCACACGCCGCTCGGCGCGGACGCCGATCGCGAACTGCGTCATGCATTCGCGAAGCTCGCCGCGGTGCCCGACGAAAGCCCGATCCTGCATATCGAGAAGCGCGAGCTGAAGGCGCTGCGCAAGGCCGACGGGGTCGTCTGGTTCGATTTCGCGACGCTGTGCGGCGGCCCGCGTTCGCAGAACGATTATCTCGAGCTTGCCAGCCGCTTCCATGCGATCGTGCTGTCGGAAGTGCCGCAGATGTCGCCGCGGATGGCGTCCGAGGCGCGGCGCTTCACCTGGCTCATCGACGTGCTGTACGACCACAAGGTCAAGCTGCTGATGTCCGCGGCGGTGCCGGCGGAGCAGTTGTACGTCGAAGGGCCGATGGCGAACGAATTCGCGCGCACGGTTTCGCGGATCGTCGAGATGCAGTCGAAGGAATACCTCGAGACGCCGCGCCGCATCGTCGATACTTCGCTGACCTGATCGCGGTTTTCCGCAAATGACGGACTTCAAACGTCAATTCCGGTTAAATTATCGCGATCTCGGGGTAATTTCGGATTTGTCTTATGTTCATGGTTGAGGGCTGTCGATATCGTTGAGTCATGGTTCCTAAGGCTGGAGATGTCCATGACACCGTATCGCGATCTGACCGACCATGAGTGGCGCTGCGTCGTGCCGCTTCTGCCCGAAATGCAGCCGCGCACCGAGTTGCGCGGCCGTCCGTTGGCCAACACGCGCGCCGTCCTGAACGGCGTACTCTGGGTGATTTACAGCGGCGCGACCTGGTCCGCGATGCCGCGTCGCTACCCGTCGTACCAGACGTGCCATCGCCGCTTCAAGGTGTGGCACGAGACCGGCACGTTGATGCAGGTGATGCGCGAGCTGTATGGCGACGCCGGCGTGAATCTGTGCAAGGAGCTGGCCACGCGGATGCGCAAGCACGCGCAGTCGAAGGCGGCGGAGGTGCGCAGTGCTGCGGCGCCGGCGTATCGTGCACCGGGCGGCTATGCGGCGGATGCGCTGAAGCGTGCGGCATGATGCCGGCCGAATTCATTCGCGCCCGCATCAAAACAAAATCGGCCTGACGACATCGTCGCAGGCCGATTTTTCATTACGTTGCGCGTATCGACGCGCGTCGCGTTATTGCGCGCGAACCCAGGTCTGCGACCGGCCGAGCAGCGACACGCCGATATAGCCGCGCACGACGAGCTTCTGGCCGCCGTCTTCGAGCGACATCTTGCACTTGTAGACCTTGCCGTTTTCCGGGTCGAGGATATTGCCGCCGTCCCAGTGGTCGCCGTCCTTCTTCATCGCCTTGATGATCGTCATGCCCTTGATGAGCTGATCCTTGCGCTCGTCCGTGCATGCAGTGCAGCGGCGATCGGGCGTGTCGTTGGCGCCGAGGCCCTTGACGACCTTCCCAGACAGCGAGCCTTCGCCGTCATCGGCGATCTGCACGAGCGCCTTCGGCTGATGCGTGTTGTCGTCGATCGTCTGCCACATGCCGACGGGGCTGTCGGCTTGGGCGAACGTAGGGGCGGCGCAAGCGAGCAGCGCGCTTGCAATGGCCAGCGTGCGCAACGGGGGGGGCAGTTGAATCATCGTCTTCCTCCTTGTTTCATGTCGTATTCGATGCGCTCGCACGACCGTCTGCATGGGGCGGTGGCATGTTGCGAGCTTTGCCAGAATACGTGAAACCGCGCGCTGCGTTTGATAGAGGGGGCTCTAATCCAAACGGCCCGCGCGACGCGGGCTGTTTGGTGACCGATCAGTTGAGCTGGTACGAGAACGCGGCATTCACGCGTGGGCTGCGCGATGCGCTTTCAACCGGCGCATCGCCGACCGGCTTCGCGATATTCAGGTCGAGACTGTAGTAACGGCTGTCCGTAAACCGCACGCCGATACCGACCGACGACAGGCGGCTCGGCGACGGCGTGCCGGTATGCAGATACACGCGCGCCATGTCGTACGCGATGTACGGCGTGATGGATTTCATATACGTCCAGCCCGGCGTGAATCCGCGGTTGACCTCCAGCGACATCCCCCAGCCCGAGTCGCCCGACGTTTCGCCGGGCTGATAGCCGAGCGCATAGCGCGTCGAACCGAACGAGATCTGTTCCGACGTCGGCAGCGAGTCGGGGCTGTACTGGCCGGTCAGCGAGACCGACGTGCCGATCTTGAACGGCCATTCGTTGGTCTGCGTGAAGGTTGCGCCGGTGCGCACGAACGTCAGCGAGATCGGGCTGTCCACCGATGTCGTGTTCGAGCCGATCGTGATGTCCTGCGATTTCGACGCACCGAGAATGTTGAAACCCTTCGCGACGTTGACGCTCAGCTTCTGTACCTGCTTGGCCGCCACGCTTGTGTAGTCGAGCTGCATTTGCAGCACGCGGACCTGCGAGCGCGTGTCGATGCTGTTGCCGCTGATCTTGTTCTGGTAACGGTCCTCGTTGTGCGACGCATAGCCCGACACGGTGCCGAGCAGGCTGCGCTGGTTGTTCAGCAGCAACGGATAGGATGCCGAAAGACCGAGCTTCTCGTTCTTGACCGTGCGCTCGACGGTCGACGGCAGGCCCGGGTTGTCGGTCGGCTTGCCGCGATACGTGCTGGCGTCGAGGCGCGTGACCAGCCCGCTGCTGCCGACCGGCACCGCGCCGCTGAACGCGACGTAGGTTTGCTTGTCGCGTCCTGGCGGCACCAGCGCGGAAATGCTCAGTTGCTCGCCGAACGACGTGAGGCCGTTCTCCGTCGCGGTGATGAGGCCCTGGACGCCGGGGTGATTGAAGTCGATGCCGGTGCTGATGTTGAATGCCTTGCGGTCGACGGCCAGTTCGAGCGTCGTGGCGCCGTCGGTCGTTTGCGGCGGCGGCACATTGGCCTTCACCGTCACGCCGGGCAGGAGGCCGAACGTGTTCACGTAGCGTTCGAACGTCGCGCGGCGCAGCGGGCGATCGGCCGTGATGTGCGCGGCGATCGCGCGGATTTTCGATTCCATCGCGCCGGGCTTGCCGGTGACCTTGACGTCCGACACATAGCCTTCGACGACCGTGACGCGCACGACGCCGTTCTCGAACGTCTGCGCGGGAATGAACGCGAACGACAACGCATAGCCGCGATCCTGATACAGCTTGGTCACGCCGTTCGCGGTTTCGATCAGCTCGCCGATCGTGATGTCCTTGCCGACGAGCGGCGTGAAGCGACGCGAGATTTCGTCGAAAGGCACCGACTTCACGCCTTCGACCTGGAACGTCGTCGGCGTCAGGTGCCGCGACAGCAACTCCTGCAGTTGCGGTGCCTGCGGCGCGACCTGCACGGTGACGCTCGGGCCTTTCTGCGGTGCGTTGATCTGGGGGAGCGAATCGAGCGGATTACCTGCCGCGCGCGTCTGTGCATGTGCCGTGCCTGCCGCCGTGATGGCGAGCAGCATCATCCATCTGTCGAGTCTGGATTTCATTGTTCTTCCTCGTAGGCCTTGCTTTTCGTCTTCTTTCTAATGCGGGCGCGCGACACCAGGGTGTCGCGCGCCGCGTGCCGCATTTGCCGGTTGTGTTTGTACGGCCGCGCCTCATGCTCCGGCTGCAAAGGCGCGACCGTCCTCCTTACTTGCCAACGCTACCCAGCGTGCCCAGCAACCCCGTTACCGGCGCGAGGAGCCCCGTCGAGCTGCCCGACGATGCCGTCCCCGTCACGCCACCGACGAGCGACGTGACCGGTGCGAGCGGATTCGACGAAGCCCCGGACCCCGCTGCACCGCCGACTGCTCCGGTGACAGTATTCAGCAAACCGGTGACGGGCGCGAGAGGGTTTGCCCCGCCTGCGCCACCCGTTGCGCCGCCGAGCGTGCCCGTCAGCGTCGACACGAGACCGGTGACCGGCGCGAGCGGGCCGCTGCCCGAGCTGCCCGTTGCGCCACCGACTGCGCCGGTGAGCGAACCGAGCGGCGTCGAACCGAGACCGGACAGCAGGCCGCCGAGCGGGTTCGTCGAGCCGGAGCCCGACGACGAGCCGTTTTGTACGTTGGCCGTCGAGCCGCCGACGAGGCTCGTGATCAGGCCGGGGATCGGCGCCGCGCCGTTCGGCCCGTTCGGGTTCACGAGGCCGCCTGCGTTGGTCACGGTGTTGCCGACCGCGGTGACGAGCTGGCCGACATCGCCGACGAGCGGCTGATTCGACGTGCTGCCGACCTGCTTGCCCGCCGAGCTGATTGCGCCGCCGATCTGGCCCAGCAGGCCCGACACCGGTTGTCCGAGACCCGTGGTCGTGCCGACCTGCTGCGTGACCTGGCCCGCGGTGATCACCAGCGGCGTGATGGCCGAGCTGAGCGGCTGCGTTACTTGCTGCACGGCACCCGACGACAGCGTCGAGCCGATCGTCGTGCCCGCGGCCGACAGGCCGTTGGCGACCGTGTCGAGCACGGTGCCGACCGGCGTCGTGACGGGGGCGAGCGGTGCGAGCGGACCCGTGCCGAGCGCCTTGACCGTCGAGCTCAGTCCGGACACGGTATTGCTCGTCGCGCCGACGACATTCCCGAGGCCGGCGACCGTCGTGCCGACGGGATCCTTGATCGAGCCGGTCTGTCCGAGCCCGTTGCTCAACGCATCGGCGGCCGCGTTGATGATCGTGCCGGTGCTCGAGACGGTGCTGCCGACGCCCTTCGTCACGCCGTCGCCGAGGCCCGGCAGGCTGACGTTGCCGATCGTGCTGCCGAGATCCGTTGCGGTCTGGCCGACCGTGCTGACAGCGCCCTTGGTGCCGGTGGACGAGCCACTGGTGCCGCTCGTGCCGCTGGTACCGCTCGTGCCGCTGGAGCTGCCGCCGTTGCTGCTGGTCGGCGGCGTGCTGACGCTGTTGCCGCCGCAGGCAGCCAGCAGGCACGCCGCGGCGAAGGCGGTGAGGGGCACGCGCCACTGGCGCAGGACGACCGTCGTGATGGAACGTTGCTGGGACATGATGGACTCCTCGCTGTCTTGTCGATGAATGGATGTTCGATTACTTGCCGTGCGTGCCGCCGAGCAGGCCGCCGATCAGCGACGTGACAGGCGCGAGCAGGTTCGAGCCCGAGCCCGAGTTCGTGACACCGCCCGTGCTGCCGCTCAGTGCCGGAACGCCGACCGTGCTGGTGACGGAGGACACGGCGCCCGTTACGGGGGCGAGCGGGTTGCCGGCGCCTGCGCCGCCCGTTGCGCTGCCGAGCGCGCCGGTGACCGTGGAGACCAGGCCCGTGACCGGCGCGAGCGGACCGCTGCTGCCGCCGGCCACGCCGCCGAGTGCGCCCGTGACGGTGGAGACAAGGCCGGTGACCGGCGCGAGCGGGCCGCCGCTGGTGCCGCCCGCCGCACCGCCGAGTGCGCCGGTGACGGTGGAGAGAAGGCCGGTGACCGGCGCGAGCGGACCGCCGCTCGTACCAGTCGTCGCGCCGCCGAGCGCGCCCGTGACGGTCGAGACGAGACCCGTAACCGGGGCAAGCGGGCCGCCGCTGGTGCCGCCCGTCGCGCCGCCGAGCGCGCCGGCGACGGTCGAGACGAGGCCCGTAACCGGGGCAAGCGGACCGCCGCTGGTGCCGCCCGCTGCACCGCCGAGCGTGCCGGTGACCGTCGTGAGGAGGCCCGTGAGCGGCGCGAGCGGGTTGGTTGCGCCGCTGGTGCCGCCCGTGAACAGGCCGCCGACGGTCTTCACGGTATTGCCGGTCGACGAGACGGTGTTGCCGAGGCCGGTCGTGACGGGGTTGCCGCCCGTCGATGCGATCAGCGCACCGCCCTGGTTCAGGCCGTTGCCGATCGTCCCGAGCAGCATGTTGAGCGGGGCGCCGAGGCCGGTGGCCGTCCCGATCGTCTGCGTCGTCTGACCGACCATCGTCGTGATCGGCGTGATCGCCGAGCTGACCGTCTGCGTGACCTGCTGGATCGGGCCGGTCGACAATACGTTGGACAGCGTGGTGCCGCCGTTCGATACGGCGTTGCCGACCTGCGTCACGAGGCCGCCGACGGCGCCGGTGACGGGCGCGAGCGGCGACAGCGGGCCGGTGCCGAGGCTCGTGACCAGGTTGCCGGTTTGCGTGACGGCGCCGCCGAGCTGGTTCACCACGCCGCCGGTGCTGGCGACCGTGACGCCGATCGGGTCCTTCGTCGCGCCGAGTTGGCCGAGGCCGTTGCCGAGGCCATTGCCGAGCGCCGTCACCGCGCCGCCGACGTTCTGCACGATGCCGCCTGCCGCCTGCGTCGTGCCCGGGTTGACGCCGGGCAGCGACTGGCCGGCGATCACGGAGCCGAGGCCGGATACGGTGCCGCCGAGATTCGTGACGAGATTGCTGCTGCTTGCGAGGACGGTTCCCACCGCGTTCGACGACACACCGGAGGTGCCGCTCGTGCCGCTGCTCGTTCCACTCGTGGTGCCGCTGGTGCTGCCGCTCGTCGAGCCGCTCGTGCTGCCGCTGGTCGAGCCGCTGGTGCTACCCGACGTGCTGCCGCTCGTCGAACCGGACGTGCCGCCCGAGGTACCGCCGCCCGACGTGGAGACCGAATCGCCACCGCCCGAGCTGGAGCCACCGCTGAGCCCCTTGCTGATGGAGCCGGAGCCGCCGCACGCGGAGAGGGAAAGCATGGCTGCCACGGTGGCCGCGATCATAGTCGTCCGGAGCGTGCCATGAGGGATAACCTGAATGTCCATTTCGTCCTCGCATTGAAGTTGATGTTGTGTTGAGTGATGCGCGGATTACTCTGCAACTGTCGTGCCATTTCGATGGCCGAGAGTTCGATGATTGGTTTTAAACGAGGCAATTCCTTGTCGGAAAAGGGATTTAGGCAAATTGAAAGATTGTTGAATCTGTTTAAGAGCAGTCAAATGAGAACGGTTTCGGCCGTTTCGTAACGTAACGTCACAACATTGGCGTTACGCGTGCGGCGTAACGTGAGGGGCGGGCAGGGCTGGCGGGCGGTCTGATTGTTTTACTGGTGGATTAGGTGTGCACATCTAACCTATCGTAAATCCTATGTGTAAATCGTACCGAAACACCGTACAAATACGTTGTGCTCCCGGAAAGTTTGTTCGGCCCGGTCTTAAAAGAGGTTGGAAGTTAAATAGGAACGGATATAGAATCCGGAGCAGGTGTAAGGAAATGTACAGTTCGGTACACGACGTTCGAGGAGGGTCACTATCGCGAATGTTAACTTGCATCAAATTGTGATACGCACCCCTCGGGGTGACATATAAAGAAAGCGCACTCGGCTGTCGTTTCACATGTGTAACGAACGGCGCGAGGCAAGGGCCAGATATACGGGGACGCACAACGTATAAAAGGCCAAAGAACGTACACACAGGCACGAGGAATTAAAAAATGAAAGCACTCATCAAGCGCTTCCTTAAGGAAGAAGACGGGGTTACCGCGATCGAGTATGGTCTGATTGCGGGGCTGGTCGCTGTCGCCATCATCGCCGGTGTATCGTCGCTCGGCACCAATCTCAATTCGATGTTCTCGACCATCGGCACGTGCGTCAGCACGGTCGGTAGCTCGGGCACGGCCGCGGCGTGCAAATTGGGTTAAGCAGTCCCAATCATTGTCTTTCGGCGTGATATCGGGCGGCTTGCTGCGGCGAGCCGCTCAACTTATATCCGCGACCGGTCTGGCGCGATGGCATATCTATTTTCTATCGGGGCGTTCCTGGCCTGGGCAGTGCTCGTCACGGCCAGTGATATTCATTCCCGGCGTATTCCGAATTTGCTCGTTGTCGGCGGGTTGGTCGCCGCATTTGCAAGCGCCTTTTACGGTGCAAATCCGTTCGGCATCGGACGCGTCCAGGCGCTGTTCGGCACGTTCGTCGGTCTGGTGGGCCTTCTCCCGTTCTTTTTCCTGGGGGTGATGGGCGCGGCCGACGTGAAGGTGTTTGCCGTCCTCGGCGCGTGGTGCGGCGTTCATGGCCTGATGTGGCTCTGGATCGCCGCAAGCCTTGCGGCGGGGATTCACGCGCTTGCCGTGCTGCTGTTGTCTCGCACGTCGCTCGGTACGTTGTGGCGGCGTGGCGCACCGGCGTCGACGATCGGTCGATATCGCGCGACACCTTATGGCGCGTGCCTTGCAATCCCTGCGGCTGTATGGCTCGTCTGCCTCGTCGCGGGTGGGAGCGTGCGATGAAACGGCAGAGAACGCGTTGCGGATACGGGCGGCAGCGCGGAGCGACCGCAGTCGAATTCGCAATCATATTTCCGCTTTTCTTCGTGATCTGCTACGGGATCATTTGTTTCGGAATGGTTTTCGTGATTCAGCAAAGTTTGACGTTCGCCGCCAGCGAAGGCGCGCGCGCGGCCTTGAATTACGCCCCGGATTTGACGACTCGAACCGCGAAGGCGCAGGCCACCGCGAAAGACGTCGTCGGCTGGCTGAATATCAGCGCGCCGAATGTCGTGGTGAAGGCGCCTGCATGCAAATACGACGCGTCGCTGTATTGCCTGTCGGTAACGGTGAGCTATTCGCCGCAAGCTTGGGTAACGACCATGCCCTTCGTGGGCACCATTCTGACCCAGCCGCTGACAAGCACGGCAGTCGTCCAGATTTCGCAGTCGTTGCTTCAATGAGTTGCGCATCGCGACGAGGCGGTTTTTTGTCGTGTTAATTGTCAGACAAAAAGATTTGCACGGACCTTATCCGGTATCCATTCGACAACATGGCCAATAACGTAACGAAGATCATCGCGGGGCTGCTGATCGCGATCGCCGTTCTGCTCGGAATCTATGCATGGATGCTCGGGCGCAGTTCGTCTAGTCCTGTCCCGGCGCAACCGGCAGCGGTCGCGACCCCGGTGCCGGTCGTGGTTGCGACGCGCACGTTGTCGGTCGGTCAGCCGATCGCCGCGGACGCGTTGAAGATTCAGCCGACCGCACCAGCGCCGGCAGGGGCGTTTTCCGATCCGGCCACACTGGTCGGTCGCGTACCGGCACGCGACATTCCGGCATCGACACCCGTCGTCTCGGGCGCACTGGTGTCGGGCCTTGCCGAGGACGTCGAGCCGGGCGAGCGCGCAATCGCGGTTCGCGTCGACGAGACCAATGCGGTCGGCAACCGCCTTCGGCCCGGCAATTTCGTCGACGTGTTCCTGAACCTGAAGCGGGAAGGAGGTGGCGCGATGTTCGACGGTGAAGTCTCGCAGACGCAGGCACGGCTCCTGATGTCGAAGGTTCGCGTGCTGTCGTTCGGCGACGCGACGCCGGATCGCGACAGCGGCAACAACACGAACGGCAGCAATGGCCAGCCGAGCAACACGCGCATCGCGGTACTCGCGGTGCCGACCGCGCAGGTCGATGCGTTGACTCTCGGCGAGGCGAGCGGCCGGCTGACGCTCGCGCTGCGCAACCCGCGCGACGACGAGCTCGCGACGCAGACGGTGGCGGTGCGCACGGACAACAAGCTGTCGCCGTCGGCGCTTGCCGCGGCCGGCGTATCGCTGCAACAGCTGTCCGGCACGTCGAGGACCGCTGTGGCCAACGTGAACGTGCCGCCGCTGCCGTCGCGCCTGCCGCCTGCGATGCGAGCCGGCGGCAGCGGCAACGGGGGCGGGGGCAGCATCGAGGTGATCCGCGGCGGCCGGTCGGAAACGGTCGCGTATTGAACAACATCGATGGCAATCGATATCGGCGAAGACAAGTAAAGGCCGTGCGACGGTCCAACAAACAATGAAAAACACACTGATTGCATTCGCGATTGCGCTCTGGACCCTGACATTCGCCTCCATTGCAAGCGCGAGCGGCACGATCGAGCTCGCCGTCGGCGCGCAGCGGCAGATTTCCGCCGGCCACGCGCTGCAGCGGGTCGCCGTCGGCGATCCGGCAATCGCCGATGTGCTGATCATGAAGGGCAGTCGTTCCGGTTCGGTGCTGCTGACCGCGAAAGCGCCGGGTGCGACGAACGTGATGTTGTGGGAGCGCGGTCGCGACGAGCCGACGGTGTGGAGCGTGGAAGTCGTCGACGCGGCGGCGCAAGCGGTACTCGACGGTTCTACGCCGCAGGTGAAGGCGTACGGCGGGACGTCGGTGCTGCGGGGAACGTCGGCATCGCTCGATGCTCACGATCGGGCCGCAGCGGTCGCCAAAAACATGAGCCCCAAAGGCACGGTGATCGATCGCTCGACGCTGGCCGGCAAGAACGTCGTGCAGGTCGATGTGCGGGTGGTGGAATTCAGCCGTTCGGTGCTCAAGCAGATCGGCTTCAATTTCTTCAAGCAGAGCAACGGCTTTTCGTTCGGTTCGTTCGCACCGGGCGGCGTGCAATCGTATAACGGCGCAGCGGGCCCGGGCACGGGCTCATACATTCCGACGCTTGGCGCGCCGGTCGCGTCAGCGTTCAACCTGGTTGTGAACGCAGCAGGACGAGGCATCTTCGCCGACCTGTCGCTGCTCGAAGCGAACAACATGGCGCGCGTGCTCGCGGAGCCGACGCTCGTCGCGCTGTCCGGTCAGAGCGCCAGCTTCCTCGCGGGCGGCGAGATTCCGGTGCCGGCGCCGCAGGGACTCGGCTCGACCGCGATCCAGTGGAAGCAATACGGCGTCGGGCTGTCGCTGACCCCGACGGTGTTGAGCCCGAGCCGGATCGCGCTGAAGGTCGCACCGGAATCGAGCCAGCTCGATTTCGTGAACAGCGTGACGATCAGCGGCGTCGCCGTGCCGGGGATCACGACGCGTCGTGCCGATACGACGGTCGAACTCGGTGACGGCGAGAGCTTCGTGATCGGCGGACTGATCGATCGCCAGACATTGTCGAACGTGAGCAAGGTGCCGCTGCTCGGCGACCTGCCGATCATCGGCACGTTCTTCAAGAACCTGAACTACCAGCAGAACGACAAGGAATTGCTGATCATCGTGACACCGCATCTCGTCGCGCCGATTGCGAAGGGGGCGGTATTGCCTGCGACGCCCGGCGAGTTGTCGGAGCAGCGTGACGGGCCGGTGTGGCGATCCTATCTGGGCGGTGCGGCGTCGCCGGATGCGGCACCGGGGTTTTCGAAATGAATCTGAAGCATTGCGCGTCGCGGCACATCGCTACGCCATGCGTAATCGGGGGTGTTCGACATGAATGCACGAACCCAATCATTGTGTGAACCCGCCGTGACCGACTACTTCGTTTGTGCGTCGACAAAGGAAGCGCATGTGCGCTGGTTGGCCGATACGCTGGTTTCGGCCGGTGCGGTCGAGGCCGCGTCGCTGGAACCGGGTGTGCTGGCACAGCGCATCACCGGGCTCAATCCGGCCCTTGTGTTCATCGACTTCTCCGAACGCAGCGAAGCGGCGAGCGTCGCCGCGGCCACGGTGCGTGCGGCGCATCCGGGGTTGCCGATCGTCGCGCTCGGCTCGCTCACCCAGCCGGAGAGCACGCTCGCCGCACTGCGCGCGGGCGTGCGCGACTTCATCGACGTGTCGGCATCGGCCGAGGACGCGCTGCGAACGACGCGTGGCTTGCTGTCCCACGTCGGCGAGCCGACGAGCCGCCACGGCAAGGTCGTCGCGTTGCTCGGCGCGCGCGCGGGCATGGGCGTCAGCACGCTTGCCGCGAATCTCGCGGTCTGGCTGCAGAAGCGGGCGCTCGGCCCGGGCGCGACGGGCGGCCCGGACGGCGGCGTGCCGGCCGGTCGCCAGACCGCGCTGATCGACCTGGGATTGCCGGCCGGCGACGGCGCGCTGTTCCTGAACACGCGCTGCGAATTCCACTTTATCGATGCCGTGCAGAATCTGCGCCGCATCGATCGCACGTTCGTGAACACCGCGCTCACGCGACACCAGAGCGGCGTCGCACTGACGACGCTGCCGCCGGACCTCGGCGGATTGCGCGACGTGTCCTATGCGTCGTGCATCGGATTGCTGAACCGTTTCCGTGCATTCTTCGACCAGCAGGTCGTCGATCTCGGCGGGTTCTCGAATCGGGAGTTCGTCACGCAGATCGCGGCATCGGCCGACGAGGCGTGGCTTGTCTGCGACCAGGGCGTCGCGTCGATCGTTTCGGCCGCCGACCTGCTCACCGGGCTGCGCGATGCGGGCGTCGATACCGATCGCGTCAAGCTCGTGGTCAACCAGTACGATTCCGCGCTGGACCTGATGCCCGGACAGATCGCCGAGCGTCTCGGGTTGTCGCTGGTCGGCACCTTGCCGGCACGTCGCGTCGCGATCGGCCATGCGGCAAACCAGGGGCGGCTCATCATCGACGCGGCGGAGCGCGATCCGTATGTGCGCGCACTCGAATCCCTCGCCACGCGGCTGCCCGGCGTATCGGGCGTGGCGGGCGCGTCGCGCGCGGCGCCCGGCCTGTCGGCGCTCAAACGCTTCATTCAACCCTCGTCCAAGCGGTCATAACCGATGGCACACGACATTCAATTCGCCGACGGCGCAGCGCCGTTCTCCCAGACGCAGCAATTCCACGACATCAAGAATGCGGCGCACGAGCATCTGCTGACGCGTATCGAGGAACTGGGCGCCGAGTTCGGCCGATGGTCGCGCCAGGCGATCAATCAGTTCGTCGATCTCGAGATCGACAGCTTCGTCCGCCTGCGCCGCATTCCGCTCAACGAGAACGAGGTGCGGGCGATCGCCGAGGCGCTGACGAAGGAACTCGCCGGCTTCGGGCCGATCGAGGACCTGCTCGCGGATCCGGCAGTCGAGGACATCCTGATCAACGGCTACAACGACGTGTACGTGTCGCGGCACGGGATTCTCGCGAAGCTGCCGGTGCGTTTCACCGATAACGCGCACTTGCTGCGGATCGTGCGCCGGATCCTCGCGCCGATCGGGCGTCGTCTCGACGAATCGAACCCGATGGTCGACGCGCGACTGCCCGATGGCGGCCGCGTGAACGTCGTGATCGAGCCGCTGTCGATCGACGGCCCGATCGTGTCGATCCGCAAATTCCGCAAGGATCCGCTCAAGCCCTCGGACCTGCTCGGCAACGGCACGTACAACGACGAGATCGGCGCGCTGCTCGAGGCGGCGGTCGAGGCACGCTGCAACGTGCTCGTGTCGGGCGGCACGAGTTCGGGCAAGACGTCGCTGCTCAACGCGCTCGCATTCCACATTCCGGAGGCCGAGCGCGTCGTGACGATCGAGGATACGGCGGAGCTGTCGCTGAACCACCCGCACGTCGTGCGGCTCGAAAGCCGCCCCGGCGGATTCGACGGCAACGGTGTCGTGACGATTCGCGACCTGCTGCGCAACACGTTGCGGATGCGTCCGGACCGGATCATCGTCGGCGAAGTGCGCGGCGGTGAAGTGCTCGAAATGCTGCAGGCGATGAACACGGGCCACGACGGCTCGATGGGCACCGTGCACGCGAGTTCGCCGCGCGAGTGCCTGTACCGTCTCGAGATGCTCGCCGGGTTCGCCGGCTTCCAGGGGACCGAGTCGAGCTTGCGTCGCCAGATCGCGAACGCGATCGATTTCATCGTGCAGATCGGCCGGCTGTCGAATGGACGCCGCCGGATTCTGTCGATCACCGAGGTGACCGGGCTGTCCGACAACATCATCGCGACGCAGGAGCTGTATCGCTACGAAGCGCGCGTGACGCCGGAAGGCGAGGAAATCGATCACTGGGAATCGCTCGGCATCCATCCGCATTCGCCGAAGCTCGCGCGCTTCCGCCAGACGCTGACGAACAGCGCGATGGGCGGGGGCGGTTTCGGTGGCGGCTTTGGCGGCGGCGGGTTCGGCCGCGGCGGGGGCTTCAATGTATAGCGCGATGATCTGGGTGCTCGCGGTCGCGATGCTGTGCGTGGCATCGGCACTGATGCTGTGGCGACATGCGGAAACCCGGCGCGTGCGCACCGATGCGAAGCGCTTCATCGACAGTCGGCTCGAACCCGGCGTGCGCGTGGCGGCACCGGCTGCACGATCGGCGGCATCCGCCGCGTCGCGGGCCGTGTCGTCGTCCGGTGGCGCGCACAATGCCGCGTCTCGTGCGTTCTGGGCGCACTGGTATGCGCTCGCAACGGAGTATCTGACCAACCTCGTGAACCGTGCGGGGATCGAAGGCGCACGCGGCAAGGCGATCGTCGCGCTGGCCGCTCTCGCCGCGGTGGCGGCAATCGCGGGCAGCCGCGGCGGCGTGCTTGCGTGTTTCGCGGCGCTTGCGTGCGGCGGCGCGATCTTCGGCGTCTGGCTCACGTCGCGAATCCAGAAGCGGCGACTGAAAATCGTCCGGCAGATCCCGTCGTTTCTCGACGGGATCGTGCGACTGGTGACGCTCGGCAACAGCGTGCCGGCCGCATTCCAGGCAGCGCTGCTGACGACGGAGGAGCCGCTGCGGGGGTGTCTCGATCACGTGTCCCGGATGCTGCGCTCGGGTGTCGAGATCGATCGCGCGATGCTTCACATCGCCAAGATCTACCGGACCGAGGAGTTCGAATTGCTCGGCTCGGTACTGCGGTTGTCGGTCAAGTACGGCGGTCGCGCGGACGTCATGCTGGAGCGGATGGCCGTCTTCATGCGCGACCTCGAGCAAGCGGAGCGCGAGCTGACGGCGATGTCGGCGGAAACGCGGCTGTCGGCATTCGTGCTCGTGATGTTGCCGATCGGGATCGGCAGCTTTGTCGTGATGACCAACCCGAAATACCTGGAAGGGATGTGGAACGATCCGAGCGGGCAAATGCTCCTCATGTTCGCGTTCCTGGCACAGGTTGCGGGCAGCGTATGGCTGTATCGAATGGCTCGACTCAGGTGATGCGATGACAGCAACTCAGATCGGATCGGTCGCACTGGCACTTGGCGCGCTGGGCGTGCTGTTGTTTGGAATGATCGCGTTGTTGCGTGCGAGTGCCGCGTCGCGTGCAGAACGTGCGCTGGCCGATGCGCTCGATCAGCGCATGGCGGCGCTGGAGGCAGCCAAGGCGCGGACCACGGCGGACGAGGTTCCATCCGCGAAACCGGATACGCGCGGGCGCGAGCGCATCGAGCGCATGCTTGCGCGATTCTCGGCAACAGGGATGCGCTGGCTCGATACCGGGTTCGGCAAGCACATCGTCGCGGAAGAGGACCGTCGTCTGCTCGAGCAATGCGGTTACGTCGACGCGCGTACGCGCGGGCTGTTCCTGATCGCGCGAATTGCATGCGGGATCGCGTTGCCGTTGCTGTTCGCGATATTCGCGAGCGGGCGAACGACGAGAGGATTCTGGATGATCGGCATGTTCGCCGCATTCGGGTTCGGCTTCATGCTGCCGAAGCTCTACCTGCAGCGTCGTGCCGCCGCGCGGCGCCAGAGTGTCATCGACGAGCTGCCGTTGCTCGTCGACATGCTGCGCTTGTTGCAGGGCGTCGGATTGTCACTGGATCAAAGCCTGCAGGTCGTGACGAACGATTTCCGCGGGATGATGCCGGTGCTGTCGTCGGAGGTCGGAATCGCGCAGCGTCAATTCGCAGCGGGCCGCACGCGCGAGCAGTCGATGCAACGGTTGTCGAGCGGATTCGACAACGAGGACTTGCGCGCGATCGCGCGGCTGATGGTGCAGGTCGACAAGCACGGCGGCGCGGTTCAGGAGCCGCTCAAGCAGTTCGGCGACCGGCTTCGGGAAACGCGCCGCGCGATGCTGCGCGACCGGATCGGTCGGCTGACCGTAAAGATGACCGGTGTGATGGTGGTGACATTGCTGCCCGCACTGCTGATCGTGACGGCCGGACCGGGGTTGTTGGCCGTGATGCGTGCGCTGACGGCGCATCATCATTGACGGACGGAAGGAAATACGATGAAGCGGATCGGCGGAATGGCGAGGCACGCTGGCGTGGTGGCGGTGGTAGCGCTGCTCGGCGCATGTGCGACCAAGGAGGGCGGGTACGGCGTGAACGCGCAGGCAGAACGCGCGGCGCTGATTCAGGCGGCCGACCAGAAGCAGGCGGTGCCGGATACGCCTGCGATGTATCTCGGTCTGATCCAGCGGATGCAGGCGCAGGGCCTCTATTACGCGTCGCTCGCGCACATCGACGCTTACGACAAGGCCTACGGCGTGTCGCCGGACACGATTCTGCTGCGCGCGGACGCGCTGCGGATGACCGACCAGCCGGCTGCCGGCGCGGCTGCGTATACGCAGTTGCTGAAGACGCCGCTGGCCTCGCGTGGTTACCGCGGGCTGGGGTTGATCGCCGGTGCGGCCGGCGATTTCGGTCTGGCTGTACAGGCACTGACGCAGGCGTCGGAGCTTGCGCCGACCGACGCGTCGCTGCTGTCCGATCTCGCTTATGCGAAATTGCGTAACGGCGATGTGGTCGGCGCGCGGGTGCCGTTGATGAAGGCAGCGGAACTGGATCAACGCAATCCGAAGATCGTCAGCAACCTCGCACTGTATCTGCTCGCGTCCGGGCGCACGCAGGATGCGCAGCGACTGATGAATCAGCAGCGTCTACCGGCGGATATCCGCAAGGACATTCTTGGCGATGCCGCAAGGATTACGGCCGCGGCGCGTGCACAGCAGCGTGCGGTCGCAACGCCGCCGGTGGTGTCGCGGCACGCCGCGACCGCGCCGATCACGCCGATGGCGAACAATTTCGGCTATGACCAGACCGTGCCGCTGCTGCAACGGTTTGCACAATGAACAGAACGAACAGGCGGGGGAACGACATGAACAACAATGATCGTCGGAACATGCATGCGGGGCGCGTTGCGATGCTGGCGGCGGTTGCCTGCATGGCGCTGGGAACCGTCACCGCATACGCACAGCAGGATGCGGCACCGGTGGCGTCCGACGTGGGGCGCTCGACCAGGGACTGGCTCACGATGCAGGGCGAAAATCGGGCGGCAGCGCCGACGCAACCGTTGCTTGGCGACGTCGCGTCGTTGATCTACCAGCGTTATCTCGATTCGTTCAAGAACAAGATTCCTGAGTCGATGAGCACGCAGCTCGGTTCGTCAGGTGGCATGTCGGGTAACGGACAGGGTGCGCAGTAAGCGAAATGGCGATGCGCGCGGATCAATCACGGGTGGGGCGGCGACACGGTACTGACGGGCCGGCGGGGCAGCGTCAGCGCGGCTCCATCGCGATCATGGCGGCGATCTGGCTGTCGGTTGCCGTCATCGTACTCAGCGGAATCGACATCGGCCGCTTTTATTCCGAACGACGCCATATGCAGGCGGCTGCCGATCTGGCCGCGCTCTCGTCGGTCATGAAAGCCAGCGCGGATACGACCTGTTCGGCGGCGAAGACGGCGGCCCAGCAGGTCGCGAGCCCTTCGGCGAATTCCGTACCGGCAAACGCCACCATTTCCGTAACGTGCGGCGTGTGGACTGCGCCTCAGACCAGTGGCGGTGCCGCGCTGTTTACGCCGACCGCGGGCGACCCGATGAACGGTCAATGCGGCGGCTTGTCGGCAGGGCCGGCCGGATCAACGACCGGCCAGTCGGCCAACGCCGTGTGCGTGAGCGTTTCCGAACCGGTGACGGGCTTTTTCCGCGGCGTGAAGTCGATCAGTGCGTCGGCCATGGCGAAGAGCACGCCGACCGATACCTTTACGCTGACCACGTCGCTCGCCGCGTTGAATGGCGGGCTGGCCAATCAATTGCTCCAGACGCTGACCGGGTCGCCCAAAACGTTGAGCCTCAACGCTGTCGATTATCAGGGGCTGGCGCAGGTCAACCTGAAGCTGGCAGGCATTCTCGCCAATCTGCCGGTCGGCTCGAGCACGGCCGTACTGAACGGCTCCGTGACCCTTGGTCAGTTGGCCAACGCGGTGGTGCAGGCGGCGACCCAACAGAACCTGGTGGGCGCGAACCTGAACGTGCTGAATGCGATCGTCGTCGCGCTTTGTTCCGGCAGCGTCTGCGGCGGGCCGCAGATCGCGCTTAACCAGCTGGTTTCGGCCGCGGTGGCCAACGGCAGCTCTGCAGTCGACGCCAGCGTCAACGCGCTCGGACTGTTGTCGACCGCGCTACAGGTCGCGAACGGCACGAATGCCGTTGCCATCCCGAGCATCACGGTCCAGACGCCGACCGCGCTCGCGCCGCTGCTGAACGCGACAGTGTCGGGTTCCGTATCACTCGCCGGAACGCCGCCGGCCACCGCAAGCGGGCCGCCCGGACCGTCGAATTGCGGGACGTCGAATTGCTTGACCAATACGTCGACAGCGCAAGGGAACGTGTTCCTGAATACGTCGATATCGCTGCTGTCGACGTGCTCGAACGGATCGCTGGTCTATCCGGGAGGCACCTGCCCGTCAGGCAATGCGACGCCGCTGGCCGTCGTGCGACTGCCGATTACCGCGTATGTCGCGCCGGCGAAGGCCGGGCTCGCCTCCGTCACCTGTTCCGCGAACGGCACGAAGAGCGCGACGGTGAACGTGCAGACCGGCGTGGTCGCCGTCTATATCGGTGGGACGGCGAATACGCCGATCAACCTCAATGCGTCCAGCGGTTATGTTCCGAACGGCGGCGCATCGCCGATCACGTTGGTGTCCGTCAACTTGCAGAGCCTGCTGAATCTGCTCAACCTCGGCGGCTTGACATCGGCGCTGACAACGTTGCTCAGCGTCGCCACGCTCGGGCTCCTCAACGTGAACGACATCTCGGTCAACGTCAATTTGCAGCCCGGCCAGTTGACGGTTCCGGTCGCCAATCAAAATCCGACGTCGCTGGTGTTCACCTATCCTGGGCCTGGATCATCCGCGTCGCCGAGTCCGGCATCGCCGTACATGCTTTCCGTGGGAACCGATCAGTTCCTGTCGCCCGCGGTTCAGGGTATCGCCAACGGTGGTCTGACGCTGTCGCTGTCTGCCCCACAGGGCAGTCTGGCAGGATTGCTGGCCGGTATATTGAATCCGGTGGTGAGCCTCATCACCGGCCCGCTTCTGACCGCACTGGCGAGCACACTCGTTCCGCTCCTGCTGCAACCGATCGATTCGCTGCTGACTTCGGTCACCGGCTTGCTCGGCTTGAGTCTGGGGAACGCCTATGTCACAAATACACCGGACTCGATCAAATGCGGCAATCCGATGCTCGTGCAATGAAAACCGCGGCGTCCACTTGCGTCGGGAGCGCGGGCAGCGCTTCGGCCCATGCCCCGCGCCTGACCCGCAGTGCCGCATCACTCGTCAATAACCGTAGCCGCACCTGAATCATGAGAACCACCTCCGCAATCGCAGAACTCGACCTGTACGTCTGGGAAGGCAAGGCGGACATCGTCGACCGCGTTGCCCGCTGCATGGCGAGCTTCGACGTCGAAGTGATCCGCGCCGACAATGCGGAAATCTCGCCGGAGCGCGCCGCGTTGCGGCCGTCGCTCGCGATCATCAGCGTGACGATGATCGAAACCGGCGCGGCATTCCTGCGCGACTGGCAGGCCAACATCGGCATGCCGGTCGTCTGGGTCGGCGCGGCGCGCGACCACGACGCGTCGCAGTATCCGCCCGACTATTCGCACATCCTGCCGCTCGACTTCACCTGCGCCGAACTGCGCGGGATGATCGGCAAGCTCGTCACGCAGCTGCGCGCGCACGCGGCCGATACGCTGCAGCCGTCCGAACTCGTCGCGCACTCGGAGTCGATGCAGGCGCTGCTGCACGAGGTCGATACGTTCGCCGACTGCGACACCAACGTGTTGCTGCACGGCGAAACCGGCGTCGGCAAGGAACGTATCGCGCAATTGCTCCACGAAAAGCATTCGCGCTACCGGACCGGCGAATTCGTGCCGGTCAACTGCGGCGCGATTCCGGACGGCCTGTTCGAATCGCTGTTCTTCGGGCACGCGAAAGGCTCGTTCACCGGCGCGGTTGTTGCGCATAAAGGCTATTTCGAGCAGGCGGCGGGCGGCACGTTGTTCCTCGACGAAGTCGGCGACCTGCCGTTGTACCAGCAAGTCAAGCTGCTGCGCGTGCTGGAGGACGGCGCCGTGCTGCGGGTCGGCGCGACGACGCCGATCAAGGTCGATTTCCGTCTCGTCGCGGCCAGTAACAAGAAGCTGCCGCAGCTCGTGAAGGATGGCCTGTTCCGCGCGGATCTTTACTATCGGCTCGCGGTGATCGAGCTGAGCATTCCGTCGCTGGAAGAGCGGGGCGCGGTCGACAAGATCGCGCTGTTCAAGTCGTTCGTCGCGGAGGTTGTGGGCGACGAGCGGCTCGCGCAATTGTCCGACCTGCCTTACTGGCTCGCGGACGCGGTAGCGGACAGCTATTTCCCCGGCAACGTGCGCGAACTGCGCAACCTTGCGGAGCGCGTCGGGGTGACGGTGCGGCAAACGGGCGGCTGGGATGCCGCGCGACTGCAGCGGCTGGTCGCACATGCACGCAATTCGGCGCAGCCGGTGCCGGTGGAGAGTGCGGCAGAGGTCTTCGTCGACCGCAGCAAGTGGGACATGAACGAGCGCAGCCGCGTGATCGCCGCCCTCGACGCAAACGGTTGGCGGCGTCAGGATACGGCGCAGCAGCTCGGCATCAGCCGGAAAGTCCTGTGGGAAAAGATGCGCAAGTATCAGATATTCGACGAAGAGCCCGAGACTCGCGAAAGCGAATAATTAATGAGATAAAATCGCGCTGAATTACAACGACACGGGCGGGGAATCGAAATTCATGAGCCATATGACGGGGTTGGGGCGGGCGTGTGTGTTGCTCGCCATGATGGGAGGCATGCAGGGCGCGTTCGCGCAGGGGTTGGCCGGCAACGCATCGCCGGCGGTGCAGCAGGCGTCGGCGCCGGTGGCGACGATTCCGGTGATCGATCAGCAGGTTCAGACGTCGGTACAGCCGCAGGCGGGCGAGACGACCGGGCAGAGCACGGTCGACGAACTGCAGCGCCAGATCCAGGCGCATTCGCTGACGGAAATGCGCACCAGCTATAACGGCAGCTACGGCGCGAGCCTGCTGTTCAGCGTGAAGGACGGTTCCTATTTCGTCGCGCTGTTCCAGCAGAAGGCGTTCTGGCGGGTGATCAAGACTTACGACGAAACGCGGGCCGAGACGATCTATCGCGATTTCTCGCGTCAGGCGGAACGGCTGGCCGTCAACGAACTGCGTGCGGCGAAGCTGGAATCGCAAAAGGCGCGGATGGACCGGCAGATCGAAGTCACGCAGGAACGGGCGCGGCGTCTGCAGGCGGACATCTCGATCGCACGCGAGCAGCAGGCAGCGGTCGCGGATCGCCAGAAGAGCGTCCGCACCGAAACGGCGGCGTTGCAGGCGCAGCAGGCGCAGCTTCAGTCGCAACTGCGCGCATTGCAGCAGCAGGTGCGTTCGCTGCAGCGCGAGGCCGACGCAGGCTTGCCGACGACGGCGCACTGAGCGATCACGGCACGGCCGGTGCGGCGACATGCCGCGCCGACCCACCAGAAAAAAGGGCAAGCCGCTTGGCTTGCCCTTTCGTTTTACTGGCCGTCCGGCACGATTCGCCGGCGGCGCGTGACGATCACCGGCCCGTTGCCGCCGCGTGCGTCGGACGGCGACGTGTTGCCCGATGCGTCGCCGGCGTCGCGCGGTGCGCCGTAGCTTTCGCGCGGGGCGCTGTAGCCTTCGCGGGGTTCGCGCGGCGCGCCATAACCCTCGCGCGGTTCGCGCGAGCCATAGCCTTCGCGCGGTTCACGGGAACCGTAACCTTCACGCGGTTCGCGCGAGCCGTAGCCGCCGCCGTCGCCGCGCGATTCGCGGGCGCCGCCGTGCGAGCCGTACGGGCTGTGCCCGCCGCCTTCGCGGCCGCCCGGCCGACCGCCGGTACGCGGGCCGCGGGGGCCGCCGCCGCCCGGGCGCGAGCCGCCCGTGTCGAGCTGGATCGTGGAAATCGCACGCTTGTAGATGCCTTGCAGACCCACGGGGGTGCGCAGCATCACCAGGTACTGGTCGAACGACTCGATACACCCCGTCAGACGAATGCCGTTGACGAGATAGATTTCAACACGCTTACGTTCCTTGCGCGCCGAATTGATGAAGTCGTTTTGCGGATGGGATTCTGCGGGATTGGCCATTGAGGTGCGGCAGGAGCCTGCGTCAGAGAATATGTTGTGCGTGTGTGGCGTGGTTGCCCACCAAGTGTTTGGCGGGATTTTACCCTGTTCGTTCCACCAGTGCGCAGTCGCGATTGTGTCGAACCGTAACCCACTATAGACGTTCCCGTGCATTTTCGCGATTCGGTCGAATGGCTAATGCCGTTTCGTTACGTCGCGTTACGACTCTCGCAACGGCGTAGCACCTGGCGGCGCGCGGCGCGATTACATTCGACGCGCGTGCCGGGCTGGCCGGCGGATCCGGGAAGGGGAACATGAACAAGAGGGGATTGGCGGTGTGGATCGGGAGTGTGGCGTTGCTCGCTTCCGGCAGTGCAATGGCGGGGCACGTCGACTTGTCGGTGGGCATCGGCGTGCCGGTCGCGCCGGTCTATGTCGAGCCGGCGCCGGTCTATGTGGCGCCGCAGCCGGCGGTGGTCGCCTATCCGGGTTACGGATACGGCTACTACGGCGAAGAGGACGACGACGGTTACCGGAAATGGCGCAAGCACTATTACAAGCATTGGCGCAAGCATCACGACGATGACGACGATTGAGCGCGACCTGCGCGGCGCCGGTGACGTTCAGAACGCGTAATCCGGATTCTTCGGGTCGAACGCGGATTCGTCGAGCGTCACCGGCGCGATTTTCTCGATGACGATCCGTTCGAAGATCTTGCCGTCGTTGTCATACGATTCGACGGTCCTGAAGTACGGCGCGTGCAGGTCGAGCCCGAGGGTTTCCTTCTTCGCGTAGAACTGCGGGCGGCCGGTCGGCGTCTCGTAGGTGAGCGCGACGACGCGCACGCCGCCGATCGTCTTCGCTTCCACCTGCGTCGGCCGCTGCACGCCGGCTTCCTGGTATTTCTTTCCTTCGGTCAGGTACAGGTTCGTGATGAACTCGGTGCCGAGATCCTTCACCTGGTGATTCGACTGGGCGCGTGCGAGTGCGCCGTCGAGCGCCGTCCACAGCGGAATCTTGCCGAGCAGGCCGCCGAGATGGCCGTACATCTCGTCCTTGCGCTGGGTCGTGTCATAGATCGTCTCCTGTCCGGCATGCGCGCCGCCCGGCAGCCATTTCGCGTACACCCGCAACGGTTCGCGGGTCGTCTTCACGAGCATGCGGTCGGGCGTGTCGGACCATTTCCCGCTGATGCGCTCCTGGCGCACCATCGTGAACTGGTACGACGGATAGCCATTGGGACCGTTGCGGATATAGAGCGGGACGGCGAGCGGATCGAGTGTCTTGAACAGCGCCGTGAGCGTCGCGTCGTCAAGTTGTGCGAGCGTGCCGCGCTGGGCGGCCGTGCGCAGCCAGCGCGCCTGCTGCGCGACCGGCTCGCGCGTGACCTTCGCCAGGTCCGCCGGCAGTGCGGCCTCCTGGGCCGCGCTCGCGGCGGCGGCGGTTTCCTGCGCATGCAGGCCGGCTTGCGCGAGCGACAGCATGCACGCGACGGCCGCGGCCGCGTGCCGCGTGCGGCGCTTCGTTCCTTCGTTCATCGACAGCATCTCCGGGGCGATGGATCGTTCAGCCTTGCTTCGCGGCCTTGAGCTTGGCGAGTTCCTCGTCGCGCAGCGCGCGGCGCAGGATCTTGCCGACGTTCGTCTGCGGCAGCGCGTCGCGGAATTCGACGAACTTCGGCATCTTGTAACCGGTCAGGTTTTTGCGGCAATGCGCGAGCACGTCGTCGACCGTCAGCGTCGGGTCGCGGCGCACGACGAAGACCTTGATCCGTTCGCCCTGGACTTCGTCCGGGATGCCGATCGCGGCGGCTTCGCTGATGCCCGGATGCATGACCAGCACTTCCTCGATCTCGTTCGGATACACGTTGAAGCCCGAGACGAGGATCATGTCCTTCTTGCGGTCGATCAGGCGGATGAAGCCGCGCTCGTCCATCACGCCGATGTCGCCGGTGCCGAGCCAGCCGTCGGCGTCGATCACCTTCGCGGTCTCGTCGGGCCGCTGCCAGTAGCCGCGCATCACCTGCGGGCCGTGCACGCACAGCTCGCCCGGCTCGCCGACGGCGGCCCAGGTGCCGTCCTCGCGCCGGAAGCGCACGAGCGTCGACGGGGCGGGCAGGCCGATCGAGCCGCTGAACGCGGCCATGTCGGTCAGATCCACCGGATTCATCGTGACGATCGGCGAGCATTCGGTGAGCCCGTAGCCTTCGACGACCGGCCGCCCCGTGACCGCCTGAAAGCGCTCCGCGACCGCGCGCTGCATCGCCATGCCGCCCGCCATCGCGAGCTTGAGCTTCGAGAAGTCGCGCTTGCGGAATTCCTCGTTGTCGAGGAACGCGTTGTACAGCGTGTTGATCCCGGTGATTCCGGTGAACGTCTCGTTGCGGATGATCTTCATCACCATGTTCATGTCGCGCGGATTCGCGATCAGGATGTTGCGCCCGCCGAGCCCCATGAAGATGAACGCGTTCACCGTCAGCGAATAGATGTGATAAAGCGGCAGCGGCGTCAGCACGGTCTCGACGTCGCCCGAGACCTGGTCGGCGATCCACGCCTTGGCCTGCAGCAGGTTCGCGATCAGGTTGCCGTGCGTGAGCATCGCGCCTTTCGCGACGCCGGTCGTGCCGCCCGTGTATTGCAGGAACGCGAGATCGTCGCGCGTCGTCTGCACCGGTTGCGGTTTGCCGCGTGCGCCGAGCGCGAGGGCGGCGCGCAGCCGGATCGCCTGCGGCAGGCTGTAGGCCGGCACGAGCTTTTTCACGTGCTTCAGCACGAAATTGATCAGGCGTCCTTTTGCATTGAAGCCGTCGGCGAGCAGGTCGCCGAGCGCGGTGACGACGATGTTCTTCACCTGCGTTTCCGGCAACGCGTCCTGCAGCGTGCGCGCGAAGTTCTCGAATACGACGATCGTCTGCGCGCCGCTGTCCTTCAGTTGGTGCGCGAGTTCGCGCGCGGTATAGAGCGGGTTGACGTTGACGACGATCGCGCCGGCCTTCAGCGTCCCGAACAGCGCGACCGGGTACTGGAACGTATTCGGCAGCATGATGGCGACGCGGTCGCCTGGCTTCACGCCGGTGCTTTGCAGATACGACGCGAACGCATCGACTTTTTGCGCGAGCGTGCGATAGGTCATCGATGCGCCTGCGCTCACGTAGGCGACGCGCTCGGCGAAGCGCGAGGTGCATTCGTCGAAGAATTGCACGAGCGATGCGTATTGCGTGACGTCGATTTCGTGCGGCACGCCGGGCGGATACGAGGCGTACCAGATGCCGTCGGTGTTCGGCGGGAGTTGGGCCGCTGCGGTTGCTGCGGATGAGGACATGATGTGTCTCCGGTGTCGACGAGCGTTAGCGCTTCAGCGCTTACGCTCGTCCCATGCTTCGCGGTCGACAAGAGTTGGCGCTTCAGCGCTAACTCTCGTCCCATGCTTTTTCGTCGACGAGCGCAAGCCAGCCCTGGCTCCCGCCGCATGACATTCGTTCGGCCCGGGCCAGCGTGTCAACGCCGGCCCGGGCCGCCAAAATCGTGAATCGCCGCCTGCGCGGCCTCGTGCGATCAGCTCGCCGAATGCACCGTCGCCGGATCGGCGGCCGGCGCGCTCGCGGGCAGCCCGAACGCTTCGCTCGCACCCGCATCGTCGAGCACGGCCGCGAAGATTGACAGCTGCGCGCTGTCGGGCATCGGCGCCTTCAGCGCGGCGACGATCAGCGAGGACAACCGCGCGATCATCTGCACGTCGTTCATCGTGCGGCCTTGCGAGAATTCGTCGATGAGGCTTTCGGTTTCGGCCCCGGCCAGCGCACCGGACAGCGCACCGATCGCGAAGTGCAGCCGCCAGCCGAGCTCCGTGCGCGGCAGGTGCGGCAGCGCGCGCTGGAATGCGTCGAAGAAGCGGCCCGCGACGCTCGCGTAGTGCGCGGTCAGGAAGTTGCGCACGAATGGCGACGGGTCGGTGTACGCGCGGCCGATCAGCCGCAGGAACGCGGGGCCGCCGCGCTCGGGGTCGCGCGACGCCTTCAGCGCGGGAATGAACATCGCGCCGAGCACGTGTTCGCAGGTGATGTGTGCACCGAGCTGCGCATCGAAGCGGTCGAGAATGCCGAGACGTTCCTGGTTGAGCTGATCGAGCCGACGCGACAGCATCGCGTGGATCAACGCTTCCTTGCTGCCGAAGTGATAGTTGACCGCGGCGAGGTTCACCGCCGCGCGCGACGTGATCTGCCGCATCGACATCGCTTCGAAGCCATGTTCGATGAACAGGTCCTCGGCCGCATCGAGAATGCGCGCCTTCGTCCCGCCGGTCTGCCGATTTCCGGATGACCGCGTCCCGGACGGCCGTCCCGCCGACGGTCGCCCCTCCTGACTGACTGCCATGTCCCGCCTCCCAATGCCGGTCGCCCGGCCGCGAACAGGTGATTTGATTATCTGATTCAAACAGCCGTTTTTATTAAGATAAAAAAACGCGGGCGGCGCGGGCAAGCGCGGAATCTGGACAAATTCCTCTAGTTCGATGTGCGAATGCGGAAAGTCTGTCGCGCGGCCCCGGCGGGGATAGGGCGCGCGCGATGGTGCGATGCGGCAATGCGCAGGTTCAGCCGACGGTGCTACGCGTATTGACCGATTGCGTCATGTCGATGCCGCGCCGTTCGCGGCTGAACAGGATCAGCACGGCGATCACGACGGCCACGATGCCGGCCACGAGCGCCAGCGCGAAACCGTAGTTGTCGCCCTGGGAAACCGCGAGCGACGCCTGCATCGTCGCGTTGCCGGACGCGAGCAGGTTGCCGAGCTGGTAGACGACGCCGGGGAACGTCGCACGAATCTCGTCGGGCGAGATCTCGTTCAGGTGGACGGGGATCACGCCCCACGCACCCTGTACGGAGATCTGCATCAGGAACGCGCCGGCGGCGAGCGCGACCGGGCCGCTCGAGAACGCCCACAGCGGCAGCACCGGCAGCGCGATCAGCGCGGCGACGAAGATCGCGCGACGGCGGCCGATCTTCTCCGAGATCGCGCCGAACGACAGGCCGCCGACGATCGCGCCGATGTTCAGCACGATCGTGATCCACGACACGGTATGCGGATCGAAGTGATGCTGTTCGCGCAGGAAGGTGGGGTAGAGGTCCTGCGTGCCGTGCGAGAAGAAGTTGAACGCGGTCATCAGCACGATCGCGTAGATCGTGAGTTTCCAGTTCTGCTGGATCGTGGTCGCGAGACTCGGCCGCGGACGCTTTTCCATCTGCTTCCAGGCCGGCGATTCGGGCACGTGCGTGCGCACATACAGCACGAGCAGCGCGGGCAGCACGCCGACCATGAACATGCCGCGCCAGCCGATGTACTGGTAGAACAGGCCGAACACGACGGACGCGAGCAGGTAGCCGCTCGGATAGCCGGCCTGCAGCAAGCCCGACACGAAGCCGCGCGCGTGGGTCGGCACGGTTTCCATCGTCAGCGCGGAGCCGACGCCCCATTCACCGCCCATCGCGATGCCGAACAGCGCGCGCAGCGCCAGCAGCGCGGCGAGGCTCGGCGCGAAGCCCGACGCGAGTTCGAGCAGCGAATAGCACGCGATGTTGACCATCAGCGTCGGACGGCGGCCGAACCGGTCGGCGAGCCGGCCGAAGATCAGCGCGCCGATCGGGCGCATCGCGAGCGTGAGCGTCAGCGCGAACGCGACCGCGGGAATCGTCGACGCGAATTCGGCGGCGATGTCCTTCAGCACGAAGACCATCAGGAAAAAATCGAACGCGTCGAGTGTCCAGCCCAGGTAGGCGGCGATCGTGACGTTGCGTTGTTCGCGGGTCCAGCTCATGTCCGAGGTCTCCTCGTAGGCTTGCGCGCTCACGATCCGCTGGCGGATGCCGGCCCGGCTTGCGCGCGGTGCGGGGGCATGGATCGAGTGTAGGCCGCGGCTCCGTGCGACGTGGGGTGCGATAACCGCGAATCGGGAATAATCCCTATGAAATGGATTGTTGAGAAAATGGAAATGAGCGTGCGCGAGACGGGCGACAGGCGTCTGTATCATTCCGGAAGGCTTTTTGTATCAGTCATGTAATGTGCGCGACGCGCATCGCCACCGAATCAGGAGTCCAGATGACCGAACCATCCGTTGCCGCGTTGCCCGTCCTGGAGACCGGGCGGTTGTGGCTGCGCCCGCGCGTGCTGGCCGATCTCGACGCGAGCATCGAGATGGATCGCGATCCCGAGGTCACGCGCTACATCGCGGGCCCGTGGCACGACCCGGACGAACATCGCCGCTTCGTCACGCATCGGATCACGCGCGCGTATCCGCCGGGCCTCGGCTACTGGTCGATCTTCGAGAAGGCCGCGCCCGATGCGTTCATCGGATGGATCCTGCTGATTCCCGACTATGCGGGCGGCGCGCGCGACGTCGAGATCGGCTGGCGGCTCATGCGCGCGGCGTGGGGGCGCGGCATCGCATGCGAGGCTGCCGCGGCCGTCGTGCGTCATGCGTTCGACACCGTGCGGCTGCCGCGCGTGATCGCCGATATCGCCGAGGCGAACACGGGTTCGCTGAACGTCGCACGCAAGCTCGGGATGCGCCGCGTGAGCGTCGTTCACGACGGGATTCCTTACGTGCGCCACCGTCTCGAGCGCGACGACCTGCGTGCATAGTGTTGCGTCCGGTTGTCAGAGATGGTCAAGCACAGGCATATCGAGGCCGTGACGTATTAACGGCTCGTCAGATCAGGAGTATCGTTGCCGGAAATTCGTAACATGGGGTACGACCATGGCACTCGGCAACGACGTTCATCTCATTCCCGTCCGGCTCGACGCACTGCGTCCGACGCAAATGACGGTCGGCTATCGCGAAGTGAAAGCGAAGCGCAAGCACTGGAAGACGCTCGACAAGCGCGCGCGCAAGGCCGCGATCGAGTCGCACTGGTTTCCGGCCGTCCTCGGCCCGGGCGGGCTGCACTACATCACCGATCATCACCACCTCGGCCTCGCGCTGATCGAGGAAGGGGAGACGCGTGTGAACGCGATGCTGCTGAAGGATCTGTCCTGGCTCGACGACACGATCTTCTGGCGGATGATGGAACACAACCAGTGGGTGCATCCGTTCGGCGCGGACGGTTCGCGTCGCGACTACGCACATCTGCCGAAGGCGCTGACGGGGCTCGAGGACGATCCGTACCGGAGCCTTGCGGGCGAGCTGCGCACGGCCGGCGGCTACGCGAAGGATGCGACGCCGTTCAGCGAATTCCTGTGGGCCGACTACCTGCGCCAGCACGTGACGCTCGACCAGATCCGCAAGAACTTCTCGAAGGCGCTCGACCTCTCGCTGCGCCGTGCGCACGAGCAGGACGCGCGCTATCTGCCCGGCTGGTCGGGCGTCATTGCCGTCAAGCCCTGATACGCGCCCGGTGCCTGCCACTTCATGACGACCGTCCCGCCCCGTCCGGATGCCGGCCCGCAGCATCCCGAGCATTTCGCTGCACTCGATGCGGCAACGTCGCCGCCCATGCGGCGCATCGGCCTCGACGCGCTGGCCGGCGTATCGATCGCCGGGCTGCTGATTCCCGAGGCGGTCGCGTACGCGGGTCTCGCCAATCTGCCGCCGCAGGCCGGTCTCATCGCGCTGCTGTCGGGGCTCGTCGTCTATGCGCTGACCGGCAGCAGTCGCTTTGCGATCGTGTCGTCGACGTCGTCGTCGGCGGCCGTGCTCGCCGCGACCGTGCTGGCCGAGTCCGGGATGGCGCTTGCCGCGCAACTCGCGCTCGCGGCCGCGCTCGTCGCGATGACCGGCGTGCTGTTCATCCTGGCGGGCGCCGCGCGACTGGGCGGCATGTCGGATTTCGTCGCGCGTCCGGTCCTGCGCGGTTTCACGTTCGGCCTGGCGCTGACGATCGTCATCAAGCAGTTGCCGAAGATTCTCGCGATCTCCGTGCAGCACAGCGACGCGCCGCATGTCGCGCTCGAGCTCGTCGCCGGCGCGCCGCATGCGAACCTCGCGAGCGTCGCGCTCGGCGCGACCGCGCTCGCGTTGCTGTTCGTGCTCGGCCGGCGCTCGCGCGTGCCCGCGACACTGGTCGTGATCGTGCTGTCGATCGCGGCCGGGTATATGGTCGACTGGCAGCACTACGGAATCGCGATCGTCGGGCACATCGATTTCCGGCACATCGAATTCGGCCTGCCGCATCTCGACCGCAATGCATGGATGCAGACGGTCGAACTTGCTTTCGCGCTGATGCTGATCCTGTATGCGGAGTCGTACGGATCGATTCGCAACTTCGCGCTGAAGCACGGCGACAGCGTGTCGCCGAACCGCGACCTCGTCGCGCTCGGCTGCGCGAACCTCGTGTCGGGGCTGCTGCACGGGATGCCGGTCGGCGCCGGCTATTCGGCGACGTCCGCGAACGAGGCGGCCGGTGCGCGGTCGCGTTTCGCGGGCTTGTGGGCGGCCGGCGTGGTCGCGCTGATCGTGTGGCTGCTGTTGCCGCAGCTTGCGCGCACGCCGGAGCCCGTGCTCGCGGCGATCGTGATCTTTGCGGTCAGCCACTCGCTGCATCCGACGGTGTTCCGGCCGTACTGGGTCTGGCATCGCGACCGGCTCGTCGTGATCGCCGCGTTGCTCGCGGTGCTCGTGCTCGGCGTGCTGCACGGCCTGCTCGCGGCCATCGGCGTGAGCCTGCTGCTGACGCTGCGCAAGTTGTCGGAGCCGAACGTGAGCGTGCTCGGCCGGTTGCGCGACGGGCACGACTTCGTCGACGTCGCGAACCATGCCGATGCGACGCCGGTACCCGGCGTGCTGATCGTGCGGCCCGAGGCGCAGCTGTTCTTCGCGAACGCGGACCGGATGCTCAATCGCGTGCGTGCGCTGATGAAGGCCGCGCCCGATACGCGTACCGTGCTGCTGAGTCTCGAGGAAACGCCGGACGTGGACGGCACGACGATCGAGTCGTTGCGCACGTTCGCGGCGGAATGCGCGGCGCGCGGGCTGCAGTTCGCGATCGTGCGGCTCAAGGAGCACGCGCTGCATGCGCTGCGCCGCGCGGCCGACGAGACGCTGCGCGACGACGCGATGTCCGAACTGAGTGTCGACGAGAGCCTGCAACTGCTGCAGGCGCGCGGTAATGGCGGGAAGGGCGCGCAGGGCGGTGCGTGACGATGCGAGGCGAACGCGCCGTCCTGCGCGTTCCGGTGCCGCCTAGTGCGACAGCGCGGCGTCGGCCGCTTCGGCGGTCGCGGGGTTGGCCATCACCTCTACCACCTCGGCCGCCGTCGGCGCATATGCGCCCGCATGCGCACAGGCGACCGCCGCACAGGCGGCCGCATAGCGCAGATGATCGGCGGCCGATGCGCCGGGGCGCGTGAGCTGGCTGGCGAGCCAGCCACCGATGCTGGCGTCGCCGCAGCCGACGGTATCGGCGACCTCGGTCGCGAACGCCGGTTGGAACAGCGCGGAATCGCGATGCAGGAGCTGCATGCCGGCCGCGCCGCGCGTGACGAGCACGCTCGCATCGGGCGCCCACGCGCGCAATTGCGCGAGCGCGGCGGTTTCGTCGCGCTCGGGGAACAGGCCGCGCAGATCTTCGTCGGAGACCTTGATCCAGTCGGCGAGACTTGCCAGCCGCCGCAGGGTGGCGCGATACGACGGCGCGGCCATCGGCGCGCGATAGTTCGGATCGAACGAGATTCGTTTGCCGGCGGCGCGTGCAGCCTGCACGACGTCGATCAGGCGCGATGCAAGCGGCTCGCGCACGACGCCGAGCGAGCCGACGTGCACGATCTCGGCCGCGTCGAGCGCGCCGTCGGGCAAGTCGGCCGGATCGAACGCGAGATCGGCGCTGTTTTCGCCGATGAAGAAATAGTCGGGCGGCTGTTTCGACACGACCATCGCAAGCAGCGGCGCACGATCGACCTGCCGGATGAAGCGCGGGTCGAGCCCGGCATCGGCGCTCCTGCGCATCAATTCGTCGCCGAAGATGTCGCGGCTGACCGTGCCGGCGAAGGCGGTCGGCACGCCGAGCCGCGCGCCGACGCGCGCCACGTTCCAGCACGAGCCGCCGGCGACGCTGCGCCAGTGCTGCGCGTCGTCGCGGATGAAATCGGTCAGCGCTTCGCCGAATACGATCAGGCGGGGGAACGTCGTCGTCATGTCGAAACCTTGTGCCGTGGCGTGTCGCGCGGCGGTGCAGCGGTTGAGGTGAGCGGACGGGCGGGGCCGGGCGCCGCGCGCGGCGACGCTGCCCGGCACCGCCCGGGATCGCGGGTGGCGTCGCGCGATCAGCGCGGGCTGCTCCAGCCCTTGTAGCCCTTCACGTTGTCGCGCGTGACGAGCGTCGGCTCGATCAGGATCATCGGATTGGCCGGCTTCTGGCCGTTCATGATCCCGTAGCCGACGTTGACGGCCTGTTGCGCCATCGCCCACGGGTCCTGGCTCGACGACGCCTGCACGAGCGTGTTGGACTTCAGCGCCACCTCGATATCCGGCGCGCCGTCGACCGACGTGATCACGATGTTCGGGCGATTCAGCTGCTTCGCCGCGAGATCGCTGCCGATCGCCTGCGGGTCGTTGATCGTGAACACGCCGTCGAGCTTCGGAAAGCGCGTCAGGTAGCCCTGCATCGCGTTCATCCCGCCTTCGCGCGAGCCCTTGCCGTCCTGGTCGCTCGACAGCAGCTTGATGCCCGGGTTTTTCGCGAGCACGGTCTTGCAGCCGTTCACGCGATCGATCACGGCCGACACCTGCGGGCCGTTCTCGATGATCACGTTGCCCTTGCCGCTGAGCTTCTTCGCGAGGTAGTCGCACGCCAGCTCGCCGGCCTTCACGTTGTTGGTCTGCACGGTCGCATTCGCGCCGGCTGCCGCGACGTCCACCGCGACGACCGTGATGCCGGCCGCCTGCGCCTTCTTCACCGCCGGCTCGATCGCCTTCGGATCGGTCGCGTTGAGCAGGATCATGTCGACGTGTGCGGAGATGAAGTTGTCGATCTGGGTGAACTGCTTGTTCAGGTCGTAATCGGCGGAAACCGCGGTGACCTTCGCGTTCGGGTTGAGCTGTTTGGCGCGTGCTTCGGCGCCCTTCACGATCGTGACGAAGTACGGGTTGCCGAGCGACCCGACCGTGACGCCGATCGATTTCAGCGGCTTGTCGGCTGCGTGGGCGGCGGCGGCGCCGAAGGCGAGCGCGCAGGCGATGGCGGTCAGGGCGGCTTTGTGCTTGAACATGTCGTTGTGTCTCCGGAAGGTCCGTTGGCGGACGGGCGCAGGAGGACCTGCCTGCGCCCTGATGGTTGAATGGTGAGGAGTGCGTGTCAGGTACGGGCCGAGTCGCGCTGGCGATAGCGGTCGAGCGCGACGGCGCCGATGATCACGAGCCCCTTGATGATGTATTGCCAGATGTCGGACACGCCGAGCAGCACGAGACCGTTGGTCAGAACCGCGATGATTAGCGCACCGATCAGCGTGCCGACGATCGAGCCGACGCCGCCGACGAAGCTCGTGCCGCCGAGGATCACCGCGGCGATCGCATCGAGTTCGTACGACTGGCCGAGCTGCAGGCCGTTGGCCGCATAGAGCCGCGCGGCCGACATCACCGCGCCGAGACCCGCGAGCAGACCCGACGCGGCATACACGAACAGCTGGATCGCCCGCACGTTGATGCCCGACAGGCGCGCGGCTTCGGGGTTGCCGCCGACCGAATAGATCCGCATCCCGAGCACCGTGCGGCGCAGGATGAACCAGGACAGCGCGATCACCGCGCACGCGATCACGACGAGCCAGGGCACGCCGAGGATCGTGCCGTTGCCGATGAACGCGAACGGCAGTTGCGGGTTGAAGACGGTCGTGTCGTTGCCGATCAGGCGGGCGACCCCGCGCACGGCCGTCATCGCGCCGAGCGTGACGATGAACGGCGGCAGGCGCAGGAACGAGATCAGGCCGCCGTTGATCGCGCCGAACACGAGGCCGACCGCGAGCGCGATCGGCACGCCGAGCCAGCCCCAGCCGGGGATGGTCGACGCGAGCAGCGCGGCGACGGCCGATGCGGCGAGCACCGAACCGACCGACAGGTCGATGCCGCCCGTCAGGATCACGAAGGTCATGCCGGCGGCGAGCACGATGTTGATCGAGGCCTGCTGCGTGACGATCGACAGGTTCTGCAGCGTGAAGAAGCCGTCGGTCAGGAATCCGAAGCCGATGCACAGAACCAGCAGCGCCGGCAGCATGCCGGCGGTGCGCATCAGCGATTGCATGCGCGCGCGATGATCGGCGCCGCGCATCAGCGGCGTACGGTTGGCCACCGGATGGGCCGTCGCGGAAGCGAGGTTCCGCTGCTTGGTCGGGTTGATCATGTCGGTACCTGGACGTAATAGGGAGATGAAGGGGCCGTGGTCAGTGCGCGTCGGCGAGTTCGGCCTGCGAGCCGGTGGCGAGCGCGATGATCGCTTCCTGCGTGATGGGCGTGTGCATGTGGCCGCCGAGTTGGCCGGCGATCTCGCCTTCGCGCATCACGAGCACGCGATCGGCGACACCGATGATTTCCGGCAGCTCGCTCGAGATCACGATCACGCCGACGCCCGCACGGGCCAGTTCGTTGATGATCCGGTAGATCTCGGATTTCGCGCCGATGTCGACGCCGCGCGTCGGTTCGTCGAGGATCAGCACGCGCGGCTTCGTCTCGAGCAGGCGCGACAGCAGCACTTTCTGCTGGTTGCCGCCCGACAGCGCGCCGACGTTCACGTTCGCGTTCGGCACGCGGATCGACAGCGAGGCGATCGCGTCGCGCGCGCGTTCGGCGCCGCGTGCGAGATCGAGCGCGCCGAGTCGTGCGTCGCGGTTGCACACGGAGATGTTGATGTTGTCGCGCACGCTCATGTCCAGGAACAGGCCCTGGCGCTTGCGGTCTTCCGTCAGGTAGACGAGGCCCGCGTCGATCGCGTCGCGCGGCGAATGGGCGCCGAACGTCCGATCGCCCAGCTTCACGTCGCCGCGCGTGCGCGGTTCCGCGCCGAAGATCAGCCGCGCAAGCTCGGTGCGGCCCGCGCCGACGAGCCCGGCGATGCCGAGCACCTCGCCCGCATGCAGGTCGAGGCTGCAGCCGCGCACGCGGTCGCCGTCGGCGATGTCGCGTACCGACAGCAGCAGGTGGCCGGGGTCGTACGGCGCATGTTCCTTCTTGTAGAAGCCGGAGATGTCGCGGCCCACCATCATCGCGACGAGCCGCTCGGCCGACAGCGATTCGCGCTCGAGCGTGCCGACGTACGATCCGTCGCGCAGCACCGACACGCGGTCGGACAATTCATAGATCTCGGCCATCCGGTGGCTGATGTAGATGATCGCGAGACCTTCCTCGCGCAGCTGGCGAATCAGGCCGAACAGGTGCTCGGTCTCGCGCGACGACAGCGGTGTCGTCGGTTCGTCCATCACGAGGATGCGTGCGCGGGTGTGCACGGCGCGCGCGATTTCGACGAGTTGCTGCTCGGCGATCGACAGCGTGCCGACGAGCGTGTCGGGCCCGAACGGGGCGCCGAGACGCGTGAGCACGTCCTGGCAGCCGCGCGCCATCGCCGCGCGGTCG
Source organism: Burkholderia sp. AW33-5 (assembly GCF_053427615.1). Lineage (NCBI taxonomy): Bacteria > Pseudomonadati > Pseudomonadota > Betaproteobacteria > Burkholderiales > Burkholderiaceae > Burkholderia > Burkholderia sp. AW33-5. Next base: position 29,221 of record NZ_JBSAXA010000027.1, on the reverse strand, counting down.
ATGGTGCCCCAGCGGCGGTTGCCGCGCCGCAGTTCGCGGCCGACGTAGATGTTTTCCGCCACCGTCAGGTTCGGCGCGAGGCACAGCTCCTGATAGATCACCGCGACGCCCGCATCGCGCGCGGCAAGCGGGCCGTCGACGTCGATGCGCTCGCCGTCGATCAGGATTTCGCCGCCGGCGTCGGAGCGGTACGCACCCGACAGGATCTTCATCAGCGTCGATTTGCCCGCGCCGTTCTCGCCCATCAGCGAGTGGATCTCGCCCGGATAGACGGTCAGGCTGACGTTGTCGAGCGCGCGCACGGCCGGGAACGTCTTGCTGATCCGGCGCATCTCGAGCAGCGGCCGGGGCGACTCAGAACGCGACATGGTTGACCTCCTGCGATTCGGTGCGGGCGCCCTTGAGGATGCCGGCCCGCGGGGAGAAGTTGAAGAACATCGGCAGCGTCGCGGCGCCGATCGCGCCGGCGTCGGCGCCGAACGTGCCGCGCACGAGCGTCGGCGTGCCGCGCGCTTCCGGCGCGGTGGCGACGAGCGCCGCGCGCAGGCGGGTCGTCAGCGCATCGAGCAGGCCGGCGTCGGTATCGGCATCGAGCACGACCACCGGCGCATCGACGACGCACAGCACCGCGCGCAATGCCGGGGCGAGTGCGTCGACGCAGTCGTCGATCCATTCGTCGACCGCCGGCAGGCCGCGCGCGATGCAGGCTTCGAGATCGGCGCGGTTCTCGACCGTCTCGCCGTGATGGCGCAGGTGGCGCACCAGCGCATGCAGCGATGCGCGGGCGAGCAGGATGTCCCACGGGCCGCGCGGCGGCGGCGCGGAGGCCAGCCGGCTCGGCGGGACGGGAATCACGGCGATGTCGCCGGCATTGCCGGTCACGCCGCGCAGGCAGTCGCCGTCGATCGCGATGCCGCCGCCGATCGCCGGACCGATGAACAGGTAGACGAAGTCGTCGCACTGCCGGCCGTACCCGTAGAACAGTTCGGCGATCGCTGCCGCGTTGCCGTCGTTTTCGCCGAACACGGGCAGCGACAGCGTGCGCCCGAGGTCGCTCGCGAAGTCGACGTCTTCCCATGCGCGGAACGTGTCGGGCGCGAGGCCGAGCTCGCGCATCCATGCGCCGAGGTTGTACGGCTGCGCGACGCCGACGCCCGCCAGGCGCGCGCGCTCATGCGCGGGAAGCAGATCCTGCATCGCATCGATGTCGCGTCGCACGATGTCGAGCACGTCGGCGGGCGGGGGGAGCAGCATGTCGTGGGAGCGGCGGCCGAGCACGTCGCCCGCGAAATTGACGAGCGCCGTCTCGATGCGCATCCGGTCGAGATGGACGCCGATGCCGAACGCGCCGCGCGGATCGAGGCGGATCAGCGATGCCGGCTGGCCGCGCTGGCCTTCGGTGCGGCCGGCGAACGCGATCAGCTTCGCATCGGCGAGCGACGCGATGATGCTGCCGACCGCCGTGCCCGTCATGTTCGCGAGACGGGCGAGGTCGGCCTTCGATGCGCTACCCGCACGGCGCAGCGTCTTCAACAGCAGGCGCTCGTTGTAACGGCGCACGTTGGCCGAGTTGCTTCCCTGGCCGATGTGCGGGCTTCTCATGGCGTCTCCTTCCATGGGGCGCGTCGGTTGCGACGCATTAAATAAATCACGTTGATTTATTTAACCGCGTGAGCGGCGGCGTGTCAGCCTAGGGAAATCCCGGTTTTGCCTCTGGGTGGGGATGGATGCTGGTGGGCAAGGGTGAGGCGAATCACGTATGGCGAAGTGATTGTCCCCACGCACGAGGGCGGGCGTGGATTCGGCACTCGGTGCGTGTTGGCGGGCTGGGGGAGTTGCGCTGCGGCCGCGGCGAAAGCGCGCCCGCAGGGATTCTGGAGCCGGAAATGAAAAAAGGCCGGCATAAAGCCGACCTTTTCAAAAACAGATGGTGCCCAGGAGAGGACTCGAACCTCCACGATGTTGCCACCGCTAGGACCTGAACCTAGTGCGTCTACCAATTCCGCCACCTGGGCACGTTTCGCTTTGCTGCATCGCGAAAGACCGCAATTATAGCGCGACTGAAGGGCGTGTCAACAGATTTTTGCGCGATCGTTTGGATCGGTGAGAAAAAGGGCGCGCCTGGTTCGTCGCGTCTGAACACATTGACCCGTCGATGCCGGCGCGAGGAATTACTGCCGGAAAGGATCGAGCGAATTTCCTGAATGCGCATTCACGTTTGTCGCCGGAGAAATTATTCTCGACGACATCCTGTCGTGCGGGCTGCCCCCGCGGCTTCAGGATGCGATCGCAACAATTGCCCGCTGGCCCGGCGGGCCGTGTGCTTCGCGCAACGCCGACACGCAATGGCGCGTGCGGCACCTGTGGGTGAAGTCGCTTGTATCGCGACTTTTTATGTTACTGTGACGGTAACGTTTATTGCGGAACGGTCCGCGTCAAGGAGTTCGTCATGTCTGAAATTGCAGTGGTTTTTCACAGCGGCTACGGCCACGCAGCCGTTATTGCGGACGCAGTTGCTCGCGGCGTCGAGAAAGTCGACGGCGCGTCGGTCAAGTTGATCCCCGTCGACGCGATCGACGAACACTGGGAGTACCTGGAGCGCGATGCGAAGGCGATCATCTTTGGCTCGCCGACCTACATGGGCAGTGCGTCCGCTCAGTTCAAGGGCTTCATGGACGCATCGTCGAAGCATTGGGGCAAGTGGCGTGACAAGCTGGCAGCCGGTTTCACGGTGTCGGCTTCGCAAAGCGGCGACAAGCTGTCGACACTGCAACAACTGGCGGTCTTCGCTGCCCAGCATCAGATGCTGTGGGTCAGCCTCGGCCTGATGCCCGGCAACAACAGCAGTGCGGGTTCGGTCAACGATCTGAATCGGCTCGGGTCGTTCCTCGGTGCGATGGCGCAGGCAAATGCGGACGAGGGCGGCGATGCGATTCTCGAGAGCGATCGCAAGACGGCGGAAGTGCTGGGCGAGCGTGTCGCGATTGCCGCGAAACGCTGGAACGGCGCCTGACATCGACAGCCGGGGCGGGTCTTGATGGGGCGTTCGGCTGCTGAATCGGTGAAGGGGCGAGGTGTGCGTCGCGTATCCATCGAGTTCGCCGGGCATCTCGAAATTCGCGCGCCCGATTCCGCGTCGTTGCTTGAGTCGGAGATGACAGAAGGCCGGGATAGGCCGCCCGTTTCTGGAAAGCGGAGGGGGCTTGGTAACGCGGGCGCGTGCCCCGAGCTGCGCTTGCAAGCGCAGCGCTTTGCGCCTGAAAAAGAAAAAGGCCGGCTAAAAGCCGGCCTTTCTTAAATAAGTGGTGCCCAGGAGAGGACTCGAACCTCCACGGTGTTGCCACCGCTAGGACCTGAACCTAGTGCGTCTACCAATTCCGCCACCTGGGCACGTTTCGCTTGCTGCGATGCGAAGACCGCTATTCTAGCGTGTCTTGAAAGTCTGTCAATACAATTTGTGCGACGGCCATAAAAATTTCGCGCGTCGCATATTCAGGGCGTCACGCGCGGATCGGATTCGCACGCGTTGCCGCGAAATTCCTGCGCAGCGCATCAGCTGTGTCGACGCAGGTCTGCAGCAAACCAGCTGCGCGAAACGTATCGGCGTTCTTCTGCTGCTCACCGACGTTCTGAGGGACTACGGAAGCCTCACGGCGGGATTCGTGTCGACCGATGCGCGTCGTGGATGGCGAGTTCTCGGCGTGCGCCGGGATGCCGGCGGCCGGCATCGCACATGCGAACGTGCGGCGGATGCATCGACGTCATGGATCGTGTTCCTCGCCGGATTCGTCGAAAGCAAAGCGGCTAACGTACCAACGGGGAGGGCAATCTTTCACCGATCAATTCTGCTATCGATCGGCGTGACGGGCATATGGCGCGGCCAGCGCGCGTAATGCGAGGCTTGAAATGAAAAAAGGCCGGCATAAAGCCGACCTTTTCAAAAACAGATGGTGCCCAGGAGAGGACTCGAACCTCCACGATGTTGCCACCGCTAGGACCTGAACCTAGTGCGTCTACCAATTCCGCCACCTGGGCACGTTTTGCAGTAGCTGCTTGCTGCAAAGAAGCGAAATTATAGCGCCCCAATTAATCGTGTCAACACTTTTTTGCGATGCACCGCAAACCGGCCGCTGCGGCGCCCGCGCGCGGCATTCGCGTCATTTGGCGGCACAGGCGGGTGATAGAATGATCCGCCGCCGTCACTATAGAACTGTCTGACGGACACTTCTATGTTGATGCCGTGCACCATCAGTCAACGCAACGAGAACAATCATCGACAAACCCTTGAGCAAATATCCGTACCCCATTCCGAGCCGTGAAGAAATTCTCGGCGTGCTGCGTACGAGCGACGCGCCGCTGGCAGCCAACGACATCGCCGAAGCGTTGTCGATCAAGCGCCAGGAGCGCGAAGGGTTCTTCCGGCGTGTCGCCGCGATGGAACGCGACGGCCAGATCCGCCTCGACAAGCGCGGCCACTATCAGCTTACCCATCCGTCGAATTTCGTCGCCGGCCGCGTGCAGGGGCATCGCGACGGCTACGGGTTCGTGATCCGCGACGACGGCCAGGACGACCTGTTCCTGCCGAACGGCGAAATGCAGAAGGTCATGCACAACGACCGCGTGCTCGCGCGGATCGTCGGCTACGATCGCCGCGGCCGCCCGGAAGGCCATGTCGTCGAAGTCACCGAGCGCGCGAACAAGCGCGTGATCGGCCGTCTGCTCAACGAGAACGGCGCGCTGATCGTCGCACCCGAAGACAAGCGCATCGGCCACGACATCCTGATCACGCAGAACGTGAAGAAGGCAAAGGTTGGGCAGGTCGTCGTCGTCGAATTGACCGATTTCCCGAGCCGCCATTCGCAACCGCTCGGCCGCGTCGTCGAAGTGCTCGGCGACATCGACGATCCGGGCATGGAAATCGAGATCGCGGTGCGCAAGTACGGCGTGCCGCATGAATTCAGCCAGCCGGCGCTCGATGAAGCCGCCGCGCTGCCCGACAAGGTGCGGCCGGCCGACCTGCGGTTCCGCGTCGATCTGCGCGACGTGCCGCTCGTGACGATCGACGGCGAGGACGCGCGCGACTTCGACGATGCCGTCTACTGCGAGCCGACCAAGGTCGGTCGCGGCGACGGCTACCGCCTGATCGTCGCGATCGCCGACGTGTCGCACTACGTGCAGCCGGGCAACGGCCTCGATGCCGACGCACTGGAACGCAGCACGTCGGTCTATTTCCCGCGCCGCGTGATCCCGATGCTGCCGGAGAAGCTGTCGAACGGGCTGTGCTCGCTGAATCCGCAGGTCGACCGCTGCGTGCTCGCGTGCGACATGGTGATTACGGCGCGCGGCGAGATCAAGGCGTACCAGTTCTACCCGGCCGTGATCCATTCGGCTGCGCGCCTGACGTACACCGAAGTCGCCGCCGTGCTGTCGAACACGAAGGGGCCGGAGGCCGCGCGCCGCGCGGACCTGCTGCCGCACCTGCAGGATCTGTACGGCGTCTACAAGGCGCTGTTCGCCGCCCGCCAGAAGCGCGGCGCGATCGACTTCGACACGACCGAGACGTACATCGTCTGCAACTCGCAGGGCAAGATCGAACAGATCGTGCCGCGTCAGCGCAACGATGCGCACAAGCTGATCGAGGAATGCATGCTGGCCGCGAACGTCTGCGCGGCCGACTTCCTGAAGCGCAACAAGCACCCGGGCCTGTACCGCGTGCATGCGGGCCCGACGCCGGAGAAGCTCGAAAACCTGCGCGCGTTCCTGCGCGGCATGGGCCTGTCGCTCGGCGGCGGCGACAAGCCGCATGCGAGCGACTACGCCGCGCTGATGGCGCAGATCCGCGACCGGCCCGACGCGCAGATGCTGCAGCCGATGCTGCTGCGCTCGATGCAGCAGGCCGTCTACAGTCCGGACAACATCGGTCACTTCGGTCTCGCGTATGAGGCGTATGCGCACTTCACGAGCCCGATCCGCCGCTATCCCGACCTGCTCACGCACCGCGCGATCTACTCGATCCTGTCGGGCAAGAAGTACGTGCCGAAGGCACCGGAAGGCTTCGAGCTGAACACCGCGCTGTCGCCGCGCGCCCGCGCGATGCAGCAGGCCGACGACGAAGCGCGCGGCCGTTCGCGATCGAACACCGCGATCTGGGAAGAACTCGGCCTGCACTGCTCGGCGAACGAGCGCCGTGCCGACGAAGCGTCGCGCGACGTCGAGGCCTGGCTCAAGTGCTACTTCATGCGCGACAAGCTCGGCGAGGAGTACGGCGGGATGGTGAACGGCGTCACGTCGTTCGGCATCTTCGTGCAGCTCGATACGCTGTTCATCGAAGGGCTCGTGCACGTCACGGAACTCGGCTCGGATTACTTCCAGTACGACGAGATCAAGAACGAGCTGCGCGGCGAGCGCACGGGCATCCGCTATCGCTTGTCCGATCGTGTGCGCGTGCAGGTGAGCCGCGTCGATCTCGACGCGCGCAAGATCGATTTCCGCCTCGTGCGCGACACGCCGGTGAAGGCGCCGCGTACGGTACCGGCGCCGGCTGTGGCCGGTAACGGTAACGATCGCGGTGGCCCGCGCGTGCGCTCGTTGCCGCCGGTGGAGGAAGCCGCGCCGCGCCGCAAGAAGGCGGCGAGCGCGCCGACCGTCGCGGTGAAGGAGGCGCGTGCGGCGCGTGCCGCGAAGAAGAAGGGCGGCGTGGCGGCGAAGACCGCCGCGAAGAAGGTTCACGCCCGCAAGAAGTATTGAGCGTTCGGGGCGGTGCATGCGCACGCCCTTGCAGTATCGAGAGACGCCGCGTTCTACCGGTCACCGGCCGGCAACGCGGCGCTTTCCTTTTCCATGAATCGCGGCTGCGCCCATCGCGCGGCCGCACGTTTGATCGAAGGTTGTTCCAGTCATGTCACGTCTGAAGGTTCTTTACGGTTTTCACGCGGTGACCGCACGTTTGCGGCACGATGCGTCGACGGTTGCGGAGGTGCTGTACGACCAGACGCGCCGCGACCGCCGCATGCAGGACTTCCTGCACGCCGCGAAGGAAGCGGGCGTGCGGCTGATCGCAGCCGACGAAACCCGCCTGTGGGGCCTCGCGCATACCGAGCGCCACCAGGGCGTCGTCGCGCGCGTCGAGGACGTTCCGCTCGCGCAGAACCTGTCCGAGCTGCTCGACGGCATCCAGGGCCCGGCGCTGCTGCTGGTGCTCGACGGCGTCACCGATCCGCACAACCTCGGCGCGTGCCTGCGCGTCGCCGATTCGGCCGGCGCGCATGCGGTGATCGCGCCGCGTGACCGCGCGGTCGGCCTGAACGCGACCGCGGCGAAGGTCGCGAGCGGCGCGGCCGACACGGTGCCGTACATCACGGTGACGAACCTCGCCCGCGCGCTGCGCGAGCTGAAGGAGGCAGGCGTGTGGATCATCGGCACGTCGGACGAGGCGCCGGGCACGCTGTACGACACGAAGCTCGACGGCCCCGTCGCCATCGTCATGGGTGCGGAGGGCGAAGGCATGCGCCGGCTCACGCGCGACACCTGCGACGAAGTGATGAGCATCCCGATGGCCGGCAGCGTCGAAAGCCTGAACGTGTCGGTCGCGAGCGGCGTGTGCCTGTACGAAGCGGTGCGGCAGCGGCGCGTGAAGGGCTGACCCGGGCTGACGCACGCGGGCTCGCGCGATGCGCGGGCCGTCACGACCCGAACGACGCGTGCCGCGACTGCGCGCGGCACGCGGCTCCCGGAACTCGCGGACCATGACCCTGTTTCGCCTCGGCGCATCGTGCGCCATCCTCGGCCTGCTGGCCGCCTGCACATCGCCGTCGCTGGTCGGGCGCGGCACCTACTACGCCGATACGAGCCTGCAAGCGCACGGCGCCGATTCGCGGATCCGCTTTCTCGTGATGCATTACACCGAAAGCGACGAAGCGAAATCGCTGCGCACGCTGACGGGCGACTCGGTCAGCGCGCACTACGTCGTGCCGCCGCAACCACGCGTCGAACACGGGATGCCGGTCGTCTACCAGCTCGTTCCCGAATCGAAACGCGCATGGCATGCGGGTATCAGCGAATGGCAGGGCACGACCGAGCTCAACGCGGCGTCGATCGGCATCGAGAACGTGAATCGCGGCCCGCTCGATCCGCAAAACCGCACGTGGCAGCCGTATCCGCCCGAACAGGTCGATGCGCTGATCCGCCTGTCGAAGGACATCGTCGCGCGCTACGGAATTCCGCCAACGCGCGTGGTCGGGCACAGCGACATCGCGCCACAACGCAAGATCGATCCGGGGCCGCTGTTCCCGTGGCATGCGCTCGCGCAAGCCGGCGTCGGCGCGTGGCCGGACGATGCGACCGTGGCTGCGCGACTGGGCGGCCGCGATCCGCACGCGCTCGTCGACGTGCGGGAATTGCAGCTGAAGCTTGCACGCTACGGCTATGACGTGCCGACCGACGGCGTGCTCGACGCGCGCACGCAACGCGTTTTCGCGGCGTTTCAGATGCATTTCCGACCATCCGACTATGCGGGCAACCCGGACGCCGGGACCGATGCGATCGCGCAAGCGCTGCTCGACAAGTATTTTCCCGGCACGCCGCCGGCCGAGGACGGAGCCGCAACCGGCGCGCCCTGACGATCGATCGGCGCGCGAGGCGCCGCAATACGCGCCGAAAAAGCCCGGGTCGTCATCCGAGTCCGGTAAACTGCCGGTTTTCCGCAATCCCGCTGTATTCCCACCCCATGACTCAAGACGAACTCAAACGCCTCGTCGGCCAGGCAGCCGCCGATTATGTGATCCAGAACGTGCCGGAAGGCGCCGTGATCGGCGTCGGCACCGGCTCGACGGCCAACTGCTTCATCGACGCGCTCGCGGCCGTCAAATCGCGCTACCGCGGCGCCGTGTCGAGCTCCATCGCGACGACCGAACGCCTCAAATCCCACGGCATCAAGGTGTTCGACCTGAACGAAGTCGAATCGCTGCAGGTGTACGTCGACGGTGCCGACGAGATCGACGCAAGCGGCGCGATGATCAAGGGTGGCGGCGGTGCGCTGACGCGCGAGAAGATCGTCGCGTCCGTGGCCGATACGTTCGTCTGCATCGCGGATGGCAGCAAGCGCGTGCCGGTGCTCGGCGCATTCCCGCTGCCGATCGAAGTCGTGCCGATGGCGCGCACGGCGATCGGCCGGCGCGTGACCGCGCTGGGCGGCGTGCCGGTGCTGCGCGTGACGAAGGACGGCACGCCGTACATCACCGACAACGGCAACGAAATCATCGACGTGAAGGGGCTGCAGATCGTCGATCCGCGCGGTTTCGAAGCGCAGGTCAACGCATGGCCGGGCGTCGTGACGGTCGGCCTGTTCGCCGAGCGCGGCGCGAATCTGTGTCTGCTCGGCACGGCAAACGGCGTTGAGACGATCGTTTATCCCGATTAATCGAAACTGAATGAGAAGCAGTCCGTAATGGCGTCAGGATGCCGTAATGGATTGCATCTTCAAACTCGACGGAAAGCCCGGCCCGGCAAGCGCAGCGCGCTTCCCGGGCTTTTTTTGAAGCCGTATAAATCACCACGTCAAAAAGAGGGATAACCCTGTCAGGTGTTTACCAGATAGCGAAATATCCCCGAACTCATCAACTTATAGATCATAAGAACAGTCGTAACCAGGGCCGGCGGAACTGCGGAGCAGGTGTTCGCAAATCGACGCACGGGGAGGTGTCATGGAGCAGGGCAAAGACCGGTCACTGGTCGCCAAAGTGATGGATGGGCTTGTCACGGGTATCGTCGAGGACAAGTACGGCGGCATTTTGCCGCCGCAGGACGTGCTGTCGAAAGAGTTCGACGTGAGCCGGACGGTGATGCGCGAAGCATTGTCGATGTTGCTTGCGCGCGACATGCTCGACGTGCGTCCGAAAGTCGGTACGCGCGTTCGACCGATGCGCGACTGGCGCATGATCGATGAAGACGTGGTGAGCTGGCGGTTTCGTGCGAAGCCGGATCCGCAGTTCATGCGCGACGTCATCGAATTCCGGATGCTGATCGAACCGCGCGCGACCGCGCAGGCGGCCGTTCGTGCGACGGCGGTCGACATCGCGGGCATTCGCGAGGCATTCGAAGCGTTCAAGGTGTTGCAACCGGGCGACCCCGGATACGACACGGCGGACGAGCTGCTGCACACGCGGATCGTTCAGGCGAGCGGCAACCAGTTCTTCCAGCAGATGGCGGCCATCGTGCGCGGTGCGGTGCGTCTCGTGAATCCGCGCGTCGCGCAGAAGGACGGTGCGCACGACGTCGCGGTGAAGGCGCATGCACGCGTCGTCGACGCGATCGAACGCCGCGATCCGCGCGAAGCCGAAGCGGCATCGCTCGCGCTGATCGATTTCAGCGCCGACGAGATTTCGCGCGATTTCTCCGTGGACGTGCCCGTGCGCGCCTGAATCGGCAAGTGTCGCTTATCCGTGCGCCGGCGAGCCGTTTATCATGACGGCCGGCCGGCAGCGTGCCGGCCCCCGTCATACGACCGACACGGAAGATCCGGATGAACGACCTCGACAACCGCCCGGTGCGCTTCGGCATCGTCGGCGCAGGCAGCATCGCACGCCGATTCGCGCAAAGCCTCGCCCACGTGCCGGGTGCCACGCTCGCCGGCGTATGGGCCCGCCGCGCCGACGCGGCAACCGCCTTCTGCGACAGCTGCGGCGGCACGCCTGCCGCCAGCCTCGACGCGCTCCTCGCGAGCGACATCGACGCGATTTATATCGCGACACTCCACGACAGTCACGCGCACTACGCGCAAGCGGCGCTCGCCGCCGGCAAGGCCGTGCTGTGCGAAAAACCCGCGACGCTGAACGCGACGCAACTCGACGCCGTGCTGGATGCGGCACGCGCTGCCGGACGGCTCTTCATGGAAGCGATGAAGCCGCCGTTCTTTCCGCTGTATCGTCAGTTGCGCGCGCACCTGCACGACGACCCGATCGGCGAAATCCGGCTCGTGCGCGCGGGCTGCGCATCGTCGTCGGTGCCGGACGATCATTCCGTCTATCGACTCGACCGCGCCGGCGGCGCGCTGCTCGACATCGGGATCTACGAAGCGTTTCTCGCGGTCGACTGGCTCGGCGCCGCAGTCGACGTGCAGACGCTCGGCCGTATCGGCGCGACGGGTGTCGACGTGTTCGCGAGCCTGAACAGCCGTCACGCGAACGGCGGCATCGCGCAGCTCTTTTGCGGGCTCGACGTGATGGGCCGCGGTGACGCGCTGATCGCCGCCGCAGGCGGGCACGTGACGATTCACGAGAAGTGGTGGAACCCCGCGCGGGCGACGATCCGCTACGCGGACGGGCGCACGGTCGAACTCGATGCACCGGTCGAAGGCGGCGGCCTGAACTACGAGACCGCGCATTTCTGCGACTTGTTGCGCGCGGGCGAACGCGAGAGCCCGATCATGACGCACGACCACTCGCGCCGGATCATCGCGATGACCGACGCAGCACGTGCGGCACTCGGCGTGCGCTATTCGGGCGAATAGGCGGGAAGGAAGGGAAGGCGGGAGCCGGGCGCGCGACCGCGGCCCGGCGGGAGATTCCGCGCTCAGTGCCGCGCGGGCAGCGACAGGCGCTTTTCGTACCAGCGCTGGACCCATTCGAGGATCTGGCACAGCACCCAGTAGACAGCGGCGGCGGCCAGGTACAGCGGCAGCGGCTGGTAGGTCGCCGCGATCATTTCCTGCGCGCTGCGCAGCAGTTCGGTCACGGTGATCACCGACACGAGCGACGTGTCCTTGATCAGGCTGATCAGGCTGTTCGACAGGCTCGGCACCGCGATGCGCAATGCCTGCGGTCCGATCACGTAGCGCAGCGTCTGCCCCCACGACAGCCCGAGGCTGTATGCGGCCAGCCATTGGCCGCGGGCAATCCCGTTGATCGCGCCGCGCATGCTTTCCGACATGTAGGCGGCGACGTTCGCGGACAGCGCGATCACGCCGGCGGGCGTCGGATCGAGCGAGATGCCGAGGCTCGGCAGCCCGTAATAGATGACGAAGATCTGCACGAGCAGCGGCGTGCCGCGCATCAGGCTCACGTATGCGCGCGCGAGCCACGCGAGTGCGTTGACCCAGATGCGTTCGAAGCCTTCGAGCGCCTCGCTTTGCCGGATGCCCATCATCGCGAGCACGACGGCGCCGAGCAGGCCGAACACCATCGACAGCACGGCGAACTTGACGGTCAGCACGGCACCCTGGGCGAGCACTGGCAGCGATTGGACGAGCAGGGACGTTGTCGACATGGAATACGAAGCGAATGCGTGCGCGAAAGCGCAATCATAAACCGGACCGATAAAACAAAGGGCGGCATCGTTTCGGATGCCGCCCTTTCCGGCCCGCCGTCAGGCGGGAAACAGAGGCGTGCTTACTTGATCGGCTTCGTCACGTCAATGCCGAACCACTTGTCCGAGATCTTCGTGAACGTGCCGTCGGCTGCGAGTTGCGTCATCGCGTCGTCGATCGCCTTCTGGAACTTCGGGTTGCCCTTCTTGAACGGGATGCCCGACGGGTTCGCCGAACCGACGTTCGCGCCCGGGCGCAGCGGCAGCTGCGAGTTCTTCGTCAGGTACGCGAGCATCAGGCGGTCGTTCAGCGCCGCGTCGAGACGGCCGGCCGCGAGGTCGCGCAGGTACTCGGGCGCGCCCGGGTACGTCTTCACGTCGACGCCGGGCACCGACTTCGCCATGTCCATGTAGTTCGTGCCGAGCGCGACGCCGAGCTTCTTGCCCTTCAGGTCCTCGAGTGACTTGAACTCGCGCGCGTCGTCCTTGCGCTGGATCAGCTGCGCGGACGAGTACGTGTACGCGGGCGAGAAGTCGAGCGTTTCCTTGCGCTTGTCGGTGATGCCGACCTGGTTGGCGATCACGTCGAACTTGCCGGCCTGCAGGCCCGCGATGATGCCGCTCCATTCGGTCGTGACGAACTCGGCCTTCACGCCGAGCTTCGCGGCGACGGCCTTCGCGATGTCGACGTCGAAGCCGACGAGTTCGCCTTGCGGGTTCTTCGAGTTGAACGGCGGGAACGTACCTTCGAGGCCGACGCGCAGCGTGCCGCGTTGCTTCACCTGGTCGAGGAGGTCGGCCGCATGCGCGGTGGCGGCAGCGAACGACGTACCGATCAGGCCGGCGACCAGCAGCTTCTTCAGCAGCGAAATTTTCATCGTGTGGGCTTCCTTGCCCCAGCGGGGCGCTTGATTCTGAATGTGAGGCCGATCATAGCAAAAATACAATCGACCGCTAAATATCGTTTGTTTATGGCTATATTACGAGGCGCGATCGCGTGCGATCGCCTTCACGCATTCGGCGACGAGCGCGGGGCCGCGATAGATGAAGCCCGTGTACAGCTGGACGAGCGACGCGCCGGCCGCGAGCTTCGCGCGTGCGTCCTCGCCCGAGAAGATGCCGCCGACGCCGATGATCGGCACCGCGCTGCCGACTTCGGCATGCAGCTTGCGGATCACTTCGTTCGATGCGTCGAACACCGGGCGGCCGGACAGGCCGCCGGCCTCGTCGGCGTGCGGCAGGCCCTGCACGGCTGCGCGCGACAGCGTCGTGTTGGTGGCGATGACCGCTTCGATCTTGTGGCGCAGCAGCGTGTCGGCGATTTCCTTGACCTGTTCGTCGTCGAGATCGGGCGCGATCTTCAGCGCGAGCGGCACGAGCTTGCCGTGCAGGTCGGCGAGGCGCTGCTGCTTGTCCTTCAGCGCGGCGAGCAGCGCATCGAGCTCGCCCGCGCCCTGCAATTGGCGCAGGTTCTTCGTGTTCGGCGACGAAATGTTGATCGTCACGTAGCTCGCGAACGGATACACGCGCTCGAGGCAGTAAAGATAGTCTTCCGCCGCGCGTTCGATCGGCGTGTCGGCATTCTTGCCGATGTTCAGGCCGAGGATGCCGCGATAGCGGGCCGCCTGGACGTTCTTCACGAACTGGTCGACGCCGTGGTTGTTGAAGCCCATCCGGTTGATCAGCGCTTCCGCCTGCGGCAGACGGAACATCCGCGGGCGCGGGTTGCCCGGCTGCGGGCGCGGCGTGACCGTGCCGACCTCGATGAAGCCGAAGCCGAGCGCCGCGAGGCCGTCGATGGCCGCGCCGTCCTTGTCGAGGCCGGCGGCGAGGCCGACCGGATTGCGGAACGTGAGCCCCATCACGGTGCGCGGCGCATCGGGCACGCGGGACGACAGCGCGCAGGCGAGGCCCGTGCGGCCGGCCGCGCCGAGCGCGCGCAGCGTGAGGTGGTGAGCGTCTTCCGCATCCATTTTGAACAGGGATGCGCGGGCCAACGGGTAGAGGGAACTGAACACGGGAATTGGGCGGACAGCCGGAATGAATGACAACCCGCTATTTTACCGGGAGTTGCGCGGCACGGGCGGGCTTCGCTTCGCAGCGGCCCGCGGCGACGGTTGCCGCGCCGCGCGTCGGCCGCTTCACGACTGGGACGGACGCTCGCCGCTCGCGAGCAACCGCGCCGGTGACGTTCGCGTCAGCCCGACCCGGAATGTCCGCCGGGTAGAGGCGCGCGGGCGAGTGCCGCGTCGACCGGCGGCAGGTCGACCCGATCCGGATCGAGTACTTTCCAGCGGCCGTCGAGCAACCCTTCCAGCGGATGGAAGTTTGCCTTGTAGGCCATCTTCGGGCTCTCGCGGATCCAGTAGCCGAGATACACGTACGGCAGGCCGAGGCTCTTCGCCTGCTCGATCTGCCACAGGATGTTGTACGTGCCGTAGCTCGTGTGCTGCTCGTCCGGCTCGAAGAACGTGTAGACCGACGACAGCCCGTCGCCGAGGATGTCGATCATGCTGACCATGCGCAGCTTGCCGGGCTCGCCGCCCGGCGCGTCGAGATCGCGGAATTCGACGAGGCGCGAATTGATCCGGCTCTGCAGCAGGAACTGCTCGTACTGGTCGCGGCTGTCGCGATCCATGCCGCCGCCGGCGTGGCGCGCCGACTGGTAGCGCATGTAGAGCGCGTAGTGCTCCTCGTCGTAGTGCAGCGGCGAGACCGTCGCGACGAGCGCGCGGTGCCGCTTCCACATCCGGCGTTGCGTGCGCGACGGCGTGAACGCGCCGACCGGCACGCGCACCGGCACGCAGGCGCGGCAGCCGTCGCAGTATGGACGATAGGTGAACACGCCCGAGCGCCGGAAGCCGGCCTTCACGAGTTCGGTATAGATGTCGGAATTGATCAGGTGGCTCGGCGTCGCGACTTGCGAGCGCGCGACGCGGCCGTCCAGATAGCTGCACGGATAGGGCGCCGTTGCATAGAATTGCAGCGCCGAAAGCGGTGAAAGCGGCAGCTCAGTCGGGTGAGTCATGGGCAGCTCTCGATGCAGGGAGGGAGTGCCGCGCTAGCGCTCGATCCCGGAGGGGGCGGCCGGTTCCGCAGGGCCCGTCAGCGCGGCGAGCGCGCGCTTGTCGAACTGCCACGGAATCGGCGGTTCGGCTACCGCGCGGCGCACGTGAGCGACAAAGGCCTTGCGTGCGATCTCGCGGCCGCCGAGCGACGCTAGATGCGACGTATTCTGCTGGCAGTCTATCATCTCCAGCCCCTGCTCGCGAAGATGGGCGACGAGCGTCGCCAGCGCGATCTTCGACGCATCGGTGGCATCCGCGTACATCGATTCGCCGAAAAACATTCGTCCGAACGCGACGCCGTAGAGGCCGCCGACGCGGCGCCCGTCATGCCACGTCTCGATGCTGTGCGCGTTGCCGGAACGATAGAGCGAGGTATACGCGTCGATGATTTCGGCCGTGATCCAGGTGCCGCGCTGCCCGCGACGCGGCGCCTGCGCGCACGCGCGCATCACACCCGGAAAGTCGTGGTCGACGCGCACTTCCCATGCGGGGTCGCGCAGCACGCGCCGGAGTGTCTTGCGCAGCGACGGGGACACCTTGAATTCGGCTGGCACGAGGACCATCCGCGGGTCGGGGCTCCACCACAGCACGGGTTGACCGTCCGAATACCACGGGAAGATGCCGCGCAGGTAGGCCTCGATCAGGCGCGACGGCAGCAGGTCGGCGCTCGCGGCGAGCAGCCCCGGCGCGCCGGTCGCCGGACCGAGCGCGCGTTCGATGGGCGGAAACGGATCGTCCGGGCCGAGCCAGGGGACCATGGGGCGCGGGCTCAGCCGTTGCGCAGCGAGCGGAAGATATCGCCGGTATGGACGCCGTAGTCGCCGGCGGCGCGATCGGCGAAAAAGAAGCGCAGCGTCTGGCTGACGGTCGGGAACGCGATTTCGTCCCACGGAATGTCGGCTTCGTCGAACAGCTTGACTTCGAGGCTTTCCTCGCCGGCCTCGTAAGCCGGATCGGTGAGCCGCGCCAGATAGAACAGGTGGACCTGGTGCACGTGCGGCACGTTCAGCAGCGTGAACAGGTTCTGCACCTCGACGCGTGCGCCGGCCTCCTCGAGCGTTTCGCGCGCGGCGGCCTCGGCCGTCGTCTCGCCCATCTCCATGAAGCCCGCCGGCAGCGTCCAGAAGCCGTAGCGCGGTTCGATCGCGCGGCGGCACAGCAGCACCTGATCGCCCCAGACCGGCACCGTGCCGACCACGTTACGCGGATTCTGGTAATGGATCGTGCCGCAGTGATCGCAGACGAAGCGCTCACGGTTGTCGCCCTGAGGAATGCGCGCGATGACTTCGTGACCGCAGACGGAGCAGAATTTCATGTCGAGTGGAAGGGACGAGGTGATGCGAGTGTATCACCGGGGCGGGGCATTCTTGAACGCGCGCGCATGCGCGCGGCGTGCGGCGCGAAGCGCAACGTGCGATGCGCGGCATCGGGCGCCGAAAAACAAAAAGCCCGACGTTGAGCCGGGCTTTTTGCATGAATCGGGACGTTGGTTGCGGGGGTAGGATTTGAACCTACGACCTTCGGGTTATGAGCCCGACGAGCTGCCAGACTGCTCCACCCCGCGTCCGTCGAAGAAATGAATTATATGGACTAACCAGAATGCTTGCAAGCACTTTCTGACAATCGCGTCGCAATCGCCGGCGGGGCGCTTGCAGGGTCGGTACGGCAGGCGCGTGAGCTAGAATCGAGCGGTTTGCTTGTGTCGTTCATTCCTGCAGCGGAGTCGCGCGCGAATTGCGTCGGTGCCGTTGCAACACTCACTACTGCATCGACGGATTCATGGACATCGCTCACGATCTGCAATCGATCGGCGCGCAGGAACAGGCGCTCGTGTTTCCCCATTTCGACCCGGCTCGCGCCTGGGCGCTCGGCAACCGGATGCATGCGCTCGCGACGTCGCGCGGCCATGCGATCGCGATCGACATCGTCACGTTCGGCCAGCCGCTGTTCTATGCGGCGCTCGCCGGTGCGACGCCCGACAACGCCGATTGGGTGCGCCGCAAGCGCAACGTCGTCGCGCATTTCCGCCGCAGCTCGTATGCGATCGGCCTGCGCATGCAGCAAGCCGGCGCCACGCTCGCCGACAAGCACGGACTGCCGATTTCGGAATATTCGCCGCACGGCGGCGCGTTTCCGCTGACCGTCGCGGGGGCCGGCGTGATCGGCTCGATCACCGCATCGGGCCTGCCGCAGCGCGCGGATCACGAGTTCGTCGTCGAAGCGCTGTGCGCCGAGCTTGGGCAGAACTATGCCGTGCTGGCACTTGCAAGGAGCTGAGCGATGCAGCTTCCGGGTTACGCATGGCTCGCGATCGCGATCGTCGCGGAAGTGGTCGGCACGTCCGCGCTGCGCGCGGCGGACGGCTTCACGCGCTTCTGGCCGTCGGCGCTCGTCGTGGCCGGTTACGGCATCGCGTTCTACTGTCTGTCCCTCACGTTGCGCACGATGCCCGTCGGCATCATCTATGCCGTGTGGTCGGGTGCCGGCATCGTGCTGATCACGCTCGTCGCGATGCTGCTCTATCGCCAGGTGCCGGACCTGCCGGCCGTGATCGGCCTCGGGCTGATCATCTCGGGCGTCGTGGTGCTGAACCTGTTCTCGAAGATGCAGGCGCACTGAGCGTGCGCCTGCGATACGCCGGATGGCTCACATGACCGATTCCATTTCCGCTTCCGCGGAATCCGCCCAGCCCGACGTTCGCGCGTATGTCGCGAACCGCATCGGCTATCTCGAACTGAACCGGCCGAAGGCGCTGAATGCGCTGTCGGTGGGAATGATCCGGCTGATGCAGCAGGCGCTCGATGCATGGCGCGACGACGCCGACGTGGTCGCCGTCGTCGTGCACAGCCCGCATCCTCGCGCGTTCTGTGCGGGCGGCGACGTGCGCTTCTTCCACGACGCGTGGCAGCGCGGCGACCGCGATGCGGTCGACACGTTCTTCATCGAGGAATACACGCTCAACCATACGATCTTCACCTATCCGAAACCGTACATCGCGTTGATGCACGGTGTCGTGATGGGCGGCGGCATGGGCATTTCGCAGGCGGCACGGCATACGGGCGGCCTGCGTGTGGTCACCGACTCGACGAAGATGGCGATGCCCGAAACGCGCATCGGCCTGTTCCCCGATGTCGGGATGAGCTGGTTCCTCGCGCGCGCGCCGGGTGCGATCGGCCGCTATCTCGCGGTGACCGGCGCGACGCTCGACGCGGCCGGCGCACTGTATGCACAGCTCGCCGACGTGTACCTGCCCGACGCCGCGCTGCCGGCACTGCTCGATACGCTGCGCAGCGCACGCATCGACAGCGGCGCGCAGGCCGTCGCGTGCGTGGCCGACGCGGCCGCGTCGCACAAGGTCGTGCCGACGCCCGACACGTCGGCACTGGCCGACGCGCGCGCCGGGATCGATCGTCATTTCGCGCAAGCCGATATCGGCGCGATCCTCGCATCGCTCGACGCCGAGCAGGATTGCGCCGCGGTCGACGGATGGGTCGAGAAGGCGACCCATGCGATGCGCAGCCAGCTGTCGCCGCTGTCGATGGCCGTGTCGCTCGAAGTCGTCGAACGGGCGCGCGGGGCGACGATGGCCGATTGCCTGCGGCGCGACCTCGACCTCACGCGTTCGACGTTCGCGCACGGCGACGTGATCGAGGGCGTGCGCGCGCTGATCGTCGACAAGGACCATCAGCCGGCCTGGCGCTTCAAGTCGATCGCCGATATCGACCGCGCCGACGTGCTCGCGATGTTCGACAGCCCGTGGACGCCCGACATGCATCCGCTGCGCAATCTGAAGGACTGACGCGCCGCGGTTTCGACGCGAAAAGCAAAAAGGCCGCCTGCATTGTGTGCGGGCGGCCTTTTCATTCGAGGATGCCGATCCGGCTCGGCGGGCAGTGAGGCGGAGGCCTCGCGGCAAGACGTGCGTTATTCGTCGCCGGCGTCGTCCGACATGAACGCGCGCATGAACACGAGCGCGCCGAAGCCCCAGACCGCGTTCGCTGCGAAACCGGCGGCGAGCACCGGCATCATGTTGCCCGACGGCCAGATCCCGCGCAGCGGATCGATCGCGAACACGCGGGCGGCCGTCAGCACGATGCCGCCGAACACCAGCGCGCCGATCCACGGCGCCTCGCGATCCGGCGTCACGCGCAGCAGCCACGCCATCGGAATTGCGCAGCACGCGCTGATCAATGCGTTCGCAACAAATTCAGGAATGCCGAGCGGCGCGAACGGTTGCGTGGAAAACCCGGCGGCGGCGATCAGGTCGGCCGTATGCAGGAGCGCGAGCGTCGCTTCGCGAAAGAAGAGGGCGGCCAGGAAGCCGGACAGGAACGGCAGGATGACTTTCTGCATCGATGAGTGCATTGCAGGCGCGGCCGGCCGGGGCCGTCCGCGCGAAGTTATTCGGATAGGTGCGTCATTATAGGGCCCGGCCGACGCGATATTCGCTGGAGCGTCGTGCTAATCACGAAAGCGGAAAACCTAAGCTCAAAAAAATCGTTCCAAAGCCCTGCAGCGATCCATAGACTGATTTCCCAGAAACAGCCGTGCAATCGCGTACTCGCCCGCGGCACGGCCTGACCGGCGAGCCATCCCGATTCGAACGCACACCATGCATGCGTCGCTCATTCGCGACGCGAGCAGGGCCTCGTTTTGTCCAGATTCCGGCAAGAACAGTCAAGCAGGAGCAGCAGATGAATGTTTTCTGGTTTATTCCCACGCACGGCGACAGCCGCTACCTCGGCACCGCCGAAGGCGCGCGCGCGGCGGATTACGATTATTTCAAGCAGATCGCCGTCGCGGCCGACACGCTCGGCTATGAAGGCGTGCTGCTGCCGACCGGCCGTTCCTGCGAGGATGCGTGGGTCGTCGCGTCGAGCCTGATTCCGGCGACGCAGCGCCTGAAGTTCCTGGTCGCCGTGCGTCCCGGCATCGCATCGCCCGGCCTTGCGGCACGGATGGCCGCGACGTTCGACCGTCTGTCGGGCGGGCGTCTGCTGATCAACGTCGTGACCGGTGGCGATGCCGCCGAGCTCGAAGGCGACGGACTGTTCGCCGACCACGACACGCGCTACGAAATCACCGACGACTTCCTGAACATCTGGCGCGGGCTGCTGTCCGCATCGCACGACAACGGCGGGTTCGACTACATCGGCAAGCACCTTCAATCGAAGGGCGGCAAGGCGCTGTATCCGCCCGTGCAGCGCCCGCATCCGCCGTTGTGGTTCGGCGGATCGTCGCCGGCCGCGCACGCGATCGCAGCCGATCACATCGACACCTATCTGACCTGGGGCGAGCCGCCCGAGGCCGTCGCGAAGAAGATCGCCGACATTCGCGCCCGCGCCGAGGCGCGCGGCCGCAAGATCAAGTTCGGCATCCGCCTGCACGTGATCGTGCGCGAGACCGAGGACGAAGCCTGGCGCGATGCCGAGCGCCTGATCAGCCGCCTCGACGACGAGACGATCGCGCGTGCGCAGAAGGCATTCGCGAACATGGATTCGGAAGGCCAGCGCCGGATGGCCGCGCTGCACGGCGGCAAACGCGGCGGCCGCGAGGCGCTCGAGGTGTATCCCAACCTGTGGGCCGGTGTCGGTCTCGTGCGCGGCGGCGCGGGTACCGCGCTCGTCGGCAACCCCGAGCAGGTCGCGGAACGCATGCGCGAATACGCGGATCTCGGCATCGAGACGTTCATCCTGTCCGGCTATCCGCACCTCGAGGAGTCGTACCGTTTCGCCGAGCTCGTGTTCCCGCTGATCAAGGGCAAGGGTGCGGCGCGGGCGTCCGGTCCGCTGTCGGGTCCGTTCGGCGAGATCGTCGGCAACAACTACCTGCCGAAGGCGAGCCAGAGCTGAGCGAAGGAGGCGTGTGATGACAACGAAAACGTCGACGACCGGCGCGGCCGTGGCCGCCCGCGCCTGGCGCGGCATCGCGCCGTGGCTCGTGCCGCTCGCGCTGCTGGCCGCATGGGAGGTCGGCGCGCGCGTCGGTTGGCTGTCGACCCGCGTGCTGCCCGAGCCGGTGGCGGTCGTGCGTGCCGCGTGGTCGCTCGTGACGTCGGGCGAGATGTGGGCGAACGTCAAGGTCAGTACCTGGCGCGCGCTGTTCGGCTTTGCGATCGGCGGCGGCGTCGGCCTGGCGCTCGGGCTCGCGACCGGCTTGTCGAAAGCAGCGGAGGTCGCGCTCGATTCGACGATCCAGATGATCCGCAACATTCCCGCGCTCGCGATGATTCCGCTCGTGATCCTGTGGTTCGGCATCGACGAGAAGGCGAAGCTGTTTCTGGTCGCGCTCGGCGTGTTCTTTCCGGTCTACATCAACACGTATCACGGGATCCGCTCGGTCGACGCGAACCTGATCGAGATGGCGAAGAGTTACGGCGTGCGCGGCTTCGCGCTGTATCGCGACGTGATCCTGCCCGGCGCATTGCCGTCGATTCTCGTCGGCGTGCGCTTCGCGCTCGGGCTGATGTGGGTGATGCTGATCGTCGCGGAAACGATCTCCGCGCAGTCGGGCATCGGCTACATGACGATGAACGCGCGCGAATTCCTGCAAACCGATGTGGTGGTGGTCGGCATCCTGCTGTATGCGGTGCTCGGCAAGCTGGCCGACGTGCTGGCGAAATGGATCGAGCGCGTGACGCTGCGCTGGCACCCCGCTTAT
The DNA here is from genome assembly GCF_053427615.1 of Burkholderia sp. AW33-5. Taxonomy (NCBI): domain Bacteria; kingdom Pseudomonadati; phylum Pseudomonadota; class Betaproteobacteria; order Burkholderiales; family Burkholderiaceae; genus Burkholderia; species Burkholderia sp. AW33-5. The sequence goes on along the minus strand of NZ_JBSAXA010000027.1, from coordinate 7,193 downwards.
CAATCTGGAGCAAAGGCATGAATGCGACGACTTCGGCGGCCGCCTACGGCCCGCTCGCCGGCGCAGACCTCGAGGCCGAACTGGCGCAGGCACGCGTGACGGACGACGACGCACGTCATGCGGCGATCGTCGATCGGGACGGCGGCGCATCCGTCGTTCCGCTTGCCCGGCGGCGCACGGGCGGCCCGATACAGGACGACGCGGTGACGCTGTCGGGCGTCAGCAAGCGCTTCGGCGCGCGCACCGTGCTCGACAACGTCGAACTCGGCATCGCGCGCGGCAGCTTCGTCGCGATCGTCGGCCGCAGCGGCTGCGGGAAATCCACGCTGCTGCGCCTCGTCGCGGGACTCGAGGCGCCGAGCAGCGGTGCGCTCGTGACGCGCGGCGAGGGGGGCGGCACGCTCGACACGCGAATCATGTACCAGGATGCGCGATTGCTGCCGTGGAAGACCGTGCTGCAGAACGTGATGCTGGGCCTGGGGCGCGGGGCACGCGATCGGGCGCGCGCGGTGCTCGACGAAGTCGGGCTCCTCGAGCGCGCGAACGACTGGCCCGCGCAGTTGTCGGGCGGCCAGCGACAGCGTGTCGCGCTCGCCCGGGCGCTCGTGCACCGACCGCAACTGCTGCTGCTCGACGAGCCGCTCGGTGCGCTCGACGCGCTGACCCGTATCGAGATGCATGCGCTGATCGAGCGTTTGTGGCGCGAGCACCGGTTCACCGCGCTGCTCGTCACGCACGACGTGCAGGAAGCCGTCGCCCTCGGCGACCGGATCCTGTTGATCGAGCAAGGTCGCGTCGCTCTCGATCAGCCGGTGCCGCTCGACCGGCCGCGTGCACGCGCGTCGGCCGCGTTCGCGGCGCTCGAAGATCGCGTACTGCAACGCGTGCTCGCCGGCGGGCAAGGTGGCGCCGAGCAGGACGCGGCACATGAGGTCGATCACGTACGACCGGTCGGGCAGATTCGCTGGGCCGTTTAAATCCGGGCGGCACCGGCCGCCCGCTCTCAGACTTTTTTCTTCGGAGCGATCAACCCGATGAGCATCACTGCAATCAACGTGCGTAACCAGTTCAAAGGCAAGGTGAAGGAGATCATTCGCGGGCCTGTGGTCTCCGAGGTCGACGTCGAGACGCCGTTCGGCATCGTCACGTCGGTGATCACGACGCGTTCGGTCGACGAACTTGAACTGAAGGTGGGCGCGGAAGTCGTCGCGCTCGTGAAATCCACCGAAGTGTCGATCGCGCGCCTCTGAGCGTGTCTCCGATGCCGGGCGCCGCGGACGGGCCATCCGGCCATCCGTCGCGCCCGGCATTTTCGTCGCGTGTTTGCCTCGGTATTCGCCGTCCGGACGAAGTGCTAGGATGGAACGACACCGACGCCGGAGGCCAACGCATGACCCCCATCCTTTCTCCCGAAGCCATCGAGGCGCTGAAGTGGATCGACCAGTTCGGCGACACCCGGCCGGTTCCCGCCGCGTTCGACGACGTCGTCTATGCGTTGCTGAACGAAGGGCTGATCTATCAGGCGGCGGCCGACCGCGTCGACCTGACCGCCGACGGCAAATCCGTTTTGTCCAACGAATACGATTGAGCGCACGGCGCCGGCCGCCGAGGCGGCCCGGCGTGCGTCGCCACGGAGCGAGCGATGGAACCGAGAGGCAGCGATCTCGGCGATTTCAGCGAGCCGTACCGCGGCTACGAGATCGAAGTGAAGACCGAGCAGGTGTGGGACGGCGAGCATGCGCACTACCGCGTGCTGCAGGGCGCGGCCGTGCGGATTGACTGGCGGCTCGTGAAAGTCGACGGAATGTTGCTGACAGAACGCCGCGTGATCGAGCGTGTACTCGAGGAGGCGCGGCGGGCCGTCGACGCCGAACTGGGCGAGGGCGGGCCGGTCTAGTCAGGCTGCCGGGCCGGCCTGGTCGCGTTGCGGTAAAATCTCGGGTTGTTTCCCGCGCCGCTTGCTGCCCCGAATTCCATGTCCGCTTCGTCCTCGCTTCCTCCCCGCCGCGTTTCCGTGGCGCCCATGCTCGACTGGACCGACCGTCATTGCCGGTCGTTCCATCGCACGCTGACGCGCGACACGTGGCTGTATACGGAAATGATCACGACGGGCGCGCTGCTGTTCGGCGACGCCCAGCGGCATCTCGCGTTCACGCCGAACGAATCGCCGGTCGCGCTGCAGCTGGGCGGCAGCGAACGGGACGATCTCGCGCGTGCCGCGAAACTCGGCGAGCAGTGGGGCTATGACGAGATCAATCTGAATTGCGGCTGTCCGTCCGAGCGCGTGCAGCGCGGTGCGTTCGGCGCGTGCCTGATGAACGAGCCGCAACTCGTTGCCGATTGCGTGAAGGCGATGCGCGATGTGGTGTCGGTGCCGGTCACGGTCAAGCATCGGATCGGGGTCGACGCGGTCGAGGACTATGCGTTCGTGCGGGACTTCGTCGGCACGGTGGCTGAGGCCGGCTGCGAGACGTTCGTCGTGCACGCGCGCAACGCGATCCTGAAGGGGCTGTCTCCGAAGGAGAACCGCGAGATTCCGCCGCTCAAGTACGACTATGCGTATCAGCTGAAGCGCGATTTCCCGTCGCTGGAGATCGTGATCAATGGCGGGATCAAGACGCTCGACGAAGTCGCGCAGCATCTCGAACATGTGGACGGCGTGATGCTCGGCCGCGAGGCATATCACAACCCGTACGTGCTCGCGGGCGTCGATGCGCGCTTCTATGGGTCGACAGCGGCGATGCCGACGCGCGAGGAGGCCGAGGCGAAACTGATCGAATACTGTGCGGCGGAACTGAAGCGCGGCACGTATCTCGGCGCGATCGTCCGGCACGCACTCGGGCTGTATCGCGGCGTCGCGGGGGCACGCGGCTGGCGTCGCGTGCTGTCGGACAACAAGAAGCTCGCGCGCGGCGATCTGGCGGTGTTCGACGAGGCGCGCACGCATCTGAACGACGCTCTCGAAAATTTTGAAAAAAATGCTTTGCAAGACGGAAAAGTCTTCGTATAATCTTGTTCTTCGCTGCTGAACACGAAACGAAACAGCGAAGAAACAAAGCAGTATCAGTGGTGGCTGTAGCTCAGTTGGTAGAGTCCAGGATTGTGATTCCTGTTGTCGTGGGTTCGAGTCCCATCAGCCACCCCAAAAAATTCAAGCACTTGCAGCAAAACCAAGCTGACGTGTTACAGGTTTTGGAAGATGAGATTCCAAAATTTGGAAGATAGATCGAGAAAGGCCCGCCATTGAGCGGGCCTTTTGACGTTTGGGGCTTACGTATACGCGGAGAATCTGATTTGTAAGGGGCTTTCGGTGAAGCACAGTCCTGCTGTAGCATGGACGCCGCGAACGCACTGCGCGAGAGAGTCAACAATAAGAAGGGACCAGACCGAGATATTCAGATGAAGTATTTTCTATACGAGGTTGTGCTGCCGTTGCTGCTCGTCGTGCTCGTGTACTTTCCGGGCGGGGTGACAGTGCTGCGCAACGAAATTCACCTTTTCGAAAAAGTTTTCTCCAGCGGTGACTTACTCGGCATCGGCGTACTGATTCTCATTAACAGTTACGTCGAACTTGACAAAGCTGAGAGGGAGAGGGGATTGGACGCTTTCGGCTTTGCTAAAGGCGTGATCCTCGTATCAGCGATTGTTATTTTCACGACGTATCTTTTTATCAAAGTTGCTGCATTGCATTTTAACTACGATGAGGCGCAATTGCCATCGTACATTACTAGTGACGCGTATACGAGTATGGCATGCCTCATCTACACTGCTCTAATTGGTGCTTTGTCGCGATGGTTGACTTATCGACTGAACAATTCAATTAAATCTACTCAGGCTCTATCTGGTGGATCTGTAAACGCAATTGCTTCGAGTGGTCAGAAGCCGTAAATTAATATGCGAAGAGAATTGAATTCAGGGTGGTAATATGATTAATCCGGAACTTCTCGAATCGACGGCTCCCTTTATTTCGAAGGCAATTATTGGATTGCTGGTCGCCCTCGGCGCTGCGTTTGCTGCGTCTGCGGTGAAATCCGTGAAATCCATCGCTTCGACTATTGCAAGTCGTAATGGTCGACAAGCTGATTTGGCTTTAGCGAAATTGAAAGCCAAGCTCGCGGAAACTGCTTCTCTTAATTTCGCTCCAGATGCCTCGGCCGTTAGTCGTTCACTAGGTACCATCAATGCTCAGACTCCCGTGAATCCGGGTGGTGCCGTTGCAGTGTTGTCGCCCGAGTCCGTGAATAATGTTCAGCGTGAGGCCGACGCAATCAATCGAGCCGTCGCTTCGATTAGGCAGTAAATTACTTATGCAAAATAATTCGGAAGATATTTCCACTAATGTCGGATTGGTGCGTAAGGTCTTAGGTGATATGGGGTTGATCATATCCCCGTCTCGGCCTTCCGAACTCCCGGCCGGAATGAACAATGTGGTCCTGCGATTTCGGGATCCCACATGGACATGCGTTTTGTTCACGCATGAAGATGAGGCGCTTGTTCGTATATATGCCGGTATTGCAGAATTGGGCGGTGCAACACGTGCGCGCGTGTTGGAGGCGGTCAACTATGCGAATTATCGCTTCCTCATTGACTATTTAATGGAACTCGATTTGGAGCAAAACAATATCCGGCTCCGCTCAAACTACCGCGGTGCGGGCGCACATTTTGCCCCCAGCGATCTAAAGGATGCGCTGACTAAAAGCTTAGCGGTATGCCGTTATTGGGCATGCACGATGCCACTCGTACTGGCTTCGAATCTTCCTATGGGCGAGGCATTTAATCAGGCGCGTGCTGAATCGGCTTCCCGAAACAATCTGCCTCCGAATATCCCACTCCCTAACATGTAATTCCAAGGAAGGAGATGCGACTTTCTCGAAATATTTTTATGCTCATCGAGTGGCGCGCACCTTCCTTTGTCTACGCCGATCATATGTTTTTCGCACCATGCGTTCGTCGGCATGGCCCGTCGCATCGATGAGCCGGTCATCGCCTTCCTCCTGCCGATCGGTCACGGCCGCTGGTCGCATATCGCGCAGCGCGAACCGTTCGAACGGTTCGCCGCGCGCCTGCGCCTCCTTTTCGCAGTATCCCATCAGGCGGGACCAGTTTGTATTCCAGCCGCTGCGCGTATACACCTGGCCGGCCGTATTACCGAAGACGTGAACGCTCGTCGTGCGCTGCAATGCGAGCGCTTCGTCGATCACGGCCTTCAGCTCTGGCGACCAGCGCACGAGTTTCACGCGCTGCTGCTCGCCGGCCTTTCGCTTTCCGATCGGCACCTCGACGCCGTCGGGCCGGATACTATGGCGGTGCAACTCGCGCATCTCGGTCGGCCGGCTGACAGTCAGATAAGCTGCCTTCACGCATAGGGCGAGGATGAGGTACGCGGAACTCGGATGCTGGTCACCAACGCTTCGGCGCGACCTCGCGACCTCCACCGCGAGATCGATCTCGTCCTGACGCACGTAGCGCTGGCGGGGACGCGTCGGGTTGTACTCGATGCCGCGGCATGGATTCGTTTCGACTTCCCCGCGACGCCGGCCGAATTCCAGAATAGCGGACAGGAGCGCGACTTCCTTGTTTGCCTTCGCCGGCGCTCCCATCTGCGCGCGCTTGTCGAGGTACCCGTACACGTGCTTCGGCTTGATAGCGGACGGCGACATCTTGCCGAAGACCGCGACGAGGCGTTTCAGCTCGTTGCGGTTTTCGTCGAGGGTGATCTGCGCCTTCCTGCGTTCGTCGGTGTGTGGCAGACCCTCTTGCCAGTCGAAATAGGCATCGGCGAGCGCCTCGAACGTGCCAGGCTCGACAGCGTCGCCGTTGAGCGCTTCCGCGCGCTCGATCGCTTGCTTGCGGATCTCGGCGATCGCATCCTTGTGGCGTGCAGGTGCCGAGAGGCGGAACGCCCAGCGTCCGTTCGGCAGCTTGTAGCCGAAGCTAACCTTGTGCTTCCCGTAGTTTGCGTAGAGCCGGAACGGCAATCCGTCCGGCCGCTTGCGGCGTCCGATCATGCTGTGAGGGCTGCGAAATTTGGTTCATCTGATGCGGCGGCGCGGGGCCGGCGCGCGGGGGCGGGCAGTGCGGTTCCGTTCATTCGGGACTCGTAGTAGGCGCGGGCGACGAGCGGGACGCCCGCGATGTTGACCGCGTACGGCCAGTGGTTCCGCTCCAACCAGCGTTTCATGCAGGCCAGGCTGCGCGGCCGGCAGCCGACGAGCTCGGCCAACTCGACCGTTGAGAGGTAGAGGCTCACGTTTCAATCCTCCTGAATTCGACAACCCAGATCCACGGGTTCGCGTCCCAGCCGTGCCCGCGCGCGGCGTTCAGGCTGTCCCACAGGTCATGGAAGGCGCGGATGCTCGGCGGCGGGTGCTCGCCGGCGCAGTATCCGACTGTGTGCCGGTCCTCGATCGTGACTCCTTCAGCGCGCGCATCCGACTCGCTGATGCTCTGGAGGCGCTCGACGCGCACGCCGGTGATCTCAAGTGTGATGCGCGACGCTCGCCGTGGCATATGGATGCTAGCCCCTGGCTGGCGTGCATTCGTAGTTCAGGACAGATATCCTGTGCGCAACACAACAATTGGAGGAATGCATGGCGACGTACAAGGAACTGAAAGCCCGAGCGGAGGCATTGGCCGAGAAAGCAGAGGCTGCGCGCCTGGCTGAGATCCAATCCACTATTGACGACATCCGTGCCAAGGTCGCGGAGTACGGTATTACCGAGAAGGACATCTTCGGTGGGCGTCGTGGCAATTCAGCAAAGCAAACGAAGGCGCCGGTGGAGGCGAAGTACCGCGATCCGAAGACTGGCACGACTTGGTCGGGCCGCGGCCGCGCGCCGGCTTGGATCAAGGATGCCAAGAATCGGAATCGCTTCCTGATCGAAGGGTAAATCTCATTGGCAATATGGGGTTGTAAACTCGCTCGCTTTTCGTTATATTGACGAGGTCGGGCGCGAGGTGCGCCCAAGCGAAGCCCGCAAGCGAAAGCAAGCGGGCTTTTTGCTTTGTGCCATCGCGTGATCGAGTTGCGTTTGAGGCGGGGTGCAAGTTACAGACCGAAGATGACTCGAGAGGCTTGCCTGGTTGGCTGGGCATTGGCCCGAGTTGGTACGGCCGCCCGACCATGTCGGCTGGATTTGTTAGTTCGAATCTCATCACCCGACCATTTATAGAAGCCCGCAAGGTGAAAGTGG
>NZ_JBSAXA010000026.1:0-87564 GCF_053427615.1 Burkholderia sp. AW33-5 | reverse complement strand
AGAACCCCCGCCCGACAAGGCGGGGGTTTTTGCATTGAGGCGGCGGAAACGCGCGCGGAATGCCAAGTGCAAGGCGGCTGGAGCTGACGCACCCAAGGTCTTGTTCCAGGTGCCCACGGTTCTCGAGCAATCCGCCACTTCGCACCACCGAGATCGCTCGGCACCCCTTATCCAGATCAGACCAATCCGCGATCAGTTAGCGCCAGCCAAGGTCGATGAATTTGGCAAAGGTGCTGTAATGGCCGATGATGCCCGACGTTGTTCGATGATCGTCGAACAACGTCACTTTCCGGAAAAATCCCCCGACTTGATGTTCTCGTCCCGCCATTCGGTGACTGTGGCGCGAAATCGTCATAAAAATCTATGCGCATAAAGTCCATTTGCGCGACATGCCCGGCAAAGCAGATAAGCAGCCCTTCAGGGTAATATCGCCGTTCATCCCGATTCCCGGTGTTCATCTGCATAAGCCGGCACTCGGTGTCCTTCGCATTCCGTTTCCCGCACCGTTCATGACCGACAGCCCCGCACACGCACAAAGTGGTCGGACGACCGACTTCTTGCCATACCTGGTCGCTGCAACGTTCTTCATGGAGTATCTCGACACGACCGTGATCGCGACTGCGCTGCCGCAGATGGCGTACTCGTTCGGCGTCGGGCCGAACGCGCTGAGCCTCGGGATGACGGCCTATATGCTGGCGCTCGCGGTGTTCATCCCGATCAGCGGCTGGATCGCGGATCGTTATGGCTCGCGCACGGTGTTTGCCACCGCCATCTTCGTCTTTACCGGCGCGTCGGTGCTGTGCGGGCTGTCCGAGGGGGTGATGACGTTCACAGCCGCGCGTCTGCTGCAGGGTGTCGGCGGAGCGATGATGGTGCCGGTCGGACGGATGATCGTCGTTCGCAGCACCGAGAAGGCTAAGCTGATGCGCGCAATCGCGACGATCACGTGGCCGGGCATTGTCGCGCCGGTCGTTGGGCCGCCCATTGGCGGCTTCATCACGACCTACGCGTCATGGCGATGGATCTTCCTGCTGAATGTCCCGTTCGGCATTGTTGCGCTCGTCTGTACCTGGCTGATCGTCCGGAACACGCGTGCCGACGAGCAACGACCGCTCGACTGGGTCGGCTTCGTGCTGGCAGGCGCTGCGCTGACCTGTCTGCTGATCGGTACCGAAGCGGCTGGCCAGCAGGACGTCGACTTCACGCGCGCGGGTATTCTGGTGGGCGCGAGCGTGCTGTTCGGCATCGCCGCGTGGATGCACGCGCAACGCTGTGCGCATCCGCTGCTCGATTTCACGACGCTGAAGGTGCCGACATTCTCGGTGACGGTGATCACCGGCTCCATCACGCGGATGGCGATCAATGCCGTGCCGTATCTGCTGCCGCTGCTGTTCCAGATCGGCTTCGGGCTGTCGCCGTTCCAGTCCGGCCTGCTGCTGCTCGCCAGCGCGCTCGGCAATCTCGGAATGAAGGCGGGAACGTCGTGGATCCTCGATCGATTCGGGTTCCGGCGCGTTGCGCTCGTCGACGTGACGATCGTCGGTCTCTTCACGATCGCGTGTGGCTGGCTGACAGCGTCGACGCCGCTGGCGATCACGCTGTTCGTCGTATTCGTCTACGGTCTCACGCGGTCGATGCAGTTCACGACGCTCGCGACGCTGGCGTATGCGGATATCCCGGCTCGACAGACGAGCGCGGCCAGCACGCTGTGGAGCGCTGCACAGCAGATGACGATCGGGATGGGGATCGCATTCGGTGCGTTGTCGCTGCGGCTCGCGGCGTTGGTGCGTGGCGACGCGGCCGGCATGCATTACGTGCTCGACGACTTTCGCTGGGCGTTCGTTGCGGCGGGCGTGCTCGCGCTGCTGACGTTGCCCGGTTATGCGCGGCTGGCTTCCAATGCTGGCGATCGCCTGCGGGCAAATGCGGCCCGCGGGTAAGCAAGACTTCTCATTGCATTGGCGTTGCGACAGGTGAGGGCTTCATTTTTGTCGCTCATTTGAAACGTCGATCCGTCATGGCGACGATGGTCTGCAGGACAGTGTGCCCGTCGCCCGTCGCCCGTCGCCCGTCGCCCGTCGCCCGTCGCCCGTCGCCATGCGCCGACCATGCGGCGGCGGCACGGCACAACGATCCTCGCGCAATGATGTGCGGTGCTTGTTGCGCAAACTCACCGGCATACCGAATGGCGCGACAACATCACGTTGCACCCCGCAGGCTGTCACTGCGCGTCATGGAAGATGATGCCGACCGTGTGGCGGTGGCCGCTTCGGATTCTGCTCACGCCATGGCGCAAGTTGACGCGGTAGACGCCGCGCGTTCCCTGCACGGGCCTGCCGTGGACGGCGAAGATCACCGCGTCGCCTTGTGTGAGCGGCACCACTTCCGCGCGTGACTGCATGCGTGGTCGCTGTTCCGTCAGCACGAACTCGCCGCCCGTGAAATCCCGACCAGGTACCGACAGCAGGATAGCGACCTGAAGCGGAAAGACATGCTCGCCGTACAGGTCCTGATGAAGGCAGTTGTAGTCGTCGGGACCGTATTGCAGGATCAGCGGCGTCGGTCGTGTCTGTCTCGCCGCGTGGCAGCGATCGAGGAATGTCCGGTGCTCTTTTGGATAGCGGATGTCGATCCCGAGTGCCTGGTTCCAGCGATTGGCGATCGGCGCGAGATGCGGGTAGAGCGTCGCACGCAGCTCGGCGACGACCCCGGGCAGCGGGTACGCGAAGTACTTGTATTCGCCGCGCCCGAAGCCGTGCCGTGCCATCACGACGCGCGAACGATAGAGCGCATCCCGCGGATAGAGCGAGGCGAGCGCATCGCACTCGCTCGCGGAGATCAGGCCCGGTACTCGCGCACATCCGTAGCGATCGAGTTCGATATCGACGGCCGGCCAGTCGATTGCATCGACGCGTTGCGCGATGTCCGCCGATTCGACGGCAGGTTGCAGATTGGCGATATTCACGGGCGTACCTCGGTTCGTCAGCGGTGTGGCGCCGTACGGTCGCGCGGAATATTCGCAAGCGTCGCGTGCACGGTTGAAGCCACGATGAAAGTTGATGAACCCAGTCTAGCGGCATCCGTGTGCCGGCGCGCTCCAGATCTTGCTCTCCAATCCGGAAAGGCGGAAAAGGCAACGACGTGGCACGGCCCCATCGAATGCCGAGACGTGTCGAAGCGGAGAAGGAACCGTGAAATTTTTCACGGCAGGCGACCGGCTTTCACCGGCCACCTCCCGTTTACCCGATCACGCCACTGACCGGAACAACCAGTAGAGCCCGCCTGCCAGCACGATGGACGCGGGCAGCGTCAGCACCCACGCGAGCACGAGGCTGCGCACCGTGCTCCACTGCAACCCGGATCCGTTCGCGGCCATCGTGCCCGCGACGCCCGACGACAGCACGTGCGTCGTCGACACGGGCAGCCCGTACACGTCGGCGGCGCCGATCGTCAGCATCGCGACGAGTTCGGCCGACGCGCCCTGCCCATACGTCAAATGCTGCTTGCCGATTTTTTCACCGACGGTCACGACGATCCGCTTCCAGCCGACCATCGTGCCGAGGCCCAGTGCGATCGCGACGGCGACCTTCACCCACGTCGGAATGAACTTGGTCGCGTGGTCGAGTTGCTTGCGATAGTTGTCGATCGCGAGCTTGTCGTCGGCGGCGAGCGCCGGCTGCCCCGACTTCTCGATCAGGCGAATTGCTTCGGACACCAGATACATCGTGTTGCGCACGTTGTCGACGTCGCGTTGCGGCACCGCCGCCATCGACCCCGACATGCCGACCGCGGTCGCGAGCGACGTGGACAGCTGTTGCACGGCAGGCAGCACGGCGGGCGTCAGTTCGCGATGCTGCACGTAGTGCTCGACGTCGGCGCGCGGGTTCGCGGACGGCGCGACGCCGTTCGTGTACTTCCCGAACGTTGCGGCAGCCTGGTTCGCGACGGCGACGAAGGTCTGCGTTTCGGCCGGCGTGACGGCCTTGTTCAGCGCATACGCGGTCGGCACCGTACCGATCAGGATCAGCATGATGAGGCCCATCCCTTTCTGCCCGTCGTTCGATCCGTGCGCGAACGACACACCCGTGCAGGTCAGGATCAGCAGGCACCGAATCCAGAACGGCGGCGGTTGATCCTTCTGTGGCTCCTTGTACAGCTCGGGAATCCGCACGAGCGCTTTCAGCACGAGCAGCAGCAGTGCCGCGCACAGGAAGCCGACGATCGGCGAAAACAGCAGCGACTTGCCGACACCGAGCGCCTGGCCCCAGTCGACGCCGCTCGTGCCGGACGGCCCGTGCATCAACTGGTTCATCAGGCCGACGCCGATGATCGACCCGATCAGCGTATGCGAGCTCGACGACGGTAGCCCGAAATACCAGGTCGCCAGGTTCCACATGATCGCGGCGATCAGCAGCGCGAACACCATCGCGAAGCCGGCGCCGCTACCGACCTGCAGGATCAGTTCGACCGGCAGCAACTGCAGGATGCCGAATGCAACGGCGCCGCTCGAGACCATCACGCCGAGGAAGTTCCACATACCGGACCAGATCACCGCGACGTTGGGCGTCAGCGAGTGGGTATAGATCACGGTGGCCACCGCGTTCGCGGTGTCGTGGAAGCCGTTGACGAATTCGAAGCCGAGCGCGATCAGCAGCGCGGCGCCGAGCATCAGGTACGGGAATAGCGACCCTTCGCGGACCGGCGACAGATCGGCGATCAGGTGTGTGGCGATATAGGCGGCGCCGAACGCGAGCACCAGCAGGAACACGGCATAGCCGACCTGCCTGGTGCGTGCGACTGAACCCGGATTGTTCGATGCGGACGAAGCAGGATGATTCATGACGGCATCTCGTAAGGGAACCGCGTCCGATCCTAGCTTTCGCTAGCAGTCAGTTTGATGACAGTACGGATAGCGAATCATGGTCTTACGGATGTGTAAGGGGAAGGCGCCGTGACGTCGTGACGCAACTTGCCGTGCACGGCTCGCGTCGTCGTCCATATAGTGAACACCAGCCTGCGCACCGGCATGCGGGCCGTCGAAAGTGCGCAGTGTGCGAGCGCGGCTAGCGCAGCATGCGTGGCGCGCTCCACGTCGATTCGCGCGCCAGCGCGACGAATGCGGCCAGATAGTCGATCGACGCATCCGCCTCGCGGATGCCGAGGAAGATCTGTTTCGCGATGCCCTTCTTGCCGAGCTTGACCGGCACGACCGGCATCCGGTCCGCGTATTCGTCGGCAAGCCACCTCGGCAGCGCAGCCACGCCGCGCCCGCTCGCCACCATCTGCAGCATGATGTCGGTCGTCTCGATCGACTTGTGGCGTCTCGGCACGATGCCGGCCGGCGTCAGGAACTGGTTGTAGATGTCGAGCCGGTCGGTCTCGACCGGGTAGGTGATGAGGACCTCGTCGGTCAGCTGCTCGGGCGTCACGTAGTCGGCGTTCGCGAACCGATGCGCATCCGCGACCACCAGCACCTGCTCGTAATCGAACACGGGATCGAAGCGCAGCCCCGGCTTGTTCAGCGGATCGGGCGTCACGAGCACGTCGATGTCATGGCCGAACAGCGCGCCGATGCCGCCGAACTGGAAGCGCTGCTTCACGTCGACGTCGACGTCCGGCCAGCGCGACAGATACGGCGACACGACCTTCAGCAGCCACTGGTAGCACGGATGGCACTCCATCCCGATGCGCAGCGTGCCGCGCTCGCCCTTCGCGTACTGCTTCATCCGCTCCTCGGCGAGTTCGAACTGCGGCAGCAGCCGGTTCGCCAGCTTCAGCAGATACTGCCCGCCCTGCGTGAGCCGCAGGCCGCGTCCTTCCCGGTCCCAGATCGGCGTGCCGAGCTGCTGCTCGATTTTCCGGACGGTATGGCTGAGCGCCGATTGCGTGAGATGCAGCGCATTGGCGGCCGCGGTCAGCGAGCCCTGGCGCTCGACTTCGCGGATCACGACGAGATGGAATCGTTCCAGCATGGAGATCGTTCACCCGACAGATACATGAACAGATTTAATGGATGAATGAAATAATGCCATTTTATTTCATGAGATGAAATCCCTATGATGGCTGCCGGATCTTCAATTTCTTCTGGATGGCAGCTTCATGGTTACGACACACAACCTCGGTTTTCCGCGTATCGGCGCGAAGCGCGAACTCAAGTTCGGTCTCGAACGCTACTGGAAGGGCGAATCGACGCGCGACGAACTGAAGGCACTCGGCGCCGAACTTCGCCAACGCCACTGGAACGACCAGCGCGACCTCGATCTCGTACCGATCGGCGATTTCGCGTTCTACGATCAGGTGCTCGACATGAGCTTCACGCTCGGCAACCTGCCGAAGCGCGTGCAGGACTTCCATGGCGATGCGCTCGACAACTATTTCCGCGTCGCGCGCGGCCGTTCGGCGCAGTCGGCGGAAGAACACGCGGCATGCTGCGGCGGTGTCGCGGCCGGTGAAATGACGAAGTGGTTCGACACGAACTATCACTACATCGTGCCGGAGTTCCACGCGGACACGAACTTCTCGCTCGATCCGTCGCGCCTGCTCCAGCAACTGGCGGAAGCGCAGGCGCAGGGCGTCGCCGCGAAGCCGGTGATTCTCGGCCCCGTCACGTATCTGTGGCTCGGCAAGGCGAAGGACGATTCCGATCGCCTCGCGCTGCTGCCGAAGTTGCTGCCGGTATATGGCGCGCTGCTCGACACGCTGACCGCGCAGGGTGTCGAATGGGTGCAGATCGACGAACCGATCCTCGTCACCGAGCTCGACGCCGAATGGCGCCTGGCGCTGCGCACCGCGTACGACGCGCTCGAGACGCGCCGCATCAAGCTGCTGCTCGCGACGTACTTCGGACAGCTCAAGGAAAATCTGACGCTCGCGGTCTCGCTGCCGGTCGACGGCCTGCATATCGATGCGATCAACGCCCGCGACGAAATCGATGCACTCGTGCGCGAACTGCCGGCCGACCGCGTGCTGTCGGTGGGCGCGATCAACGGCCGCAACATCTGGAAGACGGACCTGAACGCGACGCTCGACTGGCTCGAACCGCTCGCGCAGCGACTGGGCGATCGCCTGTGGCTCGCACCGTCGTGCTCGCTGTTGCATGTGCCGGTCGATCTCGCGAACGAGGAGAAGCTCGACGCGGAGATCCGCGCATGGCTCGCGTTCGCGCTGCAGAAGCTCGACGAACTGAAGGTGCTCGCGACCGCGCTGAACGAAGGCCGCGACAAGGTGGCCGACGCGCTCAGCGCGAATGCTGCCGCGATCGACGCACGCCGTCGCTCGCCGCGCGTGAACAACCCGGCGGTGAAGGCCGCGATCGCGCGCATCGACGCGCAACTCGGCAATCGCGCGAGCCCGTACACGCAGCGCGCGCCGAAACAGTCCGCGCGCCTGAACCTGCCAGCGTTCCCGACGACGACGATCGGCTCGTTTCCACAGACCGCCGAGATTCGCCTGGCGCGCAGCCAGTTCAAGGCCGGCGTGCTGGATGAAGCCGGTTACCGCGAGGCGATGCAGGCGGAAATCGCGCGCAGCGTGCGCGAGCAGGAATTGCTCGAGCTCGACGTGCTGGTGCATGGCGAAGCCGAACGCAACGACATGGTCGAATACTTCGGCGAGCAGCTCGACGGCTACGCATTCAGCCAGTTCGGCTGGGTGCAGTCGTACGGTTCGCGCTGCGTGAAGCCGCCGATCCTGTTCGGCGACATCAGCCGCCCGAAGGCGATGACGGTCGAATGGATCGCGTATGCGCAGTCGCTGACGAACAAGCCGATGAAGGGCATGTTGACCGGCCCGGTGACGATCCTGAACTGGTCGTTCGTGCGCGACGACCAGCCGCGTTCGGTGTCGTGCTACCAGCTCGCGCTCGCGATCCGCGACGAAGTGCTCGATCTCGAGAAGGCCGGCGTGCGCGTGATCCAGATCGACGAGGCCGCGCTGCGCGAAGGGCTGCCGCTGCGCCGCGCGCAATGGGACGAGTACCTGGAATGGGCGGTCGAGTCGTTCCGCATCACAGCGAACGGCGTGCAGGACGATACGCAGATCCATACGCACATGTGCTATTCGGAGTTCAACGACATCATCGCGTCGATCGCCGACATGGATGCGGACGTGATCACGATCGAGACGTCGCGGTCGGACATGGAGCTGCTCGACGCGTTCGACAGCTTCAGGTATCCGAATGAGATCGGGCCGGGCGTGTACGACATCCACTCGCCGAACATCCCGACGCAAGATCACATCGTCGGCCTGATGAAGAAGGCGGCCGAGCGGATTCCGGCGGAGCGCCTGTGGGTGAACCCGGACTGCGGGCTGAAGACGCGCCAGTGGGCGGAAGTGATTCCGGCGCTGACGAACATGGTCGCCGCCGCGAAGACGCTGCGCAGCCAGGTGCGATAACGCGCGAACGCGGGGCGAATGTCGTCGCGATCGACGATCGGGCGGTATAAACGGCGGCCCGCATGTCGTGATGAGCGTTTGGGGACGTTGCGGCGTACCGCGGTACGCCCAATGCAAACGGGCAGGCGATGTCGCCTGCCCGTTGCGTGGGGTTACGCGGTGCGTGCGCCGCGCGGCAGCGTTTCGTCCGCCTTGCCGGGCGCGCCGGCATCGTCGATGCTGACGCGGCGCGAGATCAGCCACACGCACACCGACGACAGCACGGCGGCGCTCGTGTACTGAATCGCGAGCGGCCACCATTGCGGCGCGGTGTTCTGTGCGATCAGCGTGGCGACGAGCGGCGTGAGGCCGCCGGCGATCGCACCGCACACCTGGTACGCGATCGAGATCGCCGTGTAGCGGATGCGCGCGATGAAGATGCCGCTGACGAAACCCGCGACCACCGAGTAGTAGCCCGATTCCGCGAGCGTCGCGAGGCCGACGCCGACCGTGATCGACAACGGCGTGCCCATGTGCACGAGCGGCAGCATCACGAACGGCACGATCGCGGCCCAGGCGCCGGTGATCAGCAGCACGCGCGTCGTGCCGAAGCGCTGCGCGATGAACGCGGCGGCGAGCTGCACGACGAACTGCAGCACGGCGACGATCGTCATGCAATGCAGCACCATCGACCGGTCGAGCGACAGGAACTGCGTCGCGTAGCTGATCATGAAGATGTTGCTGAAATACACGCCGGCGATCCCGTACACGTTCGCGCCGATCGCGAGCAGCAGCAGCGGCCAGTACTTGAGCGCCTCGCGCACCGGGTTCTGCGCGGTGTTGCCGCTCTTCCTGACTTCCTCGAACTCGGGCGACTCGGACACGCTCGCGCGGATCACGAAGCCGACCGCCAGCAGCACGGCGCTCGCGAGGAACGGCACGCGCCAGCCCCAGCTCATCATGTCGTCCTTCGACAGCGTGCTGATCGCGCCGAACGCGAGCATCGACAGGATCAGGCCGCTCGCGCTGCCGAGCTGCGCGAAGGACGCGAAGAACGTGCGCTTGCCTGCGGGCGCATGCTCGCCGGCGAGCAGCACCGCGCCGCCCCATTCGCCGCCGACCGCGATGCCTTGCAGCACGCGCATCAGAACCAGCAGGATCGGTGCGATCACGCCGGCCTGCGCATGGGTTGGCAGCAGGCCGATCGCGACCGTCGACACGGCCATCAGCATCAACGTCGCGAGCAGCGAGCGCTTGCGGCCGAAGCGGTCGCCGAGATAGCCGAACATCACGCCGCCGAGGGGCCGCGCGAAGAAGCCGACCGCGAACGAGCCGAACGACGCGAGCAGGCTGACGAAACGGCTTTCGCCGGGAAAGAACAGCGGCCCGAACACGATGGCGGCGGCGGTCGCGTAGCTATAGAAGTCGTACCATTCGATCGTGGTGCCGACGAATGAAGCGAGCGCCGCCCGCTTCGGTTGCTTGATGGCAGTCCCCATCTGTTATGTGCTCCTCTGGAATCCTCTGATTTGGAATAGGTCGTGTGCCGGGATCAGTCGCGGTACGCGACGCCGGGCAGCACGCACAGCAACTCGTAGGCGAGGTTCGCGCCGAGCAGGGCCGTGGTGCCGAACGGGTCGTACGGCGGCGCGACTTCGACGAGATCGCAACCGACGATGTTCAACCCCTTCGCGCCGCGGATGATCTCGAGCGCCTGCGGCACCGTGAGGCCCGCGATTTCCGGCGTGCCGGTGCCCGGCGCATAGGCCGGATCGATGCCGTCGATGTCGAAGGTGATGTAGACCGGCGTGTCGCCTATGCGCGCGCGCACTTCTTCCATCAGCGGCGCGAGCGACTTGTTCCAGCATTCCTCGGCCTGGACCACGCGAAAGCCCTGCTCGCGGCACCAGTCGAAATCCTCGGCGGAGTAGCCGGTGCCGCGCAGGCCGATCTGCGTGACCTTGTCGCCGTGCAGCAGGCCTTCCTCGACCGCGCGGCGGAACGGCGTGCCGTGCGCGATCTTTTCGCCCATCATCGTATCGTTCACGTCGGCGTGTGCATCGACGTGGATCAATGCAACCTTGCCGTGCTTGCGGTGGATCGCGCGCAGGATCGGCAGCGCGATCGTGTGGTCGCCGCCGAGCGTGATCGGCTTGCAGTCGTGCGCGAGAATCGCGTCGTACGCGGTCTCGATGCGCGCGATGGAATCGTGCAGGTTGTACGGGTTGATCGCGACGTCGCCGATGTCGGCGATCTGCAGCGAATCGAACGGCGCGGCGCGCGTGGCCATGTTGTACGGGCGCAGCAGCACCGATTCCGTGCGGATCTGGCGCGGGCCGAAGCGTGCGCCGGTGCGATTGGAGGTGCCGAGGTCGAACGGCACGCCGACGAAACACGCGTCGAGGCCGGCGGCGCTCGCCACGTGCGGCAGGCGCATCATCGTCGCGATGCCGCCGCTGCGCGGCATTTCATTGCCGCCGAGCGGCTGGAAATGGGTGTGATCGTTCATGGGCTTGTCTCTTCCGATGTGGGGTTGCCGTATCATTCGACGCGGCCTGGCGCATAGTTTTACGCGTCCGACCGGAAATAAGAATGCGAAGATATCGACGTAAACATCGATTTTCATCGATGTATGGAAGGGGAATAGCGTGCTGGGGAATCTGTCGACCCTCGATCTGCGGTTGATCCGCGTGTTTCTCGCGGTCACGGACGCGGGCGGCGTGTCGGCCGCGCAGGCGATGCTGAACGTCGGCCAGTCGACGATCAGCGCGCAACTGTCGTCGCTCGAGACGCGGCTCGGCTACCGGCTCTGCGAGCGCGGCCGCAGCGGCTTCCGGCTCACGCCGAAGGGCGAGCGGTTCCACGCGATGAGCCGCAAGCTGCTCGCCGCGCTCGACGAATTCGGGATGGCCGCGCGGCACATGGACCGCCAGCTCGTCGGTACGCTGAATATCGGCCTGATCGGTCATACGCCGGTCAGCCAGAACGCGCGGATCGCGGAGGCGATCGCCGCGTTCCGCACGCGCGACCAGGCCGTGCGCTTCTCGATCTCGGTGCGTGCGCCGGGCGATCTCGAGGAAAAACTGCTGAGCGGCGAGATCCAGATCGCGGTCGGCTACTTCTGGCATCGCGTGCCGACGCTGCACTACACGCCGCTGTTCGTCGAGCGGCAGGTCGCATACTGCGGCCGCGGCCATCCGCTGTTCGAACGCGCCGGCGCGCTGACGCCAGCCGACGTCGCGGGATTCGAATGGGCCTGGCGCTCGTATCCGCTGCCGGAAGCGCAGATGTCGACCACGCCCGATCGCGTGACCGCGACCGCCGACAACATGGAGGCGGTCGCGCTGCTGATCCTGTCAGGCCATCACCTCGGCTATCTGCCGCAGCACTTCGCGGCGCCGTATGTCGCGCAAGGGCTCCTCGCGCCGCTCAGCCCGGATCGGCTGCATTACGAGGTCACGTTCCACATGGTCGTGGCGCGCGATGGGCGCGGCGATCCGCTCGTCGAGGCGTTTCTCGAGGATCTCGAGCGCGCGCACCAGTCGCCCGACGTCGTGTGAACCGGCGTGCGGCCAGGCAACGCCGGCACTGTGGATGAATGTCACGCCGGAGCGGGCCGCGGCCTGCATCACGGCACCGGCAACCCCGCGTCATGCTTCACCTCCCGTAGCGACAGCGCCGATTCGATCGACGTGACGCCCGGCAGCATCCGCAGCGAGTCGCGCAGGAACGTGCCGTAGTCGTCGAGATCGCGCGCGACCACCTGCAGCAGGTAGTCGGCCGTGCCCGCGACGTTGTGGCACGCGAGGATCCGCTCGATGCCGAGCACTTCCCGTTCGAACCGGTCGGCGACCTTGCGGTCGTGCGTCGCGAACCTCACGAGCACGAACGCGACGACGCCGAAGCCGAGCGCCTGACGTGACAACTGCGCGCGGTAGCGCTCGATGTAGCCGTCGTTTTCGAGACGTTTCAGGCGCCGCGCGCACGGCGTTTCGGACAGGCCGACGGATTCGGCGAGGCGCGCGATCGGCAGGCGGCCGTCGCGCTGCACCGCGGCGAGAATCGCGCGATCGGTTTTGTCGAGTTCGGTCATGTTGGCGGAATCCGTGTCTGGATTTCATGATTGTGGCGGATTCCACTATAGATCGCCAATGCTGAGCCAAAAATGGCCAATAATCCCTCCACCTTCAGCGGCAACATATCGTCATTGAAGGACGGGGGCAGACCATGATTTCCACGCATTTGCTGTTGATTTATCTCGCCGCGCTGGCGGCCATCTACGCGGTGCCCGGGCCCGACATGGCGCTCGTGCTGCAGACCAGCATCGGCCGCGGCGTGCGCCCGGGCATGGCGGCGGCCGCCGGCCTTTCGCTGTCCCGCACCGCGCACGTGACGCTCTCCGCATGCGGCGTCGCGGCGCTGATCCGCAGTGCGCCTTGGCTGTACGAAGCGATCCGTTACGGCGGCGCGCTTTATCTCGCGTACGTCGCGATCCAGGTGTTCCGCTCGCCGGTGTTCGCACTCGGCGACGGCGACGAGGCGGCCCCGGACGAACTGCGGCAGTCCTTCTTCAAGGGGCTGCTGACGAACCTGCTGAATCCGAAGGCGCTGCTGTTCTGCTCGGTGCTGCTGCCGCAGTTCGTGCGGCCCGAGGCCGGGCCCGTCGTGTGGCAGATGTTCGAGCTCGGCGCGCTGCTGGTCGCGGCCGGCGTGTGCTTCGACCTCGCATGCGTGTTCGGCGCGTCGCGCATCGCAGCGTGGATGCGCGCGCATCCGCTCGCGCAGACGGTTCAGCGCTGGACGTTTTCCGCTGCGCTGATCGGGTTCGCGCTGCGGCTGTCGATGGATTGAGCCGATCGACGGAGGCCGCGTGCAATGCCGGCCTTCGTGCCCATGCCCCACCGCAGAAGGGCGTGCGCGCAAATCGTCTGACTGATCTAAACTCCCTTTAACTTCGCGCATTCGCGAACCGACTGACCGAACGGAACCGACTTCCGCCGGCTATGTCCGATTTCCTGGCTGTTCCGTGCAACGCGGTACCAAGGAGGGTCAGAACATGGCAAGGCATCTTCACGCCGACCGTGAACCCCGAATCGTCCCCGAGTCCAAGTGCCTCGGCCCGTGCGATCCGGCAGAACGCATCCACGTCACGATCATGTTGCGGCGGCAGGAAGAAGGGCAACTCGATACGTTGGTCCACCAGCTCGCCACCGGCGACGCACAGGCGAAACCGCTGTCGCGCGAAGCCTTCGCGCAGCGTTTCTCCGCCCATTCCGACGACATCCGCAAGACCGAGGACTTCGCGCGTCGTCATCAGTTGACGGTCGATCGCGTCGACCCGGTCGAAAGCGTCGTCGTGCTGTCGGGCACGATCCAGCAGTTCGAAGCGGCATTCAGCGTGAAGCTCGAGCGTTTCGAGCATCGTTCGATCGGTCAGTATCGCGGCCGCTCGGGCCCGATCGCGCTGCCGGACGAGCTCGGCGACGCCGTCACGGCCGTGCTCGGCCTCGACAGCCGCCCGCAGGCGCGGCCGCACTTCCGGCTGCGTCCGCCGTTCAGGCCGGCGCGCGGCGCCACGAGCGTCACGTTTACGCCGATCCAGCTCGCGTCGCTGTACGGTTTTCCGGCCGGCGACGGCGCCGGGCAGTGCATCGCGATCGTCGAACTCGGCGGCGGCTATCGCGCGGCCGATATCCAGCAGTATTTCCGCGGGCTCGGCATCGACACGCCGCCGACGCTCGTTGACGTCAACGTCGGCACCGGCCGCAACGCGCCGACCGGCGACGCGAATGGCCCGGACGGTGAAGTCGCGCTCGACATCGAGATCGCCGGAGCGATCGCGCCGGCCGCGAAGATCGCGGTCTATTTCGCGCCGAACAGCGACGCGGGCTTCATCCAGGCCGTCAACGCGGCCGTCACCGACAAGACCAACAGGCCGTCGGTGATTTCGATCAGCTGGGGCGGGCCGGAAGCGATCTGGCAGGCGCAGTCGGCGCAGGCGTTCAACCGTGTGTTGCAGGCGGCCGCCGCGCAGGGCATCACCGTGTGCGCGGCGTCGGGCGACAGCGGCTCGGGCGACGGGTTGCAGGACGGCACCGATCACGTCGACTTCCCCGCATCGAGCCCGTACGTGCTCGGCTGCGGCGGCACGCAGCTCGATGCGCTGCCCGGGCAGGGCATCCGCGGCGAGGTCACGTGGAACGACGAGGCGTCCGGTGGCGGCGCGGGCGGCGGCGGCGTCAGCACGCTGTTCGACCTGCCGGCATGGCAGCAAGGATTGAAGGTTGCGCTCGCCGACGGCAGCAGCATGCCGCTCGCGAAGCGCGGCGTGCCGGACGTCGCCGGCGATGCATCGCCGCAGACGGGCTACGAGGTGTCGATCGCCGGCACGCCCGCGGTGATGGGCGGCACGAGCGCGGTCGCGCCGTTGTGGGCCGCGCTGATCGCACGGATCAACGCGGCGGCAGGCGCATCGGCCGGCTGGATCAATCCGGCGCTGTACAAGAATCCGGGCGCGCTGCGCGACATCACCAAAGGCTCGAACGGCACGTATGCAGCCGCGTCCGGCTGGGATGCATGCACGGGCCTCGGCAGCCCCGACGGCGCGAAACTCGCGGCAATTCTCGCGCGCAAGCCGTCGAGCTGATACGCCGGCACAGGCCTTTTCACGCGACGCGGGTTTCCTGCCCGCGTCTTTTTTCACCTCCAGGAGCAGCACGATGGGCATCGATTCCGCATCCTCCGGCGGCGTGTATCCGCTGCATCACGGCGACCACAATTCGCATGGCGTGCCGCCGACCATCAATCCGGTCGCGCTGAGCCACGGCCGCGACCAGCCGTTCTTCGATCCGGTCGCGTACGGCAACGGCCCCGACGACTCGGTCACAGACACCACCGAAGCCGCCGCGATCACGCACCATACGATCCTGATCGACGGCAAGCGCATCGCGTACACGGCGACGGTCGGCCATCTCGTGACGGTCGACCCGAGCAGTTCGCTGCCGGCCGCGAAGATCTTCTACGTCGCGTTCACGGCCGACGGCGCGAAGGAGGAAACGCGGCCCGTCACGTTCTTCTACAACGGCGGGCCCGGGTCGTCGTCGGTGTTCGTGCTGCTCGGCTCGTTCGCGCCGAAACGCATCAAGACCTCGATGCCGGGATTCACGCCGCCCGCGCCGTACCAGATGGAAGACAATCCGGACAGCATGATCGACCACAGCGACCTGGTGTTCATCAACCCGGTCGGCACCGGCTATTCGGCGGCGGTCGCGCCGAACAAGAACCGCAATTTCTGGGGCGTCGACCAGGATGCGAATTCGCTGAAGCAGTTCATCAAGCGCTACCTGACGAAGAACAACCGTTGGAATTCGCCGAAATACCTGTTCGGCGAGTCGTACGGCACCGCGCGCAGCTGCGTGCTCGCGTACAAGCTGCACGAGGACGGCGTCGACCTGAACGGCGTCACGCTGCAGTCGTCGATCCTCGACTACCGGCAGGCCGGCAACCCGGTCGGCGCGCTGCCGACCGCCGCGGCCGACGCGTGGTATCACAAGAAGCTCGGCGTCACGCCCGCGCCGACCGATCTCGGCACGTTCGTCGAGGAAGTCGCGCAGTTCGCGCGTACCGATTACCTGACCGCACTGCGCAACGTGCCGCATGCCGATCCGGCCGCCGTGCGGAAGCTGGCGGGCTACACGGGCATCGACACCGCGACGCTGCAGACCTGGGGGCTCGACATCGCGGGCTACGACGCGCGTGGCAATTCGCTGTTCCTGACGACGTTGCTGCACGCGCAGGGGCTGGCGCTCGGGTCGTACGACGGCCGCGTGACTGGAATCTCGTCGGGCATCGCCGGCAAGATCGATCCGAACTCGGGCGGCAACGATCCGACGATGACGGCCGTGACCGGCGTCTACACGGCGATGTGGAACAGCTACCTGAACGAGCAGTTGAAGTTCACGTCGAATTCCGCGTTCACGGACCTGAACGACCAGGCGTTCCAGAACTGGGACTTCAGCCACATCGATCCGACCGGCGCGCAGCAGGGCATCGATGCGAAGGGGAACGTGATTCTCTATACGGCCGGCGACCTCGCCGCGGTGATGGCGCTGAACGTCGACCTGAAGGTGCTGTCGGCGAACGGCCTCTACGATTTCGTCACGCCGTTCTACCAGACCGTGATCGACCTGCAGCAGATGCCGCTCGAGGATCAGAAGGTGCGGCAGAACCTGTCCGCGCGCTTTTATCCGTCGGGGCACATGGTGTATCTCGACGGCGGTTCGCGCACCGCGCTCAAGCGCGATCTCGCGACGATGTACGACGCGACGGTCAGCGATACGGGCGCGCGGATGCGGATTCGCGCATTGCAGGCGAAGAAGACGGGCGGGCACGCGTAGCGTCGCCCGTCGTGCATGTGCCGCGCGTAACCGCCAGGTTCGCGCGGCACGGCATGGTGCGGCGGCGACGGGGCCCGGCTTATGCGGCCGGCCAGTCGAACGGCGTGTACGGCAGCGCGCGCTTGTGGCGCGAGCCGTCGTAGAAGCGCAGCACTGTTTCGTACACGCTGTCGGCCACGGTTTTGCCTTCGAGGAAATCGTCGATCTCGTCGTAGGTGACGCCATACGCGTGCTCGTCGGGGCGCAGCGGACGCAGTTCCTCGAGGTCGGCCGTCGGCACCTTCATCACGATCAGTTCGTCGCCGCCCAGCGCGCGGGCGATCGCGCGCACGCGGCGCTTGCTCAGGCCGGCGAGCGGCAGCACGTCCGCGCCGCCGTCGCCGAATTTCGTGAAGAAACCCATCAGCGATTCGGCCGCGTGGTCGGTGCCGATCACGATGCCGCGCCGCGCGCCGGCGACCGCATACTGCGCGATCATGCGCTCGCGTGCCTTGATGTTGCCGTGCACGAAATCCTGCTGTGCCGGGTTTTCGAACGCGTGGCCGGAGGCGACGAGCGATGCGAGCATCGCGTCGGCGGCCGGCTTCACGTCGACCGTGAACGTCTCGTCCGCGCGCACGAACGCGAGCGCGCGCTGTGCATCGGCTTCGTCGTTCTGCACGCCGTTCGGCAAGCGCATCGCGATGAAGCGGGCGTCGTAGCCGTCGGCGCGCAGCCGTTCGACCGCCAGCTGCGCGAGCCGCCCGGCCGTCGACGAATCGACGCCGCCGCTGATGCCGAGCACGTAGGTCCGCAAGCCGGTCGAACGAAGGTACTGCGCGAGGAAGTCGACGCGGCGGGCGATTTCGGCATCGACGTCGAATTGCGGGGCGACGTTCAGTTCGGCAATGATCGCGCGTTGGCGGCTGGCGTAATCGGCGGATGTCATGGAGGGTGGTTCCGGAACGAAATGCAAGGCGCTCATCATAAGCGCAATTGCGGCCCGACGCCGCGCCGGGCATGCGATCCGGCGGCCGCGCGTTGCATCGGCGAGACGCGCTGCATCGTCATGGGGCAGCGCGCGGGGCGGCAGGCTCCGGCGTGCACGCGGATGCCTCGTTTCGATGCATGAAAGGGGCGCGGTGAGGATGCGCTCTGCTTCCGCTCGCCCGCGTCAGCGCCGCGCGAGCACGACGCCCACCAGCGCGAGCCCGAAGCCGGCGAGCTGGACGGCCGCGAGCGTTTCGCCGAACAGCAAGTAGCCCTGCAGTGCGGCAAGCGGCGGCGCGAGGAACAGCAACGACGTCGCGCGCGCGGCGTTGCCGCGCCGCAGCATCCACATCAGCATCGTGACCGCGCCGCCGGACAGGAACACGACGCCCCACACGAGCGAGATCCACAGCGCCGGCGCGCCGATCCAGCGCGTTTCGTGCAGCAGCACGACGAAGACCGCCGCGACGATCGCCGCGCCCAGGTTCTGCACGGCGACGGCCGTGCGCAGGTCGTTCTGCGCCAGCTTGCCCTTCTGATACAGCGAGCCGGCGGTGATCGAGCCGACCGACAGGATCGACACGGCCACGACGAACCACGCGGGTGCGGCGCCCGGCGGCGGCGCGACGCCGCCCGCCACTTTCGGCGCGAGCACGAGCGCGACGCCGGCGAGGCCGAGCGCCATCCCGAGCCAGCCGCGCGCGGGCAGGCGCTCATTGAACAGCGGCACCGCGAGCACGGCGGTGGCGAGCGGCTGCAGCGCGCCGAGCAACGCCATCACGCCCGCGTTCAGCCCCTGCGCGACGGCCCAGTAGCTGGCGCCGAGATAGATGCCTTGCAGCAGCGCGCCCGCGATCAGGTGGCGCGGCCATTCGCGGCGGGCCGGCCACGGCGCGCGCGCGGCGAGCGCCACCGCGCCGAACAGCACGGCCGTGCCGGCGAAACGCGCGAGCAGGAACAGGTTCGGATCGGCGTACGGCTTGATTGCCCGGGCGACGATGAAGCCGGTGGACCACAACGCGACGAAAGCCGCGGCGACGAGCGAGTTGAACATGCATGGCGGGCCGCGATACGGCCGGACGAATCGTGAAGTCGGCCAGTATCGGCGGAACCGGAGCCGCCGTCTTGTCGGATTCTGCATTCGCCCGTGGCGCGTGCGCGGCGGCCATTCCGTTACCGGCCGGCCAGATGAAGGTGCTGCGGCATGAAAGCGCGCCGTGGCGCGTGGAAAGGACGGGAGGATCAGTCGAGCGAGAACGTGTCGAGCGGCTGGTTCGCGCGTGCGTCGGTCGCGAAGCGCGCGGCGAGCTGTTCGTACAGCCGGCGCGCCTCGTCGAGCGTCAGGTCGATCCAGTACGGATCGCCCGCGCCGTCGTTGAGTCGTTCTGGCGAAAACTGGATTTCGAGCACACTGCCTTTGCGATACATTGCGCAAGCCCCTTGATGGTCTGTCGTTCGGCGAAGCGCAGAGTGTAGCAACCGCTTGCCGTGCCGATTCGCGCGCATCGGGCAATACAGAATTTCGCTTTCGTGAAACGCGCCGACCGCCAGCCGCGCCGCCGTCAAATGGCGGTCAAACGGCCGTAATACAATGGTCGGCTTACCCATTACCAGTCGCCTCGGGCGCATTGCGATGCTGGCGGAACAACGTCATCAATACATTCTGTCGGAGCTCGGACGATCGGGCGCGCTGTCGGTTGCCGAACTCGTGCGCTCGCTCGACGTGTCGCGCGAGACGATCCGGCGCGACCTGAATGCGCTCGCGGCGCGCGGCCTGCTCGTGATGACGCACGGCGGCGCGCTGGCGGCGGACCGCCGCGAGCCGAGCCTGTCCGAACGTGAAGCGGCGAACGCCGAAGCGAAGCGCACGATCGGGCGACGCGCGGCCGAATTCGTGCCCGACGACGCATCGGTGCTGATCGACTCGGGCAGCACGCCGCATGCGGTCGCGCTCGCGCTGGCCGACCGGCACCGGCTGTCGATCTACACGAACGACTGGCGCACGGCATTCGTGCTCGCGCGGCGCAACGGCAATCGCGTGACGCTGCTCGGCGGCGAACTGTCCGACGACGAGGACGCGACGTTCGGGCTCGATACGATCCAGCAGCTCGCGCAATACCATGTCGATTTCGCGTTCGTCGGCGCGGGCGGCATCACGTCGGACGGCGACTGCACCGACTATTCGCGGCTCGCCGCCGAAGTGCGCAGCCGGATGATCGCGGCGGCCGGCACGGCGATCATCGTCGCCGACCATTCGAAGTTCGGCCGCGTGACGCCGGTGCGGATCAACGGCACATCGGCCGCGCGCTACCTCGTCACCGAGCGCGCGCCGGACAAGGCCGTGCGCCGCGCGCTGACCGCACGCGGCATCGAGCTGCTCGTGTGCGACTGACGCGGGTCCGACATACAAGGTTCATCGAACCGTCATCGCGCGGGAAGAACCACCGTCAACACTGACTCATTCATCTCGACCGGCCCGTCCGGCAGGAGCAACGAATGACCGTCAGCGTACGCAGTTATCTTTCCCCGACCCTCGTCCTGCTTGCCTTCGACTGGCCCGATGCGGCGTCGCGCACGGACTTCCTCGGCTTCGCGATCCGGCGCACGCCGGGCTTCTGGTCGGCCGACGGCAAGACGCGGGCGCCGAACAGCTGGCTACCGAATCGGCTCACGTTCGACGGCCCGGCCGCCGACACGCAGGGCGATGCACCGACCGACCAGGCGCCGATCCAGAAATTCATGTGGTGGGACGCGCGCATCGATTCGCAGGACCGCGATGCGTCGTTCCGCTATGACGTCTTTCCTGTCGTCGGCACGCCGGAGCACCTGCAGGTGCTCGATGCGGAGGCCGGCGTGTGCGATGTCGTGCTGCCCGCGCACGTCGTGGACGGTGTCGGCACGTGGTTCAACCGTGCGGTCGTCAGCTCGCAGGCGTTCGCGAAGCAGGTCGCGGCGCTGGGTCTCGCGCCGGATGCGGCGCCGAGCGCGGACCAGGCACTGAAGCTGCGCGCGTGGCTCGCGAACGACATGGAGCAGGTGTTCGCGGCGATGCTCGACCCCGCGTCGCGCGCGGTGTCGGCCGTCTATCACCTGACGGACACGCTGTGGGCGCTGCCCGCTTTCGAGGCGTTCGGACGGCGGCACGGCGAAGCGTCGCTCGCGATCGTCTACGACGCGCACACGACCGCGCGCAAGGGCAAGCCGCCGCTGCCGTCGCCGAACCAGCCGGCCGTCGACGCGCTGCAGGGCCTCGCGACGCTCGCGCCGCGCGATCGGACGCACATCATGCACGACAAGTTCATCGTGACCGACGCACCGGCAAATGCGGCAACCGCGGTGACGCCCGCGCGCGTGCTGACCGGCTCCGCGAACTTCACGACCGAAGGGCTGACGGAGCAGGCGAACGTGCTGCACGCATTCGATTCGCCGGCGCTCGCGGCGCTGTACAACGCGCGTGCGCAGGCGCTGGCCGCGAATCCGCCGATCGCGGAGACGGCGAAGTTGTCGGCGGGCTGGTCGGCGCCGATGACGATCGGCAGCGCGCAGGTGCGCGTCGCGTTTTCGCCGGAGCCGGCGGGGCAGCGCACCGAGATCGATACGATCGTCGCCGCGATCGCGGCCGCGAAGCATTCGGTGTCGTTCTGCCTGTTCATGCCGACCGACGCTGCGCTGCGCGACGCATGCTTCGCAGCCGGCGATCGTGGTCTGATGATGTTCGGCCTGGTGAACCGCATCAACGTCGGCAGCGCGACGAAGGCCGATGCCGCGCAGCACGACGGGCAGTCGCTCGATGCGGCGACGCTCGCGAACCTCGAGCTTTATCATCGCCAGCGCGATCGGCGCGACGTGATCGATGCCGCGTATTTTTCGCCGGCGACGGTGCCGAAGGGTTTCGAGCCGGAGCTGCGCCTCTTTCCGGGCGAGCCGGCGCCGGCGTATCCGCCGGTCGTGATCCACCACAAGTTCATCGTGATCGATGCGGAAGGCGCGAACCCGATCGTCTACACGGGCTCGGCGAACATGAGCCGCAACTCCGAGCAGTACAACGACGAGAACCTGCTCGAGATTCGCGACACGCGGATCGCGGCGATCTATCTCGCGGAATTCCTGCGGCTCTACGAGCACTACCGCGCGCGGGCGCTGTCGATCGAGACGAAACGGCATGGCGCCGGTGCGCATCGGCAACTCGCGCTCGCACCGGATTCGAGCTGGGCGAAGAAGTATTACGTGGCGGGAAGCCCGGAAGAGAAGGCGCGGATCGCGCTGGCGTCGGCCGTGCCGACGGACTCGCCCGCGACGCACGCGCGGCGTGAGGCGGCCTGAAGGAGCGTGCCGCGTGCGTCCGGCTCATGCCGGTTGCACGCGGCAGGGCGACGTTCGGGAGGTGTGCCGGACGGCGAGTGGCGTGATCGTCAGCCGGCCTTCGGGCGGAATCGCGCGGTGCGCCTACGCGGCGACGTAGCGCAGCACGGAGTCGGTGATCGTCTCGCGATGTCGCGCGCGCAGCCGCGGCGCCGACGGGTCGCGGCCGAACGCGGCGCCGAACGTATAGCGGTTCGACACGCGGTGGAAGCAGAACGAGCTGATCAGCAGATGCAGGTCGAACGCGTCGATGTCCTTGCGGAAGGCGCCGCTCGCCGCACCGCGCTCGAGCAGTTCCTCGAGCGTCTTGATGATGCTGACGTTGCGGTTCTTGAACGACTTCAGCTGCTCGAGATACTTCGCGCCGTGGATGTTCTCGATCGACACGAGGCGGACGAAGTCGCGATGCTTGTCGTGATAGTCGAACGTGAATTCGACGAGCCGGCGCATGCCTTCGCGCGGCTCCATGTCGCCGACGTGCAGTTCCTGCTCGAGCGCGCGGATGTCGCCGTACACCTTCTCCAGCACGGCCTCGTACAGGCCTTCCTTGCTTTCGAAGTAGTAGTAGAGCATCCGCTTCGTCGTGTTCGTGCGCTCGGCGATCGCGTCGACGCGCGCACCGGCGAGGCCCATCGCGGAAAACTCCTGCGTGGCGACGTCGAGGATGTTGCGCTTGGTTTGCTCGGGATCGTATTTGCGCCGCGCATCGGTCGCAAGCGCGCGGCTTTCGGACGTGGCGGCCTTGCTTCCAGCTTTCATGTGACTTTGTTGTGAGTTCGCGGCGGCATGAAGAAACCATTCTAGCATGCGGGAAATGCCCGCCCGGCCGACCTTTCGCTCTAATCGGCCGGGCGGTTTCGGCTGCTGACGCCGCTCAGCGCCGGCACGACGCGAGCGCGTCGCGGGCCTGGTACGCGGTGTACGTGAGCTGCGCGGCGGCGAGGCCCGCGAGCCCGAACGTGCGCGTGAGCCCGAACGCGGCGAAGCCTTCCGGCACGGGCCGCTCGCCGGCAAGCGCGGCGGCGAGCGCTTCGCCGGCGACGGTGGTGGGCGCCATCCCGTGACCGCCGAATGCGATCGCGTGCCACACGCCGTCCGCGTCGCGGCCGATCTGCGGCATCTTGTGCCGCGCGTAGCTCATCAGCCCGCCCCAGGCGTATTCGACCTTCACGCCTTCGAGCTGCGGATACACGCGCAGCAGGTCGCGTCGCAGCAGCCGCGCGATCGCGTCGGGGCCGCGGTCGAGCACCGAGATCCGGCCGCCCCACAGAATGCGCGTGTCCTTCAGCGGACGGTAGTAGTCGAACGCGAAACGCGTGTCGTAGATCGCGTACGGCGCGTCGATCGCGTCCGGCAGGCGCGTGCCGAGCGGTTCGGTCGCGATCACGTAAGTCGCGATCGGCAGCACCGCGCGCTCGATGCGCGGCGACACGCCGCGCGCGTAACCGCCGCCGGCGAACACGACGTCCTTCGCGCGCACCGTGCCCTGCGCCGTGCGCACGACATAGCCGGCACCTTCGCGCGCGATGCCGAGCGCGGCCGAGCGTTCGTACACGCGCGCGCCGCCGCGCGATGCGGCCGCCGCGACGCCGAGCACGTACTTGAGCGGATGGAAGTGGAACGCGTTCGGCTCGAACAGGCCGCCGTAATAGCGCTGCGTCTTCAGCCGCGCGCGCAGCGCGTCGGTCGCGACCGGTTCCCAGTCGACGTTGAATTCCTGCTTCATCAGCGTGCGCACGCCGTCGAGCCGCGATGGATCGTCGAACCAGTTCGCGAGCATCACGCCCTCGTCGACGATGTCGCAGTCGATTCCGTAGCGGGCGATCCGCGCGCGGATCAGGTCGACGGCATCGACGGTGAGCCGGTACAGGCGGCGGCCTTCGTCGCGGCCGAGCGTGCGCAGCAGGTCCGCGTTGTCGAGGCTGTAGCCGCCGAACACGAAGCCGCCGTTGCGGCCCGATGCGCCGAAGCCGACCCGCTCGCCGTCGAGCACGACGACGTCCCGCACGCCGCGCTCGACGAGGCCGAGCGCCGTGCACAGGCCGGCGAGGCCGCCGCCGACGATGCAGACGTGCGTGTCGATCGTGCCGGTCAGTTGCGGGTAGGGCTGGCGGGTAACGGTGGCTTCGTAGAAGTTCTGCATGCGTTTTCGGTGATTCGTAACGGCGGAAAAACGGACGGCGCGCGTCGATCTTGCCTGAACGCGCGCGCCGCGTCGAATGGGGTTTTCAGTGCAACGGCCGCGCCGATCGGGCGGCGGCCGTTGCGCGACCGGGCGTCAGGCGCCCGGCGTCGGGTTGGCCGGGGCGGCGACGTAGGCCGGATAGCCGGCATCGGCCTTTACCGTCGCCTCGGTCGGCGCGTTGCGCTCGATCCACGGCGCGATCTCCATGTCCTCGTAGCGGACGAGGCGGCATTTGCGCACCAGCGCGTAGCCGAGCCAGATCGCGAGGAAGAACGGCAGGCCGATGTAGGTCGCGGCGATGCCGGCCCAGTCGATCTTGTCGGCGAGGAACGCCTGGTAGTCCTGGCCGAGCGCGACGATGGCGCACAACGCGAATGCGAACAGCGGGCCGAACGGAAACCACTTCGACCGGTATGGCAACTGGTCGAGCCGAAAGCCCTGCTTCAGGAAGCCCTTGCGGAACCGGTAATGGCTGACCGCGATGCCGAGCCACGTGATGAAACCGGCCATGCCCGACGTGTTCAGCAGCCACAGGTACACCGTCTTGTCGCCATACAGCGACGTGAGGAAGCACAGCGCGCCGACGGCGGTCGTCGCGTACAGCGCGTTGCGCGGCACGCCGCCCGGCGACAGCTTCGCGAACAGCTTCGGCGCGCGGCCTTCGACCGCGAGGTTGTAGAGCATCCGCGTCGATGCGTACATGCCCGAGTTGCCGGCCGACAGCACGGCCGTCAGGATCACCGCGTTCATCACGCCGGCCGCGAACGCGAGGCCCGCATGGCGGAACACGAGCGTGAACGGGCTTACGCCGACGTCGGTCACGTCGCTCTTCAGCAGGCTCGGGTCCGTGTACGGAATCAGCACGCCGATCACGAAGATCGCGAACACGTAGAACAGCAGGATCCGCCAGAAGATCTGGCTGACCGCGCGCGGGATCGTCGTGCGCGGGTTCTCCGATTCGCCGGCCGCGACGCCGATCATTTCGGTGCCCTGGAACGAGAAGCCCGCGATCATCGCGACGCCGAGCATCGTTGCCCAACCGCCCGCGAAGGGCGCGTCGCCGATCGTGAAGTTGCCCCAGCCCGCGCTCGGGCCGCCTTGCATGATCCCGAAGATCATCAACAGGCCGATGCCGACGAACGCGACCACCGTCAGCACCTTGATCAGCGCGAACCAGTATTCGGCTTCGCCGAAACCGCGTACCGACAGCGCGTTGAGCGCGAAGATCAGCGTGAGGAAGATCGCGCTCCACCAGACGCCCGGCACGTGCGGAAACCAGTAGTGCATCACGAGCTGCGCGGCGACGAGTTCGACCGCGAGCGTCACGGCCCAGCTGTACCAGTAATTCCAGCCGAGCGCGAAACCGAAGCCCTCGTCGACGAATTTCGCGCCGTAGGTCGCGAACGAGCCCGACACCGGCATGAACGCGGCCATTTCGCCGAGGCTCGTCATCAGGAAGTAGACCATCAGGCCGATCAGCATGTACGCGAGCATCGCGCCGCCGGGGCCGGCCTGCGAGATCGACGCGCCGGACGCGACGAACAGGCCCGTGCCGATCGAGCCGCCGATCGCGATCATCCGCAGATGACGCGCCTGCAGCGCGCGGTGGAGGGACGGCTTCGCGGGCGGCGAGCCGGACGGACGGGGCGAGTCGGGGCGGGCATCTGAATGCATGGCGGGTGCTGGGCGCTGTCTCCGGGATTGTTTTTTGGTGACGAAGGGCGACGCGTCGGCGGCCGGCCGGCGGTCGGCGGCACTGCTTCGCGGGCATGGTCCGGATCCACCGGATCGACCGGATTTACCGGTGCAGCGGTGCGCGACGCGTGTCGTCTTCGTCTGTCGTCCGGCTGCCGCTGGGCGGCCGTCGGCGCGCCGGGTGCCGTGCACCTCGTCGACGCCGCACCGATTGTGTGTGCCGGCCGCATGCGCGGCAAACGATATTTCCGCACAGGGTGATGCGGCTTTGTCATCAACTTGTCGCGCGGCGCAATCGGGTCGGGCGGCCCGGCCATCGGCCCTGGATACGTCCCATGCCGGCGTCGAAACGGGCGGATCAGTCCTGCCGAGGTGTTGCGTTTTGGGAATGAAGTCGTGAGTTAATATCAATAGCGGCCCGACTTGTGGCCATCGACAATGTGTCTCATGGATCGTGCCTCGCGAGGCCGGGGCGTGCCGTCGGGCCGGGTTTCCGGCGGCGGCGCCGCGCGATGCGCCAGGCGGCGCACCGGGCCCGCCTGGCGCATCCGCTTGCACACGGCGCGCGAACGCGCTCCAATCGAATCACGCGGGCGGCGTCGCCGCCGCACCGATCAATCTGTCCCTGAAGAGGAAGTGATGCAATTCAACGACATTCTTGCTGCGCTCGACATCGATCTCGCCCAGTGGAAAGGCAATGCGCTGACCGCGCGTTCGCCGCTCGACGGCGCGACGCTCGCGACGCTGGCGGTGGACTCGCCGGCCGACGCCGAGCGCAAGATCGACGCCGCGCACGACGCATTCCTCAAGTGGCGCACGGTGCCGGCGCCGGTGCGCGGCGAGCTCGTGCGCGTGTTCGGCAACGTGCTGCGCGAGCACAAGGCCGAGCTCGGCCGCCTCGTCACGCTCGAAGCCGGCAAGATCACGTCGGAAGGGCTCGGCGAAGTGCAGGAAATGATCGACATCTGCGACTTCGCGGTCGGCCTGTCGCGTCAGCTTTACGGTCTGACCATCGCGTCCGAGCGCCCGGGTCACCGGATGATGGAGACGTGGCACCCGATCGGCGTGTGCGGCGTGATCTCGGCGTTCAACTTCCCGGTCGCGGTGTGGGCGTGGAATGCCGCGCTCGCGTTCGTGTGCGGCGATCCGGTCGTGTGGAAGCCGTCGGAAAAGACGCCGCTCACCGCGATCGCATGTCACCAGCTGCTCGCCAAGGCGCTGCGCGAATTCGACAAGACGCATCCGGGCGTCGCGCCGGAAGGCCTGAGCCAGCTCGTGCTCGGCATGCGCGACGTCGGCGAGGTGCTGACGTCGTCGAAGAAGGTGCCGGTCATCAGCGCGACCGGCAGCGTGCGGATGGGCACGGAAGTCGCGAAGGTGCTGAGCCAGCGTCTCGCGCGCGGCATCCTCGAACTCGGCGGCAACAACGGGATGATCGTCGCGCCGAGCGCCGACCTCGACCTCGTGGTGCGCGCCGTCACGTTCGCGGCGGTCGGCACGGCCGGCCAGCGTTGCACGACGCTGCGCCGCCTGATCGTGCATCGCAGCGTCGTCGACCAGTTGCTGCCGCGCATCGAGAAGGCCTATGCGTCGGTGAAGGTCGGCAACCCGCTCGAGGAAGGCACGCTCGTCGGCCCGCTGGTCGACCGTGCGTCGTTCGACGCGATGCAGAAGGCGCTGGCCGACGCACGCGAGCAGGGCGGCGAAGTGAAGGGCGGCGAGCGCATCGATGTCGGTCACGCGGATGCGTACTACGTGCGTCCGGCCATCGTACGGATGCCGAAGCAATCGGCAGTGGTCGAGCGCGAGACGTTCGCGCCGATTCTCTACGTGATGGTCTACGACGACTTCGAAGACGCGATCGACGTGCACAACGCGGTGCCGCAGGGCCTGTCGTCGGCGATCTTCACGAACGACATGCGCGAGGCCGAGCAGTTCATGTCGGCGGCGGGCAGCGATTGCGGGATCGTCAACGTGAACATCGGCACGAGCGGCGCGGAGATCGGCGGCGCGTTCGGCGGCGAGAAGGAAACGGGCGGCGGCCGCGAGTCGGGTTCGGATGCGTGGAAGGCCTACATGCGCCGTGCGACGAACACGATCAACTACAGCCGTCAGTTGCCGTTGGCGCAGGGCGTGAAGTTCGACGTGTGACGCAGCGGCCCGTCAGGGCGCGTTGACGTTCGAATGACAAGGGCCGGTTGCCGCGAAAGCGGTAACCGGCCCTTGTCGTTTTCGGCGATGCCCGATCCGCGCCCGCCCGATCACGTATTCATTCGTGCCGGGTGGATCCGTCGACTGCCGGCATGTTCTGCACGACCAGCATCTGCGGCGTCGACAGCGTGATCTGCGACGCCCGCAACTGCTTCAGGATCTCGAACAGCAGGTCGCTCTTCGTCGCGCTCGCGATCCGCGGGCTCGCCACGTAGCCCGTGACGCTCAGCGTGATCCCGTCCGACGCCAGCTGGCTGAACGTGACCGACGGCGCCGGCTTGTCGAGAATCGCCGGATGCTCGCGATATGCATCGAGCAGCAGGTCGCGCACCTGCTCGGGGTCGGTGTTCAGCGGGAACGTCAGCATCAGCGTCGCGACGCCCTGCGTGCTGTTGCCCATCGTCACGTTGCGCACGTTCTGCGAGATCAGCTGCGAGTTCGGCACGATCACGGTCGAGCGGTCGCTGAGCTGGATCTCGGTCGCGCGCACGTTGATGCGGCGGATGTCGCCTTCGACGCCCGCGATGCTGACCATGTCGCCGACCTTCACCGGCCGCTCGGTCAGCAGGATCAGTCCCGACACGAAGTTCTTCACGATCTCCTGCAGGCCGAAACCGATACCGACCGACAGCGCGCTGACGATCCACGCGAGGTTGCTCCACTTGACGCCGAGCAGCCCCAGCGTCATCAGCACGAGCAGCACATAGCCGACGTTGGTGAACAACGTGATCAGCGACACGCGCATTCCCGCATCCATGCCGAGTGCCGGCATGAACTCGCTGTCGAGCCAGCGCCGCACCGAGCGCAGCAGGTAGAAGCCGATCGCGAACCCGATCACCGCGTTCATGATCCGGTCGGGCATGATGTTCAGGCTCTGCAGCCGCTGGCCGCCGATCATTGCGACCGCGCTGTCGAGCAGGTCGCTCGGCGTCGTGCCGAAACCGCCCGTCAGCAACGCGATCGCCGCGACCAGCATCAGCAGGCTCGTGCCGAGACCGGACACGACGGTGTGGGCCTGGTCGAGATGCCGGTCGTCGAGCGCGAACAGATGCTTGATCTGCTTGCCGGTCGACAGGTTCGCGGAGAACAGGCTTTCGCTCGCGTCGCGCGTCAGCTGCGTCATGATGTAGACGCTGCACAGCACGATCTCGAACCACACGAGCTCGTACGTGATGAAGCGTGCGACCGTGATGTAGCCGATCAGCAGCGCGCCGAGCGACACGACGATCGCCAGCGTGACGCCCGCATGGATCAGCCCCGCGAGCGTCGAGCGATCCTCGGGTGCCTCGCCGGATGCCGCGAGCGCGCTGCGGACGCGATTCGCGCGCAGGATCGACGCGCCGACGGTCAGCGCGACGACGAGCGAGACGATGCCGCGGCCGAACAGCGTGACGGACAGGCTGGTATCGACGATCCGGTTGATCGATTCGAGCGTGCCCGACATCAGCAGCAGCGCGGCCAGCACACCGGGGAACGGCCTCATCGCGAGCGCGACGGGATCGGCGAGCGCGGGCAGCCGCCACGACGGATGCTTCGTGCAAAGCAGCGCACGGCCGAGGCCGGCGATCAGCGCGCAGGTCACGGCGAGCTTCGCGAACTGGTCCCACAGGTCGGTCATCGACGACGTGAGCTCGGCATGGCGGGCGAGCGCGAGATAGAGGATCTGGACGGCGACCGCGGTCGCGAGCAGCGTCGAGAACGCCGTCGCCAGCGCCAGCGCACTGCGGCGCAGCCGCGTGGGCGGCAGGCGGTTCAGGCAGAACCACGCAAGCCCGCGTTCGACGATGCGGCGGCCGCCGAGCCAGGCCGCGAGCGCGGCGATCACCAGCAGCGTGGTGAGCGCGCGCTGGCCGGGTGTCCAGGACGAACGCAGCATGTCGCGCAGTTCGTCGTTGAAATCGTCGAGCCGCTGGACGTCGTCCGGCGACAGATGGAACAGCGGCAGCCAGAACTGCGCGCCGAAGATGCTGCCGGAACGGAACGCAAGCTGGTTCTTCAGCAAGCTGCGGTGCAGCTTCGAGAACTGGTCGTTCAGGTTCGCGAGGTTGGTCTTCTGGTCGGCGGCCTGCTTCAGCGCCGCGTCGATCTGCGCCTTGCGCGCGTTCAGCGTCGCCCGCTGCTGTGCGACGGCGGGCGTTTCGGGCGATGCGCCCGGGGCCGGCGGCGGGCCGAGCACGTCGAGCTGCGCCTGGACCTGCGTGCGCTGCGGCGCGAGCTGGCTCTGCAGCTTGTCGACGTCGGCGCTCAGTTCCTGGGTCGCGTCGCCGAGTTCGTCGAGCTCCTTGCTGTTGGTCGCGTTCGACGTCTGCTGCTTGATGCGGTCCTGCTGCACCTGCATCTGCTTGAGTTGCGCGACGGCGTCGCCGAGCGAAATCGTCGGCACGGGGACGCCGACGCCGCTCGCGCCCGGGGCGGACGCGGCCGTCGGAAATGCCGACACGGTCGCGATCGCCGCGAACTGCAGCAGTGCGAACAGCGCGATCCGGCGTGCGTACGTGGATAGTCGTTGTATGGACATGGAATGCTTACGTTTTGCCGACAATGGCGGGCGCCGCAAGGCGCCCGGAAGCCGGGAGTTGGCCCGGTAGCATGTTACCGGGGCATGGCGGCCGCGGCGCTGCCGATCGTGCATCTTGCCTGGCGCGTACCGTGATGCCCGCGCGGGCATGCGATGGCCCCGCGAGCCCTTGCCGGCGGGGCCGTGACGGGTTGCGTTCGCAGTCCGGCAGCGAAACGTCGCGACGCCGGCGAACCTTACAGATCCGACAGACGGTTACGCAATTTACACAATACCCGGCGCGAAAGTGGGGTGTCCGAACCGGTTCGCCACGCCGCGCGGCCCGCGCGGCGTGCCGGTACAATGCAGCGAATCGCCCGACGGCGGCCCGCTGGCCGCCGGACAACAAAACATACGACACGATCAGGAGACACGACCAAGATGGTCTCAACGGACAGCTTTCCACCGGCAGCCGCCTCGTCCTCTTCCATCGACGCCGGCTCGATTTCGGCCCGCCTCGATCGCCTGCCGCCGACCCGCAGCGTCTGGAAGCTCGTCGTGCTGCTGAGCCTCGGCTTCTTCTTCGAACTCTACGATCTGCTGTACAGCGGCTACGTCGCGCCGGGCCTCGTGAAGAGCGGGATCCTGTCCGCGACGACGCACGGCCTGTTCGGCACCACGGGCGTCGCGAGCTTCATCGCCGCGCTGTTCTCCGGCCTCTTCATCGGCACGATCGCATGCGGCTTCCTCGCGGACCGCTTCGGCCGCCGCGCGATCTTCACGTGGTCGCTGTTGTGGTACACGGCCGCCAACGTCGTGATGGCGTTCCAGGATACGGCAGGCGGATTGAACTTCTGGCGCTTCGTCGTCGGTCTCGGCCTCGGCGTCGAGATGGTGACGATCGGCACGTACATCTCCGAACTCGTGCCGAAGCAGATCCGCGGCCGCGCGTTCGCGTGCGAGCAGGCGGTCGGGTTCGTCGCGGTGCCGGTGGTCGCGTTCCTCGCGTATCTGCTCGTGCCGCACGCACCGCTCGGCCTCGACGGCTGGCGCTGGGTCGTGCTGATCGGCGCGCACGGCGCGCTGTTCGTGTGGTGGATTCGCCGCGAGTTGCCCGAGAGCCCGCGCTGGCTCGCGCAGCAGGGGCGCGTCGACGAAGCCGATCGCATCATGCGCGCGCTCGAGGCGAAGGTCGAAGCCGAATATGGCCGGCCGCTGCCGCCGCCCGCGCCGGCCGAGCCGGTGCCGCCGCGCGGCAGCTTCCGCGACATGTGGGTGCCGCCGTATCGCAGCCGCACGATCATGATGACGATCTTCAACGTGTTCCAGACGGTCGGTTTCTACGGCTTCGCGAACTGGGTGCCGACGCTGCTGATCAAGCAGGGCATCACGATCACGTCGAGTCTCATGTATTCGAGCGTGATCGCGCTCGCGGCGCCGCTCGGCCCGCTGATCGGCCTCGTGATCGCCGACCGCTTCGAGCGCAAGTCGGTGATCGTCGCGATGGCGGCGGCGATCGTCGTCTGCGGGCTGCTGTTCAGCCAGACGACGGCGGGCGCATTCCTGATCGTGCTCGGCATCGGCCTCACGCTCGCGAGCAACATCATGTCGTACAGCTTCCACGCATATCAGGCCGAGCTGTTCCCGACGTCGATCCGCGCGCGCGCGGTGGGCTTCGTCTACTCGTGGAGCCGCTTCTCGGCGATCTTCTCGTCGTTCGTGATCGCGGCCGTGCTGAAGGGCTTCGGCACGTTCGGCGTGTTCGCGTTCATTGCCGGCGCGATGGTGATCGTGATGGCCGCGATCGGGTTCATGGGGCCGCGTACCAAAGGCATCGCG
Source organism: Burkholderia sp. AW33-5 (assembly GCF_053427615.1). Taxonomy (NCBI): domain Bacteria; kingdom Pseudomonadati; phylum Pseudomonadota; class Betaproteobacteria; order Burkholderiales; family Burkholderiaceae; genus Burkholderia; species Burkholderia sp. AW33-5. Next base: position 55,037 of record NZ_JBSAXA010000026.1, on the reverse strand, counting down.
CTCGAAACCATTTCGAAGTAGACGCCGGTTGCGCACTCGCGTGTCGCGTGCGGCACGCGGGTGACAAGCAAGCGGCAACGAGTTGAAACAAAGCGTGACGAAGCGCAATACCGCCGCGAAACCGGGGGTTCGGCCCTGCCGATTCGTGTCCGCGCGGGTAGAATGAAAGACCTGACGACTCATTAGCCGCCATTGGACCGAACGCGTTGTACTGCGAACGACTCCACCGCGAAGAGGCGTCGGCGCCGGGCACATGCATGCGCCGGCGTGTCGATGGCTCGCGCGGGAGATGCGCCGTTCGCCACGTGCGATGGCCGGATCGGCCGATGGCTTCGATCGCATGATGCTCTCCGACCTGACGCGGCGGTTATCCAGGCCGCGTTGCCGTACCCTCGCGGTCGCCACGTATGTGTGGCTCGCGGCCGCAGTTCCGATCTCCGTTCTTGTCGCGCGGCCGGCCTTCGCCGCGTCCGACGTACCGTCGGCCACTGCTACGTCTTCCTCATCAAATGCTTCGGCCGCGCATCCGGCTTCGGCGGCGCACGTGTCGTCGGAGGCGGCGCCGGCATCCGCGGCGTCCGCCGCGTCCGCGGCCTCTCCGGCATCGGCGGCATCCGCCACACCGGCAAGCGAAGCCGAAGCACCCGCACCGACGCCGCCGCGGCGGCACCCGCCGCTGTCGGCCGAGGAGGCGAGGAGCGCAACCGCGCGTGCGATCGACATGCGCAAGCGCTTCACGCAGGAAGTCACGCGACGCCTGAACGTGCCCGCGAGCGAGCAGCGCGCGTATGGCGATCGCCTTCAGAACGCGCTCGCCGATGCGGATCTCGGCGATCTGGCCGGCGAATACGTTGTGCTCGTCGACCGTGCGCCGAACGTGCAGGCGCTGTTCATCTACTTCCGCGCGACGCCGTCCAATGCGTGGTTGATGATCGGCGCGTCGCCGGTCGGCACCGGCTGGCCCGGCAAATACGATCACTTCCTGACGCCGCTCGGCGTGTTCCACCACTCGCCCGACAACATGGATTTCCGCGCGGAAGGCACGACGAACGACAACGGCATTCGCGGCTACGGCAAGCGCGACATGCGCATCTACGACTTCGGCTGGGTGGACGGCGAGCGGGGCTGGGGCAAGGGCGGCAAGTCGCCGATGCGCTTCCAGATGCACGCGACCGACCCCGATCGCCTCGAACCGCTGCTCGGCATCCGGCATTCGAAAGGCTGCGTGCGGATTCCTGCGTCGCTGAACACGTTCCTCGACACGCACGGCATCCTCGACGACGACTATCAGGCGCGCGTCGAGGCCGGCAAATCATTGTGGGTGTTGCGCCGCGATCGCGACATCACGCCGATCGCCGGCCGCTACCTGGCCGTGATCGACAGCGCGCGCAAGACGCGTCCGGCATGGTCGCCGGCGCCGGGGCGCAACGCATGGTCGAAGTTGCCGAAGAACGGCGACACGGCGGACTGACGACAGCCGGCCCGACGGGGGCGGTACGGCGGGTGCGCCAGTTCGATGCACTGGCCGCGACGCTCGCGGCGGCCTGAGCGCGTTGTCGGTCGTATCCGCCGGCCCGCGCATCGCTCGGGGCCTGACGCAGGTCGCCCACGAAATCGTACGGCGTGCAGTCGCGGAACGCGAAACGCCACGCGTTGGCGACGCGCTCGAACGCGTCGACGATGCGCGATGCGTGACGGGATCGCTTCGTCAAGGATGACGAAGCGTCATTGTCGAGCGGTGCTCAGCGGAAGATTTTCAGCCAGTCGAACAGGCCGGGGTGCGGATGTCGCTTCGGCACCGGTGCCGGCGCACTGCGCGGCCGGAAGTCGGGCGAGAACTGCGCACGCGGATCGATCGCGCGCGCACGCAACGCCGCATCGTAGAACGAGCCGACGATCGGCAGCGCGCTGTGTGCGCCCGCGCCCCAGTAGTCGCTGCGCAGCGTCACGCTACCGTCGTCGAAGCCGACCCACGCACCGGCCACCAGTTGCGGATGCATCAGGATGAACCAGCCGTCCGTGTTGTCCTGCGTCGTGCCGGTCTTGCCCGCGACGTCGACGCGAATCCCGTAGCGCGAGCGGATGTCGGCGCCGGTCCCGTAATCGACGACGCCGCGCATCACGTCGACCAGCGTCTGTGCCGCGGCCACCGGCAGCGCGCGTTCGGGCGGCGCGCTGCCGAACGCGGCGAGCACCTTGCCGTCGCGGTCCTCGATGCGCGTGATCATCTGCGGCGCGACGTATACGCCGCGGTTCGCGATCGTCCCGTACGCCGACACCATTTCCTTCAGCGTGACGGGGCTCGTGCCGAGCGCGAGCGACGGCACCGCGTCGAGCGGGCTGTCGCGCACGCCCATCGCGCGCGCGAGCTGCGCGACCCTGGCCGCGCCTTCGCGCTGCATCACCTGCGCGGTGATGCGATTGCGCGACAGCGCAAGCGCGTCGCGCAACGTCATCGGCGCGTCCGTCGGCGGCTCGGCATCGGTCGGGTGCCACACCGCGTGCGCGCCGATCGGGATCGCGACGGGACGATCGACGAACGTATCGCCCGGCCGCATGCCGTCCGCGAACGCGGCGCCATAGACGAACGGCTTGAACGTCGAGCCCGGCTGGCGTCGCGCCTGCACGACGTGATCGAACGGCTCGCTGCCGAAATCGGGGCTGCCGACCCACGCGCGAATCGCGCCGTTGCGCGGATCGATCGCGACGAAGCCCGCCTGCACCTGCGTCTTGCACTCGCACAACGCGCGGATGAACGCGCGATTCGCGCCGAGCTGCTTCAGCGCCGCCGCATCGGCGAGCCCCGCGTCGCGCGCGGCGCGATAGTCGGGCGTCTGCCGGATGAAGCCGCGGAACAGGTCGTTGCGCAGCCCGCAGCCGGACGGGTTGTGCCACGCGCTATCGGCGATCGCCTGCAGGCGATCGGTCTGCTGCGTCAGCGCTTGCGTCGCCATGTCCTGCAGTTGCGCGTCGAGCGTCGTGCGGACGACGAGGCCGTCGGCGTAAAGATCGTAGTTGTTGCGGTCGGCCCATGCGATCAGCCACTTGCGCAGCTGCACCGCGAAGTGCGGGGCGGGGCCGGGCTGCGCGGTCTGCGGCTCGAAGTCGACGCGCAGGGGCCGGCGCTGCAATTGCGCGAGCTGCCGCGGCGACAGCATGCCCATCGACGCCATCCGGGCGAGCACGATGTTGCGGCGCTGTTCCGCGCGCTCGGGGTTCAGCACCGGGTTGTAATAGCTGTTGCCCTTCAGCATCCCGACGAGCGTCGCGCTTTCGACGATGTCGAGCTGGTCCGCCGACTTGCCGAAATAGGTGCGCGCGGCCATCTCGACGCCATACGCGTTGTACAGGAACGGCACCGTGTTCAGGTAGGTCTCGAGAATCTCGTCCTTGCTGTACACCGTCTCGATCTTGAACGCGGTGATCAGCTCCTTCACCTTGCGCGTGAGCGTCGGCGCGCGGCCGACTTCGTCCGGATACAGGTTGCGCGCGAGCTGCTGCGTGATCGTCGAGCCGCCCTGGCGGCTGCCCGAGAACGTGTGCAGCCCGGCCGCGAGCGTGCGGCGCCAGTCGATGCCGTGATGCGCGTAGAAGCGGTGGTCCTCGGTCGCGATCAGCGCGTCGACCATGTGCGGCGAGATCTGCTTGAGCGGCACCCATTCGCGATTGACGGGTCGGAATTCGGCGATCAGCTGACCGTCGGCCGACAGCACGCGCGCGGGGCGGTCGATGCGCGCCTTGCGGATGTCGCCGATGCTCGGCGTGAACGGCACGAACGCGAGCAGGACCAGCAGGCCGAGCACCGGTATCGCGGCGAGCGTCAGCGCGACACCGTGGCGCGTCGGATGGCGCAGGCGATGCCAAGCGCCGGCGCCCAGCACGCGGGCGCCGGTGCGGCAGCGAAGCCACAGGTCACGAAGAAACGGCACGAAGCGATTCACGACGGCAGGAGCGCGAGCGGAAAAGGCGCGATCCTAGCAAACCGCGCAGCGTTGCCGGCGGCCAAACAGCCCGTTTTCTTGCAGGATTTACAGACGATTACGTTTGTTTCCCGCGGACAACCTTTGGTCGTGTGCGCCGCCGCGATTCGTCCGATGAAACGGTGCCGGCCGCTTCGCCGACCACATCCGCGAGCCGCTGCGCGGCCGCCTCCATCCGCGCGCGATCGAACCCGCCGAAGCCGAGCACGAGGCCCGGACGCGCGGTGCCCGGCGCGAACATCGGCGACACCGCGCGCACCGCGACGCCCGCCTGCGCGGCGCGCGCCACCACGTCGAGATCGTCGATCCCTTCCGCGAGCCACAGCACGACGTGCATCCCCTGATCGCCCGGCTGCACCCACGCGCGCTCGCGCGGCAGCCGCGCGCCGAGCGTGTCGATCAGCAACGCGCGCTGTTCCGCGTAGACGCCGCGCACCCGGCGAATGTGGCGGTCGAGATGCCCTTCCGCGATGAAGGCGGCGAGCACGTGCTGATCGGCGGTCGGCGCGTGCCGATCCATCAGCGCGCGCGCACCGCAGAACGCGGGCACGAGGTCGTCGGGCGCGATCACGTAGCCGAGCCGCAGCGACGGGAACAGGATCTTGCTGAACGTGCCGAGATAGATCACGTGTTCCGGATCCAGACCTTGCAGCGACGGGAACGGATAGCCTTCGTAGCGCAGCTCGCTGTCGTAATCGTCCTCGACCACCCACGCGCGATGCGCGCGCGCCCAGCCGAGCAATGCGTTGCGTCGCGCCATGCTCATCGGCATCCCGAGCGGGTACTGATGCGACGGCGTGACGAACGCCGCGCGTGCGTTCGGCGCGAGACGGATGCCGGCGTCGACGTCGATGCCGTCCGCGTCGACCGGCACGCGGACCATCGCGTCGCTCCGGCCGGTGCTTTCGAGCAGCGCGGTGATGCCGCGATAGGCGGGATTCTCGACCCACGCGCGATCGTTCGGGCCGAGCAGGACCTGGCTCGCGAGGTGCAGCCCCTGTTGCGTGCCGCTCGTGATCACGACCTGATCGGCGCTGCAGCGCACCGAGCGCGAGCGGCGCACGTAATCGGCGATCGCTTCGCGCAGCGGCAGCGCGCCTTGCGGATCCGCGTAACCGGACGGCGCACCGGCGCCGCGGGCGCGCAGGCGGTTGCCGAGCCGGCGCCAGATGTCGTCGGGCGCGGTGAGCCCGACCGGCACCGAGATCGCGAACGGCACGGCCGGCAACGGCCGGAATTCGCGGGCGATCCGCGCGAACGTCGCGGCCGGTTCGGGCAGCCCGGCGGGTGCGGCACGCCGCCGGGCGGCGGGCGGTTCACCGGCCGGCGGAGCGGGCTCGGCCAGCGCGTTCGCGACCCGCGTGCCGGCGCCGCCGCGCGACTCCAGGAAGCCTTCGGCGACGAGCTGCGCATACGCGTCGACGACGGTGCCGCGCGCGACCTGGAGCGACGTCGCGAGCAGCCGCGTGGACGGCAGCGTGTCGCCGGGCCGCATGTCGCCGCGCCGCACCGCGTCCCGCAACGCCTGCGCGAGCTGGCGGCTCAGGTCGCCGGCCGCGCGATCGAGCACGCCGAGCGACGGGATTTCGACGATCCGGGCGGTTCTGGCCATGATTCTGGTCTGCTGAAATTGTTCGAAACCGGCTCTACAGCATAAACCAGTTAGCGATCACAATCTGCGCATGACGGGCCGGTTGCGCCTGTTCCGTCCGAACCCTTTTCGACCGTGGAGCCGCCATGTATGTCCCTGCCGATTGCGCCGAATCCCGCCCCGACGCGCTGCGCGAACTGATCGTCGATCATCCGTTCGGCAGCCTGGTCACGCACGGGAAGGGCGGGCTCGACGCGAACCACCTCCCGTTCGAATTGCTGCCGGCCGACGGCGGCCTTGGCGAGTTGCATGCGCACGTCGCGCGGGCGAATCCGGTCTGGCAGGAGGTCGCGAACGGCGACGAGGTGCTCGTGATCTTCCGCGCCGGCGACGCGTACATCTCGCCGAACTGGTACCCGAGCAAGCATGCGGCGCATCGACAGGTGCCGACGTGGAACTACGTGGTCGTGCATGCATACGGCCGCATCACGGTGCGCGACGACGAGAAGTTCGTGCGCGGCGTGGTCGCGCGGCTGACGCGCACGCACGAGGCGTCGCAGCCGGCGCCGTGGAAGATGACCGACGCGCCGAAGGACTATCTCGACACGATGCTGCAGTCGATCGTCGGGCTGCAGATCGAGATCACGCGGCTCGTCGGCAAGCGCAAGCTCGGGCAGAACAAGGCGGTCGACGATATCCGCGGCGCGGGCGACGCGCTGATCGCGGACGGGAATCTCGCGATCGGGGAGGCGATGCTGGCGGAGGCGGACCGCAAGAAAGAATAGTCTCGCGATCGTGAGGCGCGGCGTCCGTCGCCGAGAGCACAGTGTCGTGCGAAGGTCGTTTGCGGTCGGGCAGATTGTTCTCGACGGTTCTCGCACCTTCTCGTATGGCGCAATGCACATGTCGGTGAAGGTAGCTGGCACGTGTCGTGCAGGTCACGTGGTTTACTTCATGACGGAATCGACCATATAAAGCGTGGCGGTCACGATGAGAATGGCGACACTCCACAGTGCCCACTTTCTGGCGGACCACCGCTTCCAGGCAACGGCGTTGAGTGTGCCGAAAGCGATAGCGGGACCAAAAAAATACGAAACCAATACGGGTAAAACCCACCACGGCGTAGGACATTTACCGAGTTCATGGCAGCCCGTTGCGATATGGTCAGGTTTGAACCATTGAACACGGCTGAGCGTGTACATGAATACCCATGCGACGAGCAACCCGTAAAAGAAGCCGCAGAGTGATATTGCAAACCGTTTCACTTGATTTCCCAAAATAGGATTTGCTTAGCCCCTCCCAGATCAGAATACGATGCGCCGGCCAGTATGGACGCGCCTTGACGGATGGACCCGATGCCAAGATAACGCCCCCATGTCGCGAACCCATTCCAAAATCCGCTGACCGTCAGTCGCGATCCGTTCCACAAATCTATGTGACCACCGCTAGCGTTTTCAGTCGATTCGCCATCGCGCGTCCAGTACCTTGAAAACTGGATGATACCGGTGCGGACTTTGACCTTCGATGCCCAATCCTCCCCAGTGATGTTTTCGGCTTTGGGAAGACCGGCGAACGGCTGTAGCTGCAACCATGCGCCCAACTCATCGGCACGGGTCGCGGTGGGTTTCCCGTCAAGCAAGATACGGCCGATCGTCTTTGAACCCAACATCGGCCTGACGTTCCTCGCATTGAACGATTTCATTCCGACACCGACACGGTGCAGCGCAACGCTAAGGCGAATGGCGCATTGATTGGTATACGCTGGGTCGTCGTACGGATTGCCGGACGGGAAATTATCCCAAAGTTCCTTGAAGGTGACCCCTGCTAACGGCACCACCTTCTCGGAACCTTTCGTGTTGGTAGTACGAACTCTTGTGGGCTCGGTGTGTGGCATCAGTTACTCCCCGTTTTGCTTGGAGAGCGCGTCATCGCCCCAATAGACCATGTAATCACTTGCCCCGTCTCCGGTATGGATACGGGGCAGTTTTCCGCTTGAATCGAGACGCCCAAAATGCATGCGACCGTCGGAGGTTTCGATATAGTAGGGAAACCCTTCCGTTACCTCCTTGGTCGCCCTTACCCGCTCGTCGAAAGCGCCTTTCCTGATCGATGCGATCTCGCCCGTTAGCGTGCGGCTCGAGATGACTTCTCCGAGACCCTTTATCCCATCATTGCACCAAACTTCTCCTGCCAGCAGTGCAACGATGTGCGGTGGAGTCGTGCAGCCGCACAGGACGACATCGTTGTCCAGAGCGACCTCTCCTTGGAATTTGATTCGGTATGGGCCACCGGATTTTGCGATGGTGCCGAGGCTTTGGCACGCGGTGCAGAATGCGTTACCTCCAATCAGGGCTGCTTGATACCCGTGTACAAGGAACGGCGGACCGCGGTATGGTTCAATTGTCCCGCCGCTTGAAAGACTATCGCCAACGACTGCAATTCTTCTTTTCATTGATCAGCCCTCTCGGAAAGCCGTCATCGTAGCCGCGTGGTGCGATAGCGCATCTCGATATTGAGAGGTTTACTTGGAATGGCAAGTTTGAACCAGCAACAATCACGGGGAAACCGCCCGCTGGGGCATGAATCCGGAGTGCGTGCGTTCGCTGTTTCCGAATCGGTTTCCCTGCGGCCGCACGCGTCATCTATTGCGATCGCTTTTCGCCTTCCCCCGCCTGCGCCAGCGCCCCCCGAATCGCCGCTTCCGTCTTGTCATACCCGCCCTCGCCGTACCGCGTATAGACGACCTTCCCGTTCGCGTCGATCAGGTACAGCGCGGGCCAGTACTGGTTCCCGTACGCACGCCACGTGTCGTAGCGGTTGTCCTGCGCGACCGGATACTGGATGCCGAAGCGCTTGACCGCATCGGCGACGTTCTTCGCGTCGCGTTCGAACGGATACTCGGGCGTATGCACGCCGACCACGACGAGCCCCTGGTCGCGATACTTCCGGTACCAGTCGTTCACGTACGGAATCGTATGGATGCAGTTGATGCACGAGTACGTCCAGAAGTCGACCAGCACGACCTTGCCGCGCAACTGGTCGAGCTTGAGCGGCGCGCTGTTGTGCCAGCGCTCGATGCCGGTGAAGTCGGGCGCCGGCGTGCCGGCCAGCGAGGCGGTCATGCCCGCGTCGTCGCGGGTGCCGGCGAACGCGGCGAGCCCGGCCGTGGCGGCGAGGGCGATCACGAGGGCGGTGGTCTTGAATCTGGGCAGCATGGCGGTTCTCCGGTTCGGCCGGCCGCTGCGCGAGTGCGCGGGCCGGACAGGTTTCGACAGCCGCCATTGGGCCGCGCCGACGTATCTGCGGTGTGTCCGGCAAGCCGCGCGTGTGCAATGTTGTGTGTCGTCACGGCGGCGCGATACATTGGGATACAAACGCGCGCCCGCGGTGCGGTATAAAAGCGGACATCACCAGCCGGAACATCACGCCAACGACATCGACTCATGGACAAGATCGACCACGTACTGATCGTCGACGACGATCGCGCGATCCGCGAACTGATCGCGGACTATCTGGAGAAGAACGGCATGCGCGTGTCGCTCGCCGCGAACGGCCGCGAGATGCGCAACGCGCTCGACGACGGCGCGCCCGACCTGATCGTGCTCGATCTGATGATGCCCGGCGAGGACGGCCTCACGCTGTGCCGCGACCTGCGCGCGGGCAAGTTCCGGACGGTGCCGGTGCTGATGCTGACCGCGCGCGGCGAGGAAACCGACCGCATCATCGGCCTCGAGATGGGCGCCGACGACTATCTCGCGAAGCCGTTCGCGGTGCGCGAACTGCTCGCGCGGATCCGCTCGGTGCTGCGCCGCGCGCGCATGCTGCCGCCCGGCATGCAGGTGACGGAGACGGCCGCGATGCTCGCGTTCGGCGAATGGCGGCTCGATACGACGGGGCGTCACCTGCTCGACACCGAAGGCACGCTGGTCGCGTTGAGCGGCGCCGAGTACCGGCTGCTGCGGGTGTTCCTCGACAATCCGCAGCGCGTGCTGACGCGCGACCAGTTGCTCAACCTCACGCAGGGCCGGCAGTCCGATCCGTTCGACCGGTCGATCGACCTGCTCGTGAGCCGGCTGCGGCAGCGCTTGCGCGACGGTGCGCGCGAGCCGCGCTACATCAAGACGCTGCGCAACGAGGGCTACGTGTTCTCGTCGGCGGTGACCGCGGTCGAAGGCGACGCATGAACACGCGCACCCTGTGGCACTGGCCGCGCTCGCTGTTCGCGCGGCTCGCGCTGATCCTGTGCGTGGGCCTCGCGCTCGCGCAGACGCTGTCGTTCTGGCTCACCGTGACCGAGCGCGACCAGGCGACCACCAACCTGATGATGGGCTACATCGAGCGCGAGGTCGCGAGCTCGGTCGCGCTGCTCGACCACCTGCCGCCCGATCAGCGCGCCGCGTGGCTGCCGCGTCTCGCGCGGCGCAGCTACGCGTTCATCCTCGGGCCGGGCGAGACGGGCACGCCACCGGAGGCGCGGCTCTCGGCGCGCGTCGAGCGTTCGATCTCGGACGGCATCGGCGGCGATTACCCGCTGACCGCGAACGCGCTCCCCGGCGATCGCGAGCATCTGCAAGTGCATCTGCGCCTGACCGACGGCTCGCCGCTGACGATCGACATCCATCCGATGTCGACGGTGCCGCTGTCGGGCTGGCTGCCGGTCGTGCTCGCGCTGCAACTCGCGGTGCTGGCCGCATGCTGCTGGCTCGCGGTGCGGCTCGCGACGCGGCCGCTGAAGCAGCTCGCGCAGGCGGCCGACGCGCTCGGCCCCGACCTGAAGGGCGAACGCCTGAACGAGGACGGCCCGTCCGAAGTCGCGCGCGCGGCCCGCGCGTTCAACGCGATGCAGGACCGCATCGCGCAGTACATGGCTGAGCGCATGCAGATCCTCGCGTCGATCTCGCACGACTTGCAGACGCCGATCACGCGGATGCGGCTGCGCGTCGACGTGATGGACGACGACGCGCAGGGCGCGAAGCTGCGCCAGGACCTGCTCGAGATGGAGCATCTGGTGAAGGAAGGCGTCGCGTATGCGCGCACGCTGCACGGCACGGAAGAGGCCGCGCGCCGCATCGATCTCGACGCGCTGCTCGACAGCATCGTGTGCGACTACACGGATGCGGGGCAGGACGTCGCGCTCCACAGCGGCGGCCCGCTCGCGCTCGTCACGCGGCCGAAGGCGCTGCGCCGGATCGTCGGCAACCTCGTCGACAACGCGCTGAAGTTCGCGGGCGCGGCCGAGATCGACGTGCAGGCGGCACCGGGCGGCGGCGCGGTCATCGCGGTGCGCGATCGCGGGCCCGGCATTCCGGATGATCAGCTCGACGCGGTGTTCGAACCGTTCCGGCGCGTGGAGACGTCGCGCAACCGCGAGACGGGCGGCACGGGGCTCGGCCTCGCGATCGCGCGTCAGCTCGCGCTCGCGATGGGCGGCACGCTCACGTTGCGCAACCGGCCGGACGGCGGCGGGCTCGAAGCGCGGTTGACGCTGGCGGACGCTGCGTGATCGGACGCCGCGTGATGCGGCGTCAGCACCGGCCGGTGCGCAGCGCGACGGTCCAGTCGTCGCGGCCGCGCGATGCCGCGGTGGCGGCGGCCGTATGCCAGTCGTATTCGACCGCATGGAACTCGGCGTGCCAGCCGGCCGGCGTGCGCGACACCATCGCATAGCGCGCATGTGGCGAACCGGTTTCGATCCGGTGCGGATGCGGAAGATCGTCCCTATACGCCTGCAGCCCGACGCTGCCCGGGTTGACGATCACACGGCCGTCGTCGAGCTTCGCGATGCGCGGCACATGCGTGTGGCCGCACAGGATCAGCGACGCCGGCGCGTCGCCCGCGCGCTGCGCGATTTCATCGGGCGTCGCCGCGCGGCAGCCGTCGGGCGTCACCGTTTCGAGGAAATAGACGAGATCGCTGGCGGGCGTGCCGTGCACTATCAGCACGTCGTCGCCGAGCGTCAGGCGCTCGGGCAGCGCGGCGATCCACGCGCGATGGTCGTCGCGCAGCGTGTCGTGCGCCCAGCGATCGGACAGCCGCATCGCGTCGCGATCGCCGGTCAGCAATTGCCGTTCGTGATTGCCCTTGATGGTCGGCAGGTCGAGCGCGATCAGGCGGTCGGCCGTGTCGGCGGGATGGAGTGCGCCCGACACGATGTCGCCGAGGTTGACGATCACGTCGGCGCCGCGGCGGCGCACGTCGTCGAGCACCGCGTCGAGCGCGGCGAGGTTGCCGTGGATGTCGGACAGCGCGGCGATTTTCATGGTGAGCAAGTCGAGGCGGGGAACGGCGATTGTCGCGAATGCGGCGCGGATCGTCCAATCGCATCGATGGCGGGACACGCGCGACGCGCGGCGAGTTTCAGTCGGTCGCGAGGCGCGCGTACATCGCGAAATCGCCCGGCACGCCGCGCACCATCCGGTACGCGCGCAACAACCCTTCGTAGCGGTAGCCGCATTTTTGCAGGACGCGCACGGAGCCGGCGTTGCTGGTCAGCACGACGCCCTGGATGCGCATGAAGCCACCTTCGGCGAACGCCCATGCGGTGACGCTCGCGCACAGCGCGCTCGCGATGCCGCGCCCCCAGTGCGACGGCGCGAGGTCGTACGCGATCTCGGCCGAGCGGTTCGCGGTGGACACCGTATGCAGTCCGATCGTTCCCGCGAGTGCGCCCGACGCGTCGTCGACGATCGCGAGACGGCGGATCGAATCCGGATGAGTCGACTCGATGCCGTCGAACAGCGGCAGCAGATCGTCGCGCGCCTGCAGGTTCCAGCTCGTGTGGCGGACGACGTCGTGATTCGACAGGTACGCGTACCACGCGTCGAGATACGCGGGGTCGAGCTGCCGGAGCGACAGGCCGGGGAAACCGGAGCGGGGCGGCGCGGCGATCCTCATCGCGCACCCGCCACGCACGCTGCGGCGCGCATGCCGACGCGCCTACGCGGCATGACGCCGGTACAGCGCGAGCGAACCGGCCAGGGCGAGCAGCATCGCGCCGCACGTGCGTTCGAGCCACAGCGCGCCCGAGCGCTTCAGCAGCCGCACCGCGCGAGCGCCGAGCAGCGCGTAGCCGAACATCACCGCCCCGTCGAGCAGCGCGAACGTGACCGCGAGCGCGACGTATTGCGGCGCGAGCGGCGCGGACGGATCGAGGAACTGCGGCAGGAATGCGGAGAAGAACAGATAGCCCTTGGGATTGGTCGCCGCGGTCAGGAAGCTCTTCGCGAAGATCGACGCGTTGCGTCCGTGCGCCGCGCCACCATGCGCGACGGCGACGTCGAGCGCGCCCTTCGACGTGAGCAGCCGGATGCCGACATACGCGAGATAGGCGGCGCCCAGCCATTTCACCACCGAGAACCAGAATGCCGACGCCATCAGCAGCGCGCCGAGGCCGAGCGCGACCGCGACGATCAGCGCGAAGTCGGACAGCATCGCGCCGGCGAAACCGTAGGCCGCGCGGCGCACGCCGTAGCGCGAGCCGTTGGTCAGTGCGAGCAGCACGGTCGGGCCGGGCGTCGCGATTCCGACGAACGCGACGGCGGCGAAGATCAGCAAGGTCGTTTGATGCATGCCGAAGGCTCCCTGTGCAAGGCGGGTGCTCGATTATCGGGCGCACGTCGTCGCGCTGTACAGCGGCGTTCGATGCGCGAGCGATTATCTCGATTCTCGCAAGAAATTGTTTTCATCATTGCGCTGTCGATGGGAACCGGTTCCAACTACCATGGCGGCCGTGGCGGGCATGCTCGCCGCGACGTCGCGCGCGCGTATCGCACGCGCGCGTTCCCGTATGCGGCCGCGGCCGGCCTCGCATGCCGGCGGATCTCCCTGCCGCACACGCTACTCGCATAGAACAACGGGTTCAGCCCGGAGACGCTAACAACCATGAACAAGCAACTGATCGCAGCCCCGCTGCTGCTCTCGCTCGCGGGCATCGCATCCGCGCAAAGCTCCGTCACGCTGTACGGCATCGTCGACGCGGGCGTCACCTATCGCAGCAACGACCGGGTCGGCTCGCCGGGCGCCTATACCGGGCATTCGAACGTCGGCCTGACCACCGGCAACCTGTCCGGCAGCCGCTGGGGCATCAAGGGTTCCGAGGATCTCGGCGGCGGGATGCGCGCGCTGTTCGTGCTCGAGAACGGCTTCGACATCACCAACGGCACATCGGGCCAGGGCGGTCGCCAGTTCGGCCGGCAGGCGTTCGTCGGCGTCGGCAGCACGCGTTACGGCACGGTCACGCTCGGCCGCCAGTACACGTCGCTCGACGACTTCGTGAGCCCGGTCGGCCCGTCGTCGTTCATCGGCGGCTTCGGCGCGCACCCGGGCGACATCGACGATCTCGACCAGACCGCGCGCGTCGACAGCTCGATCAAGTACACGAGCGCGAACTACTCGGGCTTCACGTTCGGCGCGCTGTACGGCTTCGGCGGCCAGCCGGGCAGCATGAAGCAGCGCAACACGTGGAGCGTCGGCGCGGCATACGCGGCGGGGCCGCTGCGCGTGGGCGTCGGCTACGAGCGTTCGGACAACAGCAAGACGGGCGCGACCGACCCGACGGCCGGCAAGTGGCGAAGCACCGACGACGGCCTGTTCAACTCGTCGATCAACGAAGGCTATGCGAGCGCGCAGTCGCAGCAGATCATCGCGACCGGCGCGACGTACGACTTCGGCCCGGCCGTGATCGGCGTGAACTACAGCAACGTGCAGTACCGCAGCGGTGCGCAGTCGCTGTTCAACGGCCACGCGACCTTCAACGTCGCGGGCGTGTTCACGCGCTGGAACGTGCAGCCGCAGACGCAACTGTTCGCGGGCTACAGCTACACGCGCGGCAGCGACGTCGACGGCATCGACAACCGCGCGCAGTATCACAACGTCACGCTCGGCGCGGTCTACGACCTGTCGAAGCGCACCAGCGTGTACCTGCTCGGCGCGTACCAGCATGCGTCCGGCACGACGCTCGACGCGCTCGGCCGGCCGGTGGCCGCGACCGCGTCGGTGTCGGACAAGGCGAACGGCCACTCGTCCGACTCGCGGTCGCAGGCGATCGTCAGCCTCGGCCTGCGCCAGAAGTTCTGACGGCACGCGCATGACCGGCGGCCCGCGTTCGAGGCGGGCCGCCGGTTGCGTGGCCCGTTGCCTGTCGATGTCTGTTCCGCCGGCAGCGCGCGATCGACATCGTCGATGCGCTGCCATCGCTGCGCGCATCGCTCGTCGCCGCACGCGCGGGACATCTCTCTCCTCATCCGCATCTTCATCGGCAATGGCATTCCGCCGCACATCGCCTTATTTCACATATTCACGACTTTCCCGGCAATGCAGCGTGCGCCGCATAATATTTTTTCTCTTTCATTTTAATTTCGATTTGTAATCATTGAATCGCTTTGCCGGAAATGGGAATTCAATGCATGTAAATCAGAAAAAATGACGCGTTCGTATTGGGTGATTCGGAATTTAGTGCCGGAAAGCGCGAATTGCGAGAGCGCCGCCGGGGCGCGGATCCGCGATATGACACCCGGAGCGGCGTGTCTTCAGTCAGCCGGTGTCGCGCGGTCAAAGAACGTAATGGATCATTCGCGGCGCAATTGAGCCGGTTTTTGAAAAAATCACCAATATTTCATACGCATCGAATTAGAGTGTCGAAAAACGATCGTCCGGGAGCATCATTCATGTTATCGAAACAAATTCGCGCGGCATTGCTTGGATTGTGCATGGCAATGCTGGCGCCGGTCGGTCACGCACAAGCGCAATACACGACGGACTGGCTTGCGAACACGTTCGGCACGCTCGCCGCGCACGTCGGCAACGGTGCGCGCTCGCTGTGGGTCGCGCCCGAGGGCGTGATCTATACGGCGTCGCGCTGGGACGAGAACGCGGGCGGCGTCGCGATCTACCAGAACGGGCAGACGCTCGGCACGATCGGCATCCACGACGAATTCCAGGGTGGCGCGATCACCGGCAACGCGAACTCGCTGTTCGTCGCGCTTGGCTACAACCGCACGTTCGGCAGCGGTTCGGTCGGCCGCTACAACCGCAGCACGAACCAGCGCGACCTGCGCATTCCCGTCAGCACGTGGACGGGCATCCAATACGCGGACGTGATCACGGGCCTCGCGACGACCGGCAACCTGCTGTACGTGAGCGACTTCTACGGCAACCGCGTGCGCGTCTATACGACGGACGGCGTGTGGCAGCGCGACATCGGCGTGTCGGGCCCCGGCGCGCTGGCGCTCGATGCGGCCGGCAACCTGTGGGTCGCGCGCAAGAGCGCGGGCGTCGTCGCGCAGTTCAGCCCGACGGGCACGGCGATGAGCACGATCCAGATGGCGGCCCGCGCGCGGCCGGCGTCGCTGTATTTCGATGCGCCGAGCGGGCAGTTGCTGGTGGGCGACGAAGGCCCCGACATGAACATCAAGATCTACGCGCTCGTGGGTCAGCCCGTGCAGCTCGGCACGTTCGGCGTGCAGGGCGGGTATCTCGACACGACCTCGGGCATCAAGGGGCAGGTCGGCGACAAGCGCTTCACGCGCGTCGCCGGCATCGGCAAGGATGCGGCCGGCAACCTGTACGTGCTGAATAACGCGTGGGGCGGCGGCTGGGATCTCGGGCGCAACGGCAGCACCGATCTTCATTCGTACGGCCCGACGGGCGCGCTGCAATGGAAACTGCAGGCGCTGAACTTCGAAGGTGCCGCCGCGCCGGATCCGGCGACCGACGGCGCATTCTTCTACAGCGGCAACAACGTATACACGGGCACCGCGGGCGGCACGTTCGTCGCGAACACGATCGATCCGTTCAGCTATCCGAAGGACCCGCGCCTCGACATGAACGACTACCAGCGCGGCCAGCATTTCGGCCAGCTCGCGTTGGTGAACGGCACCCGGATGCTCGTCGCGACCGGGCAGAACCCGGGCAACTACAACATCTATCACTTCAACGGCGCGAACGGCTACATCGCGATTCCGGACGGCTCGATTCCCGGCAAGCCGTTCAACACGACGCTGCAGGTCACGGCCGGTTTCGCGCTCGACGACAACGGCGACGTGTGGGCCGGGCTCGATCGCACCAACAACATTTCGCACTATCCGATGACGGGTTTCGACGCGACCGGCAAACCGACGTGGGGCAAGCCGGTGCAGATCCCGATTCCGCGCACCGTGCTGCCGCTCACGCGAATCATCTACCAGGCCGACAGCGACACGATGATCCTCGCGCAAGGCATCGCGGGCACCTGGGACTGGACCGCGATGAACGGGCACATCGAGGTCTATCGCGGCTGGAAGGCCGGCAACATGAGCACGCCGAACGTCGCGATCAACCTGACGAGCGCGAATCCGAAATCGATGGCGGCGGCCGGCCACTACCTGTTCGTCGGCTATGTGCACACGGTGCCGAACGTCGACGTGTTCGACCTCAACACCGGCAGCCTCGTGACCACGCTGACGAACTCGAACACGTCGGCGATGGACGTCGGCAACGACGTCGACTCGATGTACGGCATCCGCGCGTATCTGCGCTCGACCGGCGAATACGTGATCACGAAGGACAACTACAACGGGTCGAGCGTCGTCGTGTATCGCTGGCGTCCGTGATCGCGCATGCCGCACCGTTCGGACCAGCCAGGTCTCACGGCGCGCCGAGCACGCGGCCGTTCACCTCGCGCCCGTACATCGAGTCGGGCGTGTCGTGGAATTTCGCGCGGGTGTCCTGGACCGAGCCGGTGAAACGCGGGTCCTGCGGGCGCTCGTGACTGTCCATGAAGGTCGCGACGTCCCACGCTTCCTGATCGGTCAGCGTGCCGCCGAGCCCGAGCGGCATGTTGGCCTTCACGAAGCCGGCCGCGTTGCGGATGTCGCCCATCCCCGCGCCCCAGTTGAACGAGCGCGCGCCCCAGAGCGCCGGAAAGACCGGCTTGCCGCCGCTCGATTGCCCCTGGCCGTCCGCGCCGTGACACAGCGCGCAGTGCTGCGTGTAGACGGCGGCGCCACGTGCGTAGTCGGCCTTCTGCGCGGGCGGCGGCAGTTTCGGAAAGCCTTGCCCCGGCAGCTTCGCGCCGACCGGCGCACCCTTCGCGAGCCAGTACGAATAGGTTTCGAGCGCAACGAGGATCGGGTCGCCGGCGGGCGGCGCCTTGCCGTTCATGCTGTAGCGAAAGCATCCCTGCAGGCGTTCGGCGAACGTGTTCACATGGCCGTTCTTGATCCGGTAGGCCGGGTACAGCGGGTACGCGGCCCACATCGGGCTCGAATCCGGACGGCGGCCCGCGTCGAGGTGGCAGCTCGCGCAGGTCAGCTTGTTGCCGACGTACTTGCCCGCGTATTCGGGCGTGTGCAGGAAAATCTGCTCGCCGAGCTTCACGGTCTTGCCGAAGTCGTCGGCGGGGATCGCGGATTCGGGCGGCGGCGTGAACGGCTTCGCCGTCGTCGCGGCGGGCAGGGCGACCGCCGCAGGAGCGGAAGCGGTGGCCGGTGCATCCTGTGGCGCGGCCGCGCAAGCGAGCGCGGGCATCCAGGCCGCGCCGAGCAGCGCGGCGCGCGCGCCGCGGATCAACGTCGTGCGGTCGATCATTGCTTTTCTCCGTTCGCGGCACCGCCGCGCGCATAGTACGCAGCCACCGCGTCGACATCGGCGTCGGACAGCTTGCCGGCGATCGTCGGCATCAGCGCCATCGGGCCGGGCGCCCGCGTGCCGTGCTTCCAGCCGTTCAACTGGCCCGCGATGTATGCGGCCGGCTGGCCGGCGAGCGGCGGAAACGCGGCGCCGACGCCGAGGCCGCCCGCGCCGTGGCATTGCGCGCACGCGGGCAGGCCCTGCGACCAGCGTCCGCGCGTCGCGAGCCATGCGCCGGTGTTCGCCGGGTCGATCGACGTGGCGTCGGAAGCGGCAATCGCGGGCGGCGCGGGCAGGCTCGCGAAGTACGCGGAGACCGCGTCGCGATCGTGCGCCGACAGCAGTTTCGCGAGCGGCTGCATGACCGGGTTCTGGCGGCTGCCGTCCGCGAACGCGGCGAGTTGCGCGGCAAGATAGGCGGCGTTCGTGCCCGCGAGACGCGGAAAGCCGGCGGCGGCGTTGCCTTCGCCCTGCGCGCCGTGGCAGCCGATGCATGCGGCCGCGCCCGTCGTCGTGCCCTGGGTGGCGATGGTCTTGCCGAGTGCGATGTCGTCCGCGTGGGCATGGCCGGCGAGCAGTGCCGCCGCGGCGAGCAGCAACCGCGCGGACCGGCGCCGCGGGATGTCGACCGAATCGTTCACGTGTCCCCTCCTTGATGTCTGTCTTATGGCGTGGCCCGGCGTGCACACTCGCGCGGTCAGCCCGCGTCGGGCCCGTCTTGCCGTGGCGCGAGATTCGGCGTCGGTGCCGTCGCGTCGTATTGCCCGAAGCCGTAGCGCGCGAATATCCGGAACGCTTCCGGCGACCGGATGAACGCGAGCCACGCGCGTGCGGCTTCCGGATGCGGTGCGTGCTTCACCATCGCGCCCGCATAGATCGCCGTCGTATTGTGCGCGGCCGGAATGTCGATGTGCATCAGCGGATGCCCGACCTGTTCCTGGAATGCCGCTTCCGATTGCCACAGCACGCCGGCGTCGGCACGCCCCTGCATCAGGAACAGCGCGGTTTCCCGATGATGGATGTGCGTGAGCTCGGTCGTGCCGGCGCGCACCTTGTCGTCGTAGACGATGCGCGCGAGCGCATCGCCGCCGGCCTTCACGAGCGATGCGCGGATCTGCCGCGCGACGCCTTCGAATGCCGGGTTCGGCATCGCGAGCGTCACGTCGGGCCGCGCAAGATCGTTCAGCGACGTAATGCGCTTCGGGTTGCCGGCGCGCACCATGATCGTCAACTGGTTCGTTACGTAGGGCACGGCCGGGCCTTCGAGCGTGCCGTCCGCGATCAGCTCGCGGATCTTGCCGAGCCCGGCGAAATACGCATCGGGCTTGACCGTCCACGTCATGTTGCCGACGGTGATCGTGCCGCCCGCGTGAATCTGCTTCACGAGCAGGCCGGGCGGGATGGTTTCCCAGTAGATGCGGCCGCGGTATTCGGGATGGTCGGTCTCGAACTTCGCGACGAGCGGTGCCATCGCGAAGAAGTAGTTGCCGCCGACGTACAGCACCAGCTTCGGCGCGGTGAGGTCGCCGTGGAAATCGGCGAGCACGTCGACCTGCGGCACCGTGAATTCGAGGCCGCGGTTCGTCGCGTCGTTGTTGCGGCCGTCCTGCCACGGCGGAAAGATGCTGCGCGACGTGTCGGCCGGTGCGGCGAGCGACAGCATCGACGTGCAGCAAAGCGCGGCCAGCGCGGCATGCAGCGCCGGGCGCCACCGGCGTCGCAACGGAGAACGCGTGCGGAGCGATGTCATCGGGCGCCTCACTTCGCGTAAGTGAAACCGGCGTGCTGCAGTTCGGGCAGCGTGCCGACCGCGCCCGGCGTGACGATCGCCGACGGAATCACGTGGTTGGTGAGATCGGCGGCGAGGGCGTCGAGCGGCAGCTTGTCGGGATTCGCGTTCGCGCCGTCGAGCCGTTCCGCGAGTTCCCAGATCGCGTTGTGGCACGACAGGAACACGACGCCGCGCTGCAGCAGCGCGGCGATGCTGTTGTCGTGCGACGAGAATGCGCCGTCGGCCCGTTCATGGTCGGCGGCGTCTTTCGATTGCGCCGGTTTCGCGGCAAGCAGCGTGTTGGTCGCGAACGCTGCGCCGGCGAATTTCGCGAGGCCGTATTTGTCCCACGCGGCCTGGTCGAACAGCGCGAGATGCGCGGCGCCATGCGTGGCCGATACGACGAGGAAGTCCGGATGACCGAACGCCCAGATCTGCGCGTTCAGCGCGTTGCGCATCAGGTTCAGCCATGGGCCGCCGAGCTCGGTGTTGTCCCACACCTGCTTCGGGCCGCCGCGATAGCCGATCACTTCCATGAGCGCCGCATGATCCCATTGATCGGGGCGCTCGATGATCATCGGCACCGTCTTGAAGTCGCGTCGTCTCGGTATGGCCGCGAGACGGCGGGTGAGGTCGGCGAGGCGCGTCGCGCCGCCGGCCAGCAGCGCGCCGGATTCGGGTGTCGCCGCCTGCGCGACGCGCGAGGCGCCGAGCAGCGCGGTGCCGGCCGCGAGGCCGAGTGTCTTGAGCGCGCCGCGGCGCGCATCCCGGTCGGACATCGAACTCTCCCATATCGTTTTTGTGGGGGCGTGGCGCATCGCAGTGTCGCGGCGATGCGTCGCCATCGCGTAGCCAGTCTAGAGGCGCGCGATCGACAGCGGAAATCGCGATATCGGATGGGAGATATTCGAGGGTCCGATGATTGACGGAAACGACAAGGCCGCGCGGCGCCGACGTGTGCGGCATCGCGCGGCCTTCGTCAGCCGAGAAAGGTCAGTGCGCGGCGCGTTCGCGCAGCACTTCCGACGGCCGCACGTTGCGCACGAACACGCCGGCCAGCACCGCGCCTGCCAGTGCGATCGCGCCGGCCAGCACGAACGCGGACGCGAACGAGCCGCTGCGCTCGACGATGAAGCCGGTCACGGCCGGCCCGATCACGCCGGAGAGGCTGCCCATGCAATGCAGGAAGCCGCTGACGCCGCCGACGCGCGCCGGATGCACGACGTCCTGCACGATCGCCCAGTAGATCGCGCCCGTCACGTACAGGAAGAACAGCGATACCGACATCAGTGCGACCGCGCCTTGCGTCGACTGCACGGCGCCCGCGACGGCCACGCACGCGCCGGCGCCGAGCAGGCAGGTGACGAGCACGATGCGGCGCGACAGCAGGAGGTTGCCGGTGAGCCGGTACAGCGCATCCGAGATCGCGCCGCCGCACGCGAGGCCGACGGTGCCGACGAGCCAGGGCACGACGGTGGCGATGCTCATCTCCTTGATGTTCAGATGGTGCGCGCGCACGAGGTAGCTCGGGAACCAGCTCAGGAAGAAGAACAACACGTAGTTGTAGCTGAAGAACGCGGCGGCCGTCGCGAGGATGCGCGGCTGGCGCACATAGTGCGACAGCGTGTGCGCGGGCGTTGCCGTGCCGGCGGCGGCAGGGGCGTGGGCGGGCGTTGCGGCAAGCGTTGCCGCGGGCGCACGCTCGGCATCGCCGACCGGCGTGGCCGGACGGTCCGTCGTCGACATCATCCACACGACGACCCACACGAGCCCGATCGCACACACGATCCAGAACGCCGGTCGCCAGCCGAACTGCGCGGCCAGCAGCCCGACGATCGGCCCGGCGATCGCGCCGCCGAGCGGCGAGCCGGCACTGAGCAGGCCCATCGCGGTCGCGGCGGCGTCGCGCGGCAGCCAGTTGTTGACCATCTTGTTGGCCGCCGAGCACAGCGGCCCTTCGGCCATGCCGAACAGCAGCCGCACGATCAGCAGGCTCACGAAGCCGACGGTGAGCGCGGTCATTCCGCAGAACACCGACCACAGCCCGACCGACAGCACGTACACGAGCTTCGGCCCGAGCCGGTCGGACGCAAGCCCGCCGATGAAATTGAACAGCGCGTAGCCGATGAAGAACGTGCTGAACACGAGGCCCATCTGTGCGGCGTCGATGCCGAGATCGGTCTGCACGATCGGCGCGACGATCGACAGCGCGACGCGGTCGAGATAGTTGATGCCGTACACCAGGAACAGCAGGAATACCGTGAACCATGCCTGCGACTTCTGCTTCATCTCCGTCTCCTTCGTGCCGGTGGGCCGGCCGTCATGTGTTGTCTTGTCGATCGTTTGCCGCGTCGTCGTGGACCTCGGCGGGCAGGGTATTGCGCGGTTCGCGTCGATTGCCGCGAACCGGGTAAACGGTCGTTCAGCGCGCGTGCAATGGCGCGAGCAGCGCATCGGTGCCGCCCGCGCGCAGCGTCGACAGGTGCGCGCCGACGCGCGCGATCAACGCCTCGGGCCACGCGGCCGAGCCTGCCTGCGCGGTGCTGCCGAGTGCGGCCCGAACCGCGCCGGTCGCATCGCCGGCCGCGGACAACGTCGCGCCGAGCGTGGCCGCGCCCGGATCGCTGATCGTGAGCGGTCGGCCCGATTCGTCATGCGCGGTGGCGAGGTAGTGCAGCCACAGCGCGAGCGCGCGTTCCAGATACGGTCGCTCGGCACCGGCCGCCGCGCTTTCGCCGAGCGCCGGCAGCCAGCGCAGCGGCACCTTCTGCGTGCCGTCCATCGCGATCTGTTCGGTTCGATGCGCGAGCGTCGGATTGCGGAAGCGCTGCACGAGCGTCGCGCAATAGCCGTGCGCGTCGTATCCGGCCGGCACGTCGACGGTCGCGAGCAGGTCGCGCGTCATCACGCCGTCGACGAGTGCCGCGATCGCCGGATCGGCCATCGCATCGGACACGGTCGCACGGCCGCGCAATTGCCCCGCGTACGCGATCGCCGAATGCGAGCCGTTCAGCAGCCGCAGCTTCATCGTCTCGTAGGGCCGCACGTCGCCGACGATGTGTGCGCCGGCATCTTCCCAGCGCGGGCGCGGGCCGGCGAAGTGATCCTCGATCACCCATTGCGAGAACGGCTCGCAGACGATCGCGGCCGCGTCGCGCGCGCCGAGATGGGCATGCGCCCAGTCGAGCGATTCGGGCGTCGCGGCCGGCACGATCCGGTCGACCATGCTGTTCGGGAACGCGACGTCGTCGCGGATGCGCCGCGCGAGCGCGCCGTCGATGCGTTCCGCGTAGTCGATCATCAGCGCGCGCAGCGTGTCACCGTTCGACGTCATGTTGTCGCAGCTGACGACGCTCAGAGGCGCATGGGCCGGCCGCAGCCGCAGGCCGGCCGCGATCACGCCGAGCGCGGTGCGCGGCGCGTCGGGTGTCGCGAGATCGTGGCGGATCGCGGGATCGTCGGCATCGAGACCGCCACTGGGGCGGCGGCAATAACCTTTCTCGGTGACGGTCAGGCTGACGATCGACACGGCCGGATCGGCGATCAGCGCCAGCAGCGCCGGCAGCGATTCGGGTGCGAACAGCGCGCCGTGCACCGCGCCGACGATGCGCGTGCGCGCGCCTTGGCCGTCGCGTTCGGTCACCGTGTACAGGTGATCCTGCGCGGCGAGCAGGTCGACGGTATGACGCCGCCGCAGTTCGACGCCGACGATGCCCCAGCGCAGGTCGCCCTGTTCGAGCACCGTATCCGTATGCAGCGCCTGATGCGCGCGATGGAACGCGCCGAGGCCAAGATGGACGATGCCCGTGCGGACCGCCTGCCGGTCATAACCGGGGCGGCGCGTGCCTGGCGGCGCGGTGCGCAGGAAATCGGGGGCTGATGACATGACGATTGGCAACGAGTTGTACCATGGTAGACGATAGAGTGCGTGCAGGTTATTTCGAGTTTCACCGCGAAGTTATCGGTGTAAACGCTAGATCGTCTGAATTCGATTGCTTATGTACCATGGTAGACATCGATATCAAGTCGGATCAATCGCAACCATGAGCGAAACGGCAGCACTGGAAGAAGCAGACGTCGTGGTCACGGCGTTGCAGGGGTTCTCGCTGGACGAGAGCCGGTCGTATACGGATCAGGTGCATGCGCTGCTGCGCCACGCGATCGTGCGCGGCGCGTTGCCGCCGCGCACCGCGCTGTCGGAGGCGGTGATCTCCACGACGATCAAGGTCAGCCGCACGCCGGTGCGCGAAGCGTTCGCGCAGCTCGCCGATGAGCGGCTCGTGCAGATCATCCGGAAGGTCGGCACGCTGGTCGCGCCGATTCCTGTGTCGATCCTCGAGGAAGGGCGCTTCGCGCGCAGCACGCTCGAATGCGCGAACCACGTCGAGCTCGCACAGAAGATCACGCCGGCGCAGCTCGCGGAACTGTCGCGGATCATCGATGCGCAGCGCGAGGCCGTGGCGGCCGGCGATGTCGAAGCGTTCTTCGATCTCGACGAGGCGATGCACGGCCGGATGTTCGCGTTCGCGGGCCGGCCGCACGTGTGGGAAATGCTGCAGCCGATGAAGCGCCAGTTCGACCGCGTGCGCTGGCTGCTGCTCGACCGCGTCGAGGATCACGCGCGCCGCGCGCTGCAGGAACACGAACAGATCCTCGCGCACATCGCGTCGCGCAACATGGCGCTGCTCGGCGCATCGGTCGCGGCGCACGTCGACCGGATCGGCTCGCACCTGCCCGACGTGCGCAGCCGCGCGCCGCATTACTTTGTCGACTGAAACGCCCGCTGGAGGAGCGCAGTGAAAATCGAACGCTTGCAGATCATCGTCACGTGTCCGGGCCGCAATTTCGTGACGGTGAAGATCGTGACCGACGAAGGCGTATACGGCCTCGGCGACGCGACGCTCAACGGGCGCGAGCTCGCGGTGCGCGCGTACCTGGAAGACCACGTGTTCCCGTGCCTCGTCGGCCGCGACCCGCGCAATATCGAAGACATCTGGCAATACCTGTATCGCGGCGCGTACTGGCGGCGCGGGCCCGTGACGATGACGGCGATCGCCGCGATCGACATGGCGCTGTGGGACATCCTCGGCAAACTCGCGGGCATGCCCGTCTACCAGTTGCTCGGCGGAAAGAGCCGCGACGGCCTGATGGTGTACGGCCACGCGAACGGGCGCGATCACGAGGAAGCGGTCGACGCGGTGCGCGCACACATCGAGGCCGGCTATCGCGCGATCCGCGTGCAGTCGGGCGTGCCGGGGCTCGACAAGGTGTACGGCGTCGGCAAGACGGCCGGCGCGTACGAGCCCGCCGAGAAAGGGCTGCCGCCCGAGGAACCGTGGGACACCGCGCTCTACCTGCGCCACACGCCCGAGTTGTTCCGCAAGGTGCGCGACGCGGTCGGAGATGCGCCGCACCTGCTGCACGACGCGCATCACCGGCTCACACCGATCGAGGCCGCGCGGCTCGGCCGCGATCTCGAGCCGCATCGCTTGTTCTGGCTCGAGGACGCGACGCCCGCGGAGAACCAGGACGCGTTCCGCCTGATCCGCCAGCACACGACGACACCGCTCGCGGTCGGCGAGGTATTCAACTCGATCTGGGATTGCAAGGACCTGATCCGCGACCAGCTGATCGACTACATTCGCGCGACCATCGTGCACGCGGGCGGCATCACGCACGTGCGGCGCATTGCCGATTACGCGGCGATGTACCAGGTGCGCACCGGCTTCCACGGCGCGACCGACCTGTCGCCCGTGTGCATGGCGGCGGCCGTGAACTTCGGGTTGTGGGCGCCGAACTTCGGCATCCAGGAACTGATGCCGCACAGCGCGCTGACCGATGAAGTGTTTCCGCACAGCTACCGCTTCGAGGACGGCTATCTCGTGATGGACGACGTGCCGGGTCTCGGCGTCGACATCGACGAGACGCTGGCCGCGAAATATCCGTATGAGCGTGCGTACCTGCCGGTTGCCCGGCTGCGCGACGGTTCGATGTGGAACTGGTGAGCGCCGAAGATCCGAGGGAGAGAACTGAAATGTTGAGCGTCGTTGTCGATCGTCCGAACAGCATGGCCGTGCGCGAGGTGCCGCTGCCCGCGCCCGCCGCCGGCGAAGTGCGCGTGAAGGTGCGCTATGCGGGCATCTGCGGGTCGGACCTGCACATCTTTCACGGCAAGAATCCGTTCGTGTCGTACCCGCGCATCATTGGCCACGAGTTCGTCGGCACGATCGAATCGGTCGGCGCGGGCGTCGACGCCGCGCGGCTCGGCGAGACGATCGCGGTCGATCCGGTGATCAGCTGCGGGCATTGCCATGCGTGCACGATCGGCCGGCGCAACGTCTGCCGGCACCTGACCGTGCTCGGTGTGCATCGCGACGGCGGCTTCAGCCAGTACACGTGCGTGCCGGCCGACAATGCGTACCGGATTCCGGACGCGATCGCCGACACCTGCGCGGCGATCGTCGAGCCGTTCGCGGTGGCCGCAAACGCGACGTCGCGCACCGGCGTGCTGCCGGGCGATGTCGCGCTGATCTACGGCGCCGGCACCGTCGGCCTGACGATCCTGCAGGTGCTCAAGCGCGTGTACGGCATTCGTGCGTTCATCACCGACCAGCTCGACGCGCGGCTGCAGCTCGCGCGCAAATGCGGCGCGGCGGAGGACGAGATCATCAACACGAGCGTCGAGTCGCTGCCCGACGCGCTGGAAAAGCGCGGCGTCGACGGCGGCCCGACGCTGATCTTCGATGCGGTCTGCCATCCGTCGATTCTCGAGGAGGCCGTGCGGATCGCCGCGCCGGCCGGCCGGATCGGCGTGCTCGGATTTTCGTCGGAGCCGTCGGCGATCGTGCAGGCGGAGCTGACGAAGAAGGAGCTGACGCTTGCGGCGTCGCGGCTGAACTGCGCGATGTTCCCGCAGGTGATCGACTGGATTGCCCGCGGGTTGATCCAGCCGGAGCACATCGTCACGCACAAGGTGGGTTTTCGCGACGTGGCGCAGGCGTTCGAGATGGCCGAGCGCAATCCCGAGAAAAGCTGCAAGATCCTGCTCGATTTCGCGGGCGGCTGATACCGCCTCGCATAGCCGGTCAGGGCGCGTTGTAGCCGCGAGCCAGGCCGCGGCCGTCCGCACGAAGGTGCGTCAGAACGACACCGTCGTCGTCAGCGTGACGAGCCGCGGCTCGCCGACGGCGACGATCAGATTGCTGTTGCTCGACGGATAGTAGGTCTTGTCGAGCAGGTTCTTCACGTTGAGCTGGATGCGTGTCGGGAACTTGCCGATCGTCGTTTCATAGGCCGCGAATGCGTCGACGGTCACGTAGCCGGGCAGCGTGAAGCTGTTCGCGGTGTCGCCGGGCCGTGCGCCGACGAGCCGCGCGCCGCCGCCGAAGCGCCAGCGTCCGGGCAGGTTCGCGATCGCCGTGTCGTACACCGCGAACAGGCTGCCGGTGTGGCGCGCGACGTTGACGAGCGGCGTGTTGCTGTCGCGGTCGTTCGCGTTCGTGTACGCGTAGCTGCCGATCAGGCTCAGATGGCGCGTGAGCTGCCCCGCGACGTCGAGTTCGATCCCGCGCGAGCGCGCGGTGCCGATCGTCGACGTGATGTCGCCGACCGTGACCGCGACGTTGCGCTTGTCGATCTGGTAGGCCGCGAGCGTGCCGGTGATGCCGGGTTTCAGGCTGAACTTCAGGCCGGCTTCCAGCACGCGGCCGAATTCCGGCGCGAGCGGTGCGGCCACGTTCGACGCGACGTTCGGCTTGAACGAGCGGCTCACGTTCGCATAGGCGGTCAGCGACGGCGTGAGCGCATAGGCGAGCCCGAACTGCGGCAGCCACACGTTGCCGTGCGAGCGGTCGGCGAACACGAACGGCCGCCCCATCCCCGATTCCTGCTGCCAGTCCTCCCAGCGCAGCCCGCCGACCGCGGTGAGCCGGTCGGTGATCTTTACGGAGTCCTGTACGATCATCGAGTACGTGTGCACCTTCGAAAGCGAATCGCTCTGCTTCGTGCTGATCGTGCCGCCGGGCGCGAGCAGGCCGTAGACGGGATCGTAGAGATTGAAGCCCTTGGTCGCGGCGCCGCGGATCGTGTCGCCGCGGAAGCTGCGCTGGCGCTCGTATTCGCCGCCGATGTAAAGCGCGTGGTTCATCCCCGCGAGCGTCAGGTTGCCGAGCAGGCCGAGCGTCGCGATCTGATCGGAGTCGTTGCGCCCGAGGTTCGCGTCGGACGTGCGCGACAGCGCGCCGGTCGTGGCGTTGAAGGCGGTCGCGCGGGTGATGTATTGATCGTAGCGGTCGCGGCCCCAGCCGTAGGTCGCGCGCACGCGCCATGCGTCGGAGAGGCGGTGCTCGATGCGCGCGCGCAGCGTTTCCTGGATCCCGCCGCTTTGCGCCCACGCTTCCTCGTAGCGGCGATAGCGCAGCGCATCGTCGGGGCGGCCGTTCACGAGCACGGTGCCGCGATCGAACGGCATCGTGTAGTCGACATACTGGTAGCTGACGTCGATCGACGTGTTCGCGTCGTGCCATGAAAGCGCGGGCGCGATCAGCGCGTTGCGTTCGCGGCCGAAGCTGCGCCAGTAGCGGCTCGTATCGTATTCGCCGGTGAGCCGGAACGCGAGCGTGCCGCCCGCGACCTGGCCCGGCTTGCCGAGCGGACCGGTCAGGTCGAACTGAGCGCTGCTGCCGCCGTGGCTCGTGCGCGAGGCCGAGATCGAGCCGCCGAACGTTTCTTCCGGCTTGCGCGTGACGAGGTTGATCACGCCGCCCGGGTCCTGCATCCCGTACAGCAGCGAAGCGGGGCCCTTCAGCACTTCGACGCGGTCGATCGTCGCGAGATAGCTGTGCAGCACCGGTGTGCGCACGCCGTCGACGAGCACGGAGCCGTCGTTGTTCGAACCAAAGCCGCGCTTGATGAACGCGTCGCGCGTGCCGCCGAGCGTGTTGGTCTGCGTCACGCCGCTGATGTTGCCGAGCACGTCGTCGAGCGAGCGCGCCTGCTGGTCCTGCATCACGCTGCTGCTGACCACGGCGACCGATTGCGGAATGTCCTTGAGCGGACGATCGTCGCCGCCGGCGACGCTGCTGGTGCGCGGCTGGTAGCCGACGGTCGGATCGGCGGCCGCCGATGCGCTGACGCTGATCGTCGGCAGTTCGCGTTCGGGCGGCGCGGGCGTCGACGACGGCGAGGACGTGACCGCCGAAGCCGTGGCGGCAGGGTCGGCATCCGCATGCGCGCCGCTTGCGACGCAAAGAGTGATCAGGGCAGGCAGGCTCGCGCGCCACGGACGCAAGGTCCGCGCGCGGCGGGGCAATCGACGGGATGGCATGAATCGATGAATGGACGGCGTGCTAAGGAGAAGGCGCGGGCCGCGGCGCTTCACTGATTCGCCGCGGCAGGACGCGCATGATATACGTAATGAGAATCGTTTGCAATTATGGCGAGGCCGATACGGACCGGCCATCGCGATTACCGGGCCGCAGGCCGTCTGCTGCCGTAGCGGCAAAAATTCCTGTCACGTCGCGCTCGACGCGCGGTGTCCGGCAATCAGAACTTCTGCTGGATGCCGGCCATCACGCCGAGCTGATTCATCCCGGTGCCGACCGTCCCGCCGGCGGCGACCGCGTTCGCGGCCAGCGTGCTGTTGAACATGTAGCCCACCGACGTATAGACGGTCGTCCGCTTCGACAGGAAATAGTTCGCTCGGCCGACGAGGAGCGTGGCGTTCGTGCCGCTTTCGCCGTTTTCCCGGCGTTGCAGGTAGCGCACGCCCTGCAGGTCGAGCGCGAGGTAAGGTGTCGCGTAGTACGTGCCGCCGGCGAACACGATGTCGGCCTGCAGGTGTGCGGCCGCCGCGAGATTGCGGCGGATCCAGCCCGCGCCGAGTTTCGCGGGGCCGATCTTCACGTAGCCGGCGACGATGTCGCGCGTGTCGGTGTACGCCGGATTGTTCAGCGGCGCGAGCGCGCCGCCGCCGCCGCGCATCACGTCGTGCGACGCGGCGAGCCCGAAATTGCTCGCGTCATAGGCGAGCATTGCCGTGTATTGGCGGCAGGCGACGATGTCGCCGGGCACTTGTCCCGCGCAGCCCGTCGCGGACGGTCCCGCCGGCCCGGCCGCGTCGCGGCCGAAGCTGTAGGTCGCGCCGAGCGTCACGCCGTGGAACGTGCCCTTGTAGCCGATCGCGTTGTCGCTGCGCGCGTTCGGCAGATACGAGTCGAAATCGGCCATCGAATGAATCGACGGACCGATCACGTCGGCATTGGTCAGCACGATCATCGACATGTTCATCTGTCGGCCGAGGGTCAGCGCGCCGAAGGGGCTGTTCACGCCCACGTTCGCTTGCCGCCCGAACAGACGCCCGCCGTAGTTCAGCGCACCGGTGCCGGGCTGGAAGCCGTTTTCGAGCACGAAGAAGGCCTGATAGCCGCCACCGAGATCCTCCGTGCCGCGCAGGCCCCAGCGTGACGGCACCTCGCCGGTCAGCGTCGGCATGCCGGTGAACGATCCGCCACGCGCGGCATTGTTGTAGTAGGACACGCCGGTATCGATGATCCCGTACAGCGTGACGCTGCTTTGCGCACAGGCCGGTCCGGCCAGCGCCATCGCCGTCGCGAATGCGACGCCCAGTTTCGTTTTCATGGCTGTCTCCAAACAGTATGTAGATCTACTTATCGATTTTTCTAATGCCCCGGACATGTCCGGGATGCCGACGGGTATCGGCAGGGCCGCGTGCGTCGCGCGTTACGAGATCGCCGGGTCGCGCTGCCGCTGCGGCGCCGCGACACGCGCGCCTGCCACGGCGACGGCGATCGCCGCGCCGGCCATCGGCACGAGGAACGCCAGATAGAGATGGGGCACGGACCAGCCGTCGTCGAGCAGCGCGCCGACCGTCATCGGCGACAGGATCGCGCCGAGGCGGCCGATGCCGACCGCGAGACCGATGCCGGTCGTGCGGATCTCGGCGGGGTAGGGTGTCGGCGACAACGCATACATGCCGGCCACGCACGCATTGATCACGGCGCCGAGGAACACCGCGACGGTCATCCCGATGTCGAGCGAGCCGGTGTTCGCGCCGAACACGACCATCAGCGCGCCGCCGAGCAGCAGCGTCGCGCCCAGCAGGTTGCGCAGGCCGAACCGGGTCGACAGCAGGCTGAAGAGCGACGCGCCCGCGATGCCGCCGAGGTTGAGCAGCACGCCGCCGGTCACGCCCTGCGATGCCGACAGTCCGGCCTGGACCAGCAGCTTCGGCGTCCAGCTCACGACGAAATAAAAGCTGCCCATCACGAGAAAGAACGCGATCCAGAGCGCGATCGTGCGGCGCGCGAGCGGTGCGCGCAGCACGGCCGTCCAGCTCGACGCGGGGCCCGTCGTGTCGATGGACGCCGTCACGGCCGGCAGCGCGTCGATGGGCGCGCGCTTCATTCTCGCGAGGATGCGGTTGATTTTCTGCAGCGCGTCGTCCGGCCGCCGTGCCAGCAGGAAGTCGAGCGATTCCGGCAGCAGTGCGAGCACCATCGGGATCGCCATCAAGGTCAGGATGCCGCCGAACGCGAACACGCTGCGCCATCCCCACGTCGACAGCAGGTAGCCGGCGATGACCCCGCCGGCGGTGGCGCCGATCGCGTAGCCGGTCGACTGCATGCCGATCGCGGCGCTGCGCCATTTGTTCGATGCGTATTCGCCGCTGATGACGGTCAGGCTCGCGAGCATGCCGCCGATGCCGAGCCCTGTGTAGGCCCGTGCGATCGCGAGTTGCAGCGTGCTGTGCGTGGCCGCGCAGGCGAGCATCCCGGTCGAGATCACGGCGAGGCAGAGCAGGATGATGCGGCGGCGGCCGACGCGGTCGGCCAGCGGAGCAATCAGCACCGAGCCGATGCCCATGCCGGCGAGCCCCGCGCTCAGCAGCAGGCCGATTTCCTTGCCGCTCAGTTTCCACTCGGCGGCCAGATGCGGCGCGGCAAATGCGATGGCCAGCACGTCGAAGCCGTCGAGCATGTTCAGCACGACGCAGGCCGTGACCGCCATCGTCTGGAACGCGCTCATCGGGGATGCGTCGATCGTATTGCGGATATTTGCACTCACGTCAAAGACCCTTCATAAAAATAGTATGACTAATCGAATGGGAAAAACAGAAGCCGGCTGCAGCAAGCGTGGCGAACGCGAATGCATGTGCCGGCGGCCAACCGCGGGGATGCCTGCAGCCACAAGCAGGCGTCGTTCGCGCGCCGGCGCGACGGTTACACGGGTTCGGGTTGCTGCAGCAGTCGCTCGATCACGCGCCGCGCGCGATTGGGGCCCGCGTCGACGTGAATGTCGATCTGGCGGCTGCCCGGAAACCGAAGTTGGTTCCGGTATTGCGCTTCGATCACGGTCTTGTCCTCGTCGAACGTCGCCGCCGATTGCTCGATGACCGTTTGCGCGACGCGTTCGACGTCGTGTTGCGGATTGGTCGCGATGGTCCAGAAATAGTGCGTCGTGGTGTCCGTCTCCGGCGTGATGCCGTGGAAGCCGCGCATGTGAAAGCCGCCGCGTGCGGGATCGAGCAGGTCGCCGGTGCCGGCGTCCATCGCGCCGGTCCAGATCCGGATATGCGACACGTGGAATTCGATTTCCTGCCAGCGATCGACCCGGCCCGCGAACGGCCACGCGGCCGTGTACGTTGGCGGCGGGTCGGAATCCGGCATCCGGCGCGCGAGCGTCACCGTGTCGCCGTCGCTGCTGACGCGGGTTTCCGCGCCCATGTGCAGCGGCGCGTTGCCGCCGATCGTTTTCAGATGGACATAGCCGAGGTGGCTCAGGTCCATCAGGTTGTCGTGAATCAGCTGATACGGCGCGTCGTAATGGTAGTTGCCGCCGCCGAACCGATATTGCGGATCCGTGTGGAACGCATAGCGCGGCGGCGCGCAGGTCGGTTGAGCATGCGCGTCGGCGCCGATCCAGATCCACACGATCGCATCCTGTTCCCGCACCGGATACGACGACACACACGCCTTTGCCGGAATCCGGTCCTGCCCGGGAATCTCCACGCAGGTGCCGTTGCGGTCGAACAGCAGGCCGTGATAGCCGCAGCGCAGGCCGCGCGCTTCGAGCGAGCCGCACGACAGCGGCAGCGACTTGTGGCAGCAGCGATCCTCCAGCGCGCCGACTTCCCCGGACGGCATCCGGAACAGCACGACCGGGCGGCCGAGCAGCGTGCGGGCGACGGGTTTGTCCGTCAGTTCGGAAGACAGCGCGGCGACCCACCATCGGTCGACCGGGAACTTAGTAGTATTGATCGGTGGCCGGGCATGTTGCGCCATTGATCGTCTCCAGTATTGTGATTGGCCGCCGCGTGTCGGGCGGTCCGTCTACAGATCTACAGGTCGAGTACCAGCAGATCGCTTCGCGATCGCGAGCAGCACGGCATGAACTGGTCGCCGGCCGCCTGTTCCGCTTCCGTCAGATACGAATCGCGATGATCGGGCTCGCCTTCGAGCACGCGCGTCACGCAGGTGCCGCAGACGCCTTGCTCGCACGACGTGAGCACGTCGATGCCGTTGGCCGCCAGCGCGGCGATGACCGTGCATTCGGCCGGCACGTCGATCACCTTGCCGCTGCTCGCGATGCGGACCTGGAACGCGCGATCCGCGCCGGACGATGCAACCGCGCCGCCGAAGAACTCGTAATGCAGCCGCTCGTCGGCCCAGTTGCGCTCGCGTGCGGCGTTCAGCACCGCCTCCATGAAGCCGCGCGGGCCGCATACGTACAGGTGGGTGCCGTCAGGCGCCGCGGCGAGCACGGCGGGCAGGTCGAGGCGTTGCGCGGGGTGGCCGTCGTCGACGTGGAAGCGGGCGCGGTCGCGGAACCCGGCTGCGTCGATCCGCTCGACGAAGGCCATGCGATCGGTCGAACGCGCGCAGTAGTGCATGTCGAAGGGCGTGCCGGACGAGAACAGCCGTTCCGCCATGCAGAGAATCGGCGTGACGCCGATCCCGCCCGCGATCAACAGGTGGTGCGGGGCGTCGGGCGCGAGCGGAAATTGATTGCGCGGCATGCCGATCCGTACGGTATCGCCTTGCCGGACTTCGTCGTGAATCGCGCGCGACCCGCCGCGGCCCTCGGCATCGCGCAGCACCGCGATCTGGTAGCGATCGCCGAGTTCGGGGTGGTTGCAGAGCGAGTACTGGCGCACGAGCCCGCCCGGCAAATACACGTCGATATGCGCGCCGGCGTCGAAGCGCGGCAAGGGCGACCCGTCATCGCTGACGAATTCGAAACCGCAGATGTCGCGCGCTTCCTGCCACTTGCGGGCCACCCGGACCGTCAGCGTCGCGGCGCTCATGACGCCTCCTTGATCTGCGCGACCGGAATCACGGGCCGCTGCGGGCTCGACGCGTTTTCGTCGGCGAGCAGCCGCTCGATCACCTTGCGCGACAGCACGCCGCCGGCGTCGATGTTGAGCTTGAGCAGCTTGCGGTCCGGCCACTGCTCGAGATTGAGTTGCTGGCGCTCGAGCATGTCGAGATCCTCGGCGAAGATCTTGCCCTGGCCTTCGCGGATCTCGGCGGTCAACGCGTGATCGTCGGGCCGGAAGTTGCGCGCCATCCCCCAGAAATACCAGATCGAGGTGTCCGTCTCCGGCGTGATGAAGTCGACCACGATCGACGACGCCTTCAGCTCGGCCGGCGCGTCGTAACCGCCGTGGCCCGCGTGCGCGACGCCCACTTCGATCATCACGTGGCTCGGCGGCGTGAAGCGGCAGATCTGCCAGCGGTCGACCGGCACGTCGTCGGCCAGCCCGTTGCCGCGCAGCGCCATCCGCCAGAACGGCGGCGGCATCACGTTCTCCATGAAGCGGCTCGTGACGACTTCGTCACCGTTGGCGGTCGTCTTCGGCGGCGCTTCGTCGATCTCCTTCTGGCCGATGCTCGTCGCATGCACGTAGGTCTCGTGCGTGAGGTCCATCAGGTTGTCGATCATCAGCCGGTAGTCGCAACGGATGTGATACAGGCCGCCGCCGTGTGCCCAGGCCGGATCTTCGGCCCACTGGAGCGCGGGCAGCTTGTCGGGATCGGCTGCGGACGCGTCGCCGGGCCACACCCAGACGAATCCATACCGCTCGACCGTCGGAAAGCTGCGGATCGGCGGAAAGCCGCCGACGCGCTGGCCCGGCATGCCGGCCGTCTTGCCGTTGCAGCCCATTTCCAGCCCGTGATAGCCGCACACGAGCACGCCGTCGCGCACGAATCCCAGCGACAGCGGCGCGCCGCGGTGCGGGCAGAAGTCCTCGAGCGCGGCGACCCGGCCGTCCGCCGCGCGGTAGAACACCATGGACTCATTGCAAATCTTGCGGCCGAGCGGCTTGCCGTCGATGTCATCGGGCGTGCACGCCACATACCAAGCGTTCTTGAGAAACACGTTCTTCGTCTCCTTCAGGGCGGTGCCGCCGGTGCGCGGCAATTCTTCATTCCGTGTACTGAATGAGATTCAGTGTACTCATCGAGATTGGCCAGGGCAAGGCGAGCGGTATACTGGTTTTCCCGGGAAATGGCGCGACGCAGCGCCATGCCGTCGGCGCACGCAACGGCGTGCGCCGCCTATGTCATCGACTCATTCATGGAAAAAACGAATCCCGCCGACGCGCCGGCTTTCCCGCTCGACCTGTACGACGAACCCGGGCATCTGATCCGGCGCGCGCACCAGATCGCGGTTGCGATGTTCTACGAGAAGCTGGGCCGGGACGTGACGCCGGTGCAGTACGCGGTCCTGCGGATGCTTTATGAGTGTCCGGGGCTCGATCAGGTCACGCTCGCGCAGCGGGTGGCGCTCGACACGTCGACGACCGCGGATCTCGCGGTCCGGCTCGAAGCGAAAGGATTGATCGTCCGCGAAGTGTTGCCGCGGCGTCAGCGGCGCTTGCTGCTGACGCCCGCGGGCGTCGAACTGCTCACGCACCTGATTCCGTCGGTGCAGGAGCTGCGCGCCGGCCTGTTCGACGGCATGGGGGAGGACGATTCGCGGGAACTGATGCGCCTGTTGCGCAAGTTCGTTCACTTGAACAACGAGCAGAGCCGTGCGCCGCTGCGGGTCGGCGAGGAGTCGTAGCGATTGAATGCCCCGCGACGGGGGGGCGATGCGGCAACGCGGCGGCAGGCCGCTCAGCGCCGCCCCCTCGGTGTCACGGGCGTGACGCTTCCCCTTCCAGCCGCCGGACCGCTTCCGCGACTTCGTTCCTGAAGCGCACCAGCGCCGCCTGCTCCGGCGCGGGCGGCTGCACGGCCGCCCACAGCATGTCGATGAGCTGCGTGGCCGTCGTTTCCGTATCGAGCTTGCGGTGCCCGAGGATCGCATCCCACAGCACGTGCTCGATCGGCCCGAACACCATCGAGCGCAGCAGGCTCAGCGGCATGTCGCTGCGCACCTGCCCGGCCGCCTGGCCGCGCGCGAGCACGTCCATCAGCGGCGCCGTGTAGCGGCGCTGCAGCGCGGTGAGCTCGTCGCTCAACGCATGCTGCTTCGCCCGCCCCTCCGACAGCACCAGCGCGCACAGCCCCGTGCCGTTCACGAGCATCAGCCGCAGGTGCGTGCGCACGATGAACGCGAACTGCTGCTGCACCGACGCTTCCTGCGGCATCCCGACTTCGAACGCGGCAATGATTTCGTCATACCAGTCGGCGATCACGCGCGCGCACAGCTCGCGCTTGCCGCGGAAGTAGCTGAACACCGTCGCCTCCGATACGCCGACGCGCTGCGCGATCTCGGCGGCCGTCGCATGCTCGTAACCCTTTTCGGCGAACACTTCACGACCGGCGCGCAGGATGTCCTGCACGCGTTGCTGGGACTTGCGCCCGGCGGGTGCGCGCGACGGCTCGGGGCGGTCGGCTTTGGCGGTGGCGGTCATGGTGTCGGCGGTAGCGGCTGTCATGCCGCCATGATATCTGAGTGTCACTCAAAAAACTATTGACGGCAAGCTGGACGAGGCGCGAAACTGTGCAAAATTTACGCTGCATTGGCTTAATGAATCGACGCATTGATCCGATTTGAGCGAAACTCAGAAATCGGCGCGTGCGACCCACTTTCTGGAGACGGAGGAGACATGATCAACCTGCCCGGTGTGCAATTCATGCTCGGTGAAGACATCGAGATGCTGCGCGACGCCGTCGCGACGTTCGCGGCAAAGGAAATCACGCCGCGCGCGGCGGAAGTCGACCGCACCGACCAGTTTCCGATGGATCTGTGGAAGAAGTTCGGCGATCTCGGCGTGCTCGGCATGACGGTGGCCGAGGAATACGGCGGCGCGAACATGGGCTACACCGCGCACATGGTCGCGATGGAAGAGATCTCGCGCGCATCGGCGTCGATCGGCCTGTCGTACGGCGCGCACTCGAACCTGTGCGTGAACCAGATCCACCGCAACGGCACCGACGCGCAGAAGCAGAAATATCTGCCGAAGCTCGTGTCGGGCGAACACATCGGCGCGCTCGCGATGAGCGAGCCGAACGCGGGCTCCGACGTCGTCAGCATGAAGCTGCGCGCGGACAAGCGCGGCGACCGCTACGTGCTCAACGGCACGAAGATGTGGATCACCAACGGCCCCGACTGCGACACGCTCGTTGTCTACGCGAAGACGGACATCGACGCCGGCCCGCGCGGCATCACCGCGTTCATCGTCGAGAAGGGGATGAAGGGCTTCTCGGTCGCGCAGAAGCTCGACAAGCTCGGCATGCGCGGGTCGCACACGGGCGAGCTCGTGTTCCAGGACGTCGAGGTGCCGGAAGAGAACATCCTCGGCCAGCTCAACGGCGGCGTGAAGGTGCTGATGAGCGGCCTCGACTACGAACGCGCGGTGCTGTCGGGCGGCCCGACGGGCATCATGGCCGCGTGTCTCGACGCGGTGGTGCCGTATATCCACGACCGCAAGCAGTTCGGCCAGTCGATCGGCGAATTCCAGCTGATCCAGGGCAAGGTCGCCGACATGTACACCACGTTCCAGGCGTGCCGCGCGTACCTGTACGCGGTCGGCCGCCATCTCGATTCGGCCGGCAGCGACCACATTCGCCAGGTGCGCAAGGACTGCGCGGGCGTGATCCTCTACACGGCCGAGAAGGCGACGTGGATGGCCGGCGAGGCGATCCAGATCCTCGGCGGCAACGGCTACATCAACGAATATCCGGTCGGCCGTCTGTGGCGAGATGCGAAGCTGTACGAGATCGGCGCCGGCACGAGCGAGATCCGCCGCATGCTGATCGGCCGCGAGCTGTTCGCGGAAACGATGTAACGCCCCACGTCACGCGAACGGAGCCCCGTCGATGCCGATCATCGAATCGAAACTGAACCCGCGTTCGGAAGACTTCCGCGCGAACGCCGCGGCGCTGGAGGCGGTCGTCGCCGACCTGCGCGCGAAGATCGAACAGCTCGCGCAAGGCGGCGGCCAGGCCGCGCGCGACAAGCACCTGTCGCGCGGCAAGCTGCTGCCGCGCGACCGCATCGCGCAGCTGCTCGATCCGGGTGCGCCGTTCCTCGAGCTGTCGCAGCTCGCGGCGAACGGCATGTACAACGACGACGCGCCGGGCGCGGGCGTGATCACCGGGATCGGCCGGATCGCGGGCCGCGAGTGCGTGATCGTATGCAACGACGCGACGGTCAAGGGCGGCACCTACTACCCGATGACCGTGAAGAAGCACGTGCGCGCGCAGGAAATCGCCGCGGAAAACCGGCTGCCGTGCGTGTACCTCGTCGATTCGGGCGGCGCGAACCTGCCGAACCAGGACGACGTGTTTCCCGATCGCGACCACTTCGGGCGCATCTTCTTCAACCAGGCCACGATGTCCGCCGCGGGAATCGCGCAGATCGCGGTCGTGATGGGCTCGTGCACGGCGGGCGGTGCGTATGTGCCGGCGATGAGCGACGAGTCGATCATCGTGAAGAACCAGGGCACGATTTTCCTCGGCGGCCCGCCGCTCGTGAAGGCCGCGACCGGCGAGGAAGTGAGCGCCGAGGATCTCGGCGGCGGCGACGTGCACACGCGCCTGTCGGGCGTGGCCGACCATCTCGCGCAGAACGACGCGCATGCGCTGTCGATCGCG
Source organism: Burkholderia sp. AW33-5 (assembly GCF_053427615.1). Taxonomy (NCBI): domain Bacteria; kingdom Pseudomonadati; phylum Pseudomonadota; class Betaproteobacteria; order Burkholderiales; family Burkholderiaceae; genus Burkholderia; species Burkholderia sp. AW33-5. Next base: position 16,022 of record NZ_JBSAXA010000026.1, on the reverse strand, counting down.
CGCAGCATCGTCGGTCATCTCGCGCCGAAGATCGCGTCGCCGGTGGCGGTGCGCGAGCCGAAGCCGCCGCGCTACGACGCGAAGAGCCTGTACGGCGTGATTCCGGTCGACACGCGCAAGCCGTTCGACGTGCGCGAGGTGATCGCGCGCATCGTCGACGATTCGGAGTTCGATGAATTCAAGGCACGCTTCGGCACGACGCTCGTCACGGGCTTCGCGCACATCTGGGGCCATCCGGTCGGGATCGTCGCGAACAACGGCATCCTGTTCTCCGAATCGGCCGTGAAGGGCGCGCATTTCATCGAGCTGTGCTGCCAGCGCAAGATTCCGCTCGTGTTCCTGCAGAACATCACGGGCTTCATGGTCGGCCGCAAGTACGAGAACGAAGGCATCGCGCGCCATGGCGCGAAGATGGTGACGGCCGTGTCGAACGCGAAGGTGCCGAAGTTCACGGTGATCATCGGCGGCTCGTTCGGAGCCGGCAACTACGGGATGTGCGGCCGCGCGTTCGGCCCGCGTTTCCTGTGGATGTGGCCGAATGCGCGGATCTCGGTGATGGGCGGCGAGCAGGCCGCTTCGGTGCTCGCGACCGTGCGCCGCGACGGCATCGAGGCGAAGGGCGGCACGTGGTCGGCCGAGGACGAGGATGCCTTCAAGCAGCCGATCCGCGACCAATACGAGCGCCAGGGGCATCCGTATTACGCGAGCGCGCGGCTGTGGGACGACGGCGTGATCGACCCCGCGCAGACGCGCGACGTGCTGGGTCTCGGCCTCGCCGCGTCGATGAACGCGCCGATCGACGACACGCGCTTCGGCGTGTTCCGCATGTAACGGCCGGGAGGGCTGACCGATGCGATACGAAACGATCAAGGTAAGCGAAGCCGGCCGCGTGGCGACCGTCACGCTCGCGCGGCCCGACGTGCGCAACGCGTTCAACGAGACGACGATCGCCGAGCTGACCACCGCGTTCGAGTGGCTCGATGCACACGCCGGCGTGCGCGCGGTCGTGCTCGCGGCGGAAGGCGCCGCGTTCTGCGCGGGCGCGGACCTGAACTGGATGAAGAAGATGGCCGGTTACTCGGACGACGAGAACCGCGCCGACGCGCGCAAGCTCGCGCGGATGCTCGAGGCGATCCATCGCTGCGGCAAGCCGGTGATCGCGCGCGTGCACGGCGACGCGTATGCGGGCGGCGTGGGCCTCGTCGCGGCGGCCGACATCGCGATCGCCGCCGACGGCGCGAAGTTCTGCCTGTCCGAAGCGCGGCTCGGGCTGATTCCGGCAACGATCGCGCCGTACGTCGTGCGCGCGATGGGCGAGCGCGCGGCGCGTCGCTACTTCACGACGGCCGAAGTGTTCGACAGCGCGCGCGCCGCGTCGCTCGGCTTCATTCACGATGCCGTGCCGGCCGAGGCGCTCGACGAAACGGTCGCGAAGCTGGCCGCGACGCTCGCCGCGAACGGCCCCGACGCGGTGCGGGCATGCAAGCGGCTCGTCGCCGACGTGGCCGGCCGGCCGCTCGACGCGACGCTGATCGAGCAGACCGCCGACTGGATCGCGCGGACCCGCGCCGGCGCGGAAGCGCGCGAAGGGATCGCGTCCTTCCTCGAGAAACGCACGCCCTCGTGGCGTGAATGACGGCGTGCCCCTAACTTTCCGGACGACACCGAAGCCATGTTCGACAAGATTCTGATCGCCAACCGCGGCGAAATCGCCTGCCGCGTCGCCGCGACGTGCAAACGTCTCGGGATCGCGAGCGTCGCCGTCTATTCCGACGCGGACGCGAACGCGAAGCACGTCGCCGCGTGCGACGAGGCCGTGCACATCGGCGGCTCGGCGGCCGCGGACAGCTACCTGCGCATCGAGCGCATCATCGAGGCCGCGCGCGCGACCGGCGCGCAGGCCATCCACCCGGGCTACGGTTTCCTGTCCGAGAACGAGGATTTCGCGCACGCGTGCGAAGCGGCCGGCATCGCGTTCATCGGGCCGCCGGTCGACGCGATCGCGGCGATGGGCTCGAAGGCCGCCGCGAAGGCACTGATGCACGCGGCCGCGGTGCCGCTCGTGCCCGGCTACCACGGCGACGACCAGGACGCGGCCAACCTGCATCGCGAAGCCGACGAGATCGGCTACCCGGTGCTGCTGAAGGCGAGCGCGGGCGGCGGCGGCAAGGGCATGCGCGTGGTCGAGCGCTCCGAGGACTTTCCGGCGGCGCTCGCGTCGTGCCAGCGCGAGGCCGCAAGCAGCTTCGGCAACGATCGCGTGCTGATCGAGAAATACCTGACGCGCCCGCGTCACGTCGAAGTGCAGGTGTTCGGCGACACGCACGGCAACACCGTCTACCTGTTCGACCGCGACTGCTCGGTGCAGCGCCGTCACCAGAAAGTGCTCGAGGAAGCGCCGGCGCCGGGGCTGCATGAAGACGTGCGCCAGGCGATGGGCGAGGCGGCGGTCGCGGCCGCGCGTGCGGTGAATTACGTCGGCGCGGGCACCGTCGAATTCATCATGACGGGCGACGCGTTCTACTTCATGGAAATGAACACGCGCCTGCAGGTCGAGCATCCGGTCACCGAGATGGTCACGGGGCTCGATCTCGTCGAATGGCAACTGCGCGTCGCAGCGGGCGAGCCGCTGCCGCTGCAGCAGGACGAGCTGCGCGTGCAGGGCCACGCGATCGAGGCGCGTCTCTACGCGGAGAATCCGGCGCGCGGCTTCCTGCCGTCCACCGGTACGCTGAAGCACTTGCGGCTGCCGGAAGGCGTCGAATTCGCGATCGGCGCGCCGGTGCGCGTCGACAGCGGCGTGCGCGAAGGCGATGCGATCACGCCGTTCTACGATCCGATGATCGCGAAGCTGATCGTGCACGGCGCGGACCGCGCGGAAGCGCTCGGGCGGATGCTGCGCGCGCTGCGGGCATGCGAGGTGGTCGGCCTGCACACGAACGCCGCGTTCCTGCAGCGGATCGTCACTTGCGCGCCGTTCGCGATCGCCGATCTCGACACGGGCCTGATCGAGCGCAACCATGCTGCGCTGTTCGCGCCGCAACAGCCGCCGCGCGCGACGCTCGCGCTGGCCTGCGCGGCGCTGCTCGCGCGCGAGCGCGATGCGGCCGCACGGGACGGCGCGTCGCCGTGGCGCGCGCTGCCGGACTGGCGGCTGAACGGCGGCTATCGCCGCACGCTCGAATGGCATGCGCCCGAACGCGAAGCGGACGTGACGGTCACCTACCTGGACGACGGCGGCAGCACGCGCATCGCCACCGGCGACGCGGCCGCGCAGCCGTTCGCATGGGCACGCGGCGCCACGCCGCTCGACTTCGACGTAACGCTCGACGGCGTGCGCAGCAGCGGCCGCGTGTATGCGGACGGCGACAGTTTCCACGTGTTCACGCAGGGTGTCGCCGAGACGTTCGAATGGCGCAACGTGCTCGCGCACGCGGGCGATGCCGAGCATGGCGGCGGCCGCCTGACCGCGCCGATGCCCGGCAAAGTGATCGCGGTGCTGGTCGAGCCGGGCCAGAAGGTCGAGGCCGGCACGCCGCTGATCGTGATGGAAGCGATGAAGATGGAGCACACGATCGGCGCGCCGGGCGCGGGCGTCGTCGCCGAAGTGCTGTACGGCGTCGGCGACCAGGTCGCGGATGGCGCGCAGTTGCTGATGATGGCGGAAGGCTGACGGGGCGTGCGTCACGCACGGGCCGGCGTGGCGCCTCGCGGCGCGACGCCGGCCTTGTCGCATCTGGCGCCGGCGGCGCGCATGGCATGCCTTGCGGTGCGCCCGGTCGCCAACCGGCGCCCTTGGCACCGCGTATGACCATGCATGACAGTCTGGCGGCCGGTGCTCCGCTAGACTGGCGGATTGCTCGCGCGGCCGCGTGCCGCGCGCTACACTGCGACCATTCAACCTCCCATCCCGCCGACGATGACGTCTCCTGTCCTGAACGGCCTGCGCATCGGTATCACGATCGGTCTGCGCGCCCCCGACGAAAGCCTGTGGATCAACGGTATCAAGCAGAACGCGCTGTTTCTCGCGAAGCTGCTGATGGCGTCGCCGCACGGCTACCGCGTGACGCTGGTCAACACGACCGACGTGCCGCTGACCGACGCGCTGCCGTGGGATCGCACCGTGTACGACACGCGCGCGTTCGCGGACATGAAGGATGCGCTCGACGTGGTGATCGAGCTCGGCGGGCAGATCGACGCCGCGCAGACGGCCTACCTGAAGGCGCGCGGCGCGAAGATCGTCAGCTACTGCTGCGGCGTCGAGTACATCAACGCGATGGAATCGATGCTGTTCGGCCGCCGGCTTTGGGATTCGCTGTTCATCAACCGCGGCTACGACGAGGTGTGGGCGATTCCGCAGATCGCGCCGTCGTCGCTGCCGTTCCTGCAGTCGCTGCGCCGCTGCCCGGGGCGCGTCGTGCCGTTCGTGTGGGATCCGATGTTCCTCGACGCGCGAGCGGCATCGCTGCCCGGGCACGGCGAGTACCGCCCGCGCAGCGAGCCGGGCAAGCGGCTCACGGTGATGGAGCCGAACCACAACGTCGTGAAGTTCTGCGTGTACCCGATGCTGATCATCGACGAAGCGTATCGCCGCGACCCCGATGCGATCTGCTTCGCGCACGTGACGAACGCCGACCGTCTCGCGCACGACAGCCCGGAGTTCGTGATGCTGATGAACTACCTGGACATCGTGCGCGCCGGCAAGGCGAGCTTCGTCGGTCGCTTCGACACGCCGCTGTTCCTGGCCGACCTGACCGACATCGTGGTGTCGCACCAATGGTCGAACCCGCTCAACTACTTCTATTTCGACGTGTGCTGGCAGGGCTATCCGCTCGTGCACAACGCGAGCCTCGCGCCCGATCTCGGTTACTACTACCCGGACAATGACGTGCAGAAGGGCGCGGAGGCGTTGCTGCACGCGCTGCACACGCACGACGACGACTGGGAAGGGTACACGCGGCGCCAGCGCGAGATCCTTGGCCGCTATACGTCGGCGAACCCCGCGCTCGTCGCCGAATACGATGCGCTGCTCGCGAACCTGATCGGCGCGACGGCGGCGTGAGTTGCGCGTGCCGCAAGCCGTCGTGCGGATTGTCTCCGGTTAATGTCTGAAGAAATGGTGCCATTAAAAAAGAAACCGTCGAACCGGGGAAGATTCGACGGTTTTGAAGGCACGAATTTGACGGCTCCGAGGGAAGTCCGTCAGAAATTATTTTAGAGGTTAACAAGTCGGAAAGATTGTTAAACATCTTTCAATCGACGACGATCATATAATTCGGGCGAATATTATCGCCTCTGACTTGTATGATTAATATTCGGTCATCGTCAATATCGTTTGAAACGACGGAATTCAATTCTGTCGAGACCGAATATGCCGTGTCGGGTCATCGGCGGCGCACGATGCGGGCGGCTGTGGCGAAATCCGGGTATCGAGCCCGGGCAGTTTTCGCTGGCGGTTATTTGTCATACAAAAATATCGAACGTCCGATTTTTGAAACGAGTCGTGCAGTAAATCGATTCGCCGAGCGATGTTCGGGCGGATCAAAATGAACGATATCGATTGGCGCTTTTCGGGTGATTTTGTGTAATCTGCCGCACTGTTGTCGACGTGCCCGCGTGGTGTATTTCCTGTATTTGAATATCGTTGACAATATCGGGTTTGACGGCGCGCTGAAATAAAAAGTACGCTCCCGGAAAAGATCAAAACAAGAGGATGGGCCGGGTAGGCGGTGGCGCGTGTCGTGGTCGGCTCGCGCCATATGTATCGAGAGCGCGGGCCGTCATCGGCGGTCCGACATTTGCCGGAGCGCCGGATGAATGCGGTCGAACCTCGCCTGGAGGCGAACAGCGTTGCGAATCGGGACGAGATCGATCTCGTGTTCGGCGCGCCTGACGATCACCCCGACCTTGCGTCGGTACGCAGTTTCGTCGAAAGCCGGCTCGGATTCGCGCGCGAGCCGGTCTGCCGCGCCGACCTGTCGGGCGGCGTGCTGTATCACGAATGTCTCGCGCGGCTGCGCTGGGGATCGCGCGATGCATTGCCGCCGCTTGCGTTCCTGCCGCGTCTCGAATCGCTCGGGCTGATGCGCTGGTTCGACCGCCTCGTGGTGAGTCGGACGATCGACGCGCTGCGCGCCGATCCGAACGCCGTATACGGCTGCAACGTCGCGGCGATGAGCGCGGTGGTGGACGACGCGTGGGTGGCCATTTTCAGGCGGCTCGAGCGCGAGCCGTCGGTCGCGGCGCGGCTGGTCGTCGAGATTACCGAGACGGGGCCGCTGAATCCCGTCGCGGGCCGGTCGTTCGTGAACCGGTTTCGCCAGGCCGGGTGCCGCGTCGCGATCGACGACTTCGGCGTCGGCTTCAGCGCGCTGAACAACCTGGTGGTCGGCAACCCCGATATCGTGAAGCTCGACAGGTCCGTCCTGTCGCTGATCAAGCGCAACGCGATCGGGCGCTACCAGTTTCGCCGGCTGATCGCGTTCGCGCATGAAAGCGCGCGGCACGTCGTCGTCGAAGGCGTGGAGAACGAGATCGACCGGCAGATCATCCTGGATTCCGGCGTCGCCTGGGCGCAGGGCATCCGCTTTACATGGCGGTCGCCGGCCGCCGCATGACGCCGCGGCGCGGGCGCGGCGCGCCGGCATCGGGCAACGAAGGATTGCAAAGGGGCGTGGGTATGGCGGCGACGAAGAAGGCCGGGCACGGAACGGGCACGCAGGCGGTCGATGCGCGCGAACTCGTCGCGATCGCCGAACTGGCCGACATGCTGTGGCAGCTCGGCGCCGAATCGACCGATGCGCCGCTCGACGTCGCACCGTATCTCGATGGCCTGAAGGCCGTTGCGTATCGTATTCGCCGGATGAAGCCGCTCGACGCCGACGGCCGCGAACTCGCGGCGCGGCACTACTATGCCGGCGTGTTTGCGGGCGCCTGCGGCGACGATTCGGTGATTGCGTGCGGCGTATCCGGCAGCCTCGCGCGGCACTCCGGCCAGGTCAGCCGTGCCGCGCTCCGCTGTTTCGCGGGGCTGGCGCGGATCGGACGCCGGCACGGTCGCCTGTTCGCCACGCGCGGCGGCGACCGGGTGCCGCCCTGGCGCCCGCTCGCGCACCGCGCCTGACGTTCGCCGATCGCGGGCGTGCGGCGCCCGGCAAGCACCCCGTCAGTCTTTTCCGAATCCGCCGAGCACGAGCGCCAGCGCGCGATCGACCGCATCGTCCCATTGGCCCGAATGCGCGGCGCGCACGATCCGGATGCCCGGATACAGCGCGGTACGCGACCCGGTTTCCCAGCGCGCATCGGCTTTCGGGCTCAGCAGCAGGACCGCCGGCACGCCCAACGCGCCGGCCAGATGGATGTGCGCGGTGCAGGTGGTGACCACGGCATCCATCGCGAGCATCAGCGCGGCCAGATCGCTGAAATCGCCGATCGCGCGATGCGGGAACGTGATCGGCAGATCCGCCGGCTCGAACTGCGCGGCGGTCAGCACGTTCTCGCTGGCGAGGGTCGCGCGCGCGGCTTCGTCGCGCCGGCCGGCACGCAGCAGCAGCGCCGAGCGCGCGAGTTCGACACGGCCACGCAGCGCGTCGGGTCTTGATCAGCGCGTCGGCCTGCTGCGTGCTGTGCCGGTCGATGACGAACGGGCCGTGGATCGAATCGACCACGACGAAGTTGCGGGCGGTGTGCTCATGAACGGCTGGTGGACGGATGTGCTCAGCCCAGCGCGCGCCCGGCGAACAGGCGCTGGATCTGCTCGGAATACGCGCGAACGTTGTGGTCGGCGAGCGTGTCGACCTGCTGCAGACAGCGGCGGGCCGCCGCGGCGTAATCGTCAAGCCGCGCGTCGTGCGTTTGCGCGGCGGTTGCGATCGCGCGCGCCGCGTCGAAGATCTCGAAGTCCGGGTAGTAATAGCCGACGTCGCGCAGGAACGGCGAGTTGTGCACGAGCGGGTAGTTGCCGTACAGCGCGTCGTACAGCAGGTAGTTCAGGCCGTTTTCCCAGTGGTGCGACACGACGATGTCGGTGTGATGCGCGGCCCACGCGACGAACGGCGCGCGCACGTCGGCCGTCGCCTTGCCGTCGCGCACCATCTCGAGCCCGAGCGCGAGATGCTTGAAGGCGACGTTTTCCTTCTTGTCGAACGTGTTGGTCATGTACACGTGCTCGACGACCTCCGGGTGCGCGACGTAGCACGCATTCGCGGCCAGCATCGGCACGATCGAACTCTTCACGACGTTCAGGTTCGGTTCGAAGAACGCGATGCGCTTGGCCGGGCCGTGATTGCGATAGCCGAAGCGCGCCTTCAGTTCGGGATCGGCGTCGAGGCTGCGTTCGATGAAGTACGGCGACCAGATGTGCGGCAGCTCGATTACCGGCGCGCGATACACGGCCTGGAAGTAGGCCGCGCACGTGTGCATGTGCTGCGGATTGGTCCAGATCTCGTCGAATTGCACGCGGTTCGGGTTCGGCCGCCAGTTGTTCTTCTCGAAGTTGATCGTCTCGACCGCGATCACGTAGTCGTTGCCGAAGCGGTACGACACGCACTTGCCGCCGCGCTGGCGCACCGCGTCCGTGTGCGACGGATCGATGAACGCGTTCATCTCGATCAGCAGGTCGGTCTGGTGGACGATCGACGACAGCGGCCGCAGCGCGTCGCCGAACGCGTCCATCATCAGCGCCTGCGGGTAGTCGGTGATGCCATCGTCGTGCGCGAGCCACACTTCGCCGATCAGCGGCGAGCGTTTCAGCAGCATGTACAGGTACACGCAATGCTGGTTCGCGCCGTTGTACCAGATCGACTGCGTCGCGTCGCGCTGAACGTTCATCGTAATCGCGACATTGATTTTCATCGGCGGCTCCGGGTGGACGGTGCGCGGTTCAAGGCGTGTCGTTCTGCGACTGGCGCGGCACGTAGCCCGTCAGGTGCCAGCGGCTGTCGTCGAGGCGAAAGCTCAGCTTTTCGTACACGGTCGTCCCGGTCGTGAGCGTCGTTGCATAGTCGATGTTCGCATAGAGCCCGTCGGGCATCGACGATGAATTCGTGTAGCGAATGCGCGTGATCTGCGCCCAGCCGCGATGGCTGACCATGCCGACCGACTGGCGCGCGCGCTGCATGTCCAGAGCGAACTGGTCCTGCTTGATGCGCGCCTTCACGAACGCGGCGGAGTCGTTCCACACCATGCCGTACTGGCCGGCGTCGAGCTGTTTGAAGACCGCATCGGCATCGCGCAGCAGCGCGTCGGCCGATTCGCCGCCGGCTTGCGCGTGCGCACCGATCGCGATCGACGCGATGGCGCAGCCGATCAGCCATTTCGTGCGGGCGAGGGGCGGGTGTGCGTTCATGTTGAGGCCCGGAGCAGGCGGCGCGTCATGCGTCGCGATAGAGCGACGCAATCGCGTCGGAATATGCGGCGACGTTGTCGGGGTTGTAGATGCTGACCGAGTCGAGCACGTGCTTCGATTGCTCGCGGTACGCGTCGAGGTTCGCATCGTGCTCGGCGAACGCCTGCAGCAGCGCACGGCCGCCGGCCTGGCAATCGAAGTCTGGATAGAAATACCCGGCCTTGCCGAGGAACGGCGAGTTGTGGATCAACGGATAGTCGCCATACAACAGTTCGTAGTACAGGTAGTTCTGCGCGTTTTCCCACGTGTGCGACACCACCGCGTCGCCGTACGCGGCCATGAACTCGTACACCGCATAGCGGCTTTCGAACGTCGTGATGCCGTGGTTGACGATGTCGAGGCTCTTCGCGAAGTGAACGAAGGTCGCATGTTCCTTCAGGTGCAGCGTATTGCACACGCGCACGAACTCGAGGAACTTCGGATTCGCGCGGTACGCCTCTTCCGTGACCAGCATCGGGATGATGCTCGTCTTCACCATGCAGATGTTCGGCTCGAACATCGTCACGCGCCAGCGCGGCTTGCCGGGCTGATAGCCGAACGACAAACCGGCGCCGAGCGTTGCACGCGCCTTGTCGAACAGCATCGGATGCCAGATGTGCGGGACGATCGTCACCGGCGCGCGCAGGCCCGTCTGGTAATAGTGCAGGCACGAGCGCTCGAATTCGGGAATCGTCCACACCGCGTCGTACGGCGCGCCCGAGAACAGGAAGCCCGACGGCTTGTCGAACATCGCGCGCTCGATGTCGATCACGTAGTCGTTGCCGACCCGCATCGTGACGACCTTGCCGCCGCGGTCGCGGAACGCGCGCAGGTAGTCGGCGCCGAACTGCGCGCTCATTTCGATCAGCACGTCGCAGCGCTCGAGCGCTTCGTCCATTGACAGCAGCGGCACGTCCCACTCGCCGAGCATCATCTGCGGATCGGCGACCTGTTCGCCGCCGTTCACCATCACGGCTTCCGCGACGAGCGGCGACTGGCGCAGCAGCAGGATCAGCAGCAGGCAGTTCTGGAAGATGCCGTTTTCCCACAGCGACTGGCCGGCGCCGCGTACGAACAGCGACACGCCGACGACGAGACGCTTGCCCTCGCCGGGCGCTTGACGGGCTTTGGAGTCCGACATGCGTATGCTCCGGTTCAGGCGACCAGACGCGCGACGAACGCGTCCAGGTTCGCGGGGTTGTCGATCGAGACCGACTGCAGCAGCCGGCCGGCTTTCGCGCGATAGTCGTCGAGCCGCTCGTCGTGATGCAGCCATGCATCGCGCAGCGCCTGGCCACCGCCGGCGGAATCGAAATCCGGATAGTAGTAGCCGGCGTCGCCGAGCAGCGTCGAGTTGTGGATCAGCGGATAGCCGCCGTACAGCACGTCGTAGTACAGATAGTTCTGCGCGTTTTCCCAGTGGTGGGACACGACGGCGTCCGCGTGGCGCGCCATGAAGCCAGGCAGGTCGATGCGCGGCTCGAACGTCGCCTTTTGCTGGCGCACGAGGTCGAGGCTGTTCGCGAAGTGCACGAACGTCGGATGCGCCTTCATCTGCATCGAGTTGACGACGAACAGATGCCGCACCGCGTCCGGATGTGCGCGGTAGAACTCGTCGCACGCGAGCATCGGGTAGTGGCAGGACTTCACGACCGAGATGTTCGGCTCGAGCGTGGCGAGATTCCAGGGACGGCGGCCGGGCCGATACCCGAACGTCAGGCCTTCGCTCGCCAGCGCGGCGATGCGGCGATCGAGGAAGTACGGCGACCACAGATGCGGAATCGTGAAGACCGGCGCGCGCGTGAGCGTGCGCAACAGCGGCACGTCGATCTTCTGCGACTTCTCGAGCACCCACACTTCGTCGAACTGCGTGCCGTTGAAGACGTGTCCCGACGGTTTGCCGAAGATCGGGGTTTCGGCGAGACCGCTGTAGGTATGGCCGACATAGCACGCGACGAGCTTCGTGCCGAGCGCCTTCACGTGCCGCATCCATTCGGTCGGCAACTGCGCGCCCATTTCGATCACGACGTCGAGTTCGTGCGTGACGTCGGTGGGCTTCACGAGCGGCACGTCGAGGCCGTCGAGTTCGAGGCCGGTCGGCAGTGCGTTGGCGTCGCCGCCGTTCAGGAAATAGACGGGGCCGACGCGATCGGAGCGCTTGAGCATCATCGCGAGGTACGCGATGTTCTGGTGAATCCCGTTTTCCCAGATCGCCTGGCCGTCCCGCGCAAACAGCGAGATGCCGACGGCCGGCCGTTGCTTGCGGGTGCCGCCCGAGGCGGCTTGATTGATGTCCGTCACCGGTTGGTTTCCTCTGCGGCGTCGTGCGTTCGGCCGTGGCCGCGAAACGGCGCGCCGTGGATTGTCGTGGTCGCGTTCGCGCCGGCACGCACTGGAATGTGCGTCGAGCGGCGCGGATCGCGAGGCGGCCGCAGGATTCCGGGGTGTCGTCGGGCGGGTCTGGCACGGCGCGCGACGCGGTCGGAACGCTCCGGCAGCTGTCTGCGGCGATTGTGGCACGGAAGGCGCCGTTTTGTGGAGGGGGCTGACGAACTTTGACATAGCCGCCGGCACGGGAGCCGGGGCCCCGGCGAAGCGGGGTCGACGGGGGCAGCAGGGTGCCGGCGGGGCAACCGCGCCCTGCCGGTGAGGGCCGTCGTGCGCAGGCGCGAGGGCGCCCGGGCCGCGACGGCCGGCTGCTCAGCGCTGCAGCGAGATCTCGACGCGGCGGTTGCTCGCGCGGCCTTCGGCCGTCGCGTTGGACGCGACCGGATCGGCGCTGCCGCGGCCCGTGACCGACACGGACTGCGCTTTCAGCCCGTGCGCCTTCAGGTAGCTTGCGACGGTTTCCGCGCGGCGCTTCGACAGCGCGAGATTGGCGGCGTTGCTGCCGACCGAATCCGTATGGCCGGTGACCGTCACCTGCGTGTACGTGCGGTCTTCGCGTTCGCTCAGCAGCTTGTCGAGCGATGCGCGCGCGGCCGGCGTGAGCGTGGCCAGGCCCGTCGCGAACAGCGCGTCGCCCGCGAGGTTCACATGTTCGACCGCCGCGGGCGCGGGGGCCGGCGCCGGCTCGGCGGCCGACGCTGCCGCGGCCGGCGCGGCACCGCACTGGAATACGAGCGTCGCGGGATCCGAGCCGTCGCGCACCGCACGGGCCGAGTCGACCGTGCGCACCGGCTGGTCGCCGCAGATCTTGCGGGCGGCCTTCATGCAGGTCTGCGGGCCCGACAGCAGGCCGTGGCAATCCACCTGGAAGGTGCGCACGCCGTCGCGCGGCTGCAGTTCGGATGCGCTGAAGGTCGGGCCGGATGCGGTCGAGCACGCGGCGAGGGCCGTTGCGGAAAGTGCGAGCGCAAGAGCGAGTTTGTTCACGATTACGTCCTCAATGCTTGGGTTGACTGAAGCCCGCCACGCATTGCGCGGCGGGCTCGTCCTGCCGTCGGGGCCGCCCGCCGCCGTCCGGCTCGTGAGCCGGCGGCGTGGCGGCGCGACGCGTTACTTCCACTGGTACAGCATGCCGGCGCCGATCACTTTCTGACCGCCGCTGAAGCCGCCGTTGATCGACGCCTTCAGGTTCTCCGTGATGCGCGCCTGCATGTTGACCGCCATCGCCTTCTGACCCAGGAACGACGCGGTGCCGACACCCATCCCGAAATTGGCGTCGCGATCGAGCTGCGGGATCGACGCCATCGCGCCGACGGCCGCGATACCCTGCTTCGCCATCTGGTCGGTCTGCTGCAGTTGCGAACCCAGCGAGTTGATCTGCGCCTGCTGGCCCGACAGTGCCGTCGACAGCGTCGTCTGCACCTGCGTCAGCTGGTTCACGTTCACCGCGTCCGTGCCTTGCGTGCCCGGCGCGACGTTCGTGATCTGGCGCTGCTGCGTGTCGCTGCCGACCGACACCACGTTCGAACGGCCGCCGTCGGTCGAATTCGCGCCGATCGCCACCGAGTTCGAGCCGGCGGTGACCGTCGGCCGGTCGGAGCCGGTGCCGGTCATGTCGGCCGCGACGGCGGTGTTGTTCAACGTGCGCGTCGTGTTGTTGTTGATCGTGTTCGACAACTGGTTCACCTGATCGCCGAGGTTCGTCACGCCGGTCGACAGCGAGGCCACCGTGCTGTTCGTCGTGCTCAAACCGGTCGACAGCGAGCCGATGCCGGTCGAGGTCGACGTGGACAGCGACGTCAGGTTGCTGTTCGTCGAGCTGAGGCCCGTCGACAGCGAGCTGATCGCCGTCGAGGTCGACGTGGACAGCGACGTGAGATTGCTGTTCGTCGAGCTGAGGCCCGTCGACAGCGAACCGATGCCGGTCGACAGCGACGAGATGTTCGACGCGGTCGACGTCGACAGGCTGTTGACCGCCTGGTTCGTCGCGTTGAGCTGGCTGCCGTTGATCGCGTCTGTGCTGGTGGCCGAGACCTGGCCTGCCGCGACGTTCGTGATCTGGCGTTCCGCACCGGGGGCGCCGACGCTGAAGACGCCCACCGGCGAGGTGCCGTAGACCGGGTACGTAATGCCGCCGACCGTGACGCTCGATACGCCGACGGCGTTGCCCGTGGTCGAGTTCGCGCCCATGGCGATCGAGTTGGCGACATTGGCCTGCGCGTTCGTGCCGAAGGCGAGTGCATCCGCGGCGGTGGCCGACGCACCCGAGCCGTAGGCTTGGGCGCCGGTCGCACTCGCGACCGCCTTGTTGCCGAGCGCGATCGTGTTGTCTGCGGTGGCCTGGTTCGAGCTGCCGAGGGCGAGCGCGCTGTTGCCGGTTGCCGTGTTCGCGTTGCCGAGCGCCACTGCGCCGGTGCCGGTCGCCGTGTCGTTCGCGCCCATCGCCACCGCGCCGGTGCCCGTTGCGATGCTCGGGTCGCCGATCGCGACCGCGCCGTCGCCGCTCGCGGTGTTGCCGGAGCCGATCGACACCGCCTTGCCGCCGGTGGCCGATGCGTTCTGGCCGATGGCGACCGCGCCGGTCGACTGTGCGTTCGAGCCGTCGCCGACCGCGACGCTGCTGGCGCCCGCCGCGCTGGCGTTCACGCCGGCGGCGAGCGAGTTGACGCCCGTCGCGCCGTTGTTGGCGTAGTTGCCTTGCTGCGTGCCGTTGTCGTTGACGCTGTAGTAGTGCGTCTTCGCGGCTTCGATCGCGGTCGACGTCGAGGTGGACAGCGACGTGATCGAGCTGGTTGCCGAGCTGAGGCCGGTCGAAGTCGAGGTCGACAGCGACAGCACCGTGCTGTTGGTGGAGCTCAGGCTGGTCGACAGCGAGCTGAGGCCGGTCGAGGTCGAAGTCGACAGTGACGTGACCGTGCTGTCGGTCGAGCTCAGGCCGGTGGACAGCGAGCTGATGCCGGTCGAAGTCGACGTGGACAGCGACGTGATCGTGCTGTTGGTCGAGCTCAGGCCGGTGGACAGCGAGCTGATGCCGGTCGAGGCCGAGGTGGACAACGACGTGATCGTGCTGTTGGTCGAGCTGAGGCCGGTGGACAGCGAGTTGATGCCGGTCGAGGTCGACGTCGAGAGCGAGCTGATCGAGCTGGTTGCCGAGGACAGGCCGGTCGACGTGGAGGTCGACAGCGAAGCCACCGAGCTGTTGGTCGAGCTGAGGCCCGTGGACAACGAGTTGATACCGGTCGAGGTCGACGTCGAGAGCGAGCTGATCGAGCTGGTTGCCGACGAGAGGCCCGTCGACGTGGAGGTCGAGAGCGACGCCACCGAGCTGTTGGTCGAGCTCAGGCCCGTGGACAACGAGTTGATGCCGGTCGAGGTCGAGGTCGAGAGCGACGAAATCGAGCTATTCGCCGACGAGAGGCCGGTCGACGTGGAGGTCGACAGCGAAGTGACCGAGCTGTTGGTCGAGCTCAAACCGGTTGACAGCGAGTTGATGCCCGTCGAGGTCGACGTCGAGAGCGAGCTGATCGAGCTGGTCGCCGACGACAGACCCGTCGACGTGGAGGTCGAGAGCGAAGCCACCGTGCTATCGGTCGAGCTGAGGCCCGTGGACAGCGAGTTGATGCCGGTCGAGGTCGACGTCGAGAGCGAGCTGATCGAGCTATTGGCCGACGAGAGGCCGGTCGAAGTCGAGGTGGACAGGGAGCTGATCGAGCTGGTTGCCGACGACAGACCGGTCGACGTCGAAGTCGAGAGCGAAGCGACCGAGCTATCGGTCGAGCTGAGGCCGGTCGACAGCGAGTTGATGCCAGTCGAAGTCGAAGTGGACAGCGAGCTGATCGAGCTATTGGCCGACGAGAGGCCGGTCGAAGTCGAGGTGGACAGAGAGCTGATCGAGCTGGTTGCCGACGACAGACCGGTCGACGTGGAGGTCGACAGCGAAGCGACCGAGCTATCGGTCGAGCTGAGGCCGGTCGACAGCGAGTTGATCCCGGTCGAGGTCGAGGTGGACAACGAGCTGATCGAGCTGGTTGCCGACGAGAGACCGGTCGACGTGGAAGTCGACAGCGAAGCCACCGTGCTATCGGTCGAGCTGAGGCCCGTGGACAGCGAATTGATACCCGTCGAGGTCGAGGTCGAGAGCGACGAAATCGAGCTGGTTGCCGACGAGAGACCGGTCGACGTGGAGGTCGAAAGCGAAGCCACAGAGCTGTTGGTCGAGCTGAGGCCCGTGGACAGCGAGTTGATGCCC
>NZ_JBSAXA010000025.1:0-87662 GCF_053427615.1 Burkholderia sp. AW33-5 | reverse complement strand
CGTCGCGCCACCTTCGCCGCGCGGCGCGCGGATTACACGCGCTGCAGGTCGCGCAGGAAGTTGTCGCGCCACACCGACACGTTGTTCTCGCGCAGCTGCGCGATCATGTCCGCATAGCGCGCGCGCCGCTCGGCGAGCGGCATCGTCAGCGCCTGCGACAGCGCGTCGGCCATCCCGTCGATGTCGATCGGATTGACGATCAGCGCGCCCGTCAGCTCGCGCGCCGCGCCCGCGAAACGCGACAGCACGAGCACGCCCGGATCCTCCGGATTCTGCGCGGACACGTACTCCTTCGCGACGAGATTCATGCCGTCGCGCAGCGGCGTCACGAAGCCCACGCGCGCGAGGCGATACAGCGCGGCCAGCACCTGCCTGTCGTACTGGCGGTGAATGTAGAGGATCGGCGCCCAGTCGAGCTCCGCGTAGCGGCCGTTGATGCGCCCCGACTCCGCTTCGAGCTGCAGGCGGATGTCCTGGTACGCGCGCAGGTCGGCGCGCGTCGACGGTGCGATCTGCAGGAACGACACGCGGTTGCGGATCGACGCCTGGTGCTCCAGCAGTTTCTCGAACGCGCGAAACCGCTCGACGAGCCCCTTCGAATAATCGAGCCGGTCGACGCTCATGATCAGTTGACGCCCGCGCAGCGACGTGGCCATGCGCGCGGCCTTGCCGTTCTCGCCGGCCTGCGCGAGCGACGCGATCTCGTCCGGATACACGCCGATCGGATAGGCGGCCGCACGCAGCGTGTTGCCGAACGCGCTGACGCGCACCGTATGCCCTTCGCGCGCCACTTCGCCGCCCGCCTCGAACTCGATGTAGTCGCAGAATGCGCGCAGGTCCGGATCGGTCTGGAAGCCGAGCAGGTCGAACGCGCACAGCGACTCGACAAGCTCGCGATGCGGCGGCACGTTGACGAGCACCTGCGCGGCCGGAAACGGAATGTGCAGGAAAAAGCCGATGCGGTTCTTCACGCCGGCCGCACGCAGCGCACGCGCGAACGGGATCAGGTGATAGTCGTGCACCCAGATCACGTCGTCGTCCTGCAGCAGCGGCACGAGCTGCTGCGCGAGCCAGACGTTCACGCGGCTGTAGCCTTCGAACTCGTGGCGGTCGTACTGGATCAGGTCGGCGCGGTAATGAAACGCGGGCCACAGCGTCGCGTTCGAGAAGCCTCGGTAGTACTGGTCGTAATCGCGGCGCGACAGCCCGACGGTCGCGAACGTCACGGGGCCGCGCTCCTCGATGCGGATCTGCGGCGCACCGGACGCGACCACCTCGCCGCTCCAGCCGAACCACATGCCGCCCGTCTCCTTCAGCGCGTCGTACACGCCGATCGCGAGGCCGCCCGCCGCCGGCTCGCCTTCCGAAATCGGGGCGACGCGGTTCGAAACGATGATGAGCCGACTCATGCGCCCTGCTGCTCCGCGCCAAGCCAGCGGGCGATCTGCTCGTGCAGCGCGTCGACCGAGTCGAGCCGCGTACGGGCCGACGTCTCGCCCGCGCCGACCTTGATCGACACACCGCCGCGCGCGTTGACCACCGCGAAGCCCTTCTCGTCGGTCAGGTCGTCGCCCGCGAACAGCGGCATGCGGCCCGCGAACGGCGGCTCGTCGAGAAACGCGGCCAGCGCGCGCCCCTTGTCGACGCCCTTCGGCTTGATCTCGAATACCATCTTGCCGGGCTGCAGCACGTATGCATCCGCATATTCGGCGACGAGGCGCTCGGCCGCTGCGCGCGCGGCCGGCTCGCGCTCGGGCGCGTTGCGGTAGTGCAGCGCGACGGCCGCGCCCTTGATTTCGAGCAGCATGCCCGGATGACGGTCGACGACGGCCGCGAGCTCGCGCTCGATGCGCAGCAGCCGCTCGTCGTTGAAGCCGATGCGCTGCGTGTCGCCGTTCGCATCGCGACGTTCGGCGCCGTGCAGGCCCGCGATCGGCAGGTCCGGCATGTTCAGGAACGTGTCGAGATTGTCGATGCCGCGACCCGACACGACGGCGACCGCACCGTGCGTGCGACGCCGCAGTTCATCGAGCAGCGTCAGCAGCGACGGCGGCACGTGAATGCTGTCGGGCGTCGGCGCCAGCTCGACGAGCGTGCCGTCGAAGTCGAAAAAGAACGCGGTATCGGTCAGGGACAAGGAAGCCGGAACGGATTGCATCGATTCGATGGTCTGAGGAGCGGCCGGCAAACGCGGGGCCGCCGCTGCGAGAATGGAATTGTGCGCATCTTACCGCGCCTGCGTGGCGAGATGGGCGAAACCGGTGGGGCACGAGCCCCGCGCGGCCCTCCGCGTCAACTGCGACATATTGCCCCGCTCGCCCGTGCCGTACGGGTTTCGAAAGGACGCAGGCGCGGGAATTGCGCTACAGTCGGCAACCGCCGGCCGCGCGACGCATGGCGCCGCGCCGGCCGACGACCGTTCCGTCCGATCGAGCCCCAGGATGTCGTCTGCCCGTCCCGCGCCGCACCGGCGCCTCTTCAGTCTGACCCGCTTCGTCCGCACGGCCGCGGCGCTGAGCGCCGCCGTCGCGCTCGCCGCATGCACGCACGACGAGCCGAACTGGCAACTGACCAACGTCACGGGCCACCTGCCCGACCTGTCGTTCACGCTCACCGGCGGCGATGGCCACGCGGTCGACGCGAACGCGTTTCGCGGCCGCGTCGCGCTCGTCTACTTCGGCTATACGCACTGCCCGGACGTTTGCCCCGAAACGATGGCACGGCTGATGGAAGTGCTCGCGAAGCTCGGCCCCCAGGCAAACGACGTGCGCATCCTGTTCGTCTCGGTCGATCCGGCACGCGACACGCCGCAGGCAATGCAGTCGTACGTCGCCGCGTTCGACGCCGCGCACGCGCGCGGCCTGACCGGCACCGACGGCCAGATCGAATCGCTCGCGAAGCGCTATCGCGTCGCATACCAAATGGAAAAACGCGATCCGTCCGGCGGCTACGAGGTCACGCACAGCTCGGCCGTCTACATCTTCGACGCGAACGGTCGCGCGCGCCTGCTCGCGACCGACCGCGACTCGCCCGACGCCATCGCCGCCGATGTGCGCCGGATCATCGACACCGCCCCCACCACCTGAACTCCGACATGAAGACGACCCTCAAGACGTTCGCCCTCCTCGCCGCGCTGTGCACCGGCGCGCACGCGTATGCCGCCGGCGCGATCTCCGCGCACAACGCATGGGTGCGCTGGCTGCCGAACAAGCTGCCCGCGGGCGGCTACGTGACGCTCGTCAACACGGGCGACAAGCCGGTCGATCTCGTCGACGTCGACAGCCCCGACTACGGAATGGCGATGCTGCACCAGACGGTGTCGAACGGCTCGACGCAGAAGATGGAAATGGTCGACAAGCTGACGATCCCCGCGCGCGGCAAGGTCGACATCGCGCCGGGCGGCTATCACTTCATGCTCGAGGAACCCAGACACGCGATCAAGCCCGGCGACACCGTGCGCCTGCGCCTGAAGTTCTCCGACGGCGAGACGGTCGACACGCCGTTCGCCGTGAAGTCGCCGGCCCAGGCGAAGTGATGCGCGCGCGATGAACGTCCTGTACTGGCTCGATCCGTGGGAACCGTCGCCGACCGTGGTCATCGCGGTGCTGACGGCCGCCGTGCTGTTCGCGCGCGGCGTGAAGAAGGCGAAGGTGTCGCCGCTGCGGCAGTTCTCGTTCTGGCTCGGGCTGACGGCGCTCTACATCGCGCTGCATACGCGGCTCGACTACTTCTTCGAGCACGAATTCTTCCTGCACCGCGCGCAGCATCTCGTGCTGCATCACCTCGGGCCGTTCTTCATCGCGCTGGCCTACCCGGGCGCAGCGATCCGCGCGGGCATCCCGTTTCGCTGGCGGCAGCGCTTCGTGCGCCCCGCGCTCGCCTGGGCGCCCGTGCGCGCGACGCTCGACGTGGTGTTCCATCCGGTCGTCGCGGTCGTGCTGTTCGTCGGGCTGATCTATTTCTGGCTGCTGTCGCCGATCCACTTCATCGCGATGCTCGACTGGCGCCTGTATCGCGTGATGAACTGGAGCATGGTGATCGACGGGTTGCTGTTCTGGTGGCTCGTCGTCGATCCGCGTCCCGCGCCGCCCGCGCGGCTGTCGCCGGGCCGCCGGATCCTGATCGTCGTCGCGGCGATCCCGCCGCAGATCGCGCTCGGCGCGCTGATCTTCTTCACGCCGCACGAGCTGTATCCGATCTACTCGATCTGCGGACGCGCATTCACGTGGCTCAGCCCGCTGCGCGACCAGCAGATCGGCGGCCTGCTGCTGTGGATCCCGGGTTCGATGATGAGCGTGATCGGCGCGCTGATCGCGCTGCGGCACTGGCTGCGGCTGTCGGCGCGCGGCCGCCTGATCGACGAGCGGGCGGCCGCCCGGCGCACGCAAAACCCGCCGGTGACGCGCGCCGCCCACTGACGGCGCGGCGCGTCAGCCGCGCGCGCTGGTCATCCACACGTGCGGGATGCCGTCCTCGTCGTGCACGTCCGAGCTCGGCATGAAACCGAATGCCCCATAGAAGCGCTGCAGATGGGCCTGTGCATGCAGGCTCACCTGCGCATCCGGCCACTGCGCGCGGATGTGCTCGAGCGCGCGCGACAGCAGCGCGTTGCCGAGGCCCGCGCCGCGAAACGGCGCGGTCGTCAGTACGCGGCCGATGCGCACGTCGGTGTGCTGCGCATCCGGCAGCAGCACGCGCAGATAGCCGGCGAGACGGCCCGCCGGATCGTACGCGGCCAGGTGCCACGCGGCCTGATCCGCACCGTCGATGTCGCGATACACGCAGTTCTGCTCGACGACGAACACGGCGCTGCGCGCGTCGAGGATCGAATAGAGTTCACGCGCCGTCAGCGCGTCGAAGGATTTCCAGTGCCAGTCGAGATCGTCGGCGCGCGCGGAGGCGGCAGGTGCGGAAGCATTCATGGTCGGTCCTGATTCAAGCGCGCCGGCCGGCGCGCGGCAACCGTCGATTATGCCTCGAAGCGCGCGCGGCACGCGTGCTGCCGCTCCGCGCATGAACAAAAAGCCCCGCGTTGCGCGGGGCCTGTCCGTCACGCCGGCATCTGGCCGAAGCGGCCGCTGTTGAAATCGTCGATCGCGGTCCGGATTTCCTCTTGCGAGTTCATCACGAACGGCCCGTAACCGACGACCGGCTCATCAATCGGCTCGCCGCTCAGAATCAGCAGCTTGGCGTCGCCGTTCGCTTCGATCTCGACGTCGCGGCCGTCGCGGCTCAGTTGCACGAACTGCGCCTCGCGGGCGACCGTCTCGCCGTTCACCAGCAACGTCCCGCTCAGCACGACCACCGCGAGCGTCCGCCCTTCGGCGATCGGGAACCGTGCACGGCCGCCTGCTGCAAGCCGCACGTCCCACACGTCGATCGGCGTGTGCGTGCGCGCCGGGCCGCGCCGCCCGTCGAACTCGCCCGCGATGATCCGCGCGCGACCTGCGCCGTCCGGCAATTCGACCACCGGGATGTCAGCGTCCAGAAGCGTCTGATAACCGGGCGCACCCATCTTGTCGGCGGCGGGCAGGTTCACCCACAGCTGCACCATCTCGAGCGGGCCGCCGCGCTTCGTGAACGCTTCCGAGTGGAATTCCTCATGCAGGATCCCGCTCGCGGCCGTCATCCACTGCACGTCGCCCGGGCCGATCACCCCGCCCGCGCCGGTCGAGTCGCGGTGCGCGACTTCGCCGTCATAGACGATCGTCACCGTTTCGAACCCGCGGTGCGGGTGCTGGCCCACCCCGCGCGGCGCCGAAGCCGGCTCGAAGTTCGCAGGACCGGCGTAGTCGAGCAGCAGGAACGGGCTCAGGTGCATGCCGTGAGACTGATAGCTGAACATCGAACGCACCGGGAAACCGTCGCCGACCCAGTGACCGCGCGGCGCACTGTACACACCCTGGATCTTCTTCATTTGCCTTCTCCGAATTGCGGCGAAACACGTGTTTCGCATCCTGAGGAGGAATATAGAGGTGGAACGATCGATCCGGTAGACTGCCAAAATCGCACTCAGCGTTCCATTTCATGAACGATAACGGACGGGATCTGAACGATCTCTATTACTTCGTGCAGGTGGTCGAGCACGGCGGCTTCGCGCCGGCCGGACGCGCGCTGAACATGCCGAAATCGAAGCTGAGCCGCCGCATCGCGCTGCTCGAAGCGCGGCTCGGAATGCGGCTGATCCAGCGCTCGACACGCCGCTTCACTGTCACCGACGTCGGCCAGACCTATTACGCGCATTGCCGCGCGATGCTCGTCGAAGCCGACGCCGCCGACGAGGCGATCGCGCTGCTGCACGAGGAGCCGCGCGGCATCGTGCGGGTCAGCTGCCCGGTCGTGCTGCTCGATTCGCTGGTCGGCGCGATGATCGCCGCGTTCATGGTCGCGTGCCCGCGCGTGGAAATTCACCTGGAAGCGACCAACCGGCGCGTCGACGTCGTCGGCGAAGGGATCGACGTCGCGATCCGCGTGCGCCCGCCGCCGCTCGAGGACAGCGATCTCGCCCTGCGCATGCTCGCCGAGCGCGGGCAGTGTCTCGTCGCGAGCCCCGCGTTGCTGCGCGAGCGGGGCGTGCCGGCCGTCCCCGCCGACCTGACCCGCTTGCCGAGCCTGGATCACGGCGTGCCGCAGGCCACGCACGTGTGGCGGCTGCGCGGCCCCGACGGCGCGCAGGCGGAAATCCACCACCAGCCGCGGCTCGTGACGGGCGGCATGCTCGCGCTGCGCGCGGCGGCCGTCGCGGGCGTCGGCATCGTGCAGTTGCCGACGATGATGGTGCGCGACGAAGTCGCGCGCGGCGAACTGGCGACCGTGCTGCCGGACTGGGCACCGCGCCGCGAGATCGTGCACGCGGTGTTCGCGTCGCGGCGCGGGCTGCTGCCCGCGGTGCGCGCGTTGCTCGATTTCCTGGCCGAGCGGTTCGCCGAACTCGAACCTGACTGAGCAACGGCGCCCGCGAACCACGCGCTGCAAACGGGCCGTGCGTGCCGTAGACTGCGGGACGCGCATCGCGTTTTTCACAACCCCGCTGCCCACAACCCTTTTCGCATTTCAACCATGTTCACGCTGTCCACCGACCCTCACGCCTCCAAGGCCGAACTCTATGCGACGCTCGTCGAGCAGGCACGCGCGCTCGTCGACACGGAACGCGACCTGATCGCGAACGCCGCGAACTTCTCCGCGCTCGTCTATCACTCGCTCGACCGCCTGAACTGGGCCGGCTTCTATTTCTTCGACGGGACGGAACTCGTGGTCGGCCCGTTCCAGGGCAAGCCCGCGTGCGTGCGGATCGCGCTCGGCAAGGGCGTGTGCGGCACCGCCGCGCAGACCCGCGAAACGCAGGTCGTGCGCGACGTGCACGAATTCCCCGGCCATATCGCCTGCGATGCCGCGTCGGAATCGGAAATCGTCGTGCCGCTGGTGGCCGCCGACGGCACGCTGATCGGCGTGTGGGACGTCGACAGCCCCGTTGCCGCACGCTTCGACGACGAGGACCGCAACGGGATGGAAGCGCTCTGCCGCGTGTTCATCGAACACGCATGGCAGAAGGCGCGCGGTTGAGCCGCGCGACGCCAAATGAAAAGGCCCCGTCATGGGGCCTTTTCATTGCGCCGCTGCGTGCGGCTCGCCGGGCGTCAGGCCGCGTGCGTGCCGGACAGCGCCGCGAACGCCGGCGGCGTCACATCGTCCGACAGGATCTCGAAGCCCTGCTCCGTCACGACGACCATGTGCTCCCATTGAGCGGACAGCGAATGGTCCTTCGTGACGACCGTCCAGCCGTCGGCCAGCACGCGCGTGTCGCGCTTGCCCGCATTCAGCATCGGCTCGATCGTGAAGATCATCCCCGGCCGCAGCGGCACGCCGGTGCCCGGGCGGCCGTAGTGCAGCACCTGCGGCTCGTCGTGATACACGTCGCCGATCCCGTGCCCGCAATACTCGCGGACCACGCTGAACCCTTCGCGATGCGCGACCTGCTGGATCGCGTAGCCGACGTCGCCGAGCGTCGCGCCCGGACGAACCGCGCGGATGCCCGCATGCATCGCCTCGTAGGTCGTCGCGACGAGGCGCCGCGCCAATTCGCCCGGCTCGCCGACGAAGTACATGCGGCTCGTGTCGCCGAACCAGCCGTCCTTGATCACCGCGATGTCGAGATTCACGATGTCGCCGTCGCGCATCGGCCGCGACGACGGAATGCCGTGACAGACCACGTGGTTGACCGACGTGCACAGGGTTTTCGGATAACCGTGGTAGCCGATGTTCGCCGGGATCGCGCCGAGCTCGTCGACGATGTATTCACGGCAGCGCGCATCCAGCTCGTCGGTGGTGACGCCCGGCTTCACGTGCTCGGTGATCATCGTCAGCACCTGGGAGGCGAGCTTCGCGGCCTCGCGCGACCTGGCGATTTCCGCGGCACCGCGGATCGGGATTTCGCGTCTCGCCATCACGCCACCTGCTCGATGCCGTGGGCGACCGACTCCGTCGGCCCGGCGTCGCCGCCGCGTGCTTCGGTCTCGATCAGCATCCGGCAGATATCGCCGTAGGACAGCGACGGATTGAGCTCCGCGAGCATCCCGACGCGCAGCCAGTGCTCCGCCTGTGCATTGATCGAACGGCTCAGCGCGGTACTGGTCGAGCGCAGCCGTTCGTGCATGTGCTCGGATATCTTGATGATTCCCATATGTCTCTAATTAAACGAAATATAGCCGTTTCGTATATTACGCTCGCTCCGATCGCCGGGCAAGCGCCTGGCCGACAGCGAATCCTCGATCCGGGACAGCGGCAATTCCGTTGACATCGAATTCCAGCTTGCTGGAAAATCAATCCATCATGCAAGAATCAACCGCCCCCCCCGCCGACGACACCGGCATCAACGAACGCATCGCCCGGCGCGTGCGCGACCTGCGCACGCTACGAGGCTACACGCTCGATGCGCTCGCTGCGCGTTCCGGCGTCAGCCGTTCGATGATCTCGCTCATCGAGCGTGCGTCGGCGAGCCCGACGGCCGTCGTGCTCGACAAGCTCGCGGCCGGTCTCGGCGTGTCGCTGGCCGGGCTGTTCGCCGGCGATCGCGACGACGCACCCGCGCAGCCGCTGGTGCGGCGCGCACAGCAGGCGGAATGGCGCGATCCGGCGTCCGGGTACGTGCGGCGCAATCTGTCGCCGCCCGGCTGGCCGTCGCCGATCCAGCTCGTCGAGATCGATTTCCCGCCCGGCGCGCGCGTCGCGTACGACTCCGGCGGGCGCGAAAGCGCGCTGCATCAACAGGTGTGGGTCGTCCGCGGGCGCGTCGACGTCACGTTCGGCGACCTGCTTCACGAACTGCACGAAGGCGACTGTCTGGCCATGCGCGTCGATCAGCCGCTGGTTTTCAGCAACCCGTCGTCGCACGTCGCGCGCTATGTCGTCGCGATCTGCGATGCCCCCGCCGCCGTCGGCGCGCGGAATGTGTCATCCGTTCAAGGCCGACAGGCGCAGGAGCCCGTATGAATTCCCCGACACCGCGCGGCGACGTGCGCCTGATCGATTGCAGCGAGGCCGAGCATGCCGCGGCCATTCTCGAGATCCTGAACGACGCGATCGTGAACTCCACCGCGCTGTACGACTACCGGCCTCGCCCGCCGGAAGCGATGGCCACGTGGTTCGCGACGAAGCGCGCCGGCGGGTTTCCGGTCGTCGGCGCGGTCGACGAATCGGGCACGCTGGTCGGCTTCGCGAGCTGGGGTACGTTCCGCGCGTTCCCGGCGTTCAAGTACACGGTCGAGCACAGCGTCTACGTCCACCGCGACCATCGCGGCCGCGGGCTCGGCGAGTTGCTGCTGCGCGAGTTGATCCGGCGTGCGCGCGAGGCCGACGTGCATTTGCTGGTCGGCTGCATCGACGCGACCAACGGCGGCAGCGTCGCGCTGCATACGCGGCTCGGCTTCGTGCACTCGGGCACGATCACCGAAGCGGGCTTCAAGTTCGGCCGCTGGCTCGATGCGGCGTTCTATCAGTTGAGGCTCGACACGCCGGCACGGCCGGTCGACGGCTGACCGACATCGCCGAATGTTCGGCACGCTCATGGTGACGCGTGCCGGAGAACGGCATCGACACGCCGTCGGATCTCGAATCGGAAATCCGCAAACAGGTGTCGGTCGGTGGACGATCACACTGCCGATCCTGAACGGCAAGGGCTAGCATCTGCTCGCGATTTACGACTTCGACGCCAAGCGCATGTCGAAGTGCGAGTGAGTGACGCTGACCGTATCGGGTTGAATAGATGCGTGAATGACACGCGGAAAAAAGAAAAGCCCCGCCGAAGCGGGGCTTTATCTTTTCTTACCTGGAGGCGCGAGCCGGAGTCGAACCGGCCTAAACGGCTTTGCAGGCCGCTGCATAACCGCTTTGCTATCGCGCCAAAAGCGGACTGTCCGTATGCCGTGGAGGCAAGCGACAGATTTTTATTCAAGGACCATCAGTCCATCAAATAAAAAGGGAAGCGTGGCTTCCCCATTACTTGGAGCGGGAGACGAGTCTCGAACTCGCGACCTCAACCTTGGCAAGGTTGCGCTCTACCAACTGAGCTACTCCCGCATTGTCCTGCACCTGCAGCGCTTTGCCGTACAACACGCTGCCAGAAAAATCTGGAGCGGGAGACGAGTCTCGAACTCGCGACCTCAACCTTGGCAAGGTTGCGCTCTACCAACTGAGCTACTCCCGCATGTGTCCTGCATCTGCAGCGCTTTTCCGTACAACACGCTGCCAGAAAAAATCTGGAGCGGGAGACGAGTCTCGAACTCGCGACCTCAACCTTGGCAAGGTTGCGCTCTACCAACTGAGCTACTCCCGCGTATTGCTGCGCTACTGCTTCCCCGTCACACACTTACTTCGTCGTGCAGCGGAGAAGCGAGATTATGTCGAAGGCACATTCGTGTGTCAAGGGCTTTTCCAACCCTTTTTCCAAAAACCTGCGCAACCGCCCGTGCGGGGCCGGTCACGCGCCGCCGCGCTCGCGAATCTGCGGCCATGCAAGCTTCATGTAGTACAGCATCGACCAGATCGTCAGCACCGCCGCGAGGTACATCAGCCACTCGCCCCACACGCGCGTGTCGATCGTCGCGATGCCGAGCGGCAGCGGGCCGTAGTACAGCAGCATCGGGATCGCGACCATCTGGCACGCGGTCTTGAACTTGCCGAGCTGGTTCACCGCGACGCTCTTCGACGCACCGATCTGTGCCATCCATTCGCGCAGCGCCGAGATCGCGATCTCGCGGCCGACGATCACGAGCGCGATCGCCGCATCGACCCGCGAAATCTGCACGAGGATCAGCAGCGCGGCCGTCACCATCAGCTTGTCCGCGACCGGATCGAGGAACGCGCCGAACGACGACGTCTGGTTCCACTTGCGGGCGAGAAACCCGTCGAACCAGTCGGTCAACGCGGCGAGGATGAAGATCGCCGCCGCCGCGAGGTTGCGGTGCGCGCCGCCCATCACCGTGTCCGGCAGATAGAACACGCCGACGACGAGCGGGATCAACACGATCCGTACCCACGTCAGGAAAATCGGGAAATTGAACGGCATGGCATGCGGGTCAGTAAAGGATTCGCAATTGTGCCGTGTCGACCGGCCTGCCACAAGAACGCGAGATCGCGCGCTGGGGCCGCCGGCCGCACGGCCGCTTCAGTGAAGCTGCTTGTAGATCTGCTCGGCGAGTGCGTGCGAGATGCCGTCGACGCTCGCCAGTTCCTCGACGCTCGCAGCCACCACGCCGCGCAGCCCGCCGAACCGCGCGAGCAGTCGCTGCCGGCGTTTCGCACCGACCCCTTCGAGCTCCTCGAGCCGCGAGGTCTGGCGCGCCTTCGCCCGCTTCGCGCGCATCCCGGTGATCGCAAAACGGTGCGCCTCGTCGCGGATCTGTGCGACGAGCATCAGCGCGGCGCTCTCCTTGCCGAGTTCGAGCGGCGCGCGGCCGTCCGCGAACACGAGCGTCTCGAGGCCCACCTTGCGCCCTTCGCCCTTCGCGACACCAACCAGCATCGACGTGTCGAGCCCGAGCTCGGTGAACACCTGTCGCGCGATCTCGACCTGCCCTTTGCCGCCGTCGATCAGCACGATGTTCGGCAGCAGGCTCGATGCCTCGGCCTTGCGCGTCGATTCGCCGTCGATGCCGGCCTCGTCGTCGGCGGACGCCGCCTGCGCGGCCTGCTCGACCATCTTCTCGTAGCGACGCGTCAGCACCTGCCGCATGGCCGCGTAATCGTCGCCCGGCGTGATGCCGGTGATGTTGTAGCGACGGTACTCGCCCGACTGCATCTTGTGATGGTGATAGACGACGCACGACGCCTGCGTCGCCTCGCCCATCGTGTGGCTGATGTCGAAACATTCGATCCGCAGCGTTGCAAGATCGTCGCCTTCGAAGCTGAGCGTCTCCGCGAGCGCGCGCGTGCGCGCCTGCTGCGAGCCCTGCTCGGACAGCAAACGTGCGAGCGCGATCTGCGCGTTCTGCTCGGCCATCGACAGCCACGCGCGCCGCTGCCCCTGCGGCTGCCGCACCAGCGAGACCTTGTGACCGGCCTGCTCGGACAGCAGTTCGAGCAGGTCGCGGCTCGCGGGCGCGTGGCTCACGACCAGCACGGGCGGCACGCGGTTGCCGAGATAATGCTGCGCGATGAACGCATCGAGCACCTCGGCCTCCACCGACGCCCCCGCGTCGCGCGCGGCGGCAGCATCTTCCGCAGGCCCGTCGGGCAATGCCGCGGCGGTTTCGTCGGCAGCGTCCGCCGCCTCGGCTTCGTCGCCGAGCCCGCCTTCGGCAAGCGTCAGCGCACTTTCGACGTGCGTCGGGAAATAGGCCTTGTCGCCGAGATGCCGGCCGCCGCGCACCATCGCCAGGTTCACGCACACGCGCCCGCCCTGCGCGACGACCGCCAGGATGTCGACGTCGCTGTCGCTGCCGACTTCGATCGCCTGCTGGTGCAGCACCGTCGCGAGCGAGCTCATTTGGTTGCGCACGGCGGCCGCCTGCTCGAACTTCAGGTCGGCGGCGAACGCGTGCATCTTCTGCTCGAGCTCCTTCATCACTTCCGACTGCCGGCCGAGCAGAAACCGCGCGGCATTCGACACGTCGATCGCGTAATCGTCCTCGGAAATCGCGCCGACGCACGGCGCCGTGCAGCGCCCGATCTGATGCAGCAGGCATGGCCGCGTGCGGTTGTTGAAGACCGAATCCTCGCAGGTGCGCAGCTGGAACACGCGCTGCAGGATCTGGATGCTCTCGCGCACGGCCCATGCGCTCGGGAACGGCCCGAAATACTGGTTCTGCTTGTCGACCGAGCCGCGGTAGTACGCCATGCGCGGAAAGCGGTGCGCGGTGAGTTTCAGGTACGGATACGACTTGTCGTCGCGAAACAGGATGTTGTAGCGCGGCGTAAGCGCCTTGATCAGGTTGTTCTCGAGCAGCAGCGCCTCGGCCTCCGAGCGTGTGACGGTCGTCTCGATGCGCGCGATGCGCGTGACCATCATCGCGATGCGCGGCGACAGCTGCGTCTTCGTGAAATAGCTCGATACGCGCTTCTTCAGGTCGCGCGCCTTGCCGACGTAAAGCACGGCGCCCGCCGTGTCGTAGTAGCGGTAGACGCCCGGCATGTGCGGCAACTGCGCGAGGATCTTCTTGGGTTCGAACGGGATGTCGGCGGCTTCTGGGGATGTCATGCGTGATCCGGGTGCCTTGTGGCGCGGAACGGGTCCATTAGAATCGCCAGTTTAGAGCATTCACCGGCCCGCTTCGATGCCCCGCACCGCCCCCGCCTCCCCTGCGCCGCTCGCACCCGACGAACCGATCGCGTGCGACCTCTTCTGCACCGTGATCGACAACTTCGGCGACATCGGCGTGTGCTGGCGCCTCGCGCGCCAGCTCGCACACGAACATGGCTGGCAGGTGCGGCTCTTCATCGACGATCTGCGCACGTTCGCGCGGCTGCTGCCGGGGGTCGATCCCGATGCCGGGCGGCAGACGCTCGACGGCATCGTGATCGAACACTGGCATGCGGAAGTCGGCGATGCGCTGGAGATCGCCGACGTCGTGATCGAGGCGTTCGCGTGCGAGCTGCCCGGCGCGTATCTCGCGGCGATGGCGCGCCGCGCGCGCCGCCCCGTGTGGATCAATCTCGAATACCTAAGCGCCGAGGACTGGGTCGCGGATTTCCATTTGCGGCCATCGCCGCATCCGCGCTACCCGCTGCTGAAGACGTTCTTCTTCCCGGGTTTGTCGGCCGGCACGGGCGGCGTGCTGAAGGAACGCGACCTCGACGCGCGCCGCACGGCCTTCGAAGCCGACGCGGCAGCGCGCGCCGCCTGGTGGCGGCAGGCGACCGGCGACGCGCCGCCGGCGCCGGGCACGACCGTCGTCAGCCTCTTCGCCTATGAAAATCCGGCCGTCGACGCGCTGCTCGCGCAGTGGCGCGACGGCCCGTCGCCCGTCGTCGCGCTCGTGCCCGTCGGCCGCATATCGCCGGCCGTCGCCCGTTTCTTCGGGGTCGAATCGTTCGGCGCCGGCGCGCGCGCGACCGTCGGCAACCTGACCGCTTACGGGCTCGCGTTCGTCCCGCAGGCCGACTATGACCCGCTGCTATGGGCGGCCGACATCAACTTCGTGCGCGGCGAGGACTCGTTCGTCCGCGCGCAATGGGCGCGCAAGCCGTTCGTGTGGCACATCTATCCGCAGGCCGACGACGCGCACCTGCCGAAGCTCGACGCCGCGCTCGCGCACCTGTCGGCCGGCCTCGCCGACGCGCCGCGCGCGGCGCTCGAGCGCTTCTGGCACGCATGGAACGGTGGCGGCACGCCCGATTGGGCCGATTTGCTGCAACATCGTGCCGCGCTGGACACCAACGCGGCATGCTGGGCCGACGCGCTGGCGGGCGTCGGCGATCTCGCCGGAAAGCTGGCGGAATACGCAAAATCTCAGTTAAAATAAGCGGTTATCCGACGGCTGACCACGCAAGCGCTCGCGTTTGGGGCTCTTGGCACCCACCGGAACGCCCCCCGCTTGCGCCGTCAGCCGTTGTGCAACGCTCAGGCACCTATTTATTTGATTGGATCAGGACAGTTTTTTATGAAGACCGCACAGGAACTCCGCGTAGGCAACGTCGTGCAGATCGGCAGCGACGCATGGGTCATCGCAAAGACGGAATACAACAAGTCGGGCCGTAACGCCGCCGTCGTCAAGATGAAGATGAAGAACCTGCTGACGAACGCAGGCCAGGAATCGGTCTACAAGGCTGACGACAAGTTCGACGTAGTCGTGCTCGACCGCAAGGAAGTGACGTATTCGTACTTCGCCGATCCGATGTACGTGTTCATGGACGCCGACTACAACCAGTACGAAGTCGAAGCGGAAATGATGGGCGAAGCGCTGAACTACCTCGAAGACGGCATGGCGTGCGAAGTCGTGTTCTACAACGAGAAGGCGATCTCGGTCGAACTGCCGACGATCCTGGTTCGCGAGATCACCTACACGGAACCGGCCGTCAAGGGCGACACGTCGTCGGGCAAGGTGCTGAAGAACGCCAAGCTCGCAACGGGCTTCGAACTGCAAGTGCCGCTGTTCTGCAACACCGGCGACAAGATCGAAATCGATACGCGCACGAACGAATATCGCAGCCGCGCGTAATCGCCCGCGATTTCCGGATCGAACAAAGCGCCCTTCGGGGCGCTTTTTGTTTGTCTGCCGCCAACAGCACCGATGCGTCCGCACCATGGGCAACACAAAATCCAGCACTAAAGGTATTCAATTTGTATCATCGGTAACTGTTTTATAGCGACAAAGAAATAATGCACGTCAGGTGTTCAGCGGGGCATAAAATCAGTTTTTAATCTGACATGCGGCTGCGGCCGGCTCGATGGCCGACAGCCCGCCTCTCTTGACTCGACTCGCGTCCACCATGCCACACGCCCTGATTGTCGAAGACGATCCCAACAGTCTGTCCGGCCTGACCGCACTGCTCGCCGCGGACGGCTTCTCGGTCGACACGGCCACGTCGCTCGCCGAGGCACGCACGGCGCTCGGCCGCTCGATTCCCGATGTCGTCCTGGTCGACCTGAACCTGCCGGACGGCAGCGGATTCGACCTGCTCCAGCATCTGCCGCAGCAGCAGCCGAACGGCTCGCTGCCGGTGATCGTGTTGACGGGCAACGCAACGGTCGAGAGCGCGATCGAAGGCCTGCGTCACGGCATCTGGGATTACCTGCTGAAGCCGATCAACATTCCGCGCCTGCGCAGCCTGCTGGCCCGGATTCCGCGTCCCTACGAACTGATCGACGAAGTGCGGACGCTGCGCGCGTCGCTGCGCCACCTGGGCCGTTTCGGCGCGCTGGTGGGCCGCAGCGAGGCGATGCAGCACGTGTACGACATGATCGAGCACAACGCCGGCACCGAAACGGCCGTGCTGTTCACGGGCGAAGCCGGCACCGGCAAGAAGCTGGCCGCGCGCACGCTTCACGACCTGAGCCGGCGCCGCAAGGGGCCGTTCGTGTCGTTCGACTGCCGCACGATCGCGCATGCGGGGCGTCACGGCGCGTCGCTCGACAGCGTGCTGTTCGGCCATGAACGCGGCGCGTTCGACGGCGCCGAGCGGCGCGAATCGGGCCTGTTCGAACAAGCGGGCGGCGGCACGCTGTTCCTCGACGAGATCACCGCACTGCCGCTCGTGCTGCAGGAGGCGCTGCTGCATGCGCTCGACTCGCAGAACTTCATGCGGATCGGCGGCACGAGCTCGATCGCGAGCGACTTCCGGCTGATCGCGACCACGCGCCGCCCGGCCCGCGAGGCGGTCGCGAACGGCACGCTGCGCGAGGATCTGTGGCTGCGTCTCGACGCGGCATCGATCACGATGCCGCCGCTGCGCGAGCGCGACGGCGATGCACTCGCCATCGCGGACGCGCTGATCGACGAACTCAACCGCGAAGCGCGCGCCACCGGCCGCAGCACGACCGACAAGCGCGCGGCACCGGGCTTCGTGCGCGAATGCCTGTCCTACGAATGGCCCGGCAACGTGCGCGAATTGCAGGAGCGCGTGCGTTTCGCCTATGACGCGTCCGGCGATTTCATCGAAACGCTGCGCGCGGGCGAAGCGAGCTTCGCGGCCGGCGCCGCGCTGAACGGCAGCAGCGTGCAGATCAAGGTCGGCACCCCGCTGTCCGACGTCGAGGACCTGCTGATCCGCGCGACGCTCGACGCCGTCGGCGGCACGCGCCATCGCGCGGCGACGCTGCTCGGCATCAGCCCGAAGACGCTGTACAACAAGCTGCAGCGGATGAAGGTCAACTGACCGCGCCGCAGTTGTTCGGGGCGCTGGCGGGGGTTGACGGTTAGTTGCACGAGACCATGTCGCCTTGCACCTCGCCCCGTGTCGGTGGAACAGCAAAAAGCCGCGCTTGTGCGCGGCTTTTTGCTTTCGACAACGATAACGGGAAAGGCGACATCGCGCCGCCCTTCTCCGCTTACGCCAGCGCGCTGCCGAGCAGCGCCTGCGCCCGCAGATACTCGGGTTGCGCGATCAGCTTGTCCCACTTGAGCGGCTTGCCGCGCGCCCGCATCCGCTTGATGCGCCGCACCGACTCGGCCGACGCCTGCGCCTTCAGCCCGTTCAGCACGACTTCGGCCGCGTCCGGCTGGTTGCAGACGAGCACCATGTCGCAGCCGGCGTCGAGCGCCGCGTCGGCCGCCTGTGTGAGCGTGCCGCCTTCGCGTGCCGCCTCCATCGACAGGTCGTCGCTGAAGATCGCGCCCGTAAAGCCGAGCTGCCCGCGCAGGATGTCCTGCAGCCACACGCGCGAGAAACCCGCGGGCCGCTTGTCGACCTGCGTGTAGATCACGTGCGCGGGGATCACCGCGGACAGCGACAGGCCAAGCCAGTCGTACGGGGCGACGTCCTGCTTGAGGATCGCATCGAGCGGCCGGTCGTCGGTCGGCAGCGCGACGTGCGAATCGGCTTCCGCGAAGCCGTGCCCCGGGAAATGCTTGCCGCAGTTCGCCATGCCCGCGAGCGACAGCCCGTGGTTCAGGCTCTTCGCGAGCAGCGTGACGACGCGCGGGTCGCGATGAAACGCGCGATCGCCGATCACCTTCGAATGCCCGTAGTCGAGATCGAGCACCGGCGTGAAGCTCATGTCGATCCCGCATGCGCGCAGCTCGGCGGCCAGGATGTAGCCGACCGCCGTCGCGACCTTCGTCGCGAGCAGCACGTCGCGGTCCCACAGCTCGCCGAGGCGGCGCATCGCCGGCAGCACGGTGAAGCCGTCGGTGCGGAACCGCTGCACGCGGCCGCCTTCATGATCGACGGCGATCAGGATGTCCTCGCGCACTGCACGAATCGAATCGGTCAGCGCGGTCAGCTGCGCGCGGTTCTGGAAATGCCGTGCGAACAGGATCACGCCGCCGGTGTTCGGATGCGCAAGGCGCCGCGCGTCGTCGCGCGACAGGGCCGTGCCGACGACGTCGAGCATGACCGGGCCGGGAGTCGTTTTCATCGAATCGGGAAGTCCGTCAGGGAGTGGTTCGGGAAACAGGTGCGGGTGCAGGCGGTGGCGCGGCATCGGCCTCGGCGACCACGAATGACACCGCGTAGTCGCGTTCGTCGCTGACCGTCACACGCGCCGTGATGCCGCGCGCGGCGAGCCAGTCGGCCAGCTCGCCCGACGCGACGACGTACGGTTCGCCGCTGCGCTGGTTGAGGGTCTGCAGCGCGCGCCACGTCATCGGCCAGTGCATGCCGAGCCCGATCGCCTTCGAGAACGCTTCCTTCGCGGAAAAGCGTGTCGCGAGAAAAGCGATGCCGCGCGCCTCCGAGCGCGCACGGCGCGCATGGAACACGCGCAACTCGTCGGGGCCGAGCACCTTCTCGGCGAACCGGCCGCCCGTGCGCTCGAGCACGGCCGCGATGCGGCTCACCTGGACGATGTCGGTGCCGATGCCGTAGATCGCCATCTCAGCGCCCGCCGTGATGCGCGGACGATGCCGGGCGACGAGCGAAGCGCGCACGCACGCAACGCATCGTCAGCACGCGCCGCCGTGCAGCGCGGCGACCCGTGCGGCGACCATGATCGCCTTCATCTCGCGCACCGCGTTGTCCCAGCCGGCGAAGATCGCGTGCGCGACGATCGCGTGGCCGATGTTCAGTTCGACGATGCCGTCGATCGCGGCGATCTGCTGCACGTTCGTGTAATGCAGGCCGTGGCCGGCGTTGACCTTGAGGCCCAGTTGCGCGCCGGCCTGTACGCCCGCGACGATGCGCTCGTATTCGCGCTGCTGCTCGGCTTCATCGTGCGCATCGGCGTAGCGGCCGGTATGCAGCTCGACCACCGGTGCGCCGGCTTCATGCGCGGCGCGGATCTGCGTCTCGTCCGGATCGATGAACAGCGACACGCGCACGCCGGCGTCGGCGAGCTGCCTGCATGCCGCACGCACGGCCTCGAAGCGGCCGGCAACGTCGAGACCGCCTTCGGTCGTCAGTTCCTCGCGCTTCTCCGGCACGAGGCACGCGTCGTGCGGACGCACTTCGCATGCGATATCGAGCATCTCGGCCGTCACCGCGCATTCGAGGTTCATCCGCGTGTTCAGCAGCGGGCGCAGCTTGCGCACGTCGGCGTCGACGATGTGGCGGCGGTCCTCGCGCAGGTGCAGCGTGATCGCGTCGGCACCGGCCTCTTCGGCGGCGAGCGCCGCGCGGATCGGATCGGGATAGGTCGTGCCGCGCGCGTTGCGCAGCGTCGCGACGTGGTCGATATTCACGCCGAGGTCGATGGCGGTGGGCGTTGTCAGGAAGAAACTCATAGGTTTTGCAGGTCGATCAGGATCTGACGCGTGGCAAGCGGCGTACCGCCGAGATAGGTATTCAGCAGGAAGCGCATCAGCGTCTTGCTTTGCGCGACCGTCTGGGCTCGATGGTAATCGTCCTGCTCCATGTCGAGCAACGTCTGTCCGGTAATCACCGGCCAGTGCGACGGTACGTCGTCGTCCGCATTGCGCACGCCGCGCTCGGGATCGAACACGTAGCGGCGATCCGGTTCGACCGCACGGCGCGCGACCGTGCGGTTCAGCGCCATCGCATAGCCGGTCTCGCGCAGCAGCACGCGCTCGAACGAACGCAGCACCTGCACCGCGGGTTCGCCGTGCGCAAGGCGCGTGAGGGTGAGCACGTAATGATTGAAGAGCGGCGGCTGCGGATCCTCGCGCGCGCAGAATTTCACGAGCAGCTCGTTCGCGTAGAAGCCGCACAGCAGCCCGTCGCCGCCGAGCGGCAGCATCCCGCCGACCCACTCGGCACCGGTCAGCGTGCGTACTTCGGATTTGCCCGACCAGGACAGCAGCAGCGGCTGGAACGTCTGCAGCACGCCGCGCAGCGCGGAGTGCGGGCGCTTCGCGCCCTTCGCGACGAGCGCGAGGCGGCCGTGATCGCGCGTGAGCACGTCGATGATCAGGCTCGTTTCCCGGTACGGATAGCTGTGCAGCACGAACGCCGGCTGCTCGGCGACGCGGAAATCGGACGTGCGAGACGTCGCGCGCCGCGCCTTGCGACGCGGCGGTTCGGGCGGTGCCGGCAACGGCGCGTCGTTCGCGCCGGCGGTCACCGCGTCTTCGGTTGACGTCAGCGCGTCATTCGTACCCATAGGCGCGCAGCCCCGCCTCGTTGTCGGCCCATCCGCTCTTCACCTTCACGAAGGTCTCGAGATACACGGGGCCGTCGAACAGCTTCTCCATGTCCATCCGCGCCTCGGTGCTGATCTGCTTGAGCTTCTCGCCCTTCTTGCCGATCACCATCGCCTTGTGCGAATCGCGCTCGACGAGGATCGTCGCGAAGATACGCTTCAGGCGCCCTTCCTCCTCGAACTTGTCGATCAGCACGGTGCTCGTGTATGGCAGTTCGTCGCCGGTCCAGCGGAACACCTTCTCGCGCAGGATTTCGGCCGCGAGGAAGCGCGAGCTGCGGTCGGTCAGTTCGTCCTCGCCGTAGATCGGCTCGCCTTCCGGCAGGTACGGCTTGATCGTGTCCAGCAGGCGCTTGATGTCTTCCGGCCGCTGCGCCGACAGCGGCACGAGTTCGGTGAATTCGCGCAGCTCGCTCACCTTCTGCATGAACGGGAACAGCGTCGCCTTGTCGGCCACGCGGTCGATCTTGTTCGCGATCAGCAGCGTCGGCATGCCGGGCGGGATCAGGTCGAGCACCTTCTGGTCGTCGGGCCCGAAGCGGCCGGCCTCGATCACGAACAGGATCACGTCGACCGACGTGAGCGTCGACGTGACCGCGCGGTTGAGCGAGCGGTTCAGCGCGGTGCTGTGGCGGGTCTGGAAGCCCGGCGTGTCGACGAACACGAATTGCGCGTCGTCGAACGTGTTGATGCCGGTGATGCGATGGCGGGTCGTTTGCGCCTTGCGCGACGTGATGCTGATCTTCTGGCCGACGAGTGCGTTCATCAACGTCGACTTGCCGACGTTCGGGCGGCCCACGATCGCGATCATGCCGCAACGGAAACCGGTAGGAGCGGGAGTGTTCATATCGTTTGGGAGACAGGTTCGGAAACGGCCGCGCGGCGCGCGGCACGATCGAGGGGCAATTCAGTGGTCGGCATCGGCCACGCGCGCCTGCGCGGCAGCGAGGCTTGCGCCGCCCTGCGGCGTCTCGGCACCGGGCGCCGCGGTGTCGCGGGCGCGCGGCGCCGGACGCGACGCGGCGTCGGAACCGGCAGCAGGCTTGTCGGTCGACGCGGCCGGATCGGACGCCTGGCCGGCCTGCTTGTCGGCTGCACGGGGTGCGGCTTCCGCGGGCTTGTCCGCCGCGCGCGAGCCGGCTTCGTTGCGATCCGACGGTTTCTCGGGCGCCTTCTCGGCAGGCTTGTCGGCCGTCGGCTTCGTGGGCCGGTCTGCCTTGTCAGCGGCCGTTTCCACATGCGCCGCGCGAATCGCGGCCATCGGCGCCTGCGCCGGCCGCTCGGTCGGGTGCGCGCCGGCGTCGGTCGCTGCCGACGCGGCAGCCGCCGCCTTCGCATCGCGCGCCGCCGCACGCTCCTTCCGTTCCGGCGAACGCAGGTCCAGCGCTTCCTGCACGCCCTTCACGCCCGGCACGATTTCGGGCTCGACGTGCTTCGAACCGCGTGCGTTCTTCGAACGCTTCGGCTTCGCGGCCAGCATCGGCGCAGCCGCCAGCACCTCGTCGAGCGCCTTCTTCGCGGCAGCCTGCTCGGCCGCCCGCCGGCTCGCACCGGAGCCCGACACCTTCACGTCGAGCTTCGGCACCGTGCATTCGACCTCGAACTGCTGATTGTGCGCCGCACCATGCGTCGCGACGACCGTATAGGTCGGCAGTGCGATCTTGTGCCCCTGCAGGTATTCCTGCAGCAGCGTCTTCGCATCCTTGCCGAGCGTGCGCGGGTCGATGTGGTCGAGAATCGGGATATAGAGGCGCTTGATGACCCCTTGGGCGGCTTCGAAGCCGCCATCGAGGAATACCGCCCCGATGATGGCTTCGAACGCGTCCGCGAGGATCGACGGGCGACGGAAGCCGCCGCTGCGCAATTCGCCCTCGCCCAGCCGCAGCCCTTCCGAAATATTCAGGGCCTGAGCGATTTCGTAGAGCGACTGCTGCTTGACGAGATTGGCGCGCACGCGCGACAGGTCGCCTTCGTCCAGCTTGCTGAAACGCTGGAACAAAAGGGCGGCCACCGCGCAATTCAGAACGGAATCGCCGAGAAACTCGAGCCGTTCGTTGTGCGTGGCACTGTGACTGCGATGGGTCAAAGCCTGGCGCAACAATTCCGCATTGCGAAATTCATAGCGCAGCCGGCTTTCCAACTGGGATAGGGGCATGTGCAGGAGTATAACGCGGGCGCCGGTCGGGCCGAAACGGCACGGCCGGACGCGAAAAGGCGTGACGAGGCGGTGTTACCGCCGGTTCTTAAAGTAGTTCGGCAATACGCGACGCGGCCCGTGCGTCGCGTATTGCGTGCGAGTCGAACGCGATCAGTTGAAGGAACCGATGCGCTTCAGGTCGCCGAAGTTCATCCAGATGAAGAACGCGCGGCCGACGATGTTGTTGTCCGGCACGAAACCCCAGTAGCGGCTGTCCGCGCTGTTGTCGCGGTTGTCGCCCATCATGAAGTAGTGGCCCGGCGGCACCTTGCAGATCACGCCGCGGCTGTTGTACGTGCAGTTGTCGCGATACGGATAATCGTAGGCGCCCATCACGAACGGCGGCACGGCGGGATTGTTGAGGATCGCATTCTTCTTCGTGCCG
This sequence comes from Burkholderia sp. AW33-5, assembly GCF_053427615.1. Lineage (NCBI taxonomy): Bacteria > Pseudomonadati > Pseudomonadota > Betaproteobacteria > Burkholderiales > Burkholderiaceae > Burkholderia > Burkholderia sp. AW33-5. The sequence continues at coordinate 64,391 of NZ_JBSAXA010000025.1, read as the reverse complement.
ATCGTCTCCTCGAACTGCTTCGCGTAGTTCTGGCGCTCGTCGTCGAAGAAATCCGGCAGCGGCGTTTCGGGCACCGGCTGGCCGTTGATCGTCAGTTGCTTGTCCTGGTAAGCGACCGTGTCGCCCGGCAGGCCGATCACGCGCTTGATGTAGTCGACCGACTCGTCCTTCGGATAACGGAACACGACGACGTCGCCGCGCGACAGCGGGCTGCCCTGCGTGATCTTCGTGTTCGTGATCGGCATGCGCAGGCCGTATTCGAACTTGTTGACGAGGATGAAGTCGCCGACCAGCAGCGTCGGCACCATCGAGCCCGACGGGATCTTGAACGGCTCGACGACGAACGAACGCACGACGAACACGGCCAGGATCACCGGGAAGAAGCTTGCGGTGTACTCAAGCCACCACGGCTGGCGCAGTTTTTCGTCACGCAGCTTCGAACGCGTCTGCCCCGCGTTTTCGTCCGCAAAACGCTTGTCGATACGCGACTGCTGGCGATCGAACTCCTCGATCGCCGCGTCGGCCGCCTTGCGTCGCCGCGGCAGGAACACCAGTTTGTCCAACACCCACGCTACGCCCGTCACGACGACGAGCACAAAAAGAATCAGCGCAAAATTCATAAAAGGATCAGTCCTGTTATTTGTCTTCGACGCGCAAGATCGCGAGGAACGCCTCCTGCGGGATCTCGACCGAACCCACCTGCTTCATGCGTTTCTTACCTTCTTTCTGCTTCTCGAGCAGTTTCTTCTTTCGCGTGATGTCGCCGCCGTAGCACTTCGCGAGCACGTTCTTGCGAAGTGCCTTGATGTTCTCGCGCGCGACGATGTGCGCACCGATCGCCGCCTGGATCGCCACGTCGTACATCTGGCGCGGAATGATCTCGCGCATCTTCGCGGCCACTTCACGGCCGCGATACTGCGACTGCGAGCGGTGCACGATGATCGACAGCGCATCGACCTTGTCGCCGTTGATCAGCATGTCGACCTTCACGACGTCCGACGAACGGTATTCCTTGAACTCGTAGTCCATCGATGCATAGCCGCGCGACACCGACTTCAGGCGATCGAAGAAGTCGAGCACGATTTCGGCCATCGGGATTTCGTACGTGAGCTGCACCTGGCGGCCGTGATACTGCATGTTGATCTGCGAGCCGCGCTTCTGCTCGCACAGCGTGATCACGGACCCGACGTAGTCCTGCGGCATGTACAGGTTCACCGTGACGATCGGCTCGCGGACTTCCGCGATGCGGCCGGGCTCCGGCATCTTCGCCGGGTTCTCGACCATGATCGTCGAGCCGTCGCTCTGCACGACCTCGTAGACGACCGTCGGTGCGGTCGTGATGAGGTCCATGTCGAACTCGCGCTCGAGCCGCTCCTGCACAATTTCCATGTGCAGCAACCCGAGGAAGCCGCAGCGGAAACCGAAACCGAGTGCCTGCGACACTTCCGGCTCGTACTGCAGCGACGCATCGTTGAGCTTCAGTTTCTCGAGCGATTCGCGCAGCGCGTCGTACTGGTTCGCCTCGACCGGATAGAGGCCCGCGAACACCTGCGGCTTCACTTCCTTGAAGCCCGGCAGCGGCTCGGCGGCGGCCTTGGTCGCGTGCGTGACGGTATCGCCGACCTTCGCGGCGGTCAGTTCCTTGATGCCGGCGATGATGAAGCCGACCTGCCCGGCCGACAGCGATTCGAGATTGCGCGACTTCGGCGTGAACACGCCGACGTGCTCGACCGGATACTGCGCGCCGGTCGCCATCATCTTGATCTTGTCCTTCGGACGCAGCGTGCCGTTGACGATGCGCACGAGCATCACGACGCCGACGTAGTTGTCGAACCACGAGTCGATGATCAGCGCCTGCAGCGGCGCGGCCGGATCGCCCTTCGGCGGCGGCACTTTCGCGATCAGCGCTTCGAGCACGTCCTCGACGCCGAGCCCCGTCTTCGCGCTGCAGCGCGTCGCGTCGGTCGCGTCGATGCCGATCACGTCCTCGATCTCCTCGATCGCGTTCTCGGGGTTCGCGGCCGGCAGGTCGATCTTGTTCAGCACCGGCACGACCTCGACGCCGAGCTCGATCGCCGTGTAGCAGTTCGCGACCGTCTGCGCCTCGACGCCCTGGCTGGCGTCGACCACGAGCAGCGCACCTTCGCACGCGGACAGCGAACGGCTGACTTCGTACGAGAAGTCGACGTGCCCCGGCGTATCGATCAGGTTGAGGTTGTAGACCTTGCCGTCGCGGGCGCGATAGGACAATGCCGCCGTCTGCGCCTTGATCGTGATGCCGCGTTCGCGCTCGATATCCATCGAGTCGAGCACCTGCGCTTCCATTTCACGGTCGGCGAGGCCGCCGCATACCTGGATGATGCGATCCGCGAGCGTCGACTTGCCATGGTCGATGTGCGCGATGATCGAGAAATTGCGAATATGATCCATTCAGTGCCGATCAAGCGAAAAAGGCGCGCTCGACGACTGCGGAGCACGCCTTGTAAGTCGGTGAAAAAACGGCTTATTTTAGCCGAAAAGGCCTTTGCCGGGCGGTAATTTGGGACGCCTGGTCGCGGACGCCCGGTCAGGACGGCCTGCCGGAGGCCTTGGCGGGCGGACTCGCACCGGCACCCCGCGCAGAGCGCGGCCGGCGACGGGGCCAGTTTCAGCGCCGCGTCGTCAGCGCGCCGCGCACCCTCGCCTCGTCGAACCGGTGGCGGCACACTTCCGTGCCGTCCAGCAACAGCACCGGCACGTCCTCGTCGTAACGGGCGACGAGTGCCGGATCGGCATCGATGTCGACGTAGTCGACGGCAACGCCGAATTCGGCCGCCACCGGCGCCAGCGCATCACGCATGTCGTCGCACAGGTGGCACCAGCCGCGGCCGTAGAGCGTGAACATCGGTGCGTTACTTCTGGATCGGGCGCGGGCGCACCGGCACGAACTGCGTATTGTCGCCGCGCCGCACGAGCACCGCGACCGCCTTCTGCGGATCGAGCTGCGCGGTCACGTCGGCGAACTGCTTCGCGCTCGTGATGTCGGTGTCGCCGACGCGCAGCACGATGTCGCCGCGCTGCAGGCCCGCCCGGGCCGCCGGGCCGTCGACGCCGTCGATCTGCACGCCGTTCTTCAGCTTCAGCGACTTCAGCTGGTCAGCCGAAAGGTCGCTGACCGTCAAGCCGAGTGAATTGGCCGGGCGCGGCTTCTGCGGCACATTCTTGCGCTGCTCGGCCTTCGCCGTCGTCTCCGCCGGCGTCTCGGCGATCGTGATCGGCACATCACGCGCCTGACCCTTGCGCCACACGCTGACGATCGCCTTGGTGCCCGGCTTCGTGTCGCCGACCATGCGTGGCAGATCCGACGCCGTATCGACCGACCGGCTGTTGAACTTCAGGATGATGTCACCCGGCTGGATGCCCGCCTTGTCGGCCGGACCACCCGGCTCGACGCTGCTGACGAGCGCGCCCTCCGCCTTCGGCAACCCGATCGAATCGGCCACCTCCTTCGTCACTTCGCCGATCGCCACCGCAATGCGGCCGCGCGTGACCTTGCCGGTCGCCTTCAGCTGGTCTGCCACGCGCATCGCCTCGTCGATCGGGATCGCGAACGAAATGCCCATGAAACCACCGGTGCGGCTGTAGATCTGCGAGTTGATGCCGATCACCTCGCCCTGCATGTTGATCAGCGGGCCGCCCGAGTTGCCGGGGTTCACCGCGACGTCGGTCTGGATGAACGGCAGGTAATCGCCCGTGTTGCGGCTCTTCGAACTCACGATGCCGGCCGTCACGGTGTTGTCGAGGCCGAACGGCGAGCCGATCGCGACGACCCACTCGCCGACGCGCACCTTGTTCGAATCGCCGATCGCGACGACCGGCAAGTTCGACGCCTGGATCTTGACGACCGCGACGTCCGTACGGTCGTCGACGCCAACCAGTTTCGCCTTGAATTCGCGCTTGTCGGTCAGCGTCACGTAGATGGTGTCCGCGTCGTCGACGACGTGCGCGTTGGTCATCACGTAGCCATCAGCCGACACGATGAAGCCCGAACCGACGCCGCGGTTCTGCTCGGTGTCGGGCGGATTGTCCGGCGCCGGCGCGTTCTTCGGGCTGCCATTGCCGTTGCCGCCACCGTTGCCGGGCGCCTGCGGCAGCGGAATGCCGAAGAAGCGCCGGAAGAATTCCGACATGTCGCCGTTATCGAAGCCCGGCGGGAGCACGCCACGTGGCCCGGGCGTCGGCACGTTCGCGGTGGTCCGGATGTTCACGACAGCCGGCCCGACCTTCTCGACCAGATCGGCGAAGTCGGGAAGGCTGGCTGCTGGAGGCGTGACAGCGGCCGCGGTTTGCGGGGCGAGCGGCAGGCAGGCAAACAGCACCGCCGCCGCGAGCACTTTGCGCAGCGTGAGTTTCGTCATGTCGGAAGCCGTAGCGTTACTTGGAAGCCTTGTATTCTATGGCAGACGCGAACTGCTGCAAGGTGGCCGGCGGCACTTCGCCGAGCACGGTGATCCAGTAGTCGCCGCGACGCCTCACGAGCACGTGGGTCGCGCCGGTGCTGCCCGCCCCTTCCTTGCGCGTGTTCTTTTCGGCCGGCTCGATGAAGACGGAGATCGTCGCGAGGCCGTCGGTGAAGACGGCCTGATCGACCGGAATCGGCGGATCGCCGGCGTCGCGCGCGGCCATCGGCCGGCGCACCTCGCGAATCTTCCGGAAGCCGGCGATGGTCGGTGCGATCTGCCAGCCCTGCGCTTCCATGTCGACCGTCGCGACCGGCGGGCGAACGACCGTCCAGCCGCTCAGGTTGCGCATGCCGGCCGCGATCGCGGATTTGTCGCCGACCGTGCCGCCCGTCTGCACTTGCGAAAACGCGACCTGCTCGAGCACGTGATCGCTCGCATCGAGCGTCTGCGAACGCAGCAGCAGCCCGGTGCGGGTGTCGGCCCACAGCTTGTACGTGAACCGGTACGCATCCTTCGGCACGAGTTCGACCACTTGCGCGTCGACCCCGGCCACCCGGTCCTTGCCGAGCAGCTTCGCGTCATAAACGGACATCACGTGCTCGCCGCCCGCGCCGAGCAGTGCAGGGAACGAATCGCGCGTCTGGCGGCGCTCGACCACGCACAACTTGCGCTCGGGGACGAACGTGTACAACTCGTCGTTGTGCCGCAGAACCTTGCGCGGCTTGCCGTCGAGCGACTCGATCCGCTCGAACTCGCCGTCGCGGGACGCCACGTGCGCGATGCGCGACGACTGGACATACCCGCCGCGCTGGTAGACGAACGTACCCTCGTAGCTCTGCTGCTGCGCCGCCTGCTGGATGCGATCGAGCCAATCCGCCGCACCCTTGCGGGTCGCGACGGGATCGTCCGGTTGCTGGGCGCTGGCTGGGAGGGATTGAACGGACAACAGGGCGGCTGCGCAAAGCAGGAGGGCCGGCAGCCGCTTCCATCCGGAGATGGCGTGATTCAACTGCAATGTCCGCATCGGGTTTATTGGCCTGGCGTGGTGGTCACGGCAGCGCGGATCAGCGGCATCGAGCCCGTGACGACGGGCTGCTGCGCGAATTGCTGATGCGCTTCAAGGTATTGGTCGAGACTTGCGTCGCGGATGATGTTGACGTCCTGCAGGCCCGGCTGCGCCGATGCCTGCGCAACCGTCACGCGCTGCAGGTTGCCGTTCTGCGGTGCGCCTGTCGACGCGACCTGGACGGCGCCCGGCGCACCGGCCGTCTGCATCTGCGGGACGACGATCCACGTCAGCGTGGCGGCCGCGGCGGCCACCGCGAACGCGGGCACGACACGCCGGCGCAGCGACAGCAGCTTGCGCGTGACCGGCGCGGCGGCCGGCGCGAGCAGGTGCGGCTCGCTTTCCAGCGCGGCCGACATGCGCGCGGTGAACGCGACGCTCAGCGCGGGCGACAGCGCGAGCTCGTCCGAGCGCAGCGCATCGCCGATCAGGTGGTAATGGGCCCACGCAGCGCGATCCGCGCGGTCGAGCTCAGCCAGAAACTGCCCGTGATCCGGGCCGTCGAACAGTTCACCGTCGACCAGAGCGGAAAGGCGCTCGCCGCGCGAGCACGCTTGCGACTGCGTATTGACCGACCCCATGATGCTCCCCATCTTGCACACACCCCGTCGTGACTTCACGACTCTATCCGTAACTAGACCCCGACCCGCGTCGTTGCGCCCGTCGCGCTTACCAGCGCTTGCCTTCGGGCGTATCGAGCAGCGGACGCAATTTCGCAGCGATTGCCTCGCGCGCCCGGAAGATCCGCGACCGGACCGTCCCGATCGGACAATCCATCATTTCCGCGATCTCTTCGTAGCTCAGGCCCTCGATCTCGCGCAGCGTGATCGCCTGACGCAGTTCTTCGGGCAGGACGGCCATTGCAGCGTTGACCGTCTCGGCAATCTGCTTGCTCATCAACATCGACTCAGGCGTGTTGATATCCCTTAGTTGGTCTGCGTCGGAGAAAGTTTCCGCTTCCTCGGCATCGGCCTCGGTGGAGGTCGGTGCCCGGCGGCCCTGCGTCGCAAGGTAGTTCTTCGCCGTATTGACGGCAATCCGGTACAACCACGTGTAGAACGCCGACTCGCCGCGAAATTGCGGCAGCGCACGATACGCCTTGATGAACGCGTCCTGGGCCACATCCTCGACCTCGGCGGGATCCCGCACGAGGCGCGAGATCAGCCGAATGATCTTGCGGTGGTATTTGGAGACCAGGAGTTCGAACGCCGCCTTGTCGCCTTTCTGTACGCGCTCGACCAGAGCCTGATCGATTTCTTTTTCACTCACCTGACAAATCCGTTAACTAGGGATGCAACGCGGAGCGTTATTGTAGCGTTCCGGCGCCGGCCGCTGGTTACGGTCGGTAACTGCGCCGCCGTCATGCCCGCCCCGCCGTGCCCGCGGTACGCGCCAGCACGGACAGCGCGCTGAACGACGCGGCGTCGAGCGCATCGGCCGGGATCAGCAGCGGCCGGGCACGCCGGGCGCCCTGCCCGACCGACAGCACGAGCAGCAGGCTGCTCCAGTGCGCATGGCCGGTCACGCGGCCCCGGGCGAGCAAGCGCCCGGTGCGGCCAAACGCCGCAATCTCCCCGAATGCATCGATCCGCAACTCGGCCGGCAGCCGACGGGCACAGGCCCGCGCGGCACACATGGCAAGCAGCGCTGCCGTCGCCGCGGACACGCACGCGCCGGCTGCGGCACCGGCCCGCGGCGCCCAGAACAGGTACGCGGACACGGCAGCCGCCGCGACGAACACGGCCAGCACGACATACGACACGGCCGAGGCCCGCAACGCAAAGCGCTGCGGACGCCCGGCAGGAGCATCGAATGGACTCGTCAAGCGATTCAGCGTCAGACGCGCTTGAACACCAGCGTGCCGTTGGTACCGCCGAAGCCGAAGTTGTTCTTCACGGCAACGTCGATCTTCATGTCACGCGCGGTGTTCGCGCAGTAATCGAGATCGCACTCGGGGTCCTGGTTGAAGATGTTGATGGTCGGCGGCGACACGTTGTTGTGCAGCGCCAGCACCGTGAACACCGACTCGAGGCCGCCCGCGCCACCCAGCAGGTGGCCCGTCATCGACTTCGTCGAGTTCACGACGAGCTTGTACGCGTGCTCGCCGAATGCCGCCTTCACCGCGTCGGACTCGTTCTTGTCGCCGAGCTGCGTCGATGTGCCGTGCGCGTTCAGGTACTGGACCTCGTCCGCGTTCACGCCAGCGTCGCGCAGCGCCGCAACCATGCAGCGGCGCGGACCGTCCATGTTCGGCGCGGTCATGTGGTACGCATCGCCCGTCATGCCGAAGCCCGAGACTTCCGCATAGATCTTCGCGCCGCGCGCCTTCGCCGCCTCGTACTCCTCGAGCACCATCACGCCCGCGCCCTCGCCCAGCACGAAACCGTCGCGATCCTTGTCCCACGGACGGGACGCCGTGGCCGGATCGTCGTTGCGGGTCGACAGCGCACGCGCGGCCGCGAAGCCGCCGATGCCGAGCGGCGACACCGTCGATTCGGCGCCGCCCGCGACCATCACGTCGGCGTCGCCGGCCTGGATCAGGCGCGCCGCGAGGCCGATGCTGTGCAGACCGGTCGTGCAGGCCGTCACGGCCGCGAGGTTCGGGCCCTTCAGGCCGAACATGATGCTCAGGTGACCCGAGATCATGTTGATGATCGAACCCGGCACGAAGAACGGCGAGATCCGGCGCGCGCCGCGATCGACGTAGGTCTGGTGCGTGTCTTCGATCATCGGCAGGCCGCCGATGCCGGAGCCGACCAGCACGCCGATGCGTTCCGCATTGGCTTCGTTCACTTCGAGGCCGCTGTCCCGGATTGCCTGGACGCCGGCTGCGATGCCGTAATGGATGAACGTATCCATGTTGCGGGCTTCCTTCGCCGGAATGTATTCCTCGGCGCTGAAACCCTTCACCTCGCCGGCGAAATGGCAGGCGAGGTTCGACGGATCGAACTTCGTGACGGTGGCGATGCCGGACTTGCCGGCGACGAGATTGGCCCAGCCGTCGGCAACATTATTGCCAACGGGCGAAATCAGCCCCAGGCCTGTAACGACAACACGACGGCGGCTCACGGTAACCTCTTTTCCATTGGATGACAAAAACAAAAGCCACAGTAGCCACAGGAACCAGCCCTGCGAGCCCTGTGGCTGTTAGTCCGTCCGGCGCGGTTGCCGGCAGGATGGCGCGTCAAACGCGAAGATCGCGGCGACGTGGCAGATAAGCGCGAAAGGCGCTTACGCCTTGACGTTTGCGCGAGCGTAGTCGATCGCTTGCTGAACGGTCGTGATCTTCTCTGCTTCTTCGTCCGGGATTTCCATGCCGAACTCGTCTTCGAGCGCCATCACCAGCTCGACCGTGTCGAGCGAGTCCGCGCCCAGATCGTTCACGAACGATGCTTCGTTCTTGATCTCGGCTTCTGCGACGCCCAGTTGCTCAGCGACGATCTTCTTGACACGTTGTTCGATGTTATCCATTACCCCTCCGAGGGAAAGTTCAGATTTACAAGTGCGCGCATTTTATCAGGTTTGCTGACGCCAAAACGCGCGTTGGCTTGATGGTCGATCAAGCGCCGATCCGCCTGAAAAACGGGATACGGCGCGGATGGTAAACGAAAATCGTTACGACATGTACATGCCGCCGTTCACGTGCAGCGTCGTGCCGGTGATGTAACCGGCCTGCGGCGATGCGAGGAACGCGACGGCATGGGCGATGTCTTCCGGGCTGCCGAGGCGGCCGAGCGGAATCTGGGTCTTGAGCGCGGCCTGCTGTTCTTCCGGCAGCGTCTTCGTCATGTCGGTGTCGATGAAGCCCGGCGCGACGCAGTTCACCGTGATGCCACGGCTGCCGATCTCGCGCGCGAGCGCACGCGTCATGCCCGCGACGCCGGCCTTCGCGGCCGCGTAGTTGGCCTGGCCCGGGTTGCCGGCCGAGCCGACCACCGACGTGATGTTGATGATGCGGCCGCCGCGGGCCTTCATCATCGGACGCAGCACCGCACGCGACAGACGGAACACCGACTTCAGGTTGGTGTCGATCACCGCGTCCCAGTCCTCGTCCTTCATCCGCATCGCGAGCTGGTCCTGCGTGATGCCGGCGTTGTTGACGAGCACGTGGAGCGCGCCGAATTCCTTCACGGTCGCGTCGATCAGCGCTTCGGCCGCCGCCGCGTCGTTGACGTTCAGCACCGCGCCGCGGCCCGTCACGCCCGCTTCCGCGAACCCTGCGGTAATCGCGGCGGCGCCCGATTCGCTCGTCGCCGTGCCGATCACCGTCGCGCCCTGGCGCGCGAGTTCGAGCGCGATCGCCCGGCCGATGCCGCGCGATGCGCCGGTCACGATCGCGACCTGTTTATCGAGAGTCTTTTCCATGAATCGAATATCCGTCTCTTGAGGAAAGGCGCCGCGTCAGGCGGTCGCCAGCTTCAGTGCTTCGTCGAGCGAAGCCGGATCGAACACCGATGCGCCGACCAGGTTGCCGTCGATGCGCTTCGTCAGCCCTGCCAGCACCTTGCCCGGACCACACTCGATCACGTGCGTGACGCCCGTGCCCGCGATGTGCTGCACGCATTCGACCCAGCGCACCGGACCAGCGGCCTGGCGCACCAGCGCGTCCTTGATCGCGGCCGGATCGCTGACCACCGCGACGTCGATGTTGTTGACGACCGGAATCTGCGGCGCCTTCACGTCGACGTTCGCGAGATAGTCGCGCAGCTGGTCCGACGCCGGCTTGAGCAGCGACGAATGGAACGGCGCCGACACCGGCAGCGGCAACGCGCGCTTCGCGCCCTTCGCCTTCGCGATCTCGCAGGCCTTCTCGACGGCCGCCTTCGCGCCCGCGATCACGACCTGCGCCGGCGCGTTGAAGTTCACGGCTTCGACGACGCCCGCTTGCGCGGCTTCGGCGCACACCGCGCGCACCGTGTCGTCATCGAGACCCAGGATCGCGGCCATGCCGCCCTCGCCGACCGGCACGGCCGTCTGCATCGCCTGCGCGCGGAAGCGCACGAGCGGCACCGCGTCCTTGAACGCGATCGCACCCGCGGCGACGAGCGCCGTGTACTCGCCGAGGCTGTGGCCCGCGACGATCGACGGTGCCGGGCCGCCGGCCTGCTGCCATGCGCGATAGCACGCGTAGGCGGCCGTCAGCATCACGGGCTGCGTGTTGGTGGTCAGATTCAGCTCTTCGGCCGGACCTTCGGCGATCAGCTTGCCGATATCCTGATTGAGTGCATCGGATGCTTCCTGGACCGTCTCGCGCACGACGGCCAGATCGGCGAATGCGTTGAGCATGCCGACCGACTGCGAGCCCTGCCCCGGAAAAACGAATGCAAATTTCATATCGTCCCCAATTGAATCGATTCGGACGGCGCGCGCGAACGGCGCGCCGGTTCGGGATCCGCGCGCAGCAATTGCGCGCCGCGGATCAGTAGCGGAAGACGGATGCGCCCCACGTGAAGCCACCGCCGACGCCTTCGATCAGCACGTGCTGACCGCGCTGGATGCGGCCGTCGCGCACCGCGGTGTCGAGTGCCAGCGGGATCGACGCAGCCGACGTGTTGCCGTGCTGGTCGACCGTCACGACCATGCGCTCCTGCGGCAGGCCGAGCTTGCGGCAGGTGCTGGTCATGATGCGGATGTTCGCCTGATGCGGGATCAGCCAGTCGACCTGCTCGGGCGCGAGATTCGCCTTGGCAAGCGCCTCGATCGCGACCTTTTCGAGCACGTTGACCGCGAGCTTGAACACGGCCTGCCCGTCCATGTACAGGAACGCGCTGCCGTCGATCACGCCGCGATTGACGTTGCCCGGCGTGCAGAGGATGTTCGAATAGCTGCCGTCCGCGTGCAGCGCGCTGCCGAGCACGCCCGGCTCTTCCGATGCGGACAGGATCACCGCGCCCGCGCCGTCGCCGAACAGCACGCAGGTCGTGCGGTCCTTGAAATCGAGAATGCGCGAGAACGTCTCCGCGCCGACGATGAGCGCCGTGCGGTGCTGGCCGCTGCGGATGAAGCTGTCGGCCGTCGCCATCGCATACGCGAAGCCCGAGCACACGGCCTGCACGTCGAATGCCGCGCCGCCGTTCTTGATGCCGAGCTTGTTCTGCAGCAGGCACGCCGTGCTGGGGAACACGAAATCGGGGGTCGAAGTCGCGACGATGATCAGGTCGATCGACTGCGGATCGATGTCGGCCGCCTCGATCGCACGACGCGACGCTTCGAGCGCGAGATCGCTCGTCGTGACGTTCGGTGCGGCGAAGTGACGCGCATGGATGCCCGTGCGCGCAACGATCCACTCATCGCTCGTCTCGATGCCTTCCTTCGCGAGTCGATCGGCGAGCTGCTGGTTCGTGACGCGGTCGGGCGGCAGGTAGCTGCCCGTGCCGAGCACGCGGGAATAGAGAGTCGATTGGGCCATTTATGCTTTAGAGGATTGCGCAGCGGAAGGTTCGGCGTGATGGCCTGCGGCCGGGCTCGTCTGGCCCGCGCCGCCCGCGTCGTGTTCGCCGTCGCCGAGCGACACCGAATTGTCCGCCATCGCGCGCGCGAGGCGCTCCAGCACGCCGTTTTTGACGGCATCATACCCGCGTTTGATCGCCCACTCAAACGCGTAGGCATCGGCCGAACCGTGGCTTTTGATCACGAGGCTTTTCAGCCCCAGCAGCGCCGCACCGTTGTACTGGCGGTGATCGACGCGCTTCTTGAAACGCATCAGCACCGGCAGCGCAAGCAGCGCCATCAGCTTCGACATCAGCGAACGGCCGAACTCCTCGCGGATGATGTCGGACAGCATCTGCGCGAGCCCTTCGGACGTCTTGAGCGCGACGTTGCCGACGAAGCCGTCGCAGACGATCACGTCGACCGTGCCCTTGTAGATGTCGTTGCCTTCGACGTTGCCGCGGAAATTCAGCGTGCTGGCGCGCAGCAGTTCACCTGCGCGCTTGATCGTCTCGTTGCCCTTGATGACCTCTTCGCCGATGTTCAGCAGGCCGATCGTCGGACGCTCCTTGCCTTCGAGCGCGGCGACGAGCGCGTGCCCCATCTCCGCGAACTGCAGCAGATGCTGCGGCTCGCAGTCGACGTTCGCGCCGAGGTCCAGCATCATCGTGTAGCCGGTCGGATTCGGCAGCGCGAACGCGATCGCAGGCCGCTCGATGCCGGGCAGCGTCTTGAGCACATAACGGGAAACGGCCATCAGCGCGCCGGTGTTGCCGGCGGAGATACAGGCCTGGGCCGCGCCTTCCTTGACGTGGTTGAGCGCGACACGCATCGAAGAATCCTTCTTCTTGCGCAGCGCCACTTCGACAGGGTCGTCCATCGCCACGACTTCGGTGGCGGGCACGATGGTCAGCGCGGGATCGTCGAGGGCTTTCAGCTTTTTCAGCTGAGCGCGGATCGCGCTTTCGATGCCGACGAGCATCAGGTGCGCATCGGGATGCGCGCGGACGAACTTGACTGCCGCGGGAACGGTCACGGACGGGCCGTGGTCGCCTCCCATGCAATCGATTGTGAGCTTTACGGTCATGGAATGCGACGAATTTCAGGCACAAAAAAGCGGCAGTTGAATGCCGCCTTTTTGTTGAGCCAGGAAAGTGTCAAGCGAACCAGTTGTCACGCGAACGGCGATCGTAGCGCGCAACGCGTGACTTGACGCTTAGTCGTTCTTCGTCTTGACGACTTTCTTGCCGCGATAGTAGCCGTTCGGGCTGACGTGGTGACGCAGGTGCACTTCACCCGTGCTCGGCTCGACTGCCAGCGGCGCTGCCGTCAGGAAATCGTGCGAACGATGCATGCCGCGCTTCGACGGCGACTTCTTGTTTTGCTGGACTGCCATGACTAACTCCTAAATAATTTTCCGGATTCTAACACAGCCCGATCCGGCGCTTAACTACCCTGGCCCAAAGCCCTTACGCCTTCCCGCGCCACAACTGCTTAGTGTTTCTTGCCGCCGTCCCCGTCCTTCTTCAGCGCTTCCAGCGCCGCGAACGGATTCGGCCGTTTGCCTTCGTCCTCGTCTTCTGCGGACTCGTCGTCCGCGTCTTCCGAAGGACCGCTCGCACCCGACACGAGGCTTTCGTGAACTGCCGGGCAAACCTCGTGCTTGGGCACGAGCGGCAACGAAAGCAGCAACTCCTCTTCGATCAAGTCGACGAGATCGAACTGGCGTGAGCCCACGATCACATCGGCTTCATCGTCGTCGAGCGGAAATTCTTCAGCTTCTTCTTCGGTCGCAACGACCCGGTACGTCATGTCAACGTCGAACGTCTGGTCGTACGGGGTCATGCAGCGCTGGCACGTGAGCCACGCATGGCCGTGCACCGCGAGGCGCAGATACGGCTGCTGCCCATCGGCGCCGTCGTCCTGCAACTCCTTCTGGGTGAACCCTTCGGCCTGCCACGTGAAGACCGTGTCGCGATCGGGCGCGTCCACCGGCACTTCGTTCAGCATGCGCGGCAGCTGCGACAGGCGCACGGCACCCGCTGCCTGCCGCCCGCTGCGGGCGAATTCGAACAGGTCGACCGCGTGCGGATCAAGCGACGCCGCAGGTTTGCCAGAAGAAGTGTTCATGTTGCGCTCCTGCCTACAGGCTGACTTGCGGGATCCGGCTTGCTGGCGCCGCACATTCGGCGCCGCGCACGTGCGCGATCTACGCCGCGTACGATTACGTACTTTACTTCCGAAGACCCGGCAGGCGCCACCACTGCGAAAGCCTGCCGACGAAAAGCAGGAAAGCATACCTGTTTTACCTTTTGCGGTCAATCACTTATGCTTGCGCCCTCGCAACACCGCGCCACACCTGACGACTCATCGCCCCAATCGACCATGCCGGATACCGTTTGCCGCCCGCCGCGGCTGATTCTCGCCTCCAGTTCCCGCTACCGCCGCGCGCTCCTCGAGCGCCTCGGCGTGCCGTTCGACGTGATGTCGCCCGACCTCGACGAAACCCCGCTCGCAGGCGAAACGCCGGCCGCGACCGCGCTGCGCCTCGCGGGCGCGAAGGCGCGCGCGGTCGCCGCGACGATCGACGCGCCGGACGGCGTGCTCGTGATCGGGTCGGACCAGGTCGCGACGTTCGACGGCCACCAGATCGGCAAGCCCGGCACGCACGAGCGCGCGCTCGCGCAGCTCCTGTCGATGCAGGGCCGCGACGTCGAATTCCACAGTGCGCTCAGCCTGTACGACAGCCGCACGGGTGAAACCTGGAGCGAGGACGTCGTCACGCACGTGCGCTTCCGCTCGCTTCCCGAAGCCGAACTCGACGCATACTTGCGTGCGGAAACGCCGTACGACGTCGCCGGCAGCGCGAAATCCGAAGGCCTCGGCATCGCGCTGCTGGATGCCATCGACTCCAACGACCCGACGGCGCTCGTCGGCCTGCCGCTGATCGCGCTCACGCGGATGCTGCGCGCCGCGGGCTATCCGCTCTTTGCCATCCAGGGAGACCGCGCATGACGGCCGGCACGCTCTATCTCGTCCCGAACACCCTCGGCGAAGGCGACGCATCGATGCTCGCCGCCGTGCTGCCCGCGGCCGTGCAGGCGCGCGCCGGCACGCTCGGCTATTACATCGGCGAAAACGCGAAAACGACCCGCGCGTTCCTGAAGAAGATCGGCACGACGCGGCCGATCCAGGAAATCGAGATCCGGGAACTGAACGTCAATACGCCGGCCGGCGAGATCGACCGGCTGCTCGCACCGGTACTGGCGGGCGCGGACGCCGGGCTCGTATCCGAGGCCGGCTGCCCCGCCGTTGCCGATCCTGGCGCGCTGCTGGTCCGCCGGGCGCACGAGCGCGGCGTGAAGGTCGTGCCGCTCGTCGGGCCGAGTTCGATCCTGCTCGCGCTGATGGCATCCGGCCTGAACGGCCAGAGTTTCGCGTTCAACGGCTATCTGCCGGTCGATGCAGCCGCGCGCGCGAAACGCCTGCGCGAACTCGAGCAGTTGTCGCGCAAGGCGCGCCAGACGCAGATCTTCATCGAGACGCCGTACCGGAACCACGC
Source organism: Burkholderia sp. AW33-5 (assembly GCF_053427615.1). Taxonomy (NCBI): domain Bacteria; kingdom Pseudomonadati; phylum Pseudomonadota; class Betaproteobacteria; order Burkholderiales; family Burkholderiaceae; genus Burkholderia; species Burkholderia sp. AW33-5. Next base: position 48,892 of record NZ_JBSAXA010000025.1, on the reverse strand, counting down.
GATGCTCGACACGCTCGTCGCGACCTGCGCGCCGTCGACGCAGATCTGCGTCGCGGCCGATCTGACCCTCGAGACCGAGACGATCGCCAGCCGTACGGTGGCCGACTGGAAAAAGGCGCCTGCGCCGAATCTGCACAAGCGCCCCGCCATCTTCCTGCTGCTCGCGAACTGAGATCGGCGCCGGCAACAGCCTCGCGGCACGGGGCGCCCCGCCCCGCTCGCCGCGGCGCCGGCCGGCTGCCGCTCAGCGCAAGCTGAACGACGCGCTGCCGGCGGTCAGCGCCTTCATCGCGGCACCGCCGACCGCCGCCCCGAACTTGCGCGCAACGCGATTCGTCAGGCTTTCCTTCACCGTGTAGTCGACGAGATCCGGCGCCTTCAGCACGTCGCGCGCGACCGTGTCGGTCGTGCCGTAGCCGTCGGCGAGCCCGAGTTCGACGCTCTTCTCGCCGGTCCAGAACAGACCCGAGAACATGTCGGGCGTTTCGTGCAGCCGCTTGCCGCGGCCATCCTTCACGGCCTTGATGAACTGCGCATGGACCTGGTCGAGCAGCGCCTGCGCATGGGCATCCATCTTCGGCGTCTCGGGCGAGAACGGGTCGTAGAAGCCCTTGTTTTCGCCCGACGTGTGCAGGCGGCGATCGACGCCCAGCTTGCCCATCAGGCCCGTGAAGCCGAACCCGTCCATCAGCACGCCGATCGAGCCGACGATACTCGCCTTGTCGACGAAGATCTTGTCGGCGGCGGACGCAATGTAATAGCCGCCCGATGCGCACATGTCGGTCACGACGACGTACAGCGGCTTGTCCGGATACTTCGTGCGGAGCCGGCGGATCTCGTCGTAGACCATCCCTGCCTGCACCGGGCTGCCGCCCGGGCTGTTGATCCGCAGCACGACGCCGGCCGTGCCGCTGTCGTCGAAAGCGGCATCCAGCGCCGTATTGATGTCGTCGGCGTTCGCGTTGGTGCCCGCCGCGATCTCGCCGTCGATCGTCACGAGCGCCGTGTGGCGCCCGCTCGACGAGAACTTCGAGTCGCTCGAGAAATCGATCAGCGCGAACGCGAACAGCACGAATACGCCGAGGAACGCGAAGCGGAAGAAGATCTTCCAGCGCCGCGCCGCGCGCTGTTCCTTGACGGCCGCGAGCGCGATCCGCTCGAGCGCCGCACGCTCCCAGTTCGGTTCGCGGCTGTCGGGACGGGACGAGGAATCAGGGATGTTCGGTTGGTCGGCCATGCAGTAAGGTCTTCAGTCGGTCGTGGCGGAAGGAGGCGGAGCGGCGGGCCCCAGGTCGGCATCCGGCACCCAGAATACCGCACGCCCGTCCGGCGTGTCGCGCTCGTCGACTTCGACCGGCCGCAGACGACCGCCGCGGCACGGGCCGCCGACACACTTGCCGGTATCCGGCGCGTAGATCGCGCCGTGCGTCGCGCACATCAGGTACAGGCCCGACGACTCGAAGAACTGCCCTTCGGCCCAGTCGAGTTCCATCGGCACGTGCGCGCAGCGGTTCAGGTAGCCGTACGCGCGACCTTCGTAACGCACGAAGAACACGACCGCCTGCTCGCCGCGCAGCGACGCGTCGACGCGCACGCCGGCGCCGCCGTCGGCCAGCGCGTCCGATGCGCACACGCGCACGGCGTCCGGCGTCGTGCTCATGCGTGCTCCCGCAGCCACGCCGCCAGCGCGCCGACGTCCGGCGCGACGAAGCGCGGCGTCAATGCGGCCAGCGCATCGGCCGTGTGCGCGCCGTACGCGACGCCGATGCCGGCGGCCCCGGCACTGGCGGCCATCTGCAGGTCGTGCGTGGTGTCGCCGATCATCACGGTACGCGCGAGATCCTGCCCCAATTCGCGCGACAGTTCGTGCAGCATCGCCGGGTGCGGCTTCGAGAACGTTTCGTCCGCGCAGCGCGTCGCATCGAACAGGCTCGTCAGCTTCGACTGGTCGAGCACGCGGTTCAGCCCGACACGGCCCTTGCCGGTCGCGACCGCGAGCAGGTAACCCGTATCGCGCAATTCCGCGAGCAGTTCGCGCACGCCGGCGAACAGCTCGATGCGCTGATCGTCCAGCAGGTAGTGATGGCGATAACGTTCGGCCAGCCGCGGATAGTCGGACGGATCGAGGGTCGGCGCAGTAATCTGGAGCGCATCGCGCAGGCCGAGGCCGATCACATAGCGGGACGCCTCGTCCGACGGCGTGGGCAGGCCGAGATCGCGGCACGCGGCCTGGATGCTGTGCGCGATGTGCGCAGTCGAATCCATCAGCGTGCCGTCCCAGTCGAAGACGATCAGGTCAAATTGCTGTCGGGCCATGCGAGTCAGGCGGTATCGCGCAGAGCGCGGAGTTGATCGAGGAAGCGCCGGCATTCGTCCGGCAGCGGCGCGTCGAACTGCAGCGCCTCGCCGGTCAGCGGATGCGCGAGCTTCAGCCGGTGCGCATGCAGGAACATCCGTTTGAGCGACGGCTGCGCGTTCGCGCGCGCCAGCGCCTTGTTCAGTGCGAAGTCGCCATACTTGGCGTCGCCGGCGATCGGCAGGCCGAGATGCGCGAGATGCACACGGATCTGATGGGTCCGACCCGTTTTGAGTTCCGCCTCGACCAGCGCGTAGTCCGGCCAGCGCTCGATCAGGTTGAACACCGTGTGCGACGGCAGGCCGTCGTCCTGTACGCGCACGCGCCGCTCACCTTCCGGGGTCGAATACTTGAACAGCGGCGCCTTCACCGCACGGCGGCGGCCCCAGTCGGACTGCCACTCTCCGTGTCCGCACGCAAAATAACGCTTGTCCATCCGGTTCTCGCGGATCTGCTCGTGCAGGCCGACGAGCGCCGAGCGCTTCTTCGCGAGCATCAGGATCCCGGAGGTCTCGCGGTCGAGCCGATGCACGAGTTCGAGGAACTTCGCGCGCGGACGCGCCTGGCGCATCTGCTCGATCACGCCGAACGCGACGCCGCTGCCGCCGTGCACGGCGACGCCGGCCGGCTTGTTGATGACGAGCATCGCATCGTCTTCGTACAGCACCTCGAACTGCGCGGGCGGCACGATCGGCGTGTCGGCGCGCGCGAGGTCGGCCGCCGCCACCCGCACGGGCGGCACGCGGACGATGTCGCCGAACGCGAGGCGATACTGGGCGTCGACCCGACCCTTGTTCACGCGCACTTCGCCGCTGCGCAGGATCCGGTAAATATGGCTTTTGGGCACGCCTTTACAGACGCGCAACAGGAAGTTGTCGATCCGCTGACCGGCCGAGTTTTCGTCGATCTGGATCATCGATACCTGGCCGCTTGCGACTGAATTCTGGGATATTTTGCCTAACTCATTCATACTGAATATAATTTTGCCCAGCCGGACGTTGAGGGTGGCCTGACAGGCCGGCCCCGACGGAATCGGGCAAGGCGCAAGCGCAAACCGCTATTTTACTTGCGCCGGGGGTCTGCTGCTCGCCCCTGATCAAAGAGATGCAGCAAGTTGCACGCACGGCGCCGCCCGTCGGCAAGGATCGCGCCCACAGGCGGATTCGGTCGGCAAGGCGCCGCGGTAACGGAAAGTTGGTTGAAAAGAATTTGATCGGCAGCCCGACGGCGTGAAGTACGTCCGCAGGCTGCCGGTTGCGAAAATACGGCGTTGCGCCCGATTTGGCCCCGCGAAGCGTGCGGGGCTTGGCGACGTCAAACCAGGGAAGTACACCCCAGGCGGGAAAGTCGGGCTGGATTCGATACTCCCCGCTGCGGCCCAAGCCGCAGCATCTGCCGCCCGTCGGCGCGCGCGACGCATTGCGCGCGCCCCGTGGCAGTGCCCCGGTCTCAGGCTTAGCGCGCTTTCGCAGCGTGCGGTGTGTGGACGCCGTGCTTTGAAGCCGTGTTCGCAGGTGCCCTTTGGCCGCCGGCCCCGTCTTTCGGGCCCAAGCGCCTCTTCAGGCAATTCTCCCCGCCATCCTTCCCGCTCCAGCGTGCCCGTGACAACACAACAAGGCGCGGCCTGCCGTCGTTCCCGCCCTCGCGACTGACAACCGCGAGGCGCCGGCAGCAGAGCCGCCTGGAGTCGTTCATGAAACGCATGCTGTTCAATGCGACGCAGCAGGAGGAGCTGCGCGTCGCCATCGTCGATGGGCAGAAGCTCATCGACATCGACATCGAGACAGCCGGGCGCGAACAGCGCAAGGGCAATATCTACAAAGGTGTCGTGACCCGCATCGAGCCGTCGCTCGAAGCGTGCTTCGTCAACTACGGCGAAGACCGCCACGGCTTCCTGCCGTTCAAGGAAGTCGCCCGCCAGTACTTCAAGGAAGGCATCGACATGCGCTCCGCGCGCATCCAGGATGCCCTGCGCGAAGGCCAGGAGCTGATCGTTCAGGTCGAGAAGGAAGAGCGCGGCAACAAGGGCGCCGCCCTCACGACCTTCATCTCGCTCGCCGGCCGCTACCTCGTGCTGATGCCGAACAACCCGCGCGGCGGCGGCGTATCGCGCCGGATCGAAGGCGACGAGCGGCAGGAACTGCGCGAAACCATGGCGCAGCTTCAGATTCCCGACGGCATGAGCATGATCGCCCGCACCGCGGGCATCGGCCGCAGCGCCGAGGAACTGCAGTGGGACCTGAACTACCTGCTGCAGCTGTGGCGCGCGATCGAAGCAGCATCGCAAAGCGGCAATTCCGGCCAGCCGATGCTGATCTATCTGGAATCGAGCCTCGTGATCCGCGCGATCCGGGACTATTTCCAGCCCGATATCGGCGAAATCCTGATCGACACGACCGAGATCTACGATCAGGCCCGTGCATTCATGGACATCGTGATGCCGGACAACGTGTCGAAGGTGAAGCGTTACCACGACGACGTGCCGCTCTTCTCGCGCTTCCAGATCGAGCACCAGATCGAGACCGCGTATTCGCGCACGGTGCCGCTGCCGTCGGGCGGCGCGATCGTGATCGACCACACCGAAGCGCTCGTCGCGATCGACGTGAACTCGGCGCGTGCGACCAAAGGCGCGGACATCGAGGAAACGGCGACCCGCACGAACCTCGAAGCGGCGGACGAAGTGGCCCGCCAGCTGCGCCTGCGCGACCTCGGCGGCCTGATCGTGATCGACTTCATCGACATGGAGTCGGCGAAGAGCCAGCGCGAAGTCGAGCAACGCCTGAAGGACGCGCTCAAGCACGACCGTGCGCGCGTGCAGATGGGCAAGATCTCCCGCTTCGGCCTGATGGAACTGTCGCGCCAGCGCCTGCGTCCGGCCCTGTCGGAAGGCAGCCACGTGACGTGCCCGCGCTGTAACGGCACCGGCCACATCCGCGATACCGAATCGTCCGCGCTGCAGGTCCTGCGGATCATTCAGGAAGAAGCGATGAAGGAAAACACCGCGGCGATCCACTGCCAGGTGCCGGTCGAGGTGACCGCCTTCCTGCTCAACGAAAAGCGTCAGGAAATCAACAAGATCGAGTCGCGCTTCAAGGTCGGCATCGTGCTGATCCCGAACAAGCACCTCGATACGCCGCACTACAAGCTCGAGCGCCTGCGCCATGACGATGCGCGCCTCGACGATCCGCGCGCGTCCTGGAAGATGGCGGAAGAAGCCGCCCGCGAACTGGAGTCGGAAACCGGCTACAGCAAGCGTGCGGCCGACGTGAAGCCGAAGCAGGAAGCCGCGGTCAAGGGCATCACGCCCGAGCGTCCGGCACCGAGTCCGGCGCCGCAGCGCCCGGTCGAACCGGTTGCGGCGCCCGCACCGGTCGCCGCGGCGAGCGGCGGCTTCATCGGCTGGCTGAAGGGTCTGTTCGGCATGTCGCCGGCTCCGGCGCCCGCGCCGGTCGCACCGGCACCGGCCAAGGAGCAGGCAGCCCGTCCGGCCCGCGAGCGGACCGAGAAGACCGAGCAGCGCGGCGGCGATCGCAACCGCAACCGTCGCGGCGGCGCCCAGCAGGCTCAGGGCGGTCGCGATCAGGCAGCGGCAGGCCGTGGCCAGTCGCAACGCCTGGAACGCGAAGGCAAGGAAGGGCGCGAGCCGCGTGAACCGCGCGAAGGTCGCGAACCGCGTGAAGGCCGTGAGCCGCGCGAAAGCCGTGAGGGTCGCGAAAGCCGCGAGGGCCGTGGCCCGCGCGAAGGCCGCGAACCGCGCGAGCCGCGTGAGAGCCGTGAACCGCGTGAACCGCGCGAGAACCGCGAACCGCGCGAGCGCACCGAGCAGCCGGAAGCCGTCGAGGCAGCCGGCCGCGGCGAGCGCCAGGAACGCGGCGAACGTCGCGAGCGCGGGGAGCGCCGCAAGCCGACGCAACACGCGGCGACGCTCGAAACCGTCACCCGTGGCGAAAACCATCCGGAAGCGGCAGCCGACCAGACTGCAGCCGTCGCCCTGCCGGGCGCCGATGTCGCAGCCGACGCGGAAGCCGGCGCACGTGACGGCGAGGAACGTCGCCGCCGCCGCCGCGGTCGCCGTGGCGGTCGTCGCGAGCGCGAGGACGAAGGCGCAGTCGTCGACCACGCCGAGCAAGGCGCGGACGGCGAAGCCGCCGTGCAGGCCGTGACGACGGAAACCCCGAGCGCGGTCGAGCCGGCTCATACGGCCGCACCGGTCGCGGTGGCAGCAGTCGCCGCAGCAGGCGCAGTCGTTGCCGAAGCGGCGGCACCGGTCGCAGCCGAGCCGCAACCGGCACCGGTTCGCGTCGAAGCGACGCCGGTCGCGCCGCTCGAGCCGCTCGAGCCGGCCGTCGTCGCACCGGCAGCCGAAGCGGCACCGGTCACGCCGGCCGCTGCTCCGGAAGCCGCCCCGGCTCCGGTCGCGGTTTCGCCGACCGATGCGTTCGAAGTGCCGGCCGCGCCGGCTGCCGTCGAAGCGCCGCAGTCCGCGCCCGTCGAGCAGGCTGCACCGGCACCGGTCGTCGCAGCCGAAGCGGCTCCGGCCGCCGTCGAACCGGCTCGCGTCGAAACTGCGCCGGTCGAGGCCGTTGCCGCGCCGGCTCCGGCGCCCGTGCAAACGGCCGCTGTACCAGCGTCGGCGAGCCTCGATGTCGTGCTGGAACAAGCCGGTCTCGTGTGGGTGAACACCGACGCCGACAAGTTCCGCGCTGCTCAGGAAGCCGCGTCGCGCCTGCCGCGCGCAGTCCGCGTTCCGCGCGAGCGCAAGGCGCTGCCGCCGGTCGACACGACCCCGATGCAGCAGGTCGAAACGTCGCAACATTAAGCGACGCATCGCCCGACCAGGAAAAGCCCGCCTCCGGCGGGCTTTTCCATTTCCGCGCTGCGGGTTTCCGCCCACCGGCCCGGCCAGCCGCTTGCGGCTAGAATAGAAGCTTGGCTCGCACTTCTTTCAACATGTCCCGACGCATCATTCCTCTCGCCGACGTCAGCGGGATGCCGGATATCTCCGGCGTCGCGCATACCCCCGACGGCGCCTTGGCCGACACGTTCGCCAGGCCGCTGCGCGACCTGCGCATCTCGGTGACGGACCGCTGCAACTTCCGTTGCGTGTACTGCATGCCGCGAGACGTGTTCGACAAGAACTACCCGTTCCTGCCGCACAGCGCGCTGCTCACGCACGAAGAAATCGAGCGCGTGGCGCGGCTGTTCGTCGCGCACGGCGTCGAAAAGATCCGGATCACCGGCGGCGAACCGCTGCTGCGCAAGAACCTCGAATTCCTGATCGAGCGCCTCGCGCGCCTGACGACCCATGACGGCCGTCCGCTCGACCTGACGCTGACCACCAATGGCTCGCTGCTCGCGCGCAAGGCGCGCGCACTGAAGGATGCCGGCCTCACGCGCGTGACGGTCAGCCTCGACGCGCTCGACGATACGTTGTTCAAGCGCATGAACGACGCCGACTTCGCGAGCGCCGACGTGCTCGACGGCATCTTCGCCGCGCAGGCCGCGGGCCTCGCGCCGGTCAAGGTCAACATGGTCGTGAAGCGCGGCACCAACGACAGCGAGATCCTGCCGATGGCCGAGCGCTTCCGCGACACCGGCGTGATCCTGCGTTTCATCGAATACATGGACGTCGGCACGTCGAACGGCTGGAACATGACCGAAGTGCTGCCGTCCGCGGACGTCGTCGCACGGATCGCCGAACAGTTCCCGCTCGTGCCGCTCGAGCCGCACACGGCGGCGGAAACCGCGCAGCGCTGGGGCTATGCCGACGGCAGCGGCGAAATCGGCGTGATCTCGAGCGTCACACAGGCATTTTGCGGCGACTGCACGCGCGCGCGGTTGTCGACCGAAGGCAAGCTGTACCTGTGCCTGTTCGCGTCGACTGGCCATGACCTGCGCGCCCTCGTGCGCGGCGGCGCCAGCGACGCCGAAATCGCGACCGCGATCGCCCGCATCTGGCAGGCCCGCACCGACCGCTATTCGCAGCTGCGCGGCAGCGCGGCCGCCGACGCGGCGCCCCACGATGCCGGCAAGCGCGTAGAAATGTCGTACATCGGCGGCTGACGCGCGCCCGCCGCCCCGATTTCCCGCGATGTCCGCTTCCGCCTCGCCTTCCGTCACCGGCCTGCTGCTCGCGGGCGGGCGCGCGACGCGCATGGACGGCGCCGACAAGGGTCTGCTACTGCTCGACGGTACGCCGCTTGCGCTGCACGTGCTGCGCCGGCTCTCGCCGCAGGTCGACGAGACGCTGATCAGCGCGAATCGCAACATCGATCGCTATGCCGAGCTCGGTGCACCGTTCGACGCGCGCATCGTGCCGGACGAAACACCCGATTTCCCCGGCCCGCTCGCGGGTCTGCTCGCCGGCATGCGCGCGGCGCGCGCACCGCTCGTCGCGTGCTCGCCGTGCGATACGCCCTATTTGCCGACCGACCTCGTCGCACGGCTGCACGCGGCGCTCGATGCGCAGCAGGCCGACATCGCGATGGCGGTGATCGTCGACGCGCAACAGGCACGTTCGCCGCAGCCGACCTTCGCGCTGCTGCGCACGTCGCTCGCCGACGACCTCGCGGCCGGGCTCGCGGCCGGCGAGCGCAAGGTGCGTGCGTGGTACGCACGCCACAAGACGGTCGAAGTCGAGTTCTGCGACGAGCGTGCGTTTTACAATGCCAACTCCTGGCAGGAACTTGCCGCGCTTGCCCGCCGTTGACGGCCCCGGCATCCGCTCCCGCCCGCCGCATGCGCCTTCGCGCTCCCGCGCCCTCCGCGCGCCACCGGCCACGAACCCGATACGCCTTGCGGCGCAGTCAGACTGATGATCACGCAATCCTCGCCCGCCTCCCGAACCGCACCCGATTCCGCTGCCCCGTTGTCGCTCGCCGACGCGCAGGCGCTCGCGTGCCGGTTCGCGGTGCCGGTCGACGCGTGCGACACGGTGCCGCTGCATGACGCCCTCGACCGCGTGCTCGCGGCCGACGTGAATGCGCCGTTCGACATTCCCGCGTACGACAACTCGGCGATGGACGGCTATGCATTCGACGGCAGCGTGCACGCACTTGCATCGGCCGCCGACATCGCGCTGACGGTCGCCGGCACGGCGTTCGCCGGCCATCCGTTCGACGGAGCCGTGGCGCCCGGTGCGTGCATCCGCATCATGACCGGCGCGCCGATGCCGGCCGGATGCGACACGGTCATTCCGCAGGAACGCGTGCGCGTCGACGGCGACGTCATCCGCTTCGCCGCGCACGACGTCACGCGCGGCGCAAATTGCCGCCGGGCCGGCGAGGATCTCGCCCGCGGCGCCTGCGCGCTTGCCGCCGGGCGCATCCTGCGCCCGTCCGATCTGGGCTTGCTCGCATCGTTCGGGTTGCGCGAAGTCACGGTGCGCCGCCGCGTGCGCGTCGCCGTGTTCTCGACCGGCGACGAACTGCGCGAACCCGGCGAGCCGCTCGATCGCGGCACGCTGTACGACAGCAATCGCGGGATGCTGGTCGCGATGCTCGAACGGCTGCACATCGACGCGCTCGATCTCGGGATCGTCCGCGACGATCCGGCGGCGCTCGAACGCGCGCTGCGCGATGCCGCCGCCGCACAGGCCGACGCGGTGATCACGTCGGGCGGCGTGTCGGTCGGCGAAGCCGATTTCACGCGCGACGTGATGGCGCGGCTCGGCGACGTGACCTTCGCGAGCCTCGCGCTGCGGCCCGGCCGGCCGCTCGCGTGCGGCACGCTCGCGCCTGCGGCCGACGGCGCCGGCCACGTGCTGTTCTTCGGGCTGCCCGGCAATCCGGTCGCATCCGCCGTGACGTTCTACGCGATCGTGCGCCCCGCGCTGCTGACGCTGGCCGGCGCGCATGCGCCACCGCCGGCGATGTACACGGCACGCAGCACGCAGGCGCTGAAAAAGCGCCCGGGCCGTACCGAATACCTGCGCGCCGTCGCGACGCGCGACGCCGACGGCCAGTGGCACGTCGCGCCGGCCGGTTCGCAGAGTTCCGCATCGCTGAGCGGCCTCGCGGCCGCCAACTGTTTCATCGTCCTGGGCCACGATTCCGCGGCAGTCGACGCGGGCGCCCCGGTCGACATCCTGCCGCTCGACGGCTTGATCTGAATTCCAATCGGTATATCTCTACGGGGGCAATCCGCACATGAAGAAACAAATCTCGTCGATCGCCGCGGGGCAGACCGCGAAGGCGCTGATCCTCGTCTACCTGACGTTCAGCGTGCCGATCGTGCTGCTCGGCATCCTGGTCGCGTACATCCGCTACGGGATGGTCGAACTGAGCACGATCCTGAGCGCGCTGCTGCTGAACGCGATCCTCGGTTTCGTGCTGCTGTGGATCGCCTGCCACGCGTACAACTGGGTCGCGTCGCGCTTCGGCGGCATCGAGATCGTGCTGTCCGATCCGCCGGAGGAAGCGTGAGCGGCACGCCGCTGATCCGCTCGGCCGAAACGCGCGACGTCGGTGCGATTCTCGCGCTGATGCGCGAGCTGGCCGAGTTCGAGAAGCTCACGCACCTGTTCGTCGCGAGCGACGCCGATCTGGCCGACGCGCTGTTCGGCGAGCGCCCCGCCGCCGAAGCGCTGGTGGCCGAGCGCGACGGCGCGATCGTCGCGTATGCGCTGTTCTTTCACAACTATTCGACGTTCCTCGGCCGTCGCGGCCTGTATCTCGAGGATCTGTACGTGCAGCCGTCGCAGCGCGGCACGGGCCTCGGCACCGCGATGCTGCAGCACCTCGCGGCACTCGCCGTCGAGCGCCGCTGTGCTCGCTTCGAATGGTCGGTGCTCGACTGGAACCAGCCGGCGATCGACTTCTACGAAAAGATGGGCGCGACCGTGCTGCCGGAATGGCGAATCGTGCGCGTCACCGGGGATGCGCTGAACACGCTCGCCGCACGTTGAACGCGGGCCGGCCACGCCGGTCGGTGCTGCAAAGGAAAACGGGCGCCAAGGCGCCCGTTTTTCGTTCCAGCCGGCTTCGGCTGAATACGTGATGCGTCATGCATCGTCCGCATCGGCGCCGTCGGCAGCGTCCGAGCCGAGCAGCCCGGCCGCCGTCTCGCCCGGCAACGCCTCGACCTGCTTCAGCTTGCGGTTCATCACGCGGGTGCGCTGCTCGGCGGCCTCGATCGAGCGCGTGACCGTTTCGAGCTGCGCCTTCGTGCGCGCGAGCACATCGCCGAACTTGCCGAATTCGGTCTTCACCGCACCGAGCACCTGCCACACTTCGCTCGAGCGCTGCTCGATCGCGAGCGTGCGGAAACCCATCTGCAGGCTGTTCAGCAACGCGGTCAGCGTGGTCGGACCGGCCACCGTCACACGATAGTCGCGCTGCAGCAGGTCGGTCAGCCCCGGGCGGCGCAGGATCTCCGCATAGAGCCCCTCGGTCGGCAGGAACAGCAGCGCGAAATCGGTCGTATGCGGCGGTGCGACGTACTTCTCCGCAATCGTGCGCGCTTCCATCCGCACGCGTGCCTCGAGCGCACGGGCCGCGTCCTCGACCGCCACCGAATCGGCGCGCTCCTGCGCGTCGATCAACCGCTCGTAGTCCTCGCGCGGGAATTTCGCGTCGATCGGCAGCCACACCGGCGGCGCGTCGCGCGTGCCGGCATCGCGCCCCGGCAGCCGGATCGCGAACTCGACGCGTTCGCTGCTCTTCGGCACCGTCGCGACGTTCTTCGCATACTGGTCGGGCGTGAGCATCTGCTCGAGCAAGGCCTCGAGCTGCACCTCGCCCCAGGTGCCGCGCGTCTTCACGTTCGTCAGTACCTTCTTGAGGTCCCCAACGCCGGCCGCGAGCGTCTGCATCTCGCCGAGCCCGCGGTGGACCTGCTCGAGCCGGTCCGACACGAGCTTGAACGATTCGCCGAGCCGTTGTTCGAGCGTCGCATGCAGCTTCTCGTCGACGGTGCGGCGCATCTCCTCGAGCTTCGCCGCATTGTTCGTCTCGATTTCCTTCAGCCGCTGCTCGAGCGTCGCACGCACTTCGCCGATCCGGCGATCGTTGGCCTCGGTCAGTTGCGTGAGCTGCCGGTTCAGCGTATCGCCGAACAGCCGCAGCGCGACCGTCTGCTCTTCGCGCGCCTGCTGCGCCTGACGCTGCACGCTCTCGCGCATCGCATCGAACTGCTGAGCGTTGCCGGCGACGAGCTTGCCCAACTGTTGCGCGAAACCCTCGATCTGATTGTTCTGCACGGTCGCGATGCTCGTGAGCTGTGTCGCGAGCGTCTGCTGAAGCTGCGAGAAGCTGCCAGCCAGCTCGGTGCGCGAGCCGCGCGCGTTCTCGACGATCTCGCCACGCAGCTCGCGCTCGAGCCGCTCGACCGCGAGCGCCTGCGCGTGCGCGGCGTCCTCGATCTGGTCGCCGAGCACGGCCGCATCGTCGTGGCGGCCGCCGCCGCGCACGATCGCGACGATCGCCACCGCGAGCGCGACGGCCAGCACGATGACCGTCGCCAGCAACAACATCGTCGTCATGCGCGCGGCTTCCCGATCACGTCAGGGTTGATCGGGTTCGGCGGTTGCCCCGCGCGCGGCCCTTCGCCCAGCGCGGCGATCAGGTTGTCGGCCGCGAGGTTCGCCATCGCGCGGCGCGTCTTCTCGGTCGCGCTCGCGATGTGCGGCGTCAGCACGACGTTCGGCACCTCGAGCAGCGCCGGGTGCACGCTCGGTTCGCCTTCATAGACGTCGAGGCCTGCCGCGGCGATCGTCCTGTCGCGCAGTGCGGCGGCCAGCGCCGCGTCGTCGACGATGCCGCCGCGCGCGATGTTGGTCAGCGTCGCGGTGGGTTTCATCTTCGCGAGCTCGGCCGCGCCGATCGTGTGATGGTTCTCCTTCGTATACGGCAGCACGAGCACGACGTGATCGGCGCGCGCCAGCAAGTCGTCCTTCGACACGTATTCGGCATTCAGCTCGGCCTCGATCTCGGGCGCGACCCGCGACCGGTTGTGATAAATCACCTGCATCCCGAAGCCGCGCGCGCGCCGTGCGAGTGCCTGACCGATGCGCCCCATCCCGATGACACCGAGCGTCGAGCCGTAAATGTCGCTGCCGAGGAAACCGTCATACGCCCACTTCTGCCAGTGTCCGGCGCGCAACCAGTGCTCGGATTCGGCGATCCGCCGCGCGGCGGCCATCATCAATGCCCAGCCGAAATCCGCGGTCGATTCGTTTAACACGTCGGGCGTGTTGGTGCCGAGCACGTTCGCGGCATTGAACGCGGCCATGTCGAAATTGTTGTAGCCGACCGCCATGTTCGACACGACGCGCAGGCGCGGCGCTGCCGCGAGCGCGGCCGCGCCGACCGGGTCGCCCGCCGTCAGCGCGCCGTCCTTGTCCGCGAGGCGCGCGGCGAGCGCGTCGGGGGCGAGCGCGTCGCCATTGTTCCAGTCGACTTCGAAATACTGCTCGAGCCGTTCGATCACGTCCGGAAAGATCGGACGTGCGACCAGGATCTTCTGCATCGCCATCTCCGCATGCCGCGGCCGGCACGCGGCACATCGTGCACCGCCGGAGCCGTCCGCGCTTGGTTGAAAATCGTCAGCCTACGCCGGGAAGAAAATCCACGACGTCAGCAGGAATACGGGTACCAGGATCACGAGCGCCCAGCCGAGATACGCGAAGAAGCTCGGCATCTTCACGCCGCGCGATTCCGCGATCGCCTTCACCATGAAGTTCGGCGCATTCCCGATGTAGCTGTTCGCGCCCATGAACACCGCCCCCGCCGAAATCGCGGCGAGCGTCGTCGCGCCCGTCGTCATCAGCGCCTGCGCATCGCCGCCCGCGAGGTTGAAGAACACGAGGTAGGTCGGCGCGTTGTCGAGGAACGACGACAGCAGGCCGGTTGCCCAGAAATACATCGCGTCGATCGGCTTGCCGTCGGGCCCCGTGACGAGATGGACGATCTGGGCGAACGCGCCGTCCGCACCCGCGCGCAGGATCACGATCACCGGCGCGATCGTCACGAAGATCCCCGCAAACAGCTTCGCGACCTCCTCGATCGGCGCCCAGTTGAACGCGTTGCCTTCGCGCGCCGAGCGCGGCGTCAGCGCGAGCGACGCGAGCGCCACGACGACCAGCGCGACGTCGCGCACGAGATTCTGCAGCGCGACGTGCGTGCCCCACACGTCGAACGAGATGCCCGGCTTCCAGACGCCGCTCATCAGCACGAGGCCGATCACGGCCGCGAGCAACACGAAGTTGACCTTGCCGTCGATCGACAGCGCGCCGCCGTCGGGCGTCGGGTCGAGTGCGGCCGGCCGCTCCTCGCCGGCCTTCCGGTAGAAGTACGTATCGAGCACGAAGAAAAGCGTCAGCAGCACCGCGCAGATGAACAGCATCGGCAGTGCGAGATGCGTGGTCGTCCAGAAGAAGCTCACGCCGTTCAGGAAGCCGAGGAACAGCGGCGGATCGCCGAGCGGCGACAGCGAGCCGCCCGCGTTCGCGACGAGGAAGATGAAGAAGATCACGACGTGCACGACGTGCTTGCGGTTATCGTTCGCGCGCAGCAGCGGCCGGATCAGCAGCATCGCGGCGCCCGTCGTGCCCATCACGCTCGCGAGCAGCGTGCCGAGCGCGAGGATCGCGGTGTTCAGCTTCGGCGTGCCGTGCAGGTTGCCGTTGACGCAAATGCCGCCGGCGACCGTATAGAGCGCCGTCAACAGCACGATGAACGGGATGTACTCTTCGAGCAGCGCGTGCACGAGCGTACCGAACGCCGTGCCCGCACCGAACGCGGCGGCGAACGGAACCAGGAACACGATCGCCCACGCCGCGGCGATCTTGCCGAAGTGGTGATGCCAGAACACCGGCGCGACGAGCGGGAACACCGCGATGGACAGCAGGATCCCGGCGAACGGGATGCCCCAGAGTGCGGACAGCGTGGCACCGTCGAGCGTGGCGGCCGATGCAAGCGCGGGAACGGCGCCAAGCGCGGCTCCCGACGCCATGCCCGCCCAGGCGGCATGTCGTTTCATGCAGAACTTCCTTGTGCGAGTGAGTCGAGTGAGGATGGATCAGGTGCGCGCGTCATGCGCCGCGTACGACGATCGCGTGAACGCGGTACGGGCCGTGCGCGCCCAGCACGATGGTCTGCTCGATATCGCCCGTGCGCGACGGGCCCGATACGAAATTGACCGCACGCGGCAATTCGCCGCGCTCCGCGCGAATCAGCGCGAATGCGTCTTCATGGCCCGCGACGATCCGCGACGCCGGCACGATCGCGATGTGCGTCTCCGGCAGCAGCCCGGCCGACGCATAGGTGTCGGGGCCGGACAGCAGCACCAGCGAACCCGTTTCGGCGGTTGCGCAGAAGCAGCCGGTGAGGCCGACGAGATCGCCGTCGCGCGGCTTTCGGCATTCGACCGACAGGCCCGCGCCGGCCCAGTCGAGCTCGGCCAGCGTGCGCCACGCGACGGCCTGCATCGGCAGGCCGTGAGCGGAAAGATAGCGGGCGGCGGCGGCCGGCGCGTCGGCCAGCGTCGCGACCTCGTCGACCGTCGTCGACAAGCGAGCCGCTTCGTCGACGAATGCGGCGACGAGGTCGGCCGGCATCGGCGGGCGCGGCCCCTCGGGATGGCGGGCGAGATAGTCGGCGACGCCGTCGCGCTCCGCTGCATCGGGTTCGGGCGCGCGTCCTTGCGCCGCGCGAATGCGTGCGAGGATCTGGCGACGGGCAGCGGAAGTGTCCATGAACGGTCCTCGTGACGTTGGCGTGCAATACCGTCGGATTATACCGGCCGCCCTCGCCGCGACGCACCTGGCCGCTTGGCCGACGCTTACTGCGATGCGTCCTCGTCGACCGGCTGCGCGATGCCGAACACCTGGCGCAGGTACGCGAGATACGCCTTGTCGTCGCACATGCTCTTGCCCGGCGAATCCGACAGCTTCGCAACCGGCTGTCCGTTGCAGCGGACCATCTTGATCACGATCTGCAGCGGCACGTAGCCGAGATCGTTCGTGAGATTGGTGCCGACGCCGAACGCGAGCTTGCAGCGGTTGCGGAACCGTTCGTACAGCTGCATGACCTTCGGGATGTCCAGCGCGTCCGAGAACACGAGCACCTTGGTACGCGGATCGCAGCGGTTCGCCTCGTAGTGGCGCAGCATGCGCTCGCCCCATTCGAACGGATCGCCCGAATCGTGGCGCGCGCCGTCGAACAGCTTGCAGAAGTACATGTCGAAGTCGTTCAGGAACGCGTCCATCCCGTAGACGTCCGACAGCGCGATCCCGAGGTCGCCGCGATACTCCTTCGCCCACATCTCGAAACCGTAGGTCTGCGAATCGCGCAGCCGCGGGCCGAGCGCCTGGCAGGCCTGCAGGTATTCGTGGGCCATCGTGCCGAGCGGCGTCAGGCCGTGCTTCATCGCGTAGAACACGTTGCTCGTGCCCGCGAACTGCGGCCCGAGCCCGTCGCGCAGCGTCAGCGCGACCTCCTCGTGCCACACCTTCGAGAAGCGCCGGCGCGTGCCGTAGTCGGCGATCTTGCAGTCGGCGAACTCGGGCTTCGCGCCGAGCAGCTTGATCTTCTCGCGCAGCCGTTCGCGGCCTTCGCGATAGTCGGGCTCGCGCTGCGTGTTGCGGAAATAGACCTCGTTGACGATCGCGAGCGCCGGGATCTCGAACAGGATCGTGTGCAGCCACGGCCCCTCGATCACGATGTCGATCTCGCCGTTGCCCTTCGGCGAAGGCGTGATCGAGATGTATTTCTCGTTCAGGTGGAACAGCGCGAGGAAGTCGACGAAGTCGCTCTTGATGAAGCGCATGCGCCGCAGGTAGTCGAGTTCGTCGTCGGTGAAGCGCAGCGAACACAGGCCGCGCACCTCGTCGCGGATCTCGTCGATGTACGGGACGAGATCGACGCCGGGCGTGCGACACCGGAACCGGTACTCGACGTTTGCGGCAGGAAAGTGATGCAGGACGACCTGCATCATCGTGAATTTGTAGAGATCCGTGTCGAGCAGCGAAGTGATGATCATGATTACGGCACCGCCAGTATCGTGACAGGGCCCCAGCGCACCGCGCGCCGCCCGGTCTGCCGGCCATGTTACCCGAATGCGGGCCCGACCATCGTGAAACCGCCTCCCCCTTCCCCGCCGCGTCGTGCGGCCGGCCGCACGCACCGCGCCCACGGTCGGCCCCATAAACTAATCACGAAATGATATAAGCCGGAAAGCCGACCACGCCATGCGGGTTTTGCGCTTCAGTTACAATGCCGCTTTTGGCGCAAACGCCACCCCATATATACCGCCAAGCAGGAGCGTTTTAATGACTCACGTTGTGACCGAAGGCTGCATCAAGTGCAAATACACGGATTGCGTGGATGTGTGCCCGGTGGATTGCTTCCGTGAAGGTCCCAACTTTCTCGCCATCGATCCGGACGAGTGCATCGACTGCGCCGTGTGCGTCGCCGAGTGCCCGACCAATGCGATCTATGCCGAAGAAGACGTTCCGGGCGACCAGCAGCAGTTCACCGAGCTGAACGCCGAGCTGGCGAAGAACTGGCCGTCCATCACGAAGACGAAGCCGGCACCGGCCGACGCGGACGAGTGGAAGGACGTGCAGGAAAAGCTGCACCTGCTCGAACGCTGATCGCAGCGGCGCCGCAAAATATTTTGCACGTCGCCGCTCAAAAGTGTTGACAGGTTAGCGAACGCTCCATACAATCTCGTTTCTCTGCTGTTGTTGTTTGTTCCCCGATAGCTCAGTCGGTAGAGCGCCGGACTGTTAATCCGTAGGTCCCTGGTTCGAGCCCAGGTCGGGGAGCCAAAAACGCAAGAGCCCGTTGAAGGTGGACGGGTTTTTTGTTGGCCACCAAACAAGCACGCAGATGTACCGATTTATTCCCCGATAGCTCAGTCGGTAGAGCGCCGGACTGTTAATCCGTAGGTCCCTGGTTCGAGCCCAGGTCGGGGAGCCAGACAGCGAAAGGCCCGTCATTCGACGGGCCTTTTGTTTTTCCGGCGCCCGTCGGTCACCGCCGCGCATGCTAGAGTTTCTGTCCCGCATTCGCATCCGGTTCCATCGATGAAGCACCGCCTCCTTTCCGCTGCGCCGTTCGCCCTTCTGCTCTCCGCCCTTGCCGCCGCGCCGCTCGCGCACGCGGAGGAAGTCGGCAGCGTCAACACCCATTTCCGCGTGACGGGCTCCGACCGCGTGGTCGTCGAAGCGTATGACGATCCGCTCGTGACGGGCGTCACCTGCTACGTGTCGCGGGCGCGCACCGGCGGGATCAAGGGCACGCTCGGCGTCGCCGAGGATCCGAGCGAAGCGTCGATCGCGTGCCGGCAAGTCGGCCCGCTCAGCTTCAAGGAGCCGCTCAAGCAGCAGACCGATGTGTTCAGCGAACGGATGTCGTTCATCTTCAAGACGCTGCACGTCGTGCGCGTGGTCGACAAGAAGCGCAACACGCTCGTCTACCTGACCTACAGCGACCGCATCGTCAGCGGCAGCCCGAAGAACGCCGTGACCGCGGTGCCGATGCCGGCCGGCACGACGATTCCGGTCAAGTAAGCCCGAGCCGGCCGGGCGCTCGAGCGATACACTGTCGATTCGACCGCCCTCGCGCCCGACCATGTCCGCCACCCGCCTTCTTCCGGACTCCGCACGTTACTGGCGCACGCCGCTGCTGCCGGACGCGGACCTGCTCACGGCGACCTATCGCGACCATACGTTCGCGCCGCACTGGCACGACGCGTACACGATTCCCGTGATCCTCGAGGGCGCGGAGCGCTACACCTGTCGCGGAAGCGGCCATGTCGCCGAAACGGGCACCGTGCCCGTGATCAATCCCGGCGAGGTGCACACGGGCTCGCGCGCGACCGACGAAGGCTGGTGCTATCGCGTGAGCTACGTGCCGGTCGATTACATTCGCGCGCTCGCGAGCGCGATGGCGGGGCGCCCGCAGGATGCGCCATGGTTCCCGTCCGACGTGATCCGCGACGCCGATCTCGCGGCACGGCTCGCGCTGGCTCACCGGATGATGGAGGCCGGCAGCGAGTGCATGCCGCCGTTCCATCCGCACGAGCAGCCGGCCGCCGACGCTCCGGCCGCCGCGGCACCGCGCGTCTACGATCCGCTCACCGCCGAAACGGCGATGCTCGATGCGTTGTCGACACTGATCGCGCGCCATGCCGACGCGCGGCTGCAGCCGGCGGCGCTCGCGGCCGACGAGCCGCGCGTCGACGCGATGCGCGAGCGGCTCGCCGCCGATCTCACGTGCACGGTCACGCTCGACGACGTCGCGCAGGCCGCCGGGCTGTCGCCGTTCCACGCAGCACGCCTGTTCACCCGGACGATCGGGATGCCGCCGCATGCGTGGCGCAACCAGCTGCGGCTGCAACGCGCGCTTGCGCCGTTGCGCGCGGGCGTGTCGATCGCCGACGTCGCCGCGGCCAGCGGCTTCGTCGACCAGAGTCACTTCTCCCGGCATTTCAAACGGATGTTCGGCGTGCCGCCCGGACGCTGGCAGGCGCGCTGACGCTCACACGCCCATCCTGCATTCGACGATACGCGGCAACCGGCACGCAGATTGCGCCGCCGGCGCCGCGTGCGCAAGAACGTACAAGCCGCCACGGGCAGCGCACCGCTATCCTGCATTGCATGGAGACGCGCCCTGTGAAACCTGCACCCACACCTTCATCCCCGCCCCGCCGCCCGCTCAACGAATGGCTCGACGGCGCACGCGACACGATCCCGATGATGATCGGCGCGGCGCCGTTCGGCGTGATCTTCGGCACGCTGGTCGGCGGCGGCCCGCTCGCCGCATGGCACGGCGCGCTGATGTCGCTCGCGGTGTTCGCGGGCTCAGCGCAATTCATCGCGCTCGGCCTCATCGCCGGCAGCACGAGCTTCGTCGTCGTGCTCGCGACGACGCTGATCGTGAACCTGCGTCACCTGCTGTACAGCGCGACGCTCGCGCCGTATGTCGCGCACCTGCCGTTGCGCTGGCGCGCGACGCTCGGCGCGCTGATGACCGACGAGGTGTTCGCGGTCGCCTACGCGCACTACCGGCACTTCCCGCCCGGCGCGATCGGCCCCCACTACTTCTTCGGCTCGGGCCTCGCGATGTACCTGAACTGGCAGGTCTGGACGCTCGCGGGCATCGGTTTCGGCGCGGCCTTCCCGGGCCTCCAGTCGCTCGGCCTCGATTTCGCGATGGCGGCGACATTCATCGCGATCGTCGTTCCGCAACTCGGCACGCTGCGCTATTTCGCGGCCGCCGCGACCGCCGGCACGCTCGCGTACTTCTGGCAGGGCTGGCCGTACAAGCTCGGGCTGCTGGGCGCGGTCGCCGCCGGCGTCGCGGTCGGCGTCGCGCTGACGCTGCGGCACGAGCGTTCGCGCACCGCCTCACGCACGGAGACCGCATCGTGAGCTACGCGCTGCTAATCCTCGGGATGGCCATGATCACCTATGCGATCCGGACGACGCTGTTCCTGTTCGGCGAGCGGCTGACCTTCCCGCCGCTCGTGCGGACCGCGCTCGGCTTCGTGCCCGTCACCGTGCTGACCGCGATCATCGTGCCGATGACCGTCTCGCCGCACGGCGGCACGGCCGAACTGACCTGGCGCAATCCGCAGCTCGTCGGCGCGCTCGTCGCCGTGCTCGTGTCGGCGACGACACGCCGGCCGCTCGTGACGATCGCGGTCGGGCTCGCGGTGTTCTTCTTCTGGCAAGGGATCGTGATGCCGCACTGGCTGCCGGCCTGAGCGAACGTCGCCGGCCGCGCTCAAGTTTTCGCCTGGCGCGCCGATATCGGGTAGGAAGACCCGCCATCGGCCTCGGCGCGAACCGGTCCGTCGACGCTGCGCCCGCACCGGTGCGCGATGTCGGCCGCCGGCCCGCGCGGGCCGCCATCGAGACGATTCATGGGCCAGATCACCCTTTCCCTCAAGGACGACACGCTTGCGTCCCTGCGCAAGGACTACGACGCATTCGTGCGCGTGTCGCTGAAACTCGACCCGCAGTTCGCGACGCCGTCGTTCGAGGATTTCCTGCGCGCCAAGCTGCTCGACAACATGGTGCCGCTGACCGAGCATGCCGTGCAGCGGATGCTCGAGGGCGGCCAGTACGCGTGGGCGAAGCGCACGCTCGACAAGGAATTTCCGGACGTCGTCGCGATCCTGATGCGGCAGGCCGGCGAATTCGGCTTCGGCTTCGCATCGCGCTCCGAATGGACCCCCGACGAGCTCGCGAAGGCGTGCCGCGACTGGGCCAAGGCGATCGTCGCCGAAGCACAGGGCGACGCGTCGCTCGTCGATCCGCTCGCCGCGCAGATCAAGAGTGCGGTACACGACATCCAGGCGCTCGAGGAAATGATGCAGACGCCCGCATGGCGGCTTGCGGAATCGCTGCGCCAGCGCGTCTACGAGGCGAAGCTCGCGTGCGAGATGAGCGTCGGCAGCGCCGCGCGCGACAAGCTCGGCGAACTGCGCGGCCTGCTGCGGCTCGGGCTCGCGCACGGTTCGTTCCAGAAACAGGAAGCGCAGCAGATCATGGAATACCTGCGGCTGCTGAAGCCCGAGATCTTCGTCGACGAGCCGTACGACGTTTTCGCGCGGCTTGCCGCGTGGCTGCGCGGCGTATTCACGCCGTCCGCCGCGCGACCGGCGCCCGGACCGGGCCAGGAACAGCATCGGCCATGACGGCCCGCGTCCACGCATGAAGAACGGCCCGGCTCGCGCGAAGCGAACCGGGCCGCCGATCGATCGCCGTCACGACGCGCCGTCCGGGGCGAACGTCGTGCGACGTCGGAGGGCCGCTTACTGTGCGGCGCCCGAGGCCGATGCGCCGCCCTGCACGCCGGCCGACGCGCCGCCTTCGACCGCCTCGTCGCCCACCTTCGACTTTGCCGTGCCGGCATGATGCTTGGCCGACTTCGCCGCATGCTTCGCGTGCTTCTTGGCCGAGTGGACCGACGACGCCGCCGTATCCTTCGCGCCGTCGGCTGCCGCACCGACCGCGTCGGTCGCGCCGCCGACCGCATTGCCCGACGCATTCGCGCCGGCATCACCCTGCATGCCCGCACCTGCGCCAGCCCCTGCTGCCGGCGCCTGCGCCTGCACGCCGGCACCTGCGGTGCCCTGTGCCGCGACACCCGTCTGCGCGAATGCGGCCGAAGTGGCGAACGCCGTCAGCGCGGCACCGATCAGCATCGAACGAATCTTGGACATGACAATCCTCCTCAAGAAGTTGTGGGCGCGGACCGCGTCGATGCGATCCGTCGCGTCCCCTGCCGCAACGCGCAGCAGGTACGACGAAAGACCCGCGGGCCGCACGTCCGGTTCTCGAATCTCTCAGACTGTTACCCACCGTTTCATTTGCTGACGAATCGCTCACAGTCCTTAACAACTGCGGCGCGCGGGCCTGCACGAGCGTCCGCACTCGCGCGCCGGCCGTCGGTGCCGTATGATGCGGGGCGATTCCTCCCGCGCATCGCGCGCTCCCTTCGTCATGCCCAATCTGGATTTCACGCTGACCGGCGAATACGTCGAGCTGCACAACCTTCTCAAGATCACCGGCCTCGCGGATAGCGGCGGCACCGCGAAAATGTTCGTCGCGTCCGGCGCGGTGAAAGTCGACGGCGTGGTCGAGCTGCGCAAGACCTGCAAGATCCGCGCGGGTCAGGTCGTGCTGTTCGGCGATACGCGGATCGCGGTTCACGACGCGTAGCGGTTCCCCCTGACCGCGACATGGCCATCGGCGCGCGCGTTCGACACCGTTCGAATAAAGCCGTAAGCTAGCCGTCTCTCAAAATAAATACAGACAGCGCGGGCCCGCACCCGCGCGAGCGCTCACTCCATGTCGCATTCCGGTCTTACGCGGACGGCCGCCGCGCCGCCGTCGCTGTCCAGTCATGCCGCCGATACCGCGCGCCTCGCCGCGCCGCTCGCGATCGCGCAACTCTCGCAGATGGCGATGAGCGTCACCGACACGGTGCTGCTCGGCTCGCTCGGCCCCGATTCGCTCGCGGCGGGCGGCCTCGGCGCCAACTTCTTCTTCGTCATCGTGACCGTGCTGCAGGGCGTGCTGTCGTCGATCAGCGTGAGCGTCGCGCATGCGCGCGGCGCGCAGGCGGAACATCGCGTGCCGCACATCTACTGGACCGGCTTCGTGCTGTCCGTGCTGCTCGCGATTCCGGCGATCGTCGCGCTGTCGCTGTCCGAACCGATCCTGCTGATGTTCCACGAGCCGCCGACGCTCGCGCATCACGTCGGCGAGTACACCGGCATCTTGCGGTTCGCGGCGCTCGGCAGCCTGATCGGCGTCGGACTGATGCGTGCATTCCTGCCGGCGATCGGCGCCGCACGACGCCTGCTGTGGGTGTCGATCGGCGGCGTCGGCGTCAACGGCGTGCTGAACTACGGGCTGATCCACGGCGCATTCGGCTTGCCGCGGCTCGGTTTCCTCGGCTCGGCGGTCGCGACGACCATCACCATCTGGCTCACCGCGCTCGCGCTGATCTGGCTGCTGCACGGCCGCCAGCGGTTCCGTCATTTCGTGACCGCCGCCCGCCCGAAACTGCCCATGATGGGCGAGCTGATCGGCATCGGCTGGCCGGTGGCGATCACGTACGGGGTCGAATCGACGCTCTTCCTCGCCACCGGCCTCACCATCGGCGTGCTCGGCGCGACGTCGCTTGCCGCGCATCAGATCGCGCTGAACGTCGCGTCGGTCGCGTTCATGGTGCCGCTTGCGATCGGCCAGGCCGCCAACGTGCGGGTCGGCTACTGGGTCGGCGCCGGCCAGCCGGTCGCCGCGCGCCATGCGGGCTTCGTCGCGCTCGGGCTCGGCGTCGCGTTCATGTCGCTGTCGGGGCTCGTGCTGATCGTCGCGCCGCATGCGATCGTCGGCCTGTATCTGCAACTCGACGACCCGGCCAACGCGGCGACCGTGTCGCTGGCCGCGTCGCTCCTCGGCATCGCCGCGGTGTTCCAGATCGTCGACGGCATGCAGACCGTCGGGTCGGGTGCACTGCGCGGGCTGCGGGACACGCGCATCCCGATGCTCGCGGCGACCTTCGGCTACTGGGGCATCGGTTTCCCGACCGGTTACTGGCTGGCGTTCCATGCCGGCCTCGGCGCGCGCGGCCTGTGGTGGGGGCTCGCGGCCGGCCTCGCGAGCGTCGCCGTGCTGATGGCTTGGCGCTTTCACCGGAAGACCGCGTCGCTCGTCGCGCCGACGCGTTGAACTCGGCACGACGCGAAATCGCGGCCGGCGCTATGCTTGTCGGCTGAAGACCCAAGGACGCCGCGCCAGCGGCGCGACTGCCTCACGATACGCCAGACGCCGCGCCACGCGCGGCCTTTCCCCTTCCCAAGAGGAGTGCATCATGAACGAAGCAGTTCGGATGGAACGCGACACGTTCGGCGAGATCGCCGTGCCGGCCAACCGGCTCTGGGGCGCGCAGACGGAACGCTCGCTGCAGAATTTCCGGATCTCGACGGAGAAGCAGTCGCCCGAGCTGATCCACGCGCTCGCGATCGTCAAGCGCGCCTCGGCCGCCGTGAACCAGTCGCTCGGCGTGCTGGCCGACGACAAGGCGCGCGCGATCATCGACGCGGCCGACGAGATCATCGCGGGCAAGCATCCGCGCGAATTCCCGCTCGCGGTCTGGCAGACGGGCTCCGGCACGCAGACCAACATGAACCTCAACGAGGTGATCGCGAACCGGGCGAGCGAGCTGCTCGGCGGCGAGCGCGGCGAAGCACGCAAGGTCCACCCGAACGACGACGTGAACCGCGGCCAGTCGTCGAACGACGTGTTCCCGACCGCGATGCATGTCGCGGCCGCCTACGCGATCGTCAACCACCTGCTGCCCGCGCTGCGCACGCTGCGCGCGACGCTCGACGCGAAGTCGAAGGCTTTCGCCGACATCGTGAAGATCGGCCGCACGCACCTGCAGGACGCGACGCCGCTCACGCTCGGGCAGGAGTTTTCCGGCTATGTCGCGCAGCTCGACCAGGGCATCCGGCACGTCGAATCGGCGCTGCCGCACCTGTACGAACTCGCGCTCGGCGGCACCGCCGTCGGCACCGGGCTGAACGCGCATCCGGAGTTCGCGGTGCGCGTGGCCGACGAGATCGGCCGGCTGACGAAGCTGCCGTTCGTGACCGCACCGAGCAAGTTCGAGGTGATGGCGGCCGCCGATGCGCTGGTGTTCGCGCACGGCGCGCTGAAGACGGTCGCGGCCGGCCTGATGAAGATCGCCAACGACGTCCGCTGGCTCGCGAGCGGGCCGCGCTGCGGGCTCGGCGAACTGTCGATTCCGGAGAACGAACCGGGCAGCTCGATCATGCCGGGCAAGGTGAACCCGACGCAGTCGGAAGCCGTGACGATGCTGTGCTGCCAGGTGTTCGGCAACGACGTCGCGGTCAACGTCGGCGGCGCCAGCGGCAATTTCGAGCTGAACGTGTTCCGGCCGATGATCGCGCACAACGTGCTTCAGTCGGTGCGGCTGCTCGCCGACGGCGCGCAGAGCTTCAACGACCACTGCGCGGCGGGCATCGAGCCGAACCGCGCGCGCATCGACCTGCTGCTGAACGAATCGCTGATGCTCGTCACGGCGCTCAATCCGCACATCGGCTACGACAAGGCCGCGCAGATCGCGAAGAAAGCGCACAAGGAAGGCACGACGCTGAAGGCCGCCGCGCTCGCGCTCGGCTACCTGACCGAGGCGGAATTCGACGCGTGGGTGCGCCCCGAAGAGATGATCGGAGCGCGGTAATCGCGGGGAGGTGACGCGATGACGGGCGCGGCACGCATGCGCGGCGCCCGCTGTCGTCAGACGGTGCCCTTCGCCACTTCCTCGGGCTTCATCTCGACGATCTTGTCGAGCGCGGCGCGCACGTCGGCCGCATATTTGGCGAGCACCTTCTGCTCGTCGGTCTCGGGCACGAACGGCGGCACCGGCACCGGGTTGCCGTTCTCGTCGACCGCGACGAACACGACGAGGCAATCGGTCGTCTGGCGCAACACGCCGCCCTTAGGATCGCCGGCATGCACGGACACATGGATGTGCATGCTGGTGCGCCCCGTCGCGACGACGCGCGCCTTCAGTTCGACCAGGTTGCCGACGAGAATCGGACGCTGGAAGCGGATGTTGCCAACGCTGACCGTCACGCAATAGCGGCTCGACCAGACCGCCGCACACGCATACGCGACCTCGTCGATCCACTTCATCAGCGCGCCGCCATGCACCTTGCCGCCGAAGTTCACGGACGACGGCTCGGCGAGGAAGCGGAATACGGTTTCGGTGCGGTCGAGGGCGGCCGGTACGGGGGACGGTTGGGACATCGTGGTAGCTCCAGGCGGCGGGGGCACTGCAATCGGCGCATTATACGTTGCACTGCGGCAACACGTCGCGGCGCCCGCCCCACCCGCTGAGCCGGCGTCGGCGCCGGAAATCGGCGCCCGTCAGCGGCGCACCGTGATCCCCTGGTCGATCGTCCCGTACATCTCGAGGCTGCCGCCCCCCGCGCCGCCCTGCGCACAGGCCGCGCAGAGGAGCGCGGCCGCCAACAGGCAGAAAATCGTCTTCATCGTTGCATCGTGTCGCATCCGGCGGCCCACTGCCGCCGCGTCGGGTCATTCTACGCGCGCGCGACGGGCGACCGCCGGTCGCGCACCGCCCCGCCGCATCCGACATTTCATCCGAACGCGAAACATCGAATGCGCGCAGCGCCTACACTGCAGTCATTCCGCCTGACGAGACACGACGATGACCGATCACGACGACCACCACTTTCCAGGCCTGAGCCGGATCGGCGCACTGATCGCCGATCCCGGGCGCGCCGCGATGCTGTGGGTGCTGATGGACGGCAGCGCGCGGCCGGCCGGCGAACTGACGATGATCGCGGGGCTCTCGCCGTCCGCGGCGAGCGCGCACCTTGCGCGCCTGACCGAAGGTGGCCTGCTCGCGCTCGACGTGCGTGGCCGGCACCGCTACTACCGGCTTGCGTCGGCCGACATCGCGGCATCGCTCGAGGCACTCGCGAACGTGGCCCGCGCGGCCGCGCCGAACCGTCCGGTGCCGCCGCCGTCGCGCACGGTGCCGGCCGAACTGCGCTATGCGCGTACCTGCTACGACCACATGGCCGGCGAGCTCGCGGTCCGCATCTTCGACGGGCTCACCGCGCGCGGCTGGCTGCAGGCGGACGGCGACGCGATCGAGGCCACCGAGCTCGGCACGCAGGCGCTCGCGCGCTGGGGCATCGACGTCGCACAGCAGCGCACGCGCCGCCGCCGTTTCGCATGCGGCTGTCTCGACTGGAGCGAGCGCCGTCCGCATCTCGGCGGCGCGCTGGGCGCGGCACTCCTCGACAGCTTCTGCGCGCACGGCTGGATCGAGCGTGCCGCGCGGCCGCGCGTGCTGCGCGTCACCGTGCCCGGACAGCAGATTTTCGACGACTGGCTTACGTCCGCTTGACGCGCACATTGCGACCGGACGACAACGGCGCGCGATGGACAGGTTTTGTTACATCGCGTGCCATTCGACTTACAAAACACCGAGCACTGAAACAGGCCGAGCGGATATTGTGAACTCAACGGCACGAATCGACGCGCCGCGATAACGACGAAGACGCTCATCATGGCCTCCCTGTTCACGCTCAAGCGAACCGCCCGCTGCACGCTGCTCGCGTTCGCCACGCTGGCGACCCTGCCCTCCGCATTCGCGCAAGCGACACAGGCCGCGGCATATGCGGCCGCCGCCCGACAGCCGGGCGGCGATCCGCCGAGCCGCGTCGCCCGGCTCAACTACATGTCGGGTGCCGTGACGACGGAGCCCGCCGGCACCGATACGTGGTCGTACGCCGCCGTGAACCGGCCGCTGACGACCGGCGACCAGCTGTGGAACGATGCCGGCGCGCGCTCGGAGCTGCACATCGGCTCGACGGCGGTGCGTCTCGGCGAATCGACGAGCCTGTCGGTTCTGAACCTCGACGACAACACGACGCAGCTGAAGGTCGGGCTCGGCACCGTGTCGACGCACGTGCGCGATCTGCCGCCGGGCGGAACCTACGAAATCGATACGCCCAATCTCGCGCTCGGCGTCACGGGCCCGGGCGACTATCGCGTCGATGTCGCGCCGAACGGCGAGACGACGACGGTCACCGTCCGCAGCGGCAGCGCGACCGTCTACGGCAGCAACGGGCAGTATCCGCTGTCGCCCGGGCAGCAGGTCGTGTTCACCGGCACCGACCTGCAGGTCGCGCAGCAATCGGCCGCACCGGCCCCCGACGCGCTCGACCAGTGGGCCGCCGGCCGCGATGCGGCCGAGCAGCGCTCGGTGTCGGCCCGCTACGTATCGCGCGACATTCCCGGCTATCAGGACCTCGACGCGAACGGTACTTGGCGCGAAACGCCGAATTACGGCAACGTCTGGGTGCCGAACGACACGCCGGCCGACTGGGCGCCGTATCACGACGGTCACTGGATCTGGCAGGCGCCGTGGGGCTGGACGTGGGTCGACGATGCGCCGTGGGGCTTCGCGCCTTATCACTACGGCCGCTGGGCCTATGTCGACGACAGCTGGGCGTGGGTGCCCGGCCCGATGGTCGTCAGCCAGCCGCCCGTCTACGCGCCGGCGCTCGTCGCGTTCGTGGGTGGAGGCGGCGGTCCCGACTGGAGCGTCGCGCTGACGGTCGGCGGCGTCGCCGCAGCCGGCTGCGCGTGGTTCGCACTCGGCCCGGGCGAACCCTGGCATCCCGGCTGGGGTGGCTGGAGCCCGCATTACTACGATCGCGTGAACCGGAACATCGTGGTCAACAACGTGACGGTCAACAAGACCGTGAACGTGACGAACATCAACAACGTAACCAACATCACGAACATCAACAAGACGTACGTGAACTTCCGGGCGCCGCATGCGATCACGGCCGTGCCGGCATCCGCGTTCGTGCACGGTCAGCCGGTCGCGCACTTCTCGCAGCGCGTCGATCCGCAGCAATGGCGCAATGCGCACGTGATGCCGGGCACCCCCGGCATCGCGCCGGTACGCCAGAGCTTTACCGGCGGACTGCGCACGGCCAGCTACCGCCCGCCGGCGGCGATCGGACAGCACACGTTCGTCGCGACACGCAATCCGGCGGTGCCGGCTGCATATCGCGACCAGGCGGCCGCGCATCTCGCCCGGCAAGGCGGGCGCGTGCCGGGCGCGGGCGCGCCCGTCGCGAGGACGAATGTGCCGGCCGACTATACGGCTCGCCCGGTTCGCGTTCCGGGCAATCCGAAAGCCGGTGCATGGGCGATGCGCAACGTGCAGCTCGTGAATCCGCACGGTCCCGTCGTGCAACCGGCGCTCGCGCCGCGCGACGGGCAGCCCGCGCCGGCACAGGCAGAGGCACAGGCCGCACGGCCGGGTGCCCCGATGCCGATCATGCCGAATGGCGTGCGGCCGATGAACGGCGAAGCCCCCAATGCGCCGCGCGTCGCGAACGGGGCCACGCCGCAGGCGCCGGGCAATCCGGCTCTGCATCAGGCGCCCGGCGCCGGAAATGGCGTCCCGCACCCGCCGACGGCCGCCAACGCGCCGACCGGGCACGACAACACGCACGCTGCCGCGGCGCCCGCGCCCGCGTGGATGCAGCCGCACACGCCGATGGAGCGTCAGCGCCCGACGCCGCCGACGGCACTCCACGCAGCGGGACAGAATGCCCTGCCGCCCGTGCGCAGTGCGGCGGCGGTCCCGCATCCGGAAGCCGCGCACGGCACGCAACCCGATGCGCGACAGGAAACGCCGCGCGCGTTACCGCAACCACGGATCGATACGACTGCGCAGATTCCGCAGCCACGTCCGCGTCCTGACTTCGCGGCACCGGCCCAGCATGCGCAGCCGCGGCCCGAACGGGCGGCCCCGACACCGCAACCGCGCCCCGAATACCCGCAACCGGCACCGCGGCGCGAGGTCGCGCCGCCGCGCGTGAACGAGTACCGCCCGCCCGCGCCGGCCGTGCACGACATGCCGCGGCCGCAGCCGCAGGCGCCGCGCATGGAGCCGCGGCCGTCGATGCCCGCGCCGCGCATGGAACCGCGGCCGCAACCGGCGCCGCACGTCGAGGCGCCGCGCCCGAGCAATCCGCCGCCCGGCGGCCATGAGGAGCGGCACCGCCAATAACCGCCCGATGAAACGGAAAGGCCCGACCGGCGAATACCGGTCGGGCCTTCTTCATTCCATCTGTCGCGGATCGCGTAACCCGCGCCGCCGTCGAACGCCGGGGCTCAGACCGCCATCGGCGCGGTCAACGGCTCATGATGCCGGTAGCCGACGAGCGAGAAGTCGGACGGCTCGATCTGCTCGAGCCATTCGGGTGCATAAACGCCCGTCTTCGCGTAGTCCGGCACGCGCTCGGCGATCTCGAGTCGCGGGCTGTCGTACGGTTCGCGCGTGAGCTGCTGCTGCAGCATGTCGAGTTGGTTCTCGTAGATGTGCGCGTCACCGATGAAGTACGTGAACCAGCGCGGCGTGTAACCCGTCAGCCGGCCGACGAGCGACAGCAGCGCGGCCCCTTCCGTCAGGTTGAACGGCGTGCCGAGCCCGACGTCGTTGCTGCGGATGTACAGGCACAGCGAAATCTCGCGCTTCGTGACGTTCGGCAGGAACTGGTACAGCAGATGGCACGCGGGCAGCGCGATCTGGTCGAGTACGGCCGGATTCCACGCGTGAAACAGGATGCGGCGATCGGCCGGGTTCTCCATGATCGTGTCGAGACACTGGCGCAACTGGTCGATCGCCTTGTACAGCAGCACCTTCGGCGCACCGTCCTCGTCGAAGCGCGTGACGATCCGGAAACCGCGGCGCGTCGCGTCGGCGATCTGCGCGTCGGCGCCCGCGTCGAGCACCTTGTAGCCGGGCCACTGGCGCCATTGCACGCCGTACACGTCACCCAGATCGTCGACGCCCTGGCGGTACGGGTTCGCGAGCCACTGCGCATTGTCGTTCGCGTTCGCGTCCCACACCTTGCAGCCGAGCGCGCGGAAATCGGCCGCGCTGCGCGATGCCCGCAGGAAGCCAACCAGTTCGCCGATCGCGGACTTGAACGCGAGCTTCTTGGTCGTCACGGCCGGGAAACCTTGCTGCAGGTCGAACCGCAGCATCGCACCGGGCATGCTGATGGTGCGGATGCCCGTGCGGTTCTCCTGCCAGGTGCCGGTGTCGAGAATGGTGCGAACGAGGTCGAGGTACTGTTTCATGCGGGTTCCTTCGGCCGCGAGGGCGGCCGTCACCCGCCAATTTTAGCAAGCGTGACGCGGAACCTCCGGCAACGGCGCCGAAAACCCTCCCAGCGGGTCGCTGCGATCGCGCATGCCATGCGCGCACATCAGCCGGTACAACGTGACGCGCGACACGCCGAGTTCGCGCGCCGCATCGGCGAAACGGCCGCGGTGGCGCAGCAGCGCCTGCTCGATCGCCTGCCGTTCGGCCGCTTCCCGCGCCTCGGTGAGCGAGACGGGCGCCAGGATCGCGAATTCGTTGAGCTCGAGATCGGCCGCGGTAATCATCCGGCCCTCCGACATCACGATCGCGCGGCGCACGCGATTGATCAGCTCGCGCACGTTGCCCGGCCACGAATAACCGTACAGCGCGGCGATCGCGTCCGGCGAGAAACCGCGCAGACGGCGATGCGCATCGCCCTTGAAACGCTCGAGCATGTGGCGCGCCAGCAGTTCGATGTCCTTGCCGCGCGCGCGCAGCGGCGGCTCCTCGATCTTCAGCACGCACAGCCGATGGAACAGGTCCTCGCGGAACCGCCCGTCGCGCAGCGCCGCTTCCATGTCCACGTGCGTCGCGCAGATCACGCGCACGTCGACCGGCACCGACACATGCGCGCCGAGCCGCTCGATCTTGCCTTCCTGCAGGAATCGCAGCAGGCTCGCCTGGCTCTCGAGCGGCAGGTCGCCGATCTCGTCGAGAAACAGCGTGCCGCCGTTCGCGGCCTCGACACGGCCGATCTTGCGCTGATTCGCGCCCGTAAAAGCACCGCGCTCGTAGCCGAACAGTTCGGCCTGCAGCAGCGTCGACGGAATCGCACCGCAATTGATCGCGACGAACGGCGCCTGCGCGCGCGCCGAGCGCTCGTGGATCGCAACGGCCGTCAGTTCCTTGCCGGTACCCGATTCGCCGGAGATGAACACCGGTGCATCGGTCGTGGCGACGCGCCGGATCGTCCTGAAGAGGCCGAGCATCGCGTCGCAGGTGCCGACCATCTCGCCTTCGGCGCGCCCGGCGCCGACGGGCGACGCCACCGGGTCGGTCAGCGCGACCATGCCGTGCGCATGGCCGATGGTCTCGACGATGCGCGACGCCTCGTACGGCATCGTCACGTAGTCGAAGCAATAGTCGCGAATGAGATGTCGCAGCGTGGCGTCCTGCAACTGCCCACGCCGGGTCGCCGCGATCCAGCCGATTTGCTGGATGCTCAAGCACGTTTCGAGTTCGCGCAGATCGGCGGGCCGAAAACCCGGCGAGAAATCGAGCAGGCCGGCGGTTGCCACGCCGTGCTGCACGACACGCCGCACGTCGCGTGCGCTTTCCGCAAGATCGACGCGCCACCCGCATTCGTCGAAATGCCCGCGCAACGCGTCGTTCGGCTCGCGCGAGAAATAGATCACATGCCGCTGCTCGGCTCCCATATGCCCACCCCGTTCATCAACCGTCTAACGATTGCCGTACACGCCAAGTCACGTGCAAAAGGATCGAACCGGGTCAGCCGAAGCGGCTCGATTCGCCATGCCGATGCGCGGCGGCGACCAGCCTCGCATGATGGCGCTTGTCTCGCGTCCAGTTATTTTTTTGGTCACGACGGCTTAGTTATAGGCGCTGAATACGACAAACCAATTGCAGCGCAAAGGGGCGAGCGGCCGAATCGCTCAATGGTCGACGTTTATCAATCATCTGCACATAGCACACGCGCAGCGACGCGTACCTGCATCGACACACGCGCAGATTTTCATCCTTGAAGCGTTTTGATTGAATCCGCAGTATTCCCAAGCCCCGTCGTTTCACGCCTGAAACATTTCCCGGCGTTTTCGATTGCGATTCATGACGCTCCCCCGCAAATCGCAGACGCGACAACGCTCCTCGCCCGATGGCATGCATTTCGCTGAATGTGCAACGGATCGGAGAAGGCGGCCATGCGAACACTTTTTTCACGGTCTTGCGTGCAGATGACGATAGCGTTTGCGCTCGCGTGCCCGTTCATGCCGGCACGCTCGGAAGAAGGCACGCGGCCCGAACGCGCGATGCTGCTTGCCGATAACGCGCCGCGCATGCAACAGGACAACCGCATCGGTATCGTGCCGATCGCCGCACCCAAACCGCGTTCGTCGAGCAACACATGGGTGACGCTGTGGGACGAGCTCGCCCCGCCTGCTCCGCTGCCGATCCCGATTCCTGTTCCGCTTCCCGGCAACGCGCAACATGCGATGGAGGGAAACACCGGAAACCGCATGCATCGATAATCCGCTCACGACGCCACATGCCGCTCAATCGATGAGGATTACAGATCGAATGGGATGAGTCAGGCCGTTTCATGCGGCGTCGATATCTCGACGCAAACCGTTTTTTGTGTCCGTCCCCCGGCGGGCACTCTTTTTATTCAGGACATCACGGCGCAAAGGCCGCACCTCGTCGCCACCGCCGACGAGGCGCGGCGGACCGAAAACCGCCAATGCGCCCGCGCGACCGCATCGATGCGGTCGCGCGCCGCCATTCCGGTAGAATCGGCGCCATTCCGGTTCTCCTCTTCCCCGACCTTCATGACGACGTTGACCCTGATCGTCGCGCGCGCCCGCAACGGCATCATCGGCCGCGACAACCAGTTGCCCTGGAAACTTCCCGAGGACCTCGCGTTCTTCAAGCGCACGACGATGGGCGCGCCGATCGTGATGGGCCGCAAGACCCACGAGTCGATCGGTCGGCCGCTGCCGGGCCGCCGCAATATCGTCGTCACGCGCGACGCAACGCGCCGCTTCGACGGCTGCGACACCGTCACGTCCCTCGCCGATGCGCTCGCGCTCGCCGCGCGCGACGGGGTCGCCGAAGCATTCCTGATCGGCGGCGCACAGCTCTATGCGGAAGGCCTGGAACTTGCCGACAAGCTGGTCGTCACCGAAATCGACGCGGACTTCGAGGGCGATGCGTCGTTCCCGGCGCCCGATCCCGCGCACTGGCACGAAGTGTCGCGCGACCCGCACCAGGCCGCCGCGCCAAACACGTTCGGCTATGCGTTCGTCGTCTACGCGCGCAAGCGCGGCTGACACGCGGCACACGACAAAAAGCCCGACCGGCGCACCCACGCCGGTCGGGCTTTTCTGTTTCCTGGCAGCCGACGCCGCGCCGTTTACTGCCCGGCGATCGTCATCTGCTCGATCAGCACCGAGCCCGTTTCCTTCGTACCGCGCACGATCGAATCCGCACCGATCGCGACGATATGCCGGAACATCTCCTGCAACGTGCTCGCGACGGTGATTTCCTCGACCGGATACTGGATCACGCCGTTCTCGACCCAGAAGCCGGCCGCGCCGCGCGAATAATCGCCGGTCACGTAGTTCACGCCCTGCCCCATCAGCTCGGTCAACAGCAGGCCCGTGCCGAGCTTCTTCAGCATCGCGTCGAAATCGTCGCCCGGCTGCGTGTTCGAACTGCGCAGCGCGAGGTTGTGCGAGCCGCCCGCGTTGCCGGTCGTCTGCGTGCCGAGCTTGCGCGCCGAATAGGTCGACAGGAAGTAGCCTTCGACGACGCCGTCGCTGACGACGCTGCGCGCACGCGTGCGCACGCCTTCCTCGTCGAACGGCGCGCTGCCCATCGCACGCGGCACGTGCGGATCCTCGACGACCTGCACGTGCGGCGCGAACACCGGCTTGCCGAGGCTGTCGACGAGGAACGACGTCTTGCGGTACAGCGCGCCGCCGCTGACGGCCTGCACGAATGCGCCGAGCAGGCCGGCCGCGAGCGGCGCCTCGAACAGCACGGGCACCTTGCGGGTGTCGAGACGGCGCGCGCCCATTCGCGCCAGCGCACGCTCGGCCGCATAGCGCCCGACGGCTTCCGGCGCAGCGAGGTCGACCGCGCTGCGCTTCGACGAATACCAGTCGTCCCGCTGCATGTGGCGGCCGGTGCCCGCGATCGGCGCACACGCGATGTAGTGGCGCGAGTACGGGTAGCCGGCGAGGAAGCCGCGCGACGTCGCGAGCACGAACTGCGAATGCTGTGCCGACACGCTCGCGCCTTCCGAGTTGCGGATCTGCGGGCTGACCGCGAACGCGGCGTCTTCCGCGCGGCGGGCGAGCTCGACGGCCTCGTCGGCCGTCAGCGCCCACGGGTGGTAGAGATCGAGGTCGCGCGGATCGGTTTCGAGCAGCTCGGCCTCGGCGAGGCCGGCCGCGTCGTCCTCGGCCGTGAAGCGCGCGATGTTGTACGCGGCGGCGACGGTATCCTTGATCGCGGCCGGCGAGAAATCCGACGTGCTCGCGTTGCCGCGCTTCTTGCCGATGAACACCGTCACGCCGACCATCTTGTCGCGGTTGTGTTCGATCGTCTCGACCTCGCCGCGGCGCACCGACACCGACAGGCCGTCGCCTTCGGAGATTTCGGTCGCGGCGTCCGTCGCGCCGAGCGCCTTCGCATGGCGAAGGATGTCCGAGGCAATTTCTTTGAGCTGGTCCTGCGTGTGCGGGAAATAGCGCGCTTGTACGTCGAGATTGGCTGCCATCGTCGTGATATCCGGTGGCGGGCGAGCCGCCCGCATGTTCAAAATGTTGCGTATCCCGCGATCATAGCAAGGTCCGGGGCCACATACCGACAAGCTTGGGGTGTCCGCGCCGCGATACAATGCCGCCCATGACACGCAAAACCCGAATCCAGCCGATCGAGCACGCCGACGACGACACCGGCAATGGCTACGATCGCCCCAGCAAATCCCAGTTGAAACGCGAGATGCACGCGCTGCAGGAGCTCGGCCAGGCCCTGGTCGACCTGCCGAAGGACGCGCTCAAGCGCATGCCGATGCCCGAGGACCTCGCCGACGCCGTGCGCGAGGCGCGCCGGATCACCGACCACGAAGGCAAGCGCCGCCAGCTCCAGTACGTCGGCCGCGTGATGCGCTCGCTGACCGACGAGGAAACGGCCGCGCTGCGCACCGCGCTGGACGCCCAGCGAGGCGTGAACAAGGCCGCGACCGCCCGCCTGCACTGGATCGAGCGCACGCGCGAGCAGCTGCTCGCCAGCGACGACGCGCTGACCGAATTCCTCCGCCTGCACCCCGAAGCCGACATCCAGGAAGGCCGCACGCTGATCCGCAACGCACGCAAGGAAGCGCAGCAAGGCAAGCCGCCGCGCTATTTCCGCGAGCTGTTCCAGTGGATCAAGACCGCGAGCGGTACGGACGAGGCCGACGCAGACGAAGCGCCGGACGAAGCCGGAGACGACCATGACGACGAAGCGTAACCACCCGGACGAGCTCGTGGTCGGCCTCGTGTCGATCAGCGACCGCGCCAGCACGGGCGTTTATGAGGACAAGGGCATTCCGGCGTTGCAGGAATGGCTCGCCGGCGCATTGCGCTCGCCGTGGCGCGCCGAAACCCGGCTGATCCAGGACGACGCGCCGACGATCTCCGCCACGCTGGCAGAACTCGTCGACGTCGCGGGGTGCGATCTGGTGCTGACGACCGGCGGCACCGGCCCCGCGCGGCGCGACGTGACGCCGGAAGCCACGCTGGCCGTTGCGACGAAGGAAATGCCGGGATTCGGCGAACAGATGCGGCAGATCAGCCTGAATTTCGTGCCGACCGCGATCCTGTCGCGGCAGGTCGCGGTGATCCGCGAGACGGCCGACCACGCGGCGCTGATCATCAACCTGCCCGGCCAGCCGAAGTCGATCCGGGAAACGCTCGAAGGGCTGCGCGACGCCGACGGCAAGTCGACCGTGCCCGGCATCTTCGCGGCCGTACCCTACTGCATCGACCTGATCGGCGGCCCGTACATCGAGACCGACGCCGCGGTGGTCGCGGCGTTCCGGCCGAAGAGCGCGCAACGCGCGCCGCGCTGAGCGCGTGCCGGCCCGCTCAGGCGGCCGGCGCGGACTCGCCTGCCGGCGCCGACGCGGCCGGAATCAGGAAATGCTCGCGGTAATACTTCAGTTCGTCGATCGACTCGTGGATGTCCGCGAGCGCCGTGTGCATCGCGCGCTTCTGGAAGCCCTTGTAGATCGCGGGCTGCCAGCGGCGGCACAGCTCCTTGAGCGTGCTGACGTCCAGGTTGCGGTAGTGGAAGAATCGCTCGAATTCCGGCATCCAGCGCGCCATGAAACGGCGATCCTGGCAGATCGAATTGCCGCACATCGGCGACTTGCCGGGCGATACATACTGCGCGAGGAACGCCTGCAGCTGCGCGGCAGCCTCCGCCTCGGTCACGGTCGACGCGCGCACGCGCTCGATCAGGCCCGAGCGGCCGTGCGTCGACTTGTTCCAGTCGTCCATCTTCGCGAGCGTTTCGTCGCTCTGGTGGATCGCGAACACGGGGCCTTCCACCGCGATGTCGAGCGTGGAATTGGTCACGACGACCGCGATTTCGATGATGCGGTCGTTATCCGGGTCGAGGCCCGTCATCTCCATGTCGAGCCAGACGAGGTTCAACTCGTTGCGCACGAGCGCGGGCTGGCTGGCGGAAGCGGCGGTATC
Organism: Burkholderia sp. AW33-5; assembly: GCF_053427615.1. Lineage (NCBI taxonomy): Bacteria > Pseudomonadati > Pseudomonadota > Betaproteobacteria > Burkholderiales > Burkholderiaceae > Burkholderia > Burkholderia sp. AW33-5. Next base: position 10,856 of record NZ_JBSAXA010000025.1, on the reverse strand, counting down.
GGTCATGAGTCATCCTGGAAAATGGCGGACGGCGCGCAGCGCCGCCCGGGCGGCCGGCATCGCGTGAGCGGGCCCGGTCCGCAAGAACATATAATTCTCGCATAGAACCCTTTGGCGCCTTCGATGTCACCCTTTTCGTTCACCCTGCTGTTCGCGATCGCCGTGCTCGCGATGGTCGTCACCAAGCTGTGGCTCGCGTCGCGGCAGATCCGCTTCGTCGCCGCACATCGCAACGACGTGCCCGCGCAGTTCAGCGCCACCATTCCGCTGACCGCCCACCAGCGCGCCGCCGACTACACGGTCGAGCGCACCCGGCTGGCGATGTTTGAAATCGTCGTCAGCGCGGCCGTGCTGGTCGGCCTTACCCTGCTCGGCGGCGTCGGCGCCCTCGACACGCTGCTGACGGGCTGGTTCGGCCGCGGCTACGGTCAGCAGGTCGCGCTCGTCGCCGTCGTGCTCGCGATCATGGGCGCGATCGACGTGCCGTTCGAGTATTACCGCCAGTTCGGGATCGAACAGCGGTTCGGCTTCAACCGCATGACCAAGCGCCTGTTCTTCACCGACATGCTGAAGAACACGCTGCTCGGCGCCGTGCTCGGCCTGCCGCTGCTGTTCGTCGTGCTGTGGCTGATGAACCAGGCCGGCAGCCTGTGGTGGCTGTGGACCTGGATCGTCTGGGTCGCATTCCAGATGCTCGTGCTGCTGATCTACCCGACCTTCATCGCGCCGATCTTCAACAAGTTCGAACCGCTGAAGGACGAAGCGCTGCGCACGCGCATCGAGTCGCTGATGAAGCGGTGCGGCTTCGCGGCGAAGGGTCTGTTCGTGATGGACGGCAGCCGCCGTTCCGCGCACGGCAACGCGTACTTCACGGGCTTCGGTGCGTCGAAGCGGATCGTATTCTTCGACACGCTGCTCGCGCGGCTGTCCGGCCAGGAAATCGAGGCCGTGCTCGCGCACGAACTCGGCCACTTCAAGCGCCGCCACGTAATGAAGCGGATGCTCGTGTCGTTCGTGCTGAGCCTCGTGCTGCTCGCGCTGCTCGGCTGGCTCGCGCAGCGCACGTGGTTCTATACGGGGCTCGGCGTCACGCCGTCGCTCGACACGAGCAACGCGGGCGCCGCGCTCGTGCTGTTCTTCCTCGCGATCCCCGTGTTCCTGTTCTTCGCGACGCCGTTCAGCAGCCTCACGTCGCGCAAGCATGAATTCGAGGCCGACGCGTTCGCGGCGAGCCAGACCGATGCGCAGGATCTCGTCAGCGCACTCGTGAAGCTTTACGAGGACAACGCGTCGACCCTCACGCCGGACCCCGTCTACACGGCCTTCTACTACTCGCATCCGCCGGCGTCGCAGCGGATCGACCGCCTGATGCAGCACGCATGAGCCGGCCGACCTCCCGCAAGCCGGCTCCGCGCGCATCGGGCGCGCCGCGTGTCGAAGGCCGCGTGATCGCGGCGCACGGCCGCCACTATATCGTCGCGCCCGACGACGGCGGCCCGATGCTGCAGTGCTTCCCGCGCGGCAAGAAAAGCGAGATCGCGGTCGGCGACCGCGTCGTGTACGAACAGGCGTCGGCCGACCAGGGCGTGATCGTCGAGATCGGCGAGCGGCGCAACCTGCTATACCGTTCCGACCAGTTCAAGTCGAAGCTCTTCGCGGCCAACCTCGATCAGCTGCTGATCGTGCTCGCGACCGAGCCCTATTTCAGCGAGGATCTCCTCGGCCGCGCGCTGATCGCGGCCGAAGCGAATGAACTGAAGCCGCTCGTCGTGCTGAACAAGATCGACGTCGAGGCCGCGCTGCCGGTCGCCCGCGAGCGCCTCGCGCCCTACCGCGCGCTCGGCTACGACGTGCTCGAACTGTCGGTGAAGGGCGCGCCCGACGATGCGCGTGCGCAACTGATGCCGCATCTGGCCGGGCATTCGACGATCCTGCTCGGCCAGTCCGGGATGGGCAAGTCGACGCTCGTGAACCTGCTCGTGCCCGATGCCGAAGCCGCGACCCGGGAAATCTCGGCCGCGCTCAACAGCGGCCGTCACACGACGACGTTCACGCGCCTCTACCCGCTCGAAGGCGGCGGCGCGCTGATCGATTCGCCGGGTTTCCAGGAATTCGGCCTCTACCACCTGACGGAAGGCCGCCTCGAGCGCGCGTTCCCGGAATTCCGCCCGCTGCTCGCGGACTGCCGTTTCTATAATTGCCATCATCTGCACGAGCCGGGCTGCGCGATTCTCGAAGCCGTCTCCGACGGCCGCATCTCACCGTCGCGGCATGCGCTTTACGCACAGCTCGTGCACGAGGCAAGCCAGATCGTCCGCTGAGCGCACGGCGGGCAGAAGGCGGCCGGGGCGCCGGCCCGGCCTTCACCGACAGGAGCCGCGATGCGTTTCAAGGCCCCCAATCTCGCCACCGCGCAGCATTGGGCGAATGTGCTGCAGGCGGCCGGCATCGGCTGCGAACTGCACAACTGCTACGCCACCGGCGCGCTCGGCGGCCTGCCCGCCGACGCTTGCGCCCCCGAGCTGTGGCTCGACGACGAGCGCGACGATGCGCTCGCTCGGCGGCTCCTCGATGCGGCGTCGCATGGCCCGTCGGCCGGCGCCGCTCCGTGGCGCTGCCGTCGATGCGGCGAGGCGCTGGAGGCTCAGTTCACCGCCTGCTGGCAATGCGGCGCCGTACGCGATCCGCTCGACGACTGAGCGGACTGACCTGGCGCATGGCAAAAAGGCCGGCATGCAGCCGGCCTTTTCGTTTCATCGCGCACGTGCGCTGCGGCGTCACGACACCCAGACGGCCAGCGTCAGCATCAACAGCAGGATCATCCACAGGATCACGGCGCGCCAAACCAGGCCGACCGCGGACTGCAGCGTGCGCGGCGTGCAATCATCGCCGACCGTCAACGGGCCGCTGTCGCCGACCGCCAACGCGTCGAGACTCGACGGTTCCGCGAGCGGCCCCGCGAGGCGCGCGCCGAGCGCGCCGCTGCCGGCCGCGAGCAGCACGCCGTCGTTCGGGTCGGGCCACTGGCGCGTGTGATTGCGCCACGCGTAGATCGCATCCTCGAAGTTGCCGACGATCGCGAAGCCGAGCGCGGTCAGTCGCGACGGAATCCAGTCGATCACGAAGAACGCGCGCTGCGCGAACGTCGAGAACGCGGCCGTGCGATCGTCGCCCGGCGTCGACCAACTTCGCGCGAGATATTCGGAGATGCGGTACAGCACGGCACCGGCCGGACCGATGGGCAGCACGTACCAGAAGAACACGCCGAACACGTGGCGATGCGACGCAACGACCGCATGAATCAGCGTATGGCGGACGATTTCGCCGACCGGCATGTCGACCGTGTCGAGGCCCGTCCACTCGTGCAGGATTTCACGCGCGCGCGGCACGTCGTCGTTGTTGAGCGCGAGATGGATATCGGTGAAATAGTGGCTGAACTGGCGGAAGCCGAGCGTGAAGTACACGACGACGACGTTCCAGATGAACGCGAGCACGAAGCTCACCTTGAACAGCAGAAAGTAGATCAGCGCGACGATCAGCACCCACGGCAGCACGACTGCAAGCCATGCGAGCACACCATGCTTTTGCTTGCCGGCGTCGAGGCCATGCGCGACGGTTTCCGCATGAAACTGGAACAGGGCGAACACCGGATTGCTCGGCGACAACGCGCGGACCTGTTCGATGATGAGGGCGAGAAGAACCGAAAAGAAAGTCATGCGTGGCGCCGTCTTCGGAGTTATGTCATTTTTTGCATAACGATAGCACAGCGTAAGCAGCGCATGGCTGCCGACGCGACGGGCCGGCGGCCGGCCGCGTGCGCGGGTTCGGGCCGGATGCTATCCGGCTGCCAAGAAGCGGTACAGATTGCGCAACATGCCGGCAGTTGCGCCCCAGATGAAGTAATGCCCTGCCGATTCGCCGTTCGGATAGGGCATCGCAAAAAAACGACGCTCGCCACCTTCCCAGCGGAACACGCGCACCTGGTGGTTCGCCGGACTCATCAGGAACGCGAGCGGTACCTCGAAAATCTCGGCAACCTCGAACGTGTCGGCCTGCACGGTAAACGGCGGATGCACGAGCCCCACGATGGGCGTCACGCAGAAGCCGGTCCCCGTCAGGTAGTCGGGCAGCGCACCGAGCACCTCCACCGGTTCGGCGGCCAGTCCGATTTCTTCCTTCGCCTCGCGCAACGCGGTCGCCGTCGCATCGCGATCGAACGGCTCGCGACGGCCACCGGGGAAGCTGATCTGCCCGGCGTGGTCGTTCAGGTGGTCGGCGCGCTGGGTCAGCAGCACGGTGAGGCCGCCCTCGCGAACGACGAGCGGGATGAGGACGGCGGCGCTGCGCGGATCGACGCCCTCCTGCAGCCGTGCCTCTCCGGGCTCGACGCTCCATTCGAGCGTGCGCGCGAAACGCTCGCGCAGCCCGGGCGGGGTCATCAAGCGGGTTTCGATGGACGGCAAGCCGGCGCCAGTGCCTTCGACCGGCAGCATTTCGGGATCAATGATGGGGCGGCGATTCAATGGGGATCTCGAGTTCGTGACGTATCGAGCATATTGTCGCGCCAGAATGAAAAAAGCACCCGGGAGGGTGCTTTTTCCTTACAGCTCTTACTCTTGGGAAGCTGCTGCGGCGCGATCCTTCGACACCAGCTTTTCCTTGATTCGAGCCGACTTGCCCGAACGCTCGCGCAGGTAGTACAGCTTCGCGCGACGCACATCACCGCGACGCTTCACGACGATGCTCGCCAGCAGCGGCGAGTAGGTCTGGAACGTACGCTCGACGCCTTCGCCCGACGAAATCTTGCGGACGATGAAGTTCGAGTTCAGACCACGGTTGCGAATCGCGATCACGACGCCTTCGTACGCCTGAACGCGCTTGCGGTTACCTTCAACCACGTTCACGTTCACGATCACCGTGTCGCCCGGGGCGAATTCGGGGATCGTCTTGCCGGCGAGCGCGCGCTCGATCTCTTCCTGCTCAAGTTTTGCGATCAGATTCATCACTGACTCCTAAAGCCATCTTGTCGGCGTTTGCACCCGCCTGCTTCCAGGCTTGGCCCCGATAGAGGATGGATTCACATCAGGCACCGCGCACGCATGCACGGCACCGCCATTCCCGCCCGCGCCGCCGCCTCAGGAGGCGTTCTTCGCTTCGCGTGCGAGGTTCGCAAGCCATGCCTCGTCGGCACGGCTCAACAACTTCTCGCGGCGCGCCCGGACGATCAGGTCCGGCCGCTTCCGCAACGTATTCCTCAATGCTTCCTGGCGCCGCCACCGCTCGATCTCGGCATGATGGCCGCCGAGCAGCACGTCCGGCACGCGCATCCCCTCGTATTCCTCGGGGCGCGTGTAATGCGGACAATCGAGCAGCCCGTCGGCGAAGCTGTCCTGCACAGCCGACTGCGCGTCGTTCAGCACGCCGGGCAGCAGGCGCACGACGGCATCCATCATCGCCATCGCCGGCAGTTCACCGCCGGACAGAACGAAATCGCCGAGGCTGATTTCCTCGTCGACGCACCGGTCGAGCAGACGCTGATCGATCGCCTCGTAGCGGCCGCACAGCACGATGACACCAGGCTCCTGCGCCATTCGCACCGCACGTTCGTGCGTGAACGGTGCACCTTGCGGCGACATCATCACCACACGCGTGCTCGCGACGCCCTGCTCCGCCTGCGCTGCTTTCGCAGCGCCGATCGCGGCCTCGAGCGGCCTGGCCAGCATCACCATACCCGGACCGCCGCCGTACGGACGATCGTCGACCGTGCGGTAGTTGTCCGTCGTGAAATCACGCGGATTCCAGGTGCGCAGCCCGAAGCGCCCCTGCTTCACGGCCCGGCTGGTGATTCCCCAGTCGGTCAGTGCGCGGAACATTTCGGGAAAGAGCGTGACGACGTCGAACTGCACCGCGCTCTCCGTAACCTGGTTCATTAGTAATCGGCTTCCCAGTCGACGACGATGCGACGTGCCGCCTGATCCACCGTTTTGACGTAGACGCCGACGAACGGAATCAGCCGTTCGTCGGTGGTCGGCCGACCATCCTTGCCGACTGCCGGATACTCGACGCGCATGATCGAATGCACGCCGTTGTCGATCATCCCGCTCACCGTCCCGAGCGCCACCGATTGCTCGTTGACGACCTCGAGGCCGATCAGGTCGACCCAATAGAATTCGTCCGCGGCCAATGCCGGGAAATCTTCCCGGCGCACGAACACGCGAAAGCCGCGCAAAGCCATTGCGGCATCGCGGTCGCTGACACCCGCGGTATGCGCGACGACTGTGTCGCCGTGCGTCTTCGACTGCAGGATGCGGGCAGACAAGCGCTCCCCACCCCGTTCCAGCCACCAGCGGCACGCCTTGAGCAGCGCATCGCCGCCGCGACCGGCGTCTGCATGCGTCGCCACCTTGACCCAGCCTTTCAGGCCATAGGCGTCGACGACCGCCCCGACCTCGACAGCATCGTCGGGCCAGGCTTGTACTGCCTCGAGACTGCCCTGCTCGGCAGCCACACCGGCGCTCGCGACAGTGTCGCGCTCGACCGGCTTGCGGACGAATGCGCCAAATGACGCTCGCCCGCGCTTTGCGTTACCGGAATCGTGACCGGACATCAATGCTCCTTGCAGCCGGCACGACCGGCACACCGCGCCATGTTAGGCAGCCGGTTGCGCCTTTTGCGCTTCCTTCACGAGACGCTGGACGGTCGGCGACAGTTGCGCGCCAACGCCTTGCCAGTACGTCAGGCGGTCCTGAGCGATACGCAGCGATTCGCCCTTCGTGGCGACCGGGTTGTAGAAGCCGACGCGCTCGATAAAGCGGCCGTCACGACGGTTGCGCGAATCGGTAGCGACGATGTTGTAGAACGGGCGCTTCTTCGAGCCGCCGCGAGCCAGACGGATGATAACCATATGAAATCCTTCGGGAAAACCGGGTTCGAAACTACTGAAACGTGCGATTATAGCCGGAAACCAAAGCCACAACAAACACTTACGCGCAAAAATTCCACGGACGCCCTGCACGCCGGGCATACAATCGTCGCGTTCACGACGCTTATCGCCGCCATGCCGCCATCTTGCGTCACCCTGGCGCGCCGCGCGCAGCACCGCCTCGCGGGCTTGCTGACCGGCCTCCTCACCTGCCTCGCAGCGACCGCGGCTTGCGCCGCAACGCCGGCGGACAAACTCGTCGTGCCGCCCGGCTTCCACGTCGACGTGCTGACCGACGCCGTGCCGACCGCCCGCGAAATGGTGTGGTCGCCGCGCGGAATCCTGTATGTCGGCTCGCGGGAAGGCCGCGTGCATGCATTTGTGATGCAGGAGGGACGGATCACGGCCCGCTACGTGATCGCATCGGGGCTCGACATGCCCGTCGGCGTCGCGTATCGCGACGGCGCGCTCTATATCTCCGCCGTGTCGCGTATTCTGCGCCTCGATCACATCGACGACCGGCTCGCCAAGCCTCCGACGCCGGCCGTCGTGACGGATACGCTGCCGACCGATCATCATCACGGCTGGAAATTCATCGCATTCGGCCCCGACGGCAAGCTCTACGTGCCGACCGGCGCCCCATGCAACGTGTGCCTCGCCGATCGCGGTCGATACGCGATCATCGCACGCATGAACGCGGACGGCAGCGGCCGGGAAGTGTTTGCCCGCGGCGTGCGCAATACCGTCGGCTTTGCCTGGCACCCCGAGTCGCGCGAGCTGTGGTTCACCGACAACGGGCGCGACTTGATGGGCGACGACGTGCCCGACGACAAGCTGAATCGAGCGCCGCGCGCAGGCCTCGATTTCGGCTTTCCATACTGCCACGGCGGCGACACGCCCGACCCTGAATTCGGGAGCCCCGACGTGTGCCGCCGCTACGCGCCGCCCGTGCTGAAACTCGGCGCGCACGTCGCGGCACTCGGCATGCGCTTCTATACGGGGACAATGTTTCCGGCGTCATATCGCAACAACATCTTCATTGCCGAGCATGGTTCGTGGAATCGCAGCACGAAGGTCGGCTATCGCGTAATGCGCGCGGTCGTGTCGGCCGACGGCAGCCATGCAAGCCAGACACCGTTCATCACGGGCTGGCTGCGCGCGGACGGCACCGTGTGGGGGCGCCCGGCCGACGTCCTGCCGCTGCCGGACGGCTCGCTGCTCGTCAGCGACGACTACGCAGGCGCCATCTACCGCATCACCTATGCGGCACCTTGACGCAGGCAAGGGGTGACCGGGCCCGACCGGGCATCGTAGAATGCGTGCCGGGCCGAGCGCCCCGCGCCGGCCTGCCGGCCGCCCATGCCAACGATAATCCGCCGCCATCCATGTCCAGCAGCACCGCATCGTCCCGCCGCTTCCGCTCCAAGACGCTCACCGCCGCCCTCGCGTTCCTGCTCGGTTCGCTCGGCGCGCACCGCTTCTACCTGTACGGCTTTCGCGACGTGTACGGCTGGGCGCACCTGCTCGCGACGATCGTCGGGATCCCGGGTTTCCTGCTGCTCGCCGCGACCCAGCGCAGCGCCAACCTCGGCTGGTGGCTCGCCGTGCCGGGTGCGATCTCGCTTCTGGCTGCGTTCCTCGCCGCGCTCGTCTACGGCCTGCGCCCCGACGAGAAGTGGGACGCGCAATTCAATGCCGACACCGGCAAGCACAGCCAGTCAGGCTGGACGGTGATCTTCATCGTGATCTTCTCGCTGCTGATCGGTGCGTTCCTGCTGATGACCGCCCTCGCGCTGTCGTTCCAGACGTACTTCGAATCGCAAGTCGAAGCGGCAAAGCAAATCTCGCAGTAAGCGCCAACACGCGTCGGCCGGATCAGAACAGGCTCAGTTGCACGTCGTCACGCGACTTCGTGCCGGTCGCGCCCGCCACTGGGCGCTGCGCTGCCGCCCCGGTCGCCGGCGCACCGCGAAACTGCGACAGATCCAGAATGCCGTTCGCACGCTCGTTCAACCCTAGCCGCTTCACGGCCTGACGGAACCGCTGCCGCAACAGGTCCGCCCAGATTCCCTCGCCCTTCATCCGCTTCGCGAAATCCGAGTCGTAGTCCTTCCCGCCGCGCATGTCGCGCACGCGGTTCATCACGCGCTCCGCGCGATCGGGGAAATGCGCGGAGAGCCAGTTCTTGAACAGCGGCGCGACCTCCCACGGCAGCCGCAGGATGATGTAACTCGCGTGCGTCGCGCCGGCTTCCGCACAAGCTTCCAGCACACGCTCCATGTCCGGCTCGGTGACGAACGGGATCATCGGTGCAATGCTGACGCCCACCGGCACGCCCGCATCACGCAGCGCGCGGATCGTGCGCAGCCGGCGCGCCGGCGTCGCCGCACGCGGCTCGAGCGTGCGCGCGAGATCGGCATCGAGCGTCGTGATCGTGACCGCGGCCATCACCTGCCCGCGCTCGGCCATCGGGGCCAGCAGATCCAGATCGCGCTCGATCAGGGACGATTTCGTGATCGCGGCGAACGGCAGCCCGTGATCGTGCATCACCTGGATCACACTGCGCGTGATGCGCAGATCGCGCTCGACCGGCTGGTATGCATCGGTGTTGACGCCGAGCGCGATCGGCTCCGGCACGTAGCGCTTGCGCGAAATCTCGCGCTCGAGCAATTCGGCCGCGTTGACCTTCGCATAGATGCGGCTCTCGAAATCGAGCCCCGGCGACAGACCGAGGTAACTATGGGTCGGCCGTGCAAAGCAGTAGATGCAGCCATGCTCGCAGCCGCGATACGGATTGAGCGACACGCTGAACGGTATGTCCGGCGACTGGTTGTGCGTCAGGATGCTCTTTGCGCGCTCCTCGAACACCTGCGTGCGCAGCGGCGCGGGCAGGTCGGCGTCGTCCAATTCGTGTGTCCAGCCGTCGTCGACCGCTTCGCGCAGCGCCGTTTCGTATCGCCCCTGGAGGTTGTCGACCGCACCGCGCCCCTTGCGGGGCGCCGGCGGTGCTATCGGAAATTCGTTGTCGGACCGACCGTCCATACGCTCACCCATTCGCCTGCACCCAATACTGTACATTTATACAGTATTGGGTGCAGCATGCCAAGGGCGGGATTGAGGGACGGGCTGCACGCAGCTGCCACGGTCATTCGCCGACCGAGATCGTCAGCGTCTCCTTGATTTCTTCCATCACGACATAGCTTTTCGACTGCACCGCGCCGGGCAGCTGCAGCAGGATGTCGCCCAGCAGCTTGCGATAGTCGGCCATTTCACCGATGCGCGCCTTGATCAGGTAATCGAAGTCGCCGGACACGAGATGGCACTCGAGCACCTCGTCGATCTTCATCACTTCGCGCCGGAACTGCTCGAACATGTTGCCGCCCTTGTGGCCGAGCGTGATCTCGACGAATACCAGCAACGCGGCGCCGAGCTGGCCCGGATCGACGCGTGCGTGATAGCCGGTGATGACGCCGTCGCGCTCCATGCGCCGCACGCGCTCGATACACGGCGTGACGGTCAGCCCGACCTGCTCCGCGAGGTCCTTCATCGCCATCCGGCCGTCGTCCTGGAGCAGTTTGAGGATGCGCCGGTCGAGCTTGTCGAGCGAGCGTACTGGCTGGCGTTGCGTTCTCATTTGTTTATGCTGAAAACCTGAAAAATACGATAACAAAACCTGCACATTCGACAATACCATAGCGCAAAAAACTAGATCAGCTAGAGGTTACACGGAGACGCAAGTGCGCCCGGCCTCGACCTGATCCTTCCATCTGGAGCAGCTATGCGAGTCGTCATTCTGGGCAGCGGTGTGGTGGGCGTGGCAAGCGCGTATTACCTCGCGCGCGCCGGTCATGAAGTCACGGTGATCGACCGGGAAGCCGGCCCGGCACTCGAGACGAGCTTCGCGAACGCAGGTCAGATCTCGCCCGGCTATGCC
>NZ_JBSAXA010000024.1:0-91678 GCF_053427615.1 Burkholderia sp. AW33-5 | reverse complement strand
CCCGCCCCGGTCTCCGCAACCCCTTTGTGAAAATATTTTGAAAAAGCCCTCGTGCGCTGCCGCGCACGGGGGCTTCGGGTTCACGGCACCGGGCGATCACGCTGGCGACCGACACCCTCGCTCACCAGCCCCACCCAGCCGCCGCCAAATCAGCGGTTCTTGAATACCGGCTTCCGCTTCTCGACGAATGCCGCCATCCCTTCCTTCTGATCTTCGGTCGCGAACAGCGAATGGAACAGTCGACGCTCGAAGTGGACACCTTCGGCCAGCGTCGTCTCGTACGCGCGATTCACCGACTCCTTGACCATCATGACAGCTGGCAGTGAAAACTCGGCAATCGTCGTCGCTGCGGCAATCGCTTCGTCGAGCAGTTTGTCGGCCGGCAGCACGCGCGATACGAGCCCTGCCCGTTCCGCCTCGGCCGCGTCCATGAAACGCGCCGTCAGGCACATGTCCATCGCCTTCGCCTTGGACACCGCGCGCGGCAGACGCTGCGTGCCGCCTGCGCCCGGCATCACGCCCAGCTTGATCTCGGGCTGGCCGAACTTGGCCGTATCCGCTGCGAAGATGATGTCGCACATCATCGCGAGCTCACAGCCGCCGCCAAGCGCAAAGCCCGCCACGGCAGCAATGATCGGCTTGCGGATCTCGCGGACGGTCTCCCAGTTACGGGTGATGTAGTCGCCGCGATAAACATCCATATAGGAATAGGTCGCCATCATGCCGATGTCGGCCCCCGCCGCGAACGCCTTTTCGCTCCCCGTCACGACGATCGCGCCGATCGCGTCGTCTGCGTCGAACGCTTTCAGCGCAGCACCCAATTCATCCATCAGCGCATCGTTCAGCGCATTCAGCGCCTTCGGACGGTTCAGCGTGATCAGCCCGACTCGCCCCCGGGTCTCCACCAGGATGTTCTCGTAAGACATCTATTTCTCCTCGATCAATGAAATGAGAAACGCCTCGCACATGCGAATAGTTTGATGCTACCATTCTCCGACCAACCGGTCGGTTAATTAATCGATCCAACCCTTCCCTACGTCCATCAGGCCGCCGTCATGACCCATGCACTGTTCACGAAGCACGAAGACACGCTGAAACACGCCCTCGCCGCCATCGAGAGCCGCGGGTACTGGAGCCCGTTCGCGGAAATGCCGAGTCCCAAAGTGTACGGGGAAAGCGCCAACGCCGATGGCGAAGCGGCGTTCACGGCACACCTCGGCAACACGTTCGTGCTCGACCAGCCGGCGTCCGCTGGAACCGTCGGCGCTGAGCAGTCGCCGTACGGGATCGCGCTGGGCATCCGCTATCCGAAATCGACACCCGACGAACTGATTGCCGCGGCCGCTAATGCCCAGCGTGCATGGCGCGAAGCCGGCCCGAGCGCCTGGATCGGCGTCAGTCTCGAAATCCTCGCACGGCTGAATCGCGCAAGCTTCGAGATTGCCTACAGCGTGATGCACACGACGGGCCAGGCGTTCATGATGGCGTTCCAGGCCGGCGGCCCGCACGCGCAGGATCGTGCGCTCGAAGCGGTCGCCTACGCCTGGGACGAGTTGCGCCGCATCCCCGCAGATGCACACTGGGAGAAGCCGCAAGGCAAGAACCCGCCTCTCGCGATGCACAAGCGTTATACGATCGTCCCGCGCGGCACCGGCCTCGTGCTCGGCTGCTGCACGTTCCCGACCTGGAACGGCTACCCCGGTCTGTTCGCCGACCTGGCGACCGGCAACACGGTGATCGTCAAACCTCATCCGGGCGCGATCCTGCCGCTCGCGATCACGGTCCGCATCGCCCGCGACGTGCTGCGCGAAGCCGGTTTCGATCCGAACGTCGTTACGCTCCTCGCGACCGAGCCGAACGACGGCACCCTCGTGCAAGACCTCGCGCTGCGTCCTGAAATCAAGCTGATCGACTTCACGGGCAGCACGCAAAACGGCACGTGGCTCGAACGCCATGCCCATCAGGCACAGGTGTATACCGAGAAGGCCGGTGTCAACCAGATCGTGATCGACTCGACCGACGACCTGAAGGCCGCGGCCAAAAACATCGCGTTCTCGCTGGCGCTGTACTCCGGCCAGATGTGCACGGCACCGCAGAACATCTACGTGCCGCGCGACGGCATCCGGACGGCGGACGGCCATGCAAGCTTCGACGAAGTCGCCCAGGCGATCGCCGTCTCCGTGCAGAAACTGACCGGCGACCCGGCTCGCTCGGTCGAACTGATCGGCGCGATCCAGAACGACGGCGTGGCCGCGCGCATCGACGACGCCCGCAAGCTCGGTCGTGTGCTCGCCGACAGCCAGACGCTCCAGCATCCGACGTTCGCCGATGCTCGCGTGCGTACGCCGCTCGTGCTGCAGCTCGACGTGGCCGACCGCGCGAAATTCACGCAGGAGTGGTTCGGCCCGATCTCGTTCGTGATCGCGACCGACTCGACCGCGCAGTCGCTCGATCTCGCCGGCGAAATCGCCGCGGAACATGGCGCACTGACGCTCTCCGTCTACAGCACCGACGACAAGGTCCTCGACGCTGCGCACGATGCAGCGGTGCGAGGCGGCGTCGCGCTGTCGATCAACCTGACGGGCGGCGTGTTCGTCAACCAGTCGGCCGCATTCTCCGACTTCCACGGCACCGGCGCGAACCCGGCCGCCAACGCGGCGCTCGCCGATCCGGCGTTCGTCGCCAACCGGTTCCGTGTGGTGCAAAGCCGCGTCCATGTTGCGCCGAAGGCAGTACCTGCGGAAGCCGGCCAGACGGCATAACCCGAATGGCCGACGTGCAAACGCCATCACGTTCTCTACCATGAACGAATCCGCCAACCGGCGGGTTCGTTGCACATCGACATCCCCATGACCGACGCCTACATCTGCGACGCGATTCGCACCCCCATCGGCCGCTACGGCGGCGCCCTGAAAGACGTTCGTGCCGACGATCTCGGCGCGGTGCCGCTCAAGGCGCTGATCGAACGCAACCGCAACGTCGACTGGTCGGCGATCGACGACGTCATCTACGGCTGCGCAAACCAGGCCGGCGAGGACAACCGCAACGTCGCGCGCATGTCCGCGCTGCTCGCGGGCCTGCCGACCGCCGTGCCGGGTACGACGCTGAACCGGCTGTGCGGCTCGGGCATGGACGCCGTCGGCACCGCAGCGCGCGCGATCAAGGCGGGCGAGGCCCGCTTGATGATCGCGGGCGGTGTCGAAAGCATGACGCGCGCGCCCTTCGTGATGGGCAAGGCCGCCAGCGCATTCGCGCGCCAGGCCGACATCTACGACACGACGATCGGCTGGCGTTTCGTCAATCCGCTGATGAAACAGCAATACGGCGTCGATTCGATGCCGGAGACGGCCGAGAACGTCGCTGTCGACTACGACATCAGCCGTGCCGACCAGGACCTGTTCGCGCTGCGCAGCCAGCAAAAGGCCGCACGTGCGCAGCAAGACGGCACGCTCGCCGAAGAAATCGTCCCGGTGACGATTCCGCAGAAGAAAGGCGACGCGCTCGTCGTATCGCGCGACGAACATCCGCGCGAAACGTCTCTCGAAGCGCTCGCGAAGCTGAAGGGCGTCGTGCGACCTGACGGGTCGGTGACGGCCGGCAACGCGTCGGGTGTCAACGACGGCGCATGCGCACTGCTGCTCGCCAACGCGGAAGCTGCCGATCAATATGGGCTGCGCCGCCGCGCACGCGTCGTCGGCATGGCAACCGCCGGCGTCGAACCGCGCGTGATGGGGATCGGACCGGCGCCGGCCACGCAGAAACTGTTGCGCCAGCTCGGCATGACGATCGACCAGTTCGACGTGATCGAGCTGAACGAAGCGTTCGCCTCGCAAGGTCTCGCGGTGTTGCGCATGCTCGGCGTCGCCGACGACGATCCGCGCGTGAACCCGAACGGCGGTGCGATCGCGCTCGGCCACCCGCTCGGCGCATCGGGCGCTCGGCTCGTGACCACGGCGCTTCACCAACTCGAGCGTACGGGCGGCCGGTTTGCGCTCTGTACGATGTGCATCGGCGTCGGCCAGGGCATCGCGATCGCCATCGAGCGCGTGTAACCGACGCGCCGCGCGCCTATAACGAAGTCATGAAGGAGACACTGCATGTCATATGAGGCGATCCAGCTCGATATCGATCAGACTGCCCGCGTGGCCACGATCACCCTCAACCGCCCGGACAAGCTGAACAGCTTCACGCGCGCGATGCACCGCGAACTGCAATCTGCGCTCGATGAAGTCGAAACGGCCGGCGCACGAGCGCTGATCCTGACGGGTGCGGGGCGCGGCTTTTGCGCAGGCCAGGATCTGGCCGATCTCGACTTCACGCCCGGCGCGTCCACTGACCTCGGCACGCTGATCGACGAGCATTTCAATCCGCTGATTCGTCGCCTGCAACGCATGCCGGTTCCGGTAATCGCCGCCGTCAACGGTACGGCGGCCGGCGCCGGCGCGAATCTCGCGCTCGCCTGCGACATCGTCTTCGCAGCACGCTCGAGCAGCTTCATCCAGGCCTTCGTCAAGATCGGGCTCGTGCCCGATTCCGGCGGAACATGGTTCCTGCCGCAACGCGTCGGCATGGCACGCGCGCTGGGGCTCGCCTTGACCGGCGACAAGCTCGGCGCCGAACAGGCCGAACAATGGGGCTTGATCTGGCGTGCGGTCGACGACGATGCGCTCGCCGCGTCGGTCCGTCAGCTCGCCAATCAGCTCGCGCAGCAACCGACGCTCGCGATCGCCTCGATCAAGCAATCGATGCGCGACAGCGTCACGAACACGCTCGACCAGCAGCTCGACCTCGAACGCGACCTGCAGCGCAAGCTCGGCCAGTCGTACGACTACGCGGAAGGCGTGAAGGCGTTCATCGAGAAGCGTGCCCCGCGCTTCGAGGGGCGTTGACATGACCACCGTCAACGACACGCTCGACCCCGACGCGCTCGCCCGCGCGACGGCACGGGCCATGTACGACGCGGACGCCTGCAGCCGCGCGTTCGGCATGGAGATCGCCGAAGTGCGCGCCGGCTACGCTCGTCTGCAGATGCGCGTACGGCCGGAATTCCTGAACGGACATCAGACCTGCCACGGCGGCATCATCTTCACGCTCGCCGATTCGACGTTCGCGTTCGCGTGCAACTCGTACAACCTGAATACCGTTGCGGCTGGCTGCTCGATCGAATATCTGCGACCCGTATACGGTCACGACCTGCTGACGGCCGAAGCGATCGAGCAGACGCGCAGCGGCCGGTACGGCATCTACGACATCCGCGTCACGAACCAGACAGGCGAAACCGTCGCGATGTTTCGGGGAAAATCGGCCCAGATCAAGGGCACGGTGCTGCCGGAAGAGCATTGACGTCCACGGCTCGCTCATAACAATCACTGGAGACAGGCATGACTACCCCGCTACCGCTCGAGCCGATCGAGACCGCCTCACGCGACGAACTGACCGCACTGCAGCTCGAACGCCTGAAGTGGTCGCTCCGGCATGCGTATGACCACTCCCCCGTCTATCGCCGCAAATTAGACGAAGCGGGCGTGCATCCCGACGACCTGAAAACGCTCACGGATCTGTCGCGCTTCCCGTTCACGACCAAGAGCGACCTCCGCGACAGCTACCCGTTCGGAATGTTCGCGGTGCCGCAGGACCAGATCTCGCGCATTCACGCGTCGTCGGGCACGACCGGCAAGCCGACCGTCGTCGGCTATACGGCGCGCGACATCGACACGTGGGCCAATCTCGTCGCGCGCTCGATCCGCGCGGCCGGTGCGCGGCGTGGCGACAAGGTTCACGTCAGTTATGGATACGGCCTGTTCACCGGCGGGCTCGGCGCACACTACGGCGCCGAGCGTGCGGGCCTGACCGTGATCCCGTTCGGCGGCGGCCAGACCGAAAAACAGGTGCAGCTGATCCAGGATTTCCGGCCCGACATCATCATGGTGACGCCGAGCTACATGCTGTCGATCGCCGACGAGATCGAGCGCCAGGGCCTCGATCCCGCACAAAGCTCGCTGCGCATCGGCATCTTCGGCGCTGAGCCGTGGACCAACGACATGCGCGTGGCCATCGAGCAGCGGATGGGCATCGACGCGGTCGACATCTATGGGCTGTCCGAAGTGATGGGCCCCGGCGTCGCATCGGAATGCGTCGAGACCAAGGATGGCCCGACCATCTGGGAAGACTACTTCTATCCGGAAATCATCGACCCCGACACCGGCGAAGTGTTGCCGGACGGCGAACTCGGCGAGCTGGTCTTCACGTCGCTGACGAAGGAAGCGCTGCCGATCATCCGCTACCGTACGCGCGACCTCACGCGTCTGCTGCCCGGCACCGCCCGCACGATGCGCCGGATGGAAAAGATCACCGGGCGCTCGGACGACATGATGATCGTGCGGGGCGTCAACGTCTTCCCGACGCAAATCGAAGAGCAGTTGCTGAAACAGCGTGCGCTCGCGCCGCACTATCAGATCGTGCTGACGAAGGAAGGTCCGCTCGACGTGCTGACGCTCAACGTCGAGCCGTGCCCGGACACTGCCCCCGACACGGCGGCAATCCATGCGGCGAGACAAGCGCTCGCGCACGACATCAAGTCGCTAATCGGCGTGACCGCCGTGATCAACGTGCTGCCCGTGAACGGAATCGAGCGTTCGGTCGGCAAGGCGCGCCGCGTGATCGACAAGCGCAAGGGCTGATTCGCGCCAATCTCCCCCATACCCGACCGCCGCCCGCAACAACAATCGCGCGGCAAAAAAACAACCCGACCGGCCAATGCCGATCGGGCTGTTTCGCTTTCATGCCCGGCTACACGAATACGCCGGCGCCACCGCGCATCACGAATTCGGGAACAGCAGCCACATCCGGCCGATCTGCTTCATCCGTCCGGCCTGGTCGCCGGCGTCGTCGCCCAGCCCCCAGAAATAGTCGGCCCGCACGCCGCCCTTGATCGCGGAACCCGTGTCCTGTGCGAACACGAGCCGGTTCATCGGCGTATTCGTCAGCGGACGCGTGGTCTGCAGGAATACCGGCGTGCCGAGCGGGATCGACGACGGATCGACCGCGATCGACCGCTCCGCCGTGAGCGGCACGCCAAGTGCGCCGATCGGGCCGTCCGCGCCGCCGTGCGGTGCATCTTCCTTGGTCGGCATGTCGCGGAAGAACACGAATCGCGGATTCGTGTCGAGCAACGCGTCCACGCGAGTCGGGTTCGCCTTCGCCCACGCCTTGATGCCCTGCATCGTCGCCTGTGCGGGCGTCAGCTCGCCGCGATCGAGCAGCCACTTGCCGATCGAGCGATACGGCTGGTTATTGGTGCCGCCGAAGCCGACCCGCATCACCGAACCATCGTCGAGCAGCACGCGCCCTGAACCCTGCACCTGCAGGAAGAACGCCTCGATCGGATCGTCGACCCACACGAGTTCGTTGCCGTTCAGGATGCCTGCCCGCTCGAGCTGCGCGCGAGCGGGCAGCGCGGCACCGGCGCGATAGCCGGCCGGCCAGCGGTAGAGCGCGTACTGGTAAGGGCCGCGACGCACGCGGGAGCCGTGCAGCAGCGGCTCGTAATAGCCGGTCACGAGCCCGTCGAGCGTGCCGTCGGTGTTCGCCAGCTGAAACGGCGTGAAATACGTTTCGAAGAATGCACGCGCGCTGCCGACGTCGAGCTCGTCGAGGCGATCGGCAGCCGCGCAGGCGCGCTGCCATGCCGGCTGGCGCGCGAGCCGCGCGCAGTTCTGCCGCAGCGCGGCCGTCGCGCCGATCAGCGAATCGTCCTGCCACCCCGGCACCTGCTGCCACGCCACCGGCGTGAGCCGCTTCGCGGCAACCTGTCCCGGCACGATTGCCGCGCCGGTCGGCGGCTTGAGCGCCGACGTCCGCGTCGGCGCGCCGCCGCACGCGGCAAGCAGCGCTGCCGTCGCGACCGCCGCAACCCAGCCGGCCGCCCGGGGCCCAAACCACATACAATGTTCGTTCTTGATGGAAACCGCCATGTCAGATTTTCTCGACCAATATCCGATGCTCATCTTCGCGCTCGAGGCTTTCGTAGCGCTTGCCCTGCTGATCTTCATCGTCGTGTGGACGTCGTCGGGCAGGAAGAAGCACGCCCGCGGCAACGACCGCCAGCCGCGCTGACCGGCCCCGCACGCTCAATGCAGCGTGCGCGGCATGTGCAGCGCGAACTCGTCGACCGGCGCGTCGAACCGCTCGCCGTCCTTCGCCACGCAGAAGTACGCGCCACGCATCGTGCCGACCGGCGTCGCGATCACGGCCCAGCTCGTGTATTCGAACTGCTCGCCCGGCTGCAGCAGCGGCTGGTGCCCGACGACGCCGAGCCCCTTCACTTCCTGCACGTGGTTTTCGCTGTCCGTAATGATCCAGTGACGCGCGATCAGCTGCGCCGCGACCTGCCCGGTATTGCGGATGGTCAGCGTGTACGCGAATGCGTATTGACGTCGATCGGGGTCGGATTGTTCCGGCAAGTAGCTGGTTTTCACCGAAACGGTGAACTGATACTGACTCATGGTGTTTCCGCTGTAGGTAACCGCCCGCGCCAACTCGAGCGGCGGGGCCGCGGGCGCGCCGCACTGGTTCGGCATTCTATGCGGAATCGGGCCGCAACCGCACGGCCCGTCGCCGCGCACCGGGTCGCCGGACGGTAGAATGGCGGTTTTGCGCCGCAGCGTCCCCGCTCCCCTGTCATGACTCAATTCCGCATCGCTCCCAGCATCCTGTCGGCCGACTTTGCACGGCTCGGCGAAGAAGTCCGCAACGTGGTCGCCGCCGGCGCCGACTGGATTCACTTCGACGTGATGGACAACCATTATGTGCCGAACCTCACGATCGGCCCGCTCGTCTGTGAGGCGATCCGCCCGCACGTGCAGGTGCCGATCGACGTGCATCTGATGGTGCGCCCGGTCGACCGGATCGTGCCCGATTTCGCGAAAGCCGGCGCGAACCTGATCAGCTTCCACCCGGAAGGCTCCGACCACATCGACCGCACGCTGTCGCTGATCCGCGATCACGGCTGCAAGGCCGGCCTCGTGTTCAACCCGGCGACGCCGCTGAACTATCTCGATCACGTAATGGATCGCCTCGACTTCGTGCTGCTGATGTCAGTGAACCCGGGCTTCGGCGGCCAGTCGTTCATTCCGGAAACGCTGAACAAGCTGCGCGAAGCACGCGCCCGCATCGACGCATACACCGAGCGCACCGGCCGCGAGATTCTGCTCGAGGTGGACGGCGGCGTGAAGGCCGACAACATCGCGGAAATCGCGGCGGCCGGCGCGGACACCTTCGTCGCGGGTTCGGCGATCTTCGGCAAGCCCGACTACCGCAAGGTGATCGACGAGATGCGCGCCGCGCTCGCCACCGTCGAACGGAGCTGACGCCGTGGCCGATTCCTCGCTGGCCGGTCAGGCACCGGCCGCAGCCGACGGCACGATCCGTTTCGCGAGGCCGCGCATCGACGCGGCACTGATCGACCTCGACGGCACGATGGTCGACACGGCCGACGATTTCACGGCCGGGCTGAACGGGATGCTCGCGCAGCTCGGTGCGCCGGCCACGTCGCGCGACGAGGTGATCGGCTACGTCGGCAAGGGCTCCGAGCACCTGATCCAGAGCGTGCTGAAGCCGCGCTTCGCGCCCGACGAGGCGCACGCGCGCTTCGACGACGCGCTCGCGATCTACCAGACCGAATACGCGAAGATCAACGGCCGCCACACGCGCCTCTATCCGGACGTCGCAACCGGCCTCGACGCGCTGCGCGCAGCCGGCATCCGGCTCGCGTGCGTGACGAACAAGCCGCACCGCTTCGCGGTCGAGCTGCTCGAGCAATACGGGTTGATCGATCGCTTCGGCGTCGTGCTCGGCGGTGACAGCGTCGCGCGCAAGAAACCCGATCCGCTACCGATGCTGACGGCATGCGACGCGCTCGGCGTCGCGCCGCACGCCGCCGTCGCGATCGGCGACTCGGAAAACGACGCGCTGGCGGGCCGCGCGGCGGGGATGGCGACGCTGACGGTGCCGTACGGCTACAACCACGGCAAAGCTATACAAACGATAAATTCGGATGGTATAGTCGATTCGTTGCTGGTCGCGGCCCGCGCGATTACCGCGCACAACGCCGGCCGGCCAACCATCTGATTATTTCTTCCATCCGCATGTTTCTGAATAAAAAACGGAGTCTGAGCAGCATCGACCGGGGAGCCTGGCCCTGGCGTCGCTGGTCGCGCTAACCTCTTCGATGAGGTACGCTGAGGCACGTCTTCAGCGCCGTTTTTTATCTCGCTGCGCATCCGCGCGCCGATCGTCGCACCACCTCGAGTTCTACCGCGTCCGAACGCTTGCGTTCAGGACCGGCCGCAGGCTCGCGACGTTCACGCCCGGAGTGCCGGCCGGCAACAGGCACTTCTCGATCGACCGCCCTTTCGCCGACGGCAGCCCGCGCAGCGTCAAGTGATCCCTGGCGCACTCCGCCGCTCGTCCCGAACAGGACCGGAACATGACCGAACTCGAATTCCAATCGCTGGCGAACGAAGGCTACAACCGCATCCCGCTGATCGCGGAAGCGCTCGCCGACCTCGAAACGCCGCTGTCCCTCTACCTGAAGCTGGCCCAGCCTGAACGCGCGGGCGCCAACTCGTTCCTGCTCGAGTCGGTGGTCGGCGGCGAACGCTTCGGCCGCTATTCGTTCATCGGCCTGCCCGCTCGCACGCTGGTGCGCACCCACAACGGCGTGTCCGAAGTGGTGCGCGACGGCCAGGTCGTCGAGACGCACGACGGCGACCCGTTCGAATTCATCGAGTCGTTCCAGGCGCGCTTCAAGGTCGCGCAGCGCCCGGGCCTGCCGCGCTTCTGCGGCGGCCTCGCCGGCTATTTCGGCTACGACGCGGTGCGCTACATCGAGAAGAAGCTCGCGAACACCGCGCCGCGCGACGATCTCGGCCTGCCCGACATCCAGCTGCTGCTCACCGAGGAAGTCGCGGTGATCGACAACCTCGCCGGCAAGCTCTACCTGATCATCTATGCGGATCCGGCCCAGCCCGAGGCTTATACGAAAGCAAAGCAGCGCCTGCGCGAACTGAAGCAGCGCCTGCGCACGACCGTGCAGCCGCCGGTGACGTCGGCGAGCGTGCGCACCGAGACGTTCCGCGAGTTCAAGAAGGAAGACTATCTGGCCGCCGTGCGCCAGGCGAAGGAATACATCGCGGCCGGCGAACTGATGCAGATCCAGGTCGGCCAGCGGCTGACGAAGCCGTACCGCGACAATCCGCTGTCGCTGTATCGCGCGCTGCGTTCGCTGAATCCGTCGCCGTACATGTATTACTACAACTTCGGCGATTTCCACGTGGTCGGCGCGTCGCCGGAAATCCTGGTGCGCCAGGAAAAGCGCGGCGACGACCAGATCGTCACGATCCGTCCGCTGGCCGGCACGCGTCCGCGCGGCAACACGCCCGAGCGCGACGCGGAACTCGCGACCGAACTGCTGAACGATCCGAAGGAAATCGCCGAGCACGTGATGCTGATCGACCTCGCGCGCAACGACGTCGGCCGCATCGCGGAGATCGGCTCGGTGCAGGTGACCGACAAGATGGTGA
Source organism: Burkholderia sp. AW33-5 (assembly GCF_053427615.1). NCBI lineage: Bacteria > Pseudomonadati > Pseudomonadota > Betaproteobacteria > Burkholderiales > Burkholderiaceae > Burkholderia > Burkholderia sp. AW33-5. Next base: position 80,096 of record NZ_JBSAXA010000024.1, on the reverse strand, counting down.
TCGAGAAGTACTCGCACGTGCAGCACATCGTCAGCTCGGTCGAAGGCAAGCTGAAGCCCGGCATGACGAACTACGACGTGCTGCGCGCGACGTTCCCGGCCGGCACGCTGTCCGGCGCGCCGAAGGTGCGCGCGATGGAACTGATCGACGAGCTCGAGCCGATCAAGCGCGGGCTGTACGGCGGCGCCGTCGGCTACCTGTCGTTCTCGGGCGAGATGGATCTCGCGATCGCGATCCGCACGGGCCTGATCCACAACGGCAACCTGTACGTGCAAGCGGCGGCCGGCGTCGTCGCGGACTCGGTGCCCGAATCCGAATGGCAAGAGACCGAAAACAAGGCGCGCGCGGTGCTGCGTGCGGCCGAACAGGTCCAGGACGGCCTCGATAGCGACTTCTGACCGGAGACTGACCATGCTGCTCATGATCGACAACTACGACTCGTTCACCTACAACCTGGTCCAGTACTTCGGCGAACTGGGCGAGGACGTGCGCACGTATCGCAACGACGAAATCACGCTCGACGAGATCGCGCGCCTGAACCCCGACACCATCTGCCTGTCGCCCGGCCCGAGCAACCCGCAGCACGCGGGCATCACGCTCGACGTGCTGCGCGAATTCGCGGGCAAGAAACCGATCCTCGGCGTCTGCCTCGGCCATCAGGCGATCGGCGAAGCCTTCGGCGGTCGCGTCGTGCGCGCGAAGACCATCATGCACGGCAAGGTGAGCCGGATCGAAACCGACTGCCGCGGCGTGTTCGCCGATCTGCCGAAGCATTTCGACGTCACCCGCTACCATTCGCTCGCGATCGAACGCGAATCGCTGCCCGACTGCCTCGAGGTGTCCGCTTGGACCGACGACGGCGAGATCATGGGCGTGCGTCACAAGACGCTGCCGATCGAAGGCGTGCAGTTCCACCCGGAATCGATCCTCTCCGAGCACGGCCACGCGCTGCTCGAGAATTTCTTGAAGCAGAATCGCGCAACGGCCCGCGCGACCGCGCCGGCAGCCTGACGGGAGACACACGATGACGATTACCCCGCAGGAAGCGCTGCAACGCACGATCGAACACCGCGAGATCTTCCACGACGAGATGCTGCACCTGATGCGGCTCATCATGCGCGGCGACATGTCGCCCGTGATGGCGGCCGCGATCATCACCGGGCTGCGCGTGAAGAAGGAGACGATCGGCGAGATCGCCGCCGCCGCGACCGTGATGCGCGAATTCGCGAACCACGTCGAAGTGCAGGACAACTCGAACTTCGTCGACATCGTCGGCACGGGCGGCGACGGCGCACACACGTTCAACATCTCGACCGCGTCGATGTTCATCACGGCCGCGGCCGGTGCGAAGGTCGCGAAGCACGGCAACCGCGGCGTGTCGAGCAAGTCCGGCAGCGCCGACGTGCTCGAGGCGCTCGGCGTGAACATCGACCTGCAGCCCGACCAGGTTGCCGCGTCGATCGCCGAAACCGGCATGGGCTTCATGTTCGCGCCGAACCATCATCCAGCAATGAAGAACATCGCGGCCGTGCGCCGCGAGCTCGGCGTGCGGACGATCTTCAACATTCTCGGCCCGCTGACCAATCCGGCCGGCGCGCCGAACCAGCTGATGGGCGTGTTCCACCCCGATCTGGTCGGCATCCAGGTGCGCGTGATGCAGCGCCTCGGCGCGCAGCACGTGCTGGTCGTGTACGGCAAGGACGGGATGGATGAAGTGTCGCTCGGCGCCGCGACGCTCGTCGGCGAATTGCGCGACGGCGAGGTGCACGAATACGAGATCCATCCGGAGGACTTCGGCCTGCAGATGGTGTCGAACCGCACGCTGAAGGTGGAAAATGCCGAGGAATCGCGCACGATGCTGCTCGGCGCACTGGACAACCAGCCGGGCGTCGCACGCGAGATCGTCACGCTGAACGCGGGCACCGCGCTCTATGCGGCCAATATCGCCGAATCGATCGCGGACGGCATCCAGCTCGCCCGCGAAGCGATCGCGAGCGGCAAGGCGCGCGCGAAAGTCGACGAACTCGTGCGTTTCACGCAGCAGTTCACGCGCTGACTCCCTTTACGAATCAAGCAGGAACCCACATGAGCGACATTCTCGACCGAATCATCGCCGTCAAGCGCGACGAAGTCGCGGCGGCCATGCGCAGCACGCCGCTCGAGGCACTGAAACTGGACGCATCGACGCGCGACCTGCGCGACTTCGTCGGCGCGCTGCGCGCGAAGCAGGCGGCCGGCAACGCGGCGGTGATCGCCGAAGTGAAGAAGGCGAGCCCGTCGAAGGGCGTGCTGCGCGAGCATTTCGTGCCGGCCGACATCGCGCGCTCGTATGCGGCTCACGGCGCCGCGTGCCTGTCGGTGCTGACCGACGAGCAATTCTTCCAGGGCAGCGTCCGCTATCTCGAGGAAGCGCGCGCCGCCTGCACGCTGCCGGTGCTGCGCAAGGACTTCATCGTCGATGCGTACCAGATCCTCGAAGCGCGCGCGATGGGCGCCGACGCGATCCTGCTGATCGCCGCCGCACTCGACACGCCGCTGATGCAGGACCTCGAGGCGTATGCGCACTCGCTCGGCCTCGCGGTGCTGGTCGAAGTTCACGACCGCGACGAGATGGAACAGGCGCTGACGCTGAAGACACCGCTGCTCGGCATCAACAACCGCAACCTGCGCACGTTCGAGACGACGATCCAGACCACGCTCGACATGCTCGACATGATTCCGGCGGACCGCATGGTCGTGACGGAGTCGGGCATCCAGTCGCGCACCGACGTCGACACGATGCGCGCGGCGAACGTGAATGCGTTCCTCGTCGGCGAGGCGTTCATGCGCGCCGATCAGCCGGGCGAGGAACTCGCGCGGATGTTCTTCTGATGGCGATCGAAAAGGAAATCAAGCTCGCGCTGCCGGCCGGCGAGGCCGATGCGGCGCGGCGCTTTTTCGAGACGCTGACCGGCGAAGCCGGCGATGTCATCGCGCTCGCGAACGTCTACTACGACACGCCCGATCTAGCGCTGGCCCGTTCGAAGAGCGCGGTGCGCGTGCGCCGCACGCCGCATGGCTGGCTGCAGACGTTCAAGACGGTCGGCAGCGCGGAAGCCGGCCTGCATCGCCGCCATGAATGGGAGTTGCCCGTCGCCGGCGATGCGCTCGAAATCGATGCGCTCGTCGCCGCGTGCGACGTGCCGAACGCTGCCGCCGCGCTGCGCGACGCCGCGCCGGCGCTGCACGCGCTGTTCCGGACGGATTTTTCGCGTACGCTGTGGCGCATCGCAATCGGCGGCGCAACCGTCGAGGCCGCGGTGGACGTCGGCGAGATCGTCGTCCAGGCGGAAAACGATACGCGCCGCGAACCGATCAGCGAAATCGAACTCGAACTGATCGACGGCCCGGAAGCGGCGCTCGCGACACTTGCCGCCGAACTGCAGCAAGCGCTGCCGGGCCTCGCCCCCGAAAACATCAGCAAGGCGCAGCGCGGCTACCGGCTGCGCGCGCAATAAACCCGCATCACGCATGGCAACCCGCAAGACTCTCCGCACGCCGCAACAGGCGTCGCTGTTCGACGATCCCGTGCCGGAAACGGCGCAGGACGATGTTTCCGCCCCGGCACCCGCGGCCGGACGCAAGCCCGCAAGGAAGGCCGCGGCAACCGCCCCGGCTGCCGCGGCCCCGCAGCCCGCTGCCGCGCACGTCCCCCACCTCGCCGCGCAGTTCGACGCGCTGCCGGCCGTCTGGCGCGACGTGCTGAAACCCTTCACCGACAGCGACGCGTATGCACCGCTGTGCCGCTTCGTCGACGACGAACGCGCGGCCGGCAAGACCGTCTACCCGACCGACGTGTTCCGCGCGCTGCGCCTGACGAGCCCGGACGACGTGAAAATCGTGATCCTCGGCCAGGATCCGTACCACGGCGACGACCGCGGCACACCGCAGGCGCATGGCCTGGCTTTCTCGGTGCCGCCGGCCGTGCGCACGCCGCCGTCGCTGCGCAACATCTTCAAGGAAATCGCCGCGAATTTCGGCCACGACACACCGCGTCACGGCTGCCTCGATACCTGGGCACGTCAGGGCGTGCTGCTGCTCAACACCGTGCTGACGGTCGAGCGTGGCGCGGCCGCGAGCCACGCGAGGCGCGGCTGGGAGCAATGCACGGACACGCTGATCCGCGAACTCGCCAGCCGCCATCGCGGCCTCGTGTTCATGCTGTGGGGCGCGCATGCGCAGGCGAAGCGCGCGCTATTCGATGCGAGCGCGCATTGCGTGCTCGAGGCGCCGCATCCGTCGCCGCTGTCCGCGCACCGCGGCTTCCTCGGTTGCCGCCACTTCGCGCTCGCGAACGACTATCTGGTCGAGGCGGGTCGCGAGCCGATCGACTGGCGCCTGCCGGAGGTGGCCGAAACGCTCGCGTAGCCGTTCCGCGTTCAGCTTCCCGCTTTCGTCTGCATCATGCGAAAACGCCGCGCCCCTTTCGGGACGCGGCGTTTTTTTATCTGGCGACGCAGCGGGTGCAACGCACCCGCATCGGCCTTACGCGGCAGCGATCGCTTCGCGGGCGCCGGCAAGCGCGGCGCTTTGCGCATCCGGCCCGAGATTCAGGCCTTCCGCGTGGATGAAGCTCACGTCCGTCAAGCCGATGAAGCCGAGGAACGTGCGCAGGAACGGCGTCTGGCTGTCGTTCGGCGTACCCAGGTACTTGCCGCCGCGCGCCGTCACCACGTGAACCTTCTTGCCCTTGACCAGGCCTTCCGGGCCGTTCTCGGTGTAGCGGAACGTGACGCCTGCGCGGGCGATCCAGTCGAAATACGTCTTCAGTTGCGACGAGACACCGAAGTTGTACATCGGTGCGCCGATCACGATGATGTCGGCAGCCTGCAATTCGGCGATCAGTGCATCGCTCTTCGCGACGATCGCATTCTGTTCCACGCTGCGCTGGTCGGCCGGCGTGAAGAATGCGCCGAGCACCGATTCGTCGAGGTGCGGCAGCGCGTCGGCCAGCAGGTCGCGAACCACGACGTTCGCGCCCGGGTTCGATTGTTGCAGCTTTGCCGTCAGTTCGTTGGCCAGCAGCGTGGATTGCGCACCTTGCGAGCGCGCCGCGGAATTGATTTGCAGAATGGTCGTCATGTCAGGCTCCGGTTTGGTTGCGCTTCGGTAGCGCGAGTGACGCCATTGTGCGTGGCCGCATGGTCGCGAAAAAGCGGGCTCAAGGCGACGGATTGTTGCAACAGCAGAACAATCACTGATCGCGCCCCGAAACCCGCTCGCGCATGCTCAGCCCTTCAGCCAGGCTTCCCGGGCCTTGTGCGCGGCAGCCGGCTTGGCGGCCGCCGTCAGCCGGTAGCGCGCGACTTCCGGGCCGTCGAGCTTCAGCTTCGCGGTCCGCAGCTCGTCGCGGCGGAATGCGTGCACCTCGACCTTGTCGCCCGGACGGTAGCGTGCGAGCAGCGTATCGAGGTTCGTGCCGGTGACGCGCAGCCCGTCGAGCGCGATCAGCGTGTCGCCGGCCGACAGCCCCGCGCGATGCGCACCGCCGCCTTCGTAAACCGCCGCCAGCGTGCAGTCCGCGCCGCCGCGCAGGCGCGCGCCGATCGTCGGCTTCGCAGCCGCGCCAGGCGCGACCTCGGGCGCGAGCGTCACGCCGAATGGCGCGAGCAGGTCGGCGAGCGGCAGGTCGCGCGTGCCGTGCACGGCGTCGGCGAACAGCCGGCCGAGCGCGACGCCCGTCGCTTCCTCGATCAGCGTCTCGACCTCGTTTTCCTCGACGCCCGCCTGCTTGCCGCGATAGAACTCGCGTCCGTAGCGTTGCCACAGCAAGCGCATCACGTCGTCGAGCGACTTGCGATTGCGCGTCTGCGCGCGGATCGCGAGATCGAACGCGAGCGCGACGAGCGAACCCTTCGTGTAGTAGCTGACGATCGCGTTGGTCGCGTTCTCGTCCTGGCGGTAGTACTTGATCCACGCGTCGAACGAGCTTTCCGCGACGCTCTGCTTCAGCCGCCCCGTGCCGCGCAGCACGCCGCCGACGGTACGGCCGAGCGCCGCGAAATATTCGTCCTGCGACATCAGCCCGCTGCGCACGAGCATCAGATCGTCGTAATACGACGTGAAGCCCTCGAACAGCCACAACAGCGACGTGTAGTTTTCCCGCGCGAGGTCGTACGGCACGAACGCGGCCGGCTTGATGCGCTTCACGTTCCACGTATGGAAATACTCGTGGCTGCACAGGCCGAGGTACGTGCGATAGCCTTCCGTCGTTTCCGGCCGGCCCTTCACCGGCAGATCGGTGCGGTTGCAGATCAGCGCGGTCGACGCACGGTGCTCGAGGCCGCCGTAGCCGTCGCTGACCGCGAGCGTCATGAACACGTAGCGGTCCATCGGCGCCTTCTTCGATTTCGGCTCGAACAGCGCGATCTGCGCCTCGCACACGCGCTTCAGGTCGGCGCGCAGCCGCTCCATGTCGAGCTGCGTCACGCGCCCGGCGATCACGATGTCGTGCGGCACGCCGTGCGCGTCGAACGTCGCCAGCGCGAATTCACCGATCGTCACCGGATGGTCGGTGAGTTCGTCGTAGTTCGACGCGCGGTACGCGCCGAACCCGTAGCGCCGGGTGCCGCGCGCCTCGGGCAACGACGTACCGACGCGCCACGCGCGGAACGCCGGGCCCGCCGGTTTCGCGATGTCGACCTCGCACGGCGCATCCTCGCGGCCGGCAACGCTCAGGAACACGGCCGTGGCATTGAAGAAGCCGCCCGATTCGTCGAGATACGCGGAGCGGACCGACAGGTCCCACGCGTACACGTCGTAGCGAAGCGTCAGCGCGCCGTTCACCGGCGCGGCCTGCCACGTGTTCTTGTCGGTTTTCGCGATCCGCACCTTGCGGCCCGCGTCGTTGAATGCGGCGAGCGTCACGATGTTGCGCGCGAATTCGCGCACGAGGTAGCTGCCCGGAATCCACACCGGCAGCGAGAAGCGCTGGCCTTCGGGATCGGGATCGGCGACCGTCACCGACACTTCGAACAGGTGCGCGGCAAGATCTTTCGGGGCAATCGAATAACGGATCGGCTGGGTCATCGTGGGATTCGGACGAAAATCGGACGGAATACGGCGGCGGAAACGAAGAGAGGCGCCGGCTGATGTCGCGGGCGCCCCTCGCTGGCCGGGCCATGCGGCCCGGCGTGTCGGTCGGTTACTTGCTCGACGCGAGCGCCTGGTTCAGCTGATCGGCCGACACCGCGCCCGGCAGGCGGCGGCCGTCGGGCAGGAAGATCGTCGGCGTGCCGGTGACGTTCATCCCGCGGCCGAGCGCGAGGTTCTTGTCGAGCGCGGTCGTGTCGCAGGTGCCGGCGCCGGTCGGCACGCGATGGTCGAGCATCCAGCCTTCCCAGGATTTCGCGCGGTCGGTCGCGCACCAGATCGCCTTCGACTTCGCGGTCGAATCGGGCGACAAAACCGGGTACAGGAACGTGTAGACGGTCACGTTGTCGATCGACTGCAGCGTCGTCTCGAGGCGCTTGCAGTACGGGCAGTTCGGATCGGAGAACACCGCGATCTTGCGTGCGCCGTTGCCCTTGACGACCTTGATCGCGTTCGAGAACGGCAGGCTCGCGAAGTCGATCTTGTTGAGGTCGGACAGGCGCGCGTCGGTCAGGTTCTTGTGCGTCTTGGTGTCGACGAGATCGCCGAGCAGCACGTAGTCGCCAGCGGCATCGCTATAGATGATCTGCGTGCCGAGGTTCACTTCGTACAGGCCCGCGACCGGCGATTTCGACACGCTCTTGATCGGTGCGTCGTTGCCGAGTCGCGCTTGCAGCGTGGCTTTCAGCTTGTCGGTGGTCTGGTCGGCCTGCGCGGTGCAGCCGAGCGTCGCCATCGTGACGGCCAGCGCCAGCGATGCGATGCGGATCGTTTTTTTCATCCTGTAGTTCCTTCAGCTCAATCGGAGTGCACGTCACAGTGTACGCCGTAACGGAACCCAGTCCGACAGGCCGAAGGCGCGAAGGTTCGATCAGCCGAGCGCGGCCGACACGAGCCAGCGCTTCACGAGCGGTTGCGCACCGACGAACGCCATGCCCGCGTTGCGCACCGCCTTCGCAAGGGCGCCAGGCACCGCGAACAGCCGCTGCAGCCCGTCGGTCGCGACCATCAGCGCGCGGATGTCCTCGCGGCGCGAACGCTCGTAGCGGCGCAGCAGCACCGTGTCCCCGAGGTTGCGGAAGCTCTCCTTGTTCGCGATCGCATCGGCGAGCGCCGCGACGTCGCGCAGCCCGAGGTTCATCCCCTGCCCCGCGAGCGGGTGAATCAGGTGTGCGGCATCGCCGACGAGCGCGACACGCGGGGCGATCAGCTTGTCGACGGTCTGCAGCGCGAGCGGGAAGCCGGCCGCCGGCGTCACGCATTCGAGCGCGCCGACCTGGCCGTGCGACACACGCTCGACTTCGGCCGCGAGCTGCGCGGGATCGAGCGTGAGCAGTTCGTCCGCGTGCGCGGTGTGCGCGGACCACACGAGCGATACGTGACCGTCGGGCAGCGGCAGCAACGCGATGATCTCGCCTTCGTGAAACCACTGGCAGGCCGTCTCGCGGTGCGGCAGCGACGCCTTGAAGTTCGCGACGACGCCCGTCTGCCGGTAATCGCGCCGCTCGACCTTGGCCCCCATTTGGGAGCGCACCCACGAATGCGCGCCGTCCGCGCCGACCACGAGGTCCACTTCGAGCACCTGGCCCGACGACAGCGTGAGCACCGCTGCGTCGTCGCGCACGTCGAAGCCCTGCGCGCGCGCATCGAACCACGTGAGGTTCGGCTGGAACCGCAGCGCGGCGTCGAGCGACGTCTCGATCAGCGACGATTCGGCGATCCAGGCGAGTTGCGGCACGGAAGCCTGGTACGCGGAGAAATGCAGTTCCGCGTGCGCATCGCCGTATACGCGCATGTCGTAGACCGGCGCGAGCCGGCCATGGTCGAGCGCCTGCCAGACCCGCAGCCGCTCCAGCAATGCCTGCGAGCTGGACGACAGCGCGTAGATGCGCGTGTCGAACGCGAGATCGGCGGGGCGCGGCGTGGCCGGCTGGGCGAGCAAGGCGGTCTTGTAGCCGGACTGGGTCAGCGCGAGCGCGGCCGTCTTGCCGACGAGCCCGCCGCCGACCACGGCGACGTCGAAGGTGTGGTGGGCAGTCATGGCGGGCATTATAGCTGCGGGGCCAATCCCTTACGCGGCCGGACTTTGCGGGAAATCAGCATAATCGCGGGCCGGCCCGGCAGCGCGGCGGCCCGTCGCATCGGGCATTCGGGGGAAGGCCGGAAACCGGGGCGTCGGCACGGTACAATAGCGCCTTTGAACGTCGGCCCGCCGCGCCCCACGCGCCGGCCGTCCCTATTTTCCCGCGCCGCCGTGCCCTGTCCGGCCGCGCCGCCTTACCCGTCCGAAGGATTCCATGAGTCTCAAATGCGGCATCGTCGGCTTGCCCAACGTCGGCAAGTCCACCCTGTTCAATGCGCTGACCAAGGCCGGCATCGCCGCCGAGAACTACCCGTTCTGCACGATCGAACCGAACGTCGGCATCGTCGAGGTGCCGGACACGCGCCTGAAGGCGCTCGCCGAGATCATCAACCCCGAGCGCATCGTGCCGGCCGTCGTCGAATTCGTCGACATCGCGGGCCTCGTCGCGGGCGCGAGCAAGGGTGAAGGCCTCGGCAACCAGTTCCTCGCGAACATCCGCGAAACCGATGCGATCACGCACGTCGTGCGTTGCTTCGAGGACGACAACGTCATCCACGTCGCCGGCAAGGTCAGCCCGATCGACGACATCGAAGTGATCAACACCGAACTCGCGCTCGCCGACCTCGGCACCGTCGAGAAGGCGCTCACGCGCTACTCGAAGGCCGCGAAGTCGGGCAACGACAAGGAAGCGGTGAAGCTCGCCGCGGTGCTCGAAAAGGTTCGCGCGCATCTCGACCAGGGCAAGGCCGTGCGCGGCCTCGATCTGTCGGACGACGAGCAGGCGCTGCTCAAGCCGTTCTGCCTGATCACCGCGAAGCCGGCCATGTACGTCGCGAACGTGAAGGACGACGGCTTCGAGAACAACCCGCACCTCGAAGCGGTGCGCAAGTACGCTGAAAGCGAGAATTCGCCGGTGGTCGCGGTGTGCGCGGCGATCGAAGCGGAAATCGCCGATCTCGACGATGCGGACAAGGAAGCGTTCCTCGCCGATATGGGCATGGAAGAGCCGGGCCTCGACCGCGTGATCCGCGCGGGCTTCAAGCTGCTCGGCCTGCAGACCTACTTCACCGCGGGCGTGAAGGAAGTGCGCGCGTGGACGATCCACATCGGCGATACCGCGCCGCAAGCGGCCGGCGTGATCCACACCGATTTCGAGCGCGGCTTCATTCGCGCACAGACGATCGCATTCGACGATTTCGTCGCGTACAAGGGCGAACAGGGTGCGAAGGAAGCCGGCAAGATGCGCGCGGAAGGGAAGGAATACGTCGTGCACGACGGCGATGTGATGAACTTCCTGTTCAACGTCTGATACGTGCAATGCCGATGCCGTGCGATACGCGCGGCATCGCGCGACGCGCATCCGGCACGAAAAGCAAATGGGCCGATCGGCAAATGCCAATCGGCCCATTTTTCATTCACGGACTTACCCGTCGACCCAAGGCGAGCACCCTGCCCGCCTTCGGATCGTCACGTCATCACGTCGCCGACACCCGCCGCCCCGCTCCTGCGCGCGCATCGCGACCGCGCTTGTTCAACCACGAAGCAAACAGCACGAGCAGCGCGAGCACGGCCGTCGCACCGACTTCCATCCGGTGTTCCTCGCTGACGAACATCACGGTCAGCGTGCCGCAGATGAACAGGATCACCGCCCACGTAAGCCACGGGAACAGCCACATCCGCAGCGTCAGGTCGGCGCCGCCCGATTCGAGCGTCTTGCGCATCCGCAGCTGCGAGATCGCGATCACGAGATACACGAGCAGCGCGATCGCGCCCGACGTCGCCAGCAGGAAGCCGAATACCTGCTCCGGCATCAGGTAGTTCGCGATCACGGTCAGAAAACCGAATGCGGTCGATGCGAGCACGGCCGCACGCGGCGTGCCGGTCGAATCGGTGCTGTGCAGGAACGCGGGCGCGTCCTTGCGCTTGGACAGCGAGAACAGCATCCGCGACGCGGTGTACAGCGCGGAATTCAGGCAGCTCGCGACCGACACGAGCACGATCACGTCGATGATCGCCTTCGCGTTCGGAACGCCGATCAACTCCATCGCACGCTGATACGAGCCGTGCTTCGGCAGCAGCGGATCGTTCCACGGCACGATGGCCGCGACGACGAGGATCGAGCCGAGATAAAACAGCGTGATACGCCAGATGACGGAGTTCGTCGCACGCACGATCTGGCGTTGCGGGTTGTCCGACTCGGCGGCCGCGATCGTCACGATCTCGGTGCCGAGGAACGAGAACATCGTCGTCAGCATCGCCGCGAGCACCGCGCCGGCGCCGTTGGGCATGAAGCCCTGGTGCGCGAAGAGGTTCGACACGCCCGATACGGCCGGCGCGGGCACGATACCGACGATCGCCGCGCCGCCGATGCACAGGAACACGACGATCGCGACGACCTTGATCAGCGCGAACCAGAATTCGAATTCGCCGTAGTTCTTGACCGAGAAGAGGTTGGTGATCGTCAGCAGCAACGTGATGCCGAGCGCGAAGATCCAGGTCGCGACGCCGGGGAACCACGCATTGAGAATGGTCGCGGCGGCCGTCGCCTCGATCGGGATCACGAGCACCCAGAACCACCAGTACAGCCAGCCGATGGTGAAGCCGGCCCAGTGACCGATCGCGCGATCGGCATAGGTCGAGAACGAACCGCTGTCCGGATGCGCGACGGCCATCTCGCCGAGCATGCGCATCACCAGCACGACCAGGACGCCCGCGATCGCATACGCGAGGATCGAAGCCGGGCCGGCTTCCGCGATCGCGTGGCCGGAGCCGACGAACAAGCCGGCGCCGATGACGCCGGCAATCGACATCATCGTCACGTGACGCTGCTTCAGACCCGTGCCGAGGCCTGTGTTGCTTCCACTCATGTGTCTCTCTCCAAAAAACGGTTCCGATACGACCGGGTGTCGCGTGAAGGCGGCGCGGGATTTGTCGTTGTTGAATCCGGCAGCCCGCCGCGCATGCGCGGCACGCGGGCAGGGAGCCGGATCGAGCCTGTTCCGGTCGGTGCGCGACGCAGTCTGCGAAGCTGCGGGTGCGATGCGGCACACGGGGCGCCGGCGCATCGCGTGCGCCCTTTCCGTCGGCTGTCGGTCAGCCGCCTTCGAAGCGAAGGAGTGTAAGCATCAAACGGTTCTTGACTAAGAACCAATTGAAGAATTTCGATGGAACCACTTGTTGCATCGACGCGAACCGATGCAACGCTTGGTCCGGTTCGGCGTCCGCTTGCGCGGCGCCGGATCGGGAAATGTGCGGTGAGACACGCCCGCGCGACATCGCAACGAACGCATTCCGTCAACGACGGCTTGCGCGCCGCGCAGGCGCTGCGCCGGATGCTCAGGTCGCGCCGCCCGGCCCTGCATCCCGCCATTTGGCCGGCACGATCGCGTGCCATTCTCGCAGGAGCAGGTTTTTCACGGCGTCGGGATGCGCGGCCGACAGGCGCACCAGCACGATCGGCCAGCCCCCATAGTGGTCGGTTACGTAATACACGTCGGGTTCCGATTCGATCAGCCACGCGCGCTCGTCGGGGCCGACGCCCTTCACGACGAGCGTGTCGCCGTCCTCGCGCAGGCGCGCGAGCATCTTGCCCTTCACCCTGAGTGCGGGCGTGCCGTACGACGTGCCCTCCTCGACACCCCGCCATGCCAGCGCGATCCGCCGAACTTCATCGAATGTCACGATGCGCCTCCGCCCGTTGGTGATCGTCGTCCCGGACAACGTAGCGGAAATCGTGGCAGGCGCCTAGCCAAGCGGCGTCCCGCCGCGCGCCCGGCGACGCGCGTCTAGCGGCCGGCCGCGTGCGCCGCCACCGGCGCGCGACCGGTGGCCGCAACGATCGCGAACGCGATCGCATTCGCGGCCGCGCTGGCGAGGATCGGCACGAGATAGCCGCCGCCCGCGTCGTAGATGAAACCGGCTGCGGCAGGCCCGATCAGCGTACCGAACGCGACGCTCGTGTACAGCATGCCGATGATCGCGCTCACGTTGCGGCCGCCGAAGTAGTCCATCACGACGGCCGGCAGCACGGCGACCCAGCCGCCGTAGAACACGCCGAACACGAGTGCGAACGCGGCCAGCGTCGCGACGCTCCCGGCGCCGGCCCACGCGACGAGCGCGGCCGCCATGCCTGCGAACATCGCGAGCAGCGACGCGCGGCGGCCGAAGCGGTCGGCGACGCCGCCGAGGAAGAAGCGCCCTGCCGTGCTGCCGACACCGATCGCGCCGAGCAGCAGCACGGCCGTCGACGGCGCGACGCCATGATCGAGCGCGTACGGCACGAGATGCACGAACGGCACGAACACGCCGAACGAGCAGACGAGGCATGCCGCATACAGGCTCGCGAACGACCGCGACGTGACGGCCTCGCGCACGGTCGCGCCGGCGGGCGCGGATGAAGCGGCACCGGGCTGCCCGGTGCCCGATTGCGCACGCGCCGCATCGCCGTCGGGCAGCAATCCGCGCCCACGCGGATCGTTCTCGATCAGCAGCGACATGCCCGCGCCCACCACCACCGCGATCGCCGCGAGGGTGACGTACGCGCCGCGCCAGCCGACGTGCGCAATCAGCGCGGATGCGAGCGGCGGCATCACGAGCGTGCCGACGCCGATCCCCGCGACCGCAAGCCCCGACGCGAAGCCGCGCCGCCGCACGAACCAGCGTTGCACGGCGCCGACGGCCGGCACGTACGCGCAGCCGACGCCGAGGCCGACACCGAGCCCGTACGCGACATAGACCTGCAGCAGCGTATGCGCGGCACCGGCCGCCGCGAGACCGGCGGCCGTCAGCAACATGCCGGCGACGGCGAGCCGCCGGGAGCCGAAGCGATCGGCAAGCGGGCCGCTGACGATGCCGAAGCCGAAATACAGGAAGCCGGCCAGCGAGAACACGAGCGAGATCTGCCCGCGCGATGCCGCGAAATCACGCTGCAGCGATTCGACGAACGCGCTGAACGTGTATGCACTGCCGAAGCCGACGAACGTGACGGCGAACGCCGCCGCCACCACATACCAGCCGTAGAAGACGCGCGATGCGCGCAGGCCGCTCATGACGATCCTCCTCTCAGGTTCCGCCGGACGCCGCACGGCGCCCGGATTGCCTCATGGATATAGTTGAACTATGTTGATCGCATCGACAGCGCAAAACCCGCTCACGACGATACGATCCAATGCAACAACGGTACTCGTGCATGCTCGTCGCCTCAAACGATATTTCGTCGGTCTTTCGATTTAGAAAAACTCAATGATCCGTTCCCGCCTGCCACCGCTCAACGCGTTGCGTGCATTCGAGGCTGCCGCCCGCCACCTGTCGGTGAAATCGGCGGCCGAGGAGTTGTCGGTCACGCCGGGTGCGGTGAGCCAGATGATCCGCACGCTCGAGGCGCACCTCGGCGTACAACTGTTCGAGCGCGTGAATCGCGGCATCCTGCTGACCGCGGCGGGTCGCGACTACTTGCCGCCCGTGCGCAACGCGTTCCGGCAGATCGCCGACGCGTCGCAGCGCGTGTCGGGTGCCGCCGACAGCAGCGTGCTGACGGTGAGCGTCACACCCTTTTTTGCGTCCGCGTGGCTCGTGCCGCGCCTCGCGCAGTTCCGCGACGCGTGCCCGGGCGTCGACCTGCAGATCGTCACGAGCCACGCGCTCGCCGATTTCGCGCGCGACGGCGTCGACGTCGCGATCCGTCACGGTCTCGGCCGCTACATCGGCCTCTGCAGCGAACGGCTGCTGACCGTGGAGATCGTCGCGCTCGCGGCGCCGACACTCGTCGCACGGCTGGGCATGCCGGCGACACCCGCCGACCTGGCCGGATGGCCGCATCTGCACGACGCCGAGCGCAAGGGCTGGCACATCTGGTTCGACGCGCAGCGAATCGCCGATTTCGGCCCGCCGCGCGGCCCCGCATTCGACGATTCCGGCCTGTTGCTGCAGGCGATCCTCGCCGGCCAGGGCGCCGGCCTGCTGCCGGCGGCGATGGTGCGCAACGAGCTCGCGAGCGGCCGGCTCGTGCAGCTTGCCGACGTCGCGTGGCTCGACGATTTCGCGTACTACCTCGTCTATCCGCCGCATCATGCGGAGCGCGCGAAAGTCGCCGCGTTCCGCCGATGGATACTCGAGGCCGCACTGGCCGACGGAGCGGCGTCGATGACCGGCGCGGCGTAGCGTCGCTGCCCCGCAGGGCGGCGACGACGATCCTCGGCCGATCGGCTAACATGCGGCCCGCAACCGACAACGACATCCGGAGAGCGACCATGCCTGCCCTGCTTCGCCGCATGACGCGCATCGCGACCCTGTCGGCCGCGCTGTTCGTCGCGTGCGCCGCCCTGCCGCCCGCGGCGCATGCGTATCGCGCGTCGCCCGGCTACGCCAACGAGGCCGACCTCGACCGGCACGACACGTACCGCAATCGCGACGGCGACACCGTCCATGCGCCGGCCCACTCGAAATCGGGCCGCGTGCCCGAAGGCGCGAGCGCGCGCTGCCGCGACGGCACGTACAGCTTCAGCCGCCATCGGCGCGGCACCTGCTCGGGGCACGGCGGCGTCGCCGCGTGGCTGTGAACGCGGGTCGGCCGGATGGCCTGCGCGGTGCCAGCGGCAGCCGGCGGCGAAGTACAATACGCGTTCGCGCCGCCAACCTGCGGCGACACCGCCGCGCCCCGCGCGGCACGCTCCGTACCGAATCACCCGACGCCACGCACGCCCGCGCGCTGCGCGGCAGTCTCAACCCTTTCTGACTTTCACACCCAAATGGCCCAATACGTTTTCACGATGAACCGGGTCGGCAAGATCGTGCCGCCCAAGCGCCAGATCCTGAAGGACATCTCGCTGTCGTTCTTTCCCGGCGCGAAGATCGGCGTGCTCGGCCTGAACGGCTCGGGCAAGTCGACGCTGATCCGCATCATGGCGGGCGTCGACAACGAAATCGAAGGCGAAGCGACGCCGATGCCGAACCTGAACATCGGCTACCTGCCGCAGGAACCGCAGCTCGACCCGACGAAAACCGTGCGCGAAGCCGTCGAGGAAGGCCTCGGCGACCTGTTCCAGGCGAACAAGAAGCTCGAGGAAATCTACGCCGCATACGCGGAACCGGACGCCGACTTCGACGCACTCGCGGCCGAGCAGGCGAAGTACGAAGCGATCCTCGCGTCGAGCGACGGCGGCAGCCCCGAGCAGCAGCTCGAAGTGGCCGCCGACGCGCTGCGCCTGCCGGCGTGGGACGCGAAGATCGAGCACCTGTCGGGCGGCGAAAAGCGCCGCGTCGCGCTGTGCAAGCTGCTGCTCGAGAAGCCCGACATGTTGCTGCTCGACGAACCGACCAACCACCTCGACGCCGAATCGGTCGACTGGCTCGAGCAGTTCCTGGTGCGTTTCCCGGGCACGGTCGTCGCCGTCACCCACGATCGCTACTTCCTCGACAACGCGGCCGAGTGGATTCTCGAACTCGATCGCGGCCACGGCATTCCGTGGAAGGGCAACTACAGCAGCTGGCTCGACCAGAAGGAAGAGCGCCTGAAGCAGGAAGAAGCGTCTGAATCAGCGCGCCAGAAGGCGATCAAGAAGGAGCTGGAGTGGGTGCGCCAGAACCCGAAGGGCCGCCAGGCGAAGTCGAAGGCGCGTATCGCGCGCTTCGAGGAGCTGAACAGCCAGGAATACCAGAAGCGCAACGAAACGCAGGAAATCTTCATTCCGGTCGGCGACCGCCTCGGCAATGAAGTGATCGAGTTCAAGAACGTCAGCAAGTCGTTCGGCGACCGCCTGCTAATCGACAACCTGAACTTCAAGATTCCGGCCGGCGCGATCGTCGGCATCATCGGCCCGAACGGCGCCGGCAAGTCGACGCTGTTCAAGATGCTGACCGGCAAGGAACAACCGGATTCGGGCGAAGTCGTGATGGGCCCGACCGTGAAGCTCGCGTACGTCGACCAGAGCCGCGACGCGCTCGACGGCTCGAAGACGGTGTTCGAGGAAATCTCGGGCGGCGCCGACGTGCTGACGGTCGGCAAGTACGAAACGCCGTCGCGGGCATACATCGGCCGCTTCAACTTCAAGGGCGGCGACCAGCAGAAGATCGTCGGCAACCTGTCCGGCGGCGAACGCGGGCGCCTGCACCTCGCGAAGACGCTGATCTCCGGCGGCAACGTGCTGCTGCTCGACGAACCGTCGAACGACCTCGACGTCGAAACGCTGCGCGCGCTGGAAGACGCGCTGCTCGAATTCGCGGGCTCGGTGATGGTGATCTCGCACGATCGCTGGTTCCTCGACCGGATCGCGACGCACATCCTCGCGTTCGAAGGCGATTCGCAGGTCACGTTCTTCGACGGCAACTACCAGGAATACGAAGCCGACAAGCGTGCGCGCCTCGGCGAGGAAGCCGCGAAGCCGAAGCGTCTGCGCTACAAGCCGATCAGCCGCTGAACGGCGCGGCCCGTGCACCCGGCAGCGCGGCAACGCGGAGCCGGATGCGGAAAGCGGCCGCTGCCGGCTCGGCAAAACAAGAAAGCGGGCTCATGGCCCGCTTTTTTTATCTGTCTGACGTCGTCTGCCGGCAGACTACGCGAGCGCGCCCAGCTCGCGCAAACGCGCCTCGGTCGCGGCCGCGCTCGTGTGATGAATGCCGTGCCAGCCGAGCGCCGTCGCGGCCGCCGCGTTCTTCGCGTTGTCGTCGATGAACACGAGTTCGTGCGGCGCGATGCCCGGCAGGAACGGATCGATCCGCGCATGCATTTCACGGTAGATCGCCGGATCGGGTTTCACGAGCTTCACGCGGCCGGACACGACGATGTCCTTGAAGCGCCGCAGCACCGGGAAGTTGTCCCACGCATACGGAAACGTCTGCGCGGACCAGTTGGTCAGCCCGAAGAGCGGCATGCCCTGCGCATCGAGCCGGTCGACCAGCGCGGCGCCTTCGTCGAGCACGCCGCCGATCATCTCGTGCCAGCGCGCGTAGAACGCGCGGATCAGCGCCTCGTGCGCCGGAAACTTCGCGACGAGCTCGCTCGTTCCTTCGTCGATCGTCTGCCCGCCGTCCTGGCGGATCACCCAGTCCATCGCGCACACGTGCGTGAGGAACCAGCGGCGCTCGGCTTCGTCCGGAATCAGTTGCCGGTACAGATACTCGGGGCTCCAGTCGATCAGCACGCCGCCGAAATCGAACACCACCGCCTTGATCGTCATGCGAACTCCGTGGCGAGCACGTCGGCAAGCGGACGCGGCGTCACCGAATTGCCCGACAGCGTATTGTTTTCCCACACGAAGTGGTGATGCGCGACGATCTGCGCGGCCGACAGGTGCGTGCGCTCGTTCGTCGTGTGCAGGTCGGACACGACGGTCGTCCGGTAGCCGAGCAGTGCCGCGCGGCGCGCGGCCGAATCGACGCAGAACTCGGTCGCATAACCGCAGATCAGCACCGAACGGATGCCGTGGCCGTCGAGCTGCGGGGCGAGCGGCGTGTCGTGGAACGAATCGCTCATCTGCTTGCGGATGCGCCAGTCGGCACGCCCGACGATCAGTTCCTCATGCAGCGCCCAGCCTGGCGTGCCGGGCACGATATCGTCGTCCGCGTCGCCGTCGTGCTGCACGAAGCACACGGGCGCGTTCGCCGCGCGCGCCGCCGCCGTCAGCCGGTTGATGCCCGACACGACGTCGTCGAGCCGGTACGCGGGCCGCGCCCGCTGCACCAGTCCGCGCTGCATGTCGATCACGATCACTGCGGTGTCTGCCATCGGTTGCCCTCTCGATCATGGTCCGGCCGTCGCGCGGCCGTTGTCGCTCGTTGCGCGTCGCGTCAGATCGGCTGCGTGCGCGCGTCGAGCCACGCCTTCGCGTCGCCGCTCACGTGCCGGCCGACGCGCTCGCGCACGGTCGCGTGATACGTGTTCAGCCACGCGCGCTCTTCTTCATGCAGCATCTCGACCAGCACGCAGCGCGTGTCGATCGGACACAGCGTCAGCGTCTCGAACGCGAGGAAGTCGCCGAACTCGGTCTGCCCGCCCGCGCGGTTCACGACCAGGTTCTCGATCCGGATGCCCCATTTGCCGGGCCGGTACACGCCCGGCTCGATCGACGTGATCATCCCCTCTTCCATCGCGGTGTACGGCTCGGCCGGCGCGTAGTGCGAGATGACCTGCGGGCCCTCGTGCACGTTCAGGAAGTAGCCGACGCCGTGGCCTGTGCCGTGGCCGTAGTCGAGCCCGGCCGCCCACATCGGCGCGCGCGCGATCGCGTCGAGCATCGGCGAGCGAATGCCGCGCGGGAAACGTGCACGCGACAGCGCCATCATCGACTTCAGCACGATCGTGAAATCGCGGCGCTGCAGGTCGCTGACCGTGCCGACCGGCACGACGCGCGTGATGTCGGTCGTGCCGGTCGTGTACTGGCCGCCCGAATCGACGAGCAGCAGGCCGTCGCCGGCGATCGTCGCGTGCGACTCGGGCGTCGCGCGATAGTGCGGCATCGCACCGTTCGCGTTGAAGCCGGCGATTGTCGCGAAGCTCGGCGACACGTAGCCGGGGCGCCGCGCGCGCGCGGCCGTGAGCTGCTCGTCGATCGTCAGCTCGGTGATCGTCTCGCGGTTCACCGCCTGCTCGAACCACGCGAAGAATTCGGCGAGCGCGGCGCCGTCGTGCTCCATCGTCACGCGCACATGCTCGATCTCGGCGGACGTCTTGCGCGACTTCGCGAACGTCGACGGGTTCACGGCCTCGACCAGCTTCACGCCGGCCGGCACGGCCTCGAGCGTGCCGAACGTCACGCGGCGCGGGTCGATCAGCAGCGTCGCGCCGTCGGGCAGCGCCGCGAGCGCCGCGCGCGCGGCGTCATACGCGCGGACCTCGACGCCATCCCGCGCGAGCGACGCGGCCAGCGCCGGCGACACCTTGCCGTCGGCGACGAACAGCGTCGCGCGGTCGGCGCCGATCATCGCGTGCGCGACGAACACGGGGTTGAAGTTGACGTCGGCGCCGCGCAGGTTGAACAGCCACGCGAGATCGTCGAGCGTCGACACGAAATGCCATTGCGCGCCCTGCGCGTGCATCGCGCGGCGCACTTCGGCGAGCTTGCTTGCGCGCGTCGTGTCGGCCTGCGGCGCCACGTGCTCGAACACCGCGTCGTCCGGCAGCCCCGGGCGCTCAGGCCAGATCGCGTCGAGCAGGTCGAGATCGGTGCGCAGCGCGATGCCGCGCGCGCTGAGTGCGGCCGTCAGCGCGCGTGCCGCCGCGACGCCGAGCACGGCACCGTCGACGCCGACCGTCGCACCGGCCGACACGTTCTGCGCGAGCCAGTCGACATGCGGCGCGCTTTGCTGCCCGCCCGTCATCTTCATCAGCTGGACGCCCGTGCCGGCGAGTTCCGCCTCGGCCTGCACCCAGTAACGGCTGTCGACCCACAAGCCCGCGAAATCCGCGGTCACGACCAGCGTGCCGACCGAGCCCGTGAAACCGGACAGCCAGCGGCGCGCCTGCCAGCGTTCGGGCAGGTACTCGGACAGGTGAGGATCGGCGGACGGCACGAGATAGGCGGCCAGGCCCTCGCGGACCATCGCGCCGCGCAGCAGCGCGAGGCGAGCCGGCACCGACGAGACTTCGGGGAGACGGGCATTCATGATTTCACCTGAGAGCTTTCAGCGACGGGCAGACACCGCGACCGTCACGGCTACGGCGAGGAACGCGACACCGGTGCAGATCGGCCATTCGAGCGTTTCGCCATCGTAAAACAGTCCAGAGAGATTGCCGGCCATGCGCGCGGCGGCGGCGCCTGCGATGCCGACAAGCACCGCGATCCACCATGCCGGCCGGCCCGTGCGCCGCATCGGATGCAGCCACCGGCCGAACAGCCCGACGGCCGCTCCCAGGACAAGGATTCCAAACCAGTTCATTCGACGCCTTCTATAAATTCAGATTCGTCCCATAGGCGTGAACGTTGCCAGCGACTAGCATCGATTCATCCATGAACCCGAGACCAGCCGGGCGCCGCGAACATTCGAGTGTAGGGGCCGACCCGACGTTATGGCAAGCGCGCACCGGCAGCCGTATTGAAGAAATCCTCATGCGAATCGCCCTGATCGATCCGGAGGCACGTCATGCTGCGCTCCTGAACCGCCTGCTCTTCGCCGGCGGTCACGTGTGCCACGCGTTTCCGTCCAGCGCCGCGTTCTTCGAGTGGCTCGCCACCGATACATGCGACATGCTGATCACCGGCAACTGGGCCGGCGATCAGCCGGCCGAGGAAGTCATTCCGCGTGCGCAAGCGATCCTGCCCGGCCTGCCGGCCATCGCCGTGATGCAACTGCCACGCGAAAGCGAAGTCGTGTCATGCCTGCACGCGGGCGCCGACGACTGCCTCGTGCGCCCGGTGAGCGGGCCCGAGCTGCTCGCACGGGTGAATGCGCTGAGCCGGCGCGCCGGCGTCCGGCGGCCGCCGAATCGGTCGCGCGAAATGTATGGCGAATACGCCTTCGATGCGACCCACGGCCTCGTGCGCTTCGGCGACGTGGTCGTCGCGCTCACGCCGAAGGAGTTCCGCTTCGCGCAACTGCTGTTCGCGAACCTGTCCCGGCCCGTGTCGCGCGCCCATATCCTCGAAACCGTGTGGGCCCGCCGCCGCGACATGAAGTCGCGCACGCTCGACACGCACGCGTCCCGGCTGCGCAGCAAGCTGCAGTTGCTTCCGGAGCATGGCTACCGGCTTCTGCCGCTCTACGGCTACGGCTATCAGCTCGACCGCGTGCCGATCGAGCCCCCAAATTCGAGGCCACGCCACGCTGATGCCCGGTATGCCGCGAGTGAGGAAATCACCGAAACGCTATAATATGCGGCTAAACGATAGCCCTCGATATGCAACTCCTCACGATCGGAATCAACCACCACACTGCGCCTGTCGCCCTGCGCGAACGCGTGGCGTTTCCGCTCGAGCAAATCAAGCCGGCTCTCGTCACGTTCAAGAACGTGTTCCTCGGCCCCCAGGCGCCCAATGCGCCCGAAGCAGCGATCCTCTCCACCTGCAACCGCACCGAACTCTATTGCGCCACCGATGATCGGGCCGCACGCGAGGGGGCGATTCGCTGGCTGTCGGAGTACCACCGGATTCCGGTCGACGAGCTCGCGCCGCACGTCTACGCGCTGCCGCAGTCGGAAGCAGTCCGGCACGCATTCCGCGTCGCGTCGGGCCTCGACTCGATGGTGCTCGGTGAAACGCAGATTCTGGGCCAGATGAAGGACGCGGTGCGCACCGCGACGGAAGCCGGCGCGCTCGGCACCTACCTGAACCAGCTGTTCCAGCGCACGTTCGCCGTCGCGAAGGAAGTGCGCGGCACGACCGAGATCGGCGCGCAGTCGGTGTCGATGGCCGCCGCCGCCGTCCGCCTCGCGCAGCGCATCTTCGAAAAGGTTTCGGATCAGCGCGTGCTGTTCATCGGCGCCGGCGAGATGATCGAGCTGTGCGCGACGCACTTCGCCGCGCAGAGTCCGCGCGAGCTCGTCGTCGCGAACCGCACGGCCGAACGCGGCCAGCGGCTCGCCGAACGCTTCAACGGCCGCGCGATGCCGCTGTCGGATCTGCCCGCCCGCATGCACGAATTCGACATCATCGTGTCGTGCACCGCGTCGACGCTGCCGATCATCGGCCTCGGCGCAGTCGAACGCGCGGTGAAGGCACGCCGCCATCGGCCGATTTTCATGGTCGACCTCGCGGTACCGCGCGACATCGAGCCGGAAGTCGGCAAGCTGAAGGACGTGTTCCTCTACACCGTCGACGATCTCGGCGCGATCGTGCGCGAAGGCAACGCATCGCGCCAGGCCGCGGTTGCACAAGCCGAGACGATCATCGAGACGCGTGTGCAGAATTTCATGCAGTGGCTCGACACGCGTAGCGTCGTGCCGGTGATTCGTCACATGCATACGCAGGCCGACGCGCTGCGCCGCGCGGAAGTCGAGAAGGCGCAAAAGCTGCTCGCGCGCGGCGACGATCCGGCGGCCGTCCTCGAAGCGCTGTCGCAGGCGCTCACCAACAAGCTGATCCACGGCCCGACGAGCGCGCTCAACCGCGTGAACGGCGCCGACCGCGATTCGCTGATCGACCTGATGCGCGGCTTCTACCAGCACGCGCCGCGCTCGAACGACCAGTCCGGCCACTAGCGCCGGCCGGTTGCCCTGCCGCCGGCCGCGAGCCGGCCTATCCTTTTCGAATACCCTTGCCCGGGAGCGCCGCTCCACACCATGAAGACGAGCATGCAACGCAAGCTCGACCAGCTGTCTATCCGGCTGGCCGAACTGAACGACCTGCTGAGCCGCGAAAACGTCACGGCCGACCTCGACCAGTACCGCAAGCTGACGCGCGAACACGCGGAACTCGGCCCGGTCGTCGAGCAGTACGCGCTGTGGCGCCAGTCGCGCAGCGACGAGACGGCCGCGCAGGAACTGCTCGCCGATGCGTCGATGCGCGATTTTGCCGAAGAGGAAATTCGCAGCGCGCGCGAACGCATGGTTCGCCTCGAAGGCGAATTGCAGAAGATGCTGCTGCCCAAGGACCCGAACGACGACCGCAACATCTTCCTCGAAATCCGCGCCGGCACCGGCGGCGACGAATCGGCGCTGTTCGCGGGCGACCTGCTGCGCATGTACCTGCGCTTCGCGGAACGTCAGCGCTGGCAGGTCGAGATGATGTCGGAGAGCCCGTCGGACCTCGGCGGCTACAAGGAAGTGATCGTGCGGATCGCGGGCCAGGGCGCGTACTCGCGCCTGAAGTTCGAATCGGGCGGCCATCGTGTGCAACGCGTGCCGGCAACCGAGACGCAGGGGCGCATCCACACGTCCGCCTGCACGGTCGCGGTGATGCCGGAAGCCGACGAGATCGGCGAGGTCGAGATCAATCCGGCCGACCTGCGGATCGACACGTTCCGCGCGTCGGGCGCGGGCGGCCAGCACATCAACAAGACCGATTCGGCCGTGCGCGTCACGCACATCCCGACCGGGATCGTCGTCGAGTGCCAGGACGACCGTTCCCAGCACAAGAACAAGGATCGCGCGCTGAAAGTGCTCGCCGCGCGCATCAAGGACAAGCAGTATCACGAGCAGCACGCGAAGGAAGCGGCGACGCGCAAGAGCCTGATCGGCTCCGGCGACCGCTCGGAACGGATCCGCACGTACAACTTCCCGCAGGGCCGGATGACCGACCACCGGATCAACCTGACGCTGTACCGGCTCGAGGCGCTGATGGACGGCGATCTCGACGAACTGATCGGCGCGCTCGTCACCGAACACCAGGCCGAACTGCTCGCGTCGCTCGGCGACACCGACTGAGGTCGCGATGCCCGACACCACCGCCGTCGAACTGCTGCGCGCGTCGCCGCTCGACCCGGTCGATGCGCGCGTGCTGCTCGCATACGCGCTCGGCTGGACCCGCACGCAGTTGATCACGCGCGGCGACACCCCGCTCGAGCCGGCCGCGATCGCGCGCTACCAAGCGCTCGAAGCGCGCCGCGCGGCCGGCGAGCCGGTCGCGCAGCTCGTCGGGATGCGAGAATTCTTCGGCCGTCCGTTCGACGTGACGCCCGACGTGCTGATCCCGCGCCCGGAAACCGAACTGCTGGTCGAAGCCGCGCTCGACGCGATCGACGGACGGCCGCATCCGGCGGTGCTCGATCTGGGCACCGGCAGCGGCGCGATCGCCGTGTCGATCGCCGCCGAACGGCCCGATGCGCGCGTGTGGGCGCTCGACCGTTCGCCGGCCGCGCTCGAAGTCGCGCAACGCAACGCGAGCAAGCTGCTCGACGCGCGCCGCCCCGGCGGCCCGCTGCACTGGCTGCAGAGCAACTGGTACGCCGCGCTCGATCCGCTGCTCGCGTTCGACGCGATCGTCAGCAACCCGCCGTACATCGCGCAGCACGATCCGCACCTCGCGCAGGGCGACCTGCGGTTCGAGCCGCGCGGCGCGCTCACCGACGATGCCGACGGTCTCAGCGCGATCCGCACGATCGTCGCCGGCGCCGGCGCCTATCTGAAGCCCGGCGGCACGCTATGGATCGAGCACGGCTACGACCAGGCCGAAGCCGTGCGCGCATTGCTCCTGTCACGCGGCTTCATCGCGGTCGAATCGCTCGCCGATCTGGCCGCGATCGAACGCACGACGGGCGGCCGCCGGCCCGGCTGATGGCCGGCCCGCCCGGTTGAAATCCGCTATCATTTCGTTCTAACGCCCCGCAAACGCAAGGTCAGTCATGGACACCCAACAACGTATCAAGCAAATCGTCGACGAAAACCAGGTCGTGCTCTTCATGAAGGGCAACGCACAATTCCCGATGTGCGGCTTCTCGGGCCGCGCCGTGCAGGTGCTGAAGGCCTGCGGCGTCGACCAGTTCAAGACGGTCAACGTGCTGGAAGACGACGAAATCCGCCAGGGCATCAAGGAATTCTCGAACTGGCCGACCATTCCCCAGCTGTACGTGAAGGGCGAATTCATCGGCGGCTCGGACATCATGATGGAGATGTACCAGTCCGGCGAACTGCAGCAACTGTTCGCCGCCGCGTAACGCCCCCTTCCCGATGGCATCTCCCAGCGCGCCGCCACGCCGGCTGATCGTCGCGATCACCGGCGCCACCGGCGCGGTCTATGGCGTGCGGCTGCTCGAACTGCTGCGCGCCGCCGGCGGCGTCGAAACGCATCTGCTGGTTTCGAACGCCGGCTGGCTCAATATCCAGCATGAACTGAAGCTGTCGAAGGCCGAGGTCGAAAGCCGGGCGGATGTCGTGCATTCGGTGCGCGATGTCGGCGCGACGATCGCATCCGGTTCGTTCGCGACCGACGGGATGGTGATCGCGCCCTGCTCGATGAAGACGCTCGCGAGCGTCGCGCACGGCCTGTCGGACAACCTGATCACGCGCGCGGCCGACGTCACGCTGAAGGAACGCCGCCGCCTCGTGCTGATGGTGCGCGAAACGCCGTTCAACCTCGCGCATTTGCGCAACATGACCGCCGTGACCGAAATGGGCGGCATCGTGTTTCCCCCGCTGCCCGCGTTCTACGCGATGCCGAAGACGATCGAGGAACTCGTCGACCAGACCGTCACCCGCGTCCTGGATCTGTTCGCACTCAGTGCACCGATGACGACACCGTGGGCTGGCATCCGGCCAGCAGGGTAAGCCGCTCGACACCGCGCTTCGGCGCCGTTCTTCACGCATCTTCGCCGATTCAGCCACCTTCCCGCTCGATCCGGCAATCTCAAGCCTCAACCTGCCATCGAAGGCCCGAAGCCGCCCAATTATCAACAAACAAGATTCAATCAAATTCCATTTAGCCGGTTTATCAATGTTTGGTGTGCGCCTATAGTCACAGGCAAATCCCTTTTGCAGGCTCCCCACCATGAACCGCTTGCCCTCGCTTTATCTGTCCCACGGCGCCCCGACGCTGCCGATCGACCCGACACTCCCCTCCGGTGCGTTCACGCACCTCGGCGCCGAGTTGCCTCGCCCGCGCGCGGTGCTGATGCTGTCCGCGCACTGGGGCACGCAACAGCCGGTCGCGAGCGTGGCCGCGCATCCTGAAACGATTCACGACTTCTACGGCTTCCCGCGCGCACTGTACGAAATCCAGTACCCGGCGCCAGGCGCGCCTGAGGTCGCCGAACGGGCGGCCGCGCTGCTGAATGCAGCCGGCATCCCGACCGCGACGACCGAGCACGGCCTCGATCACGGCGCGTGGGTGCCGATGCTGCTGATGTTCCCGGAGGCCAACGTGCCCGTCGCGCAGTTGTCGATCCAGCCGCGTGCGGACGCCGCCCATCACTTCGCGCTCGGCCGCGCGCTGCGGCCGCTGCGCGACGAAGGCGTGATGGTGATCGGCTCGGGCCAGATCACGCACAACCTGCGCGCGGCCGATTTCGGCGCGGCGCCCGAGGATGCGGACCCGCGCGTCGCGGAATTCACCGACTGGTTCGAGGCGAAGCTCGCCGCGCGCGATGTCGACGCGCTGCTCGACTATCGCCGGCAGGCGCCGCATGCAGCGCTGATGCATCCGACCGACGAACACCTGCTGCCGGTGTTCACCGCGCTCGGCGCGGCCGACGACGACTACCAGCTCGGCATCCAGTCGCTCGGCACGTATCAACGCGTGCTCGCGATGACGAACTACGTGTTCGGGAGCGCGGCCGCCTGAATCCGGCGACACGGCCGGCGGCAGCAAACAAAAAGCCCGCCCGAGCAGCGCTCGGACGGGCTTTTTCAACGCTTTCCGCCACCGCCGATTCCGGTGGCGGGTCAGGCGTCAGGCACCGACCCCTTCGAGGATCTCGTCGTGCGACTCACGCTCGTCGAGATATTGGGTCCGGTAGCCCGTGTTCACGCCCCAGAAGTAGAACACCAGCGAGATGGCCGCGACGATCAGCATGTCCCAGCCGTACGGCAGCACACCGTAACCGCCGAACTCCTTGCTGCCGATCAGCGACAGCACGGCCATCGTCGGCAGGTACGCGACCAGCCACCACGCGGCCTTCAGGTCGGCGCCCCAGCCGGTCCAGCCCGACTTCGCCTGGAAGTAGAAATACACCGGCAGCGCGACGATCATCAGCAGGATGATTTCGCCCGTCAGCGGCCACTTCGCCCAGTACAGGATCAGCGACGCGCAGACGAACGCGAACGGTGCGATCAGCTTCATCAGCGGGATCGACAGCGGACGCTCGATGTCGGTCGCCGCGCGGCGCAGCGCCATCAGGCTGATCGGGCCGGTCAGGTACGAGATCACCGTCGCGACCGAAATCACCGCCGCGAGCGAGCTCCAGCCGCGGAAGAAGAACAGGAAGATGAACGACACGAGCAGGTTGAACCACATCGCCTGGCGCGGCACGCCGTAGATCGGGTGCACGTTGCCGAACATCTTCGGCATCGTGTTGTTGCGTTCCATCGCGTAGATCATGCGGGTGGTCGTCGCCATGTAGGTCGTACCGGTGCCGCTCGGGCTGATGAACGCGTCGACATACAGCAGGATCGCGAGCCAGTTCAGGTTCAGCGCGATCGCGAGTTCCGCGAACGGCGACGAGAAGTTGAAGTGCGCCCAGCCCTTCGCGACGTCGGCCGGGTTCACCGAGCCGATGTACGCCATTTGCAGCAGCACGTAGATCACGAGTGCGATCAGGATCGACGTGATTACCGCGAACGGCACGCTGCGCGACGGATTGCGCGCTTCACCGGCCAGGTTCACCGGGCTCTGGAAGCCGTTGAACGCGAACACGATGCCGCTCGTCGCGACCGCGGTCAGCACGGCCGACCAGCCGTACGGCGCGAAGCTTGCATTCGACGCGGTGCCGAGGTTTTCCGAATGGAAGCTCGACATCATCAGGCCGAGGATCGTGAGGCCGGGGATCAGGAACTTGAAGATCGTGATCGCGGTGTTCGCACGCGCGAAGGCCTTGACGCCCCAGTAGTTCAGCATGAAATAGATGACGACCAGCACGGCCGACAGCAGCAGGCCGGGTGTCGTCAGCTCGCCGTTCACGAACAACGCGTGCGCCCACGGATACTGCCACGTGCTCATGTACTGGATCGATGCTTCCGCCTCGATCGGAATCACCGATACGATCGCGATCCAGTTCGCCCATGCGCTGATGAAGCCCACCAGCGAACCATGCGAGTAGCGCGCGTAGCGCACCATGCCGCCCGACTCGGGGAACATCGCGCCCAGTTCGGCATACGTCAGCGCAATCGCGAGAATCACGACCGCGCCGATGACCCATGCGCAAATCGCCGCCGGACCGGCAATCTTCGCAGCCTTCCAGGCGCCGAACAGCCAGCCCGAGCCGATAATCGAACCCAGTCCCGTCAGCATGAGTGCAAACGGGCCGATGTTCCGTTGAATAGAACTCTTCACATCCTCTCCTATGTCTCAAAAAGCATGGTCGGCCCGCTGTCCGGGATCGGCTCGGATAGCACCGCGCATGCAATTTTGGGGGGAAGGATCACCCGATCGGGGCAACCCTTCCACGCGGCGCGTAGTTTAACGGTTGCACCTCCAAGTTGGCGCCAAAATCGTTCGGCCCCTACAAAAAATTCGCGTCGTTTGCAAGGTTTGTAAACCTTAACTCCGCAATAACCCTGAGTGCATGGAAATACGGTTGACCGCGCGCCCGAATAGCCGTATAAACAACGTTGCAGGATTTCAAGCGGCGAGTGAATTGGTTCTTTCGTAGTTCGCCCATCAACGGTACTCCGGTTGGTCCCATTACCCCCTTCCTTGATTTTCCGCACCCATGGGCCTCGGCCCCGTTTTATCTTTTTAGGAACAAGTAACATGGCAACCGGTACCGTCAAGTGGTTCAATGACGCAAAGGGCTTCGGCTTCATCACCCCGGAAGGCGGCGGCGACGATCTGTTCGCGCACTTCTCGGAAATCCGCGTCGAAGGCTTCAAGACGCTGCAAGAAAACCAGAAGGTTGAATTCGAAGTGAAGACGGGCCCGAAGGGTCTGCAAGCTGCGAACATCCGTCCGGTCTAAGTTCGGCGCGATATTTCGTGTAAAAAAGCCCCGCTTCGGCGGGGCTTTTTGTTTTCCGGCGCGGGCAGCCTTGCGGCCGCCGCCGATCCGAATGGCGTTCGGTCAGCCGAACAGCCGCTGCGCGTGAATGCCGAGCCCGGTCGCGACGCTCGCGAGGCGATCGCCGAACACCGGCTGCGCGTCCGGGAACGCGCCGGCAAGTGCACCCGACAGGAACGCGAGCCCGGTCGAGCCGCCGGTGAAATACAGCGCGCCGACGTCGCGCGGCGCAACGCCCGCAAGCCGCACCGTTTCGCGCGCGGCATCGACGATGCGCGCGGTGTCGTCGACGCTCGCATCGACGAGGCGTTCGGCGTCGAATGCGATCTGCAGATCCTCTTCCACGTCGTTCAGGTCGATCATCGTCTCCCCGCCCGCCGCCACGCCGATCTTCGCTTCTTCCGCGCGCGCCATCAGCGCATGCCCGAGCCGCTGCTCGACCACGCGCGTGAGCCGGTCGTACTGCCGTACGTCCTGGTACAGATGCTTCATCAGCTTCAGCTCGCCCAGCCGCTTCGGCGTATAGACCGTGTTGATCAGATGCCAGGTCGCCAGGTCGAAATAAATCCGGTTCGGCAGCTCGCGCCCCTCGGGATCGAGCGAGCGGTAGCCGAACGCCGGCAGGATCGCCGCCAGCTCGACGCGACGGTCGTAATCGGTACCCGCGACGTGCACGCCGTGGTGCGCGAGCACGTCGTCCTTGCGCTCGAGGCGCGCCATGCGCTCCGGCCCGACGCGCACCAGCGAGAAGTCCGACGTGCCGCCGCCGATGTCGGCAACCAGCACGAGCCGCTCGGCCTGCTGGCGCGACTCGTAGTCGAAAGCGGCCGCGATCGGTTCGTACTGGAAATGCACGTCCGTGAAACCGATCGACTGCGCAGCCGCTTCGAGCTGGTCCTGCGCGAGGCGGTCGGCGCGCGGATCGTCGTCGACGAAAAACACCGGCCGGCCGAGCACCGCGCGCCCGATCGGCGCGCCGGCGCGCGCTTCGGCCTTGTGCTTCAGGTGCGTCAGGAAGCGCGCGATGATCTCCGTGTACGCCATCGCGCTGCCGTCGCCGAGATCGGTCGTGGTTTCCGCGAGCGGCGAGCCGAGGATGCTCTTCATCGAGCGCATCAGGCGGCCGTCGAAACCGTCAATATAGGATGCGAGCGCCGCACGGCCATATTCGACCGTCTGCTCGTCGTTGTTGAAGAAGATCGCGGTGGGCAGCGTCAGGTGGTCGCCCTCGACGGGCGCGAGGCGCATGCCGTCGCCGTCGGGCAGTGCCACGGCGGAATTGGACGTGCCGAAATCGATCGCGCAGTAAGTCATGGGAAGGTGCCGCAGCATGGCCGGCGCGAAAACGGAAAGGACGGGCTTTTTAACATGAAGCCCGCCGGATCACAACCGGATCGCCCACCGATGCCGGTGCAACCGGCCCGGGGCCGCGATCGGGCGCACCCGCGTCGCGCCGGCGACGGGTGCGGACAGGGGATCGATCCTGCGCCACGCCTCTGCGCCGCCCGCTTGCGGCGCGCCGGCAACTGACGCGGACCGGGTGCTCGACGAACGCCTGCCGGCTTGCGGATCAGGCTGCGGCGTCGAAACCCTTCTTCCATGCGCCCGCATAGACGACTTCGCCGATCGCGTGACGCGTGCGCGGCGCCTTTTCGCGATCGCGCAGCACCGGATCGAGCTTGTCGACGTTGCCGTAGTGGCCGAGCGAGATGATCGCCGGAATCGCGACGTCGGCCGGAATCTCGAATGCGTCGCGGAACGCCTTCGCGTCGAAGCCGCTCATCTGGTGTGCGGCGAGACCCAGCGCATGCGCCTGCAGCACCAGCGACATCGCGGCGGCGCCCGCGTCGTACAGCGCGGTCGGCGCCGGCTCGCCCTTCGCCGTGAGCGTGTGCGCGGTCACGGCGATCAGCACCGGCGCCGGCGCGTTCCAGCCCTGGTTGAACGGTACCAGCGTCGCGAATGCGCGCTTGAACGCCGCTTCGTCCTGCGTGCGGTCGAACACGATGAAGCGCCACGGTTGCGCGTTGTACGCGGACGGCGCCCAGCGCGCGGCTTCGAGCACCGCATGCAGATCGGCGCCGCTGATCGGCTCGTCCGAATACGCGCGCGGGCTCCAGCGGCCCGCGATCAGGTCGTGAATCGAAACAGTGGTGGGTGCAGGTTTGACGGACATGCGGTTCCTCGCTGACATCGATGAAGGGGCGCGAACGCCCGGCGAACCGCAAGCATAACCGCTTGAGGCGTCACGCGCCCGGTCATCCCGCGCAATGCAAATCACCGATTCCGCATTGACCGGCCGCGCCCGCGCAGGGGCCGGCCGGAACGCCGCGCTCAGGCGGCCTGCGCGGCCGCGCGGGACGGGCCGCGGTTGATCCGCAGCACGATCAGCGCGCCGACGATGCAGAGCCCGCCCGAAATCATCGACGCGATCGTATAGGTGCCGAGGCTGGCACGCAGCAGCCCCGCGCCGAGCGCCGCGAATGCCGCGCCGAGCTGGTGGCCCGCGACGATCCAGCCGAACACGACCGGCGCCGCGGCCTTGCCGAATACGTCGGTGGCGAGCCGTACCGTCGGCGGCACGGTCGCGATCCAGTCGAGCCCGTAGAACATCGCGAACAGCGGCAGCCCGAAGAAATCGATGCCGAACGCATGCGGCAGGTAGATCAGCGACAACCCGCGCAACCCGTAATACCAGAACAGCAGCACGCGGTTGTCGTAGCGGTCGGACAGCCAGCCCGACAGCGTCGTGCCGAACAGGTCGAACACGCCCATCGCGGCGAGCAGCGATGCGCCCTGCACTTCGGTCATCCCGTAATCGCTGCACATCGCGATCAGGTGCGTGCCGACATAGCCGTTGGTGCTCGCACCGCAAATGAAGAAGCTGAAGAACAGGAGCCAGAAGTCGCGCGAGCGGCTCGCCGTCAGCAGCGTGCGGAACGCGACCGCGAGCGGGTTCTCCTTCGTCGCGTCGGGCGCGGCCGGCGCGTCGGCCGGCTCGCCGTACGGGCGCAGCTTCACGTCGGCCGGCCGCTCGGGCAGCAGGAACGCGACCAGCGGAATCACGATCGCGGCCGCCACCGCGACGACCAGCACGACCGGCCGCCAGCCGTGTCGCTGCGCGATCGCCGCGAGCATCGGCAGGAACACGAGTTGGCCGGTGGCCGTGCTCGCCGTCAGGATGCCCATCACCAGGCCGCGCCGCGCATGGAACCAGCGCGTGACGAAGGTCGCCGACAGCGTCAGCGCGACGACACCCGTCGAGCAGCCGACCATCAGCCCCCAGATCACGACCATCTGCCAGCTCTGCGTCATCATCGACGACAGCGCGACGCCCGCGCTCATGGTCACCAGCGCGGTCAGGATCGTCGGCCGCAGCCCGAAGCGCTGCATCGCCGCGGCCGCGAACGGGCCCGTCAGGCCGTACAGCGCGATGTTCACCGAAATCGCCAGCGAAATCGCCGCGCGGCTCCAGCCGAGTTCGCGCTCGAGCGGCACCATCAGCACGCTCGGTGTCGCGCGCGTGCCGGCCGCGGCCAGCAGGATCAGGAAAACCACCGCCGCAGCGAGCCATCCGTAGTGGAAACGCCCGCCGATTCGTGTCACTGCCCAGTTCATGTCATCGCTCTCCAGTTGGCGGCCCGGCGCCCGCGCGCCTGCCCCGCCTCACCACCAGGCCACCTCCGCCGCACGCTGCATCGGCTGACCCGGGCCGATACCTGGCATTCGTCTGTTGATCCGGTCGGCATTGTTACCGCTCGGTCACAAGTGTGTTGCGATCGTAGTTACCAGTCGGTAACATGTCAAGCAATTCACCACGCAGTCGAGGGTCATCATGTCGGGCATCGAAGCCGCCAACAAGCCGCCGGCACGCCGCACGCGCCAGCCGATCGCCGCGGCCGCCGCGCAGGAACACCTGCTGCGCGCCGCCGAGGAGCTGTTTTACAAGGAAGGGGTACGCGCGGTCGGCGTCGAGGCGGTCGTGGAACGCGCGGGCGTCAACAAGATGAGCCTGTACCGCCAGTTCTCGTCGAAGGACGAGCTGATCCTCGCGTATCTCGAACGGATGGATGCGTGCTTCTTCGAACGCCTCGATTCGAGCGTCGCGAAGCATCCGGGCCAGCCGAAGGCGCAGTTGATCCAGTATTTCGTCGATCTCGCGGAGCGCGCGACGCAGAAGGACTATCGCGGCTGCCCGTTCGTCAACGTCGCGGCCGAATTTCCCGATGCGTCGCATCCGGCGCGCGAGCGCGTCGCGCAGAACAAGGAGCAGTTGATGAAGCGGCTTGTCGAGCTATGCGAAGGCGCAGGCGCCCGGCAGCCGAAAGCGCTCGCCGACGCGCTCGCGCTCGTGGTCGAGGGCATCTACGCGGCCAGCCAGACCTACCGGCACGGCGAAACGCCGATCGGCACCGCGCCCGCGCTGGTCACGCAACTGATCGAAGCCGCCTGCGCATGACGGGCGGTGCACGCGCGAACCGCGCGTGCCCGCTCCGCTACAATGCGGCCCTCGCTGCCGCCTGACCCGACTGCCCTCGCCATGACCGATACCCGCCCCGATTCGCACGACGACATCCTCGCCGCCACGCGGCACTGGCTCGCGCGCGCGGTGATCGGGCTCAATCTGTGTCCGTTCGCGAAGAGCGTCTACGTGAAGGAGCAGGTGCGCTATGCGATCAGCGAAGCGACGACGCTCGAGGACGCGCTCGCCGACCTCGAAACCGAGTTGCGCGCGCTCGAAGCGGCGGATCCGCGGCAGGTCGACACGACGCTCGTGATCTATCCGCGCGCGTTCGCGGATTTCGTCGACTACAACGATGCGCTGTTCTTCGCCGACCGGCTCGTGCGGCAACTGCGGCTCGACGGCGTGCTGCAGATCGCGAGCTTCCATCCCGAGTACCGGTTCGAAGGCAGCGAAGCCGACGACATCGAGAACTACACGAACCGCGCGCCGTATCCGATGCTGCACCTGCTGCGCGAGGACAGCATCGCGCGCGCGGTCGACGCGTTCCCGGACGCGTCCGCGATCTACGAGAAAAACCAGGAAACGCTGCGCCGCCTCGGCCACGACGGCTGGCGCGAATGGATGCGCCGGCCGGGCGACGACGTCTGACGCGTCGCGCGACGGCCGGCTGCCGCGTGGCAAACGGACCGCGCGTCGGCCGGCGTCAGTCCGAAGCCGGCTCGGCGGCCTCGCCCGCCGCCGCCGCGGGCGCCGGCGCGAAGAAGCGCTCGTTCAGTTCGGCGAGCCCGAACATGCCGAGGATCTCGTTCAGCCGCTCGGCGGGCTTGCGGCGCGGCAGGTTCTTGTACTGCGCGATGATCAGCTCGTTCTTCATCGAATGTTCCCAGCCGACCAGCTCGGTCACGCTGACCTGGTAGCCGTGCGCCTCGAGCTGCAGGCAGCGCAGCACGTTGGTGATCTGGCTGCCGAATTCGCGCGTATGCAGCGGATGCCGCCACACTTCCGTCAGCGCGTTCGCGAGCGACTTGCCCTTGTTCTTGCGCAGCACGCCCGCGACTTCCGCCTGGCAGCACGGCACCAGCACGATGTGCTGCGCGCGTTTCGCGAGCGCGAAACGGATCGCGTCGTCGGTCGCCGTGTCGCATGCATGCAGCGCGGTGACGACATCGACCGTTTCGGGCAGCTTCGGCGACGTGATCGAATCGGCGACCGACAGGTTCAGGAACGACATGCCGCCGAACCCGAGTCGCGCGGCGAGTTCGGTGGAGCGCGTGACGAGCTCCTCGCGCGTCTCGATCCCGTACACGTGCGACGCGAACGCCGGCGTGCCGTGCCCCGGCTGCTGCTTGAAGAACAGGTCGTACAGGATGAAGCCGAGATACGACTTGCCGGCGCCGTGATCGACGAGCGTCACGCCGCCCTTGTCGGCCTGCACGCTCGCGAGCAGCGGCTCGATGAACTGGAACAGGTGATAGACCTGCTTCAGCTTGCGGCGGCTGTCCTGGTTCAGCTTGCCGTCGCGGGTGAGGATGTGCAGTTCCTTCAGCAGCTCGACGGACTGCTCCGGACGGATTTCGTAGGTCTTGTTCGACATCGTGAAGCGGCGCCGGGCCACGGTCTGTCGACCACGGCCCGGCGGCGGGAATTCGTGAGGAATGGCGACAGTTTACCGAAAATACGCGATCAGGCCCGCGCGCCGAGCCGCCAGAGCGACGTAACCTCGGCGCGGCGTGCGGCGTGCAACGGGTCGTCCGCGTCGGCGGACTTCGGGTGCGCGGGGCGGATGTCTTCGCGGCCGAGCACGACGAGACCGGCTTCGTCGATCCATTGCAGCAGCGTGTCGCGCGGCCGCAGGCCGAGATGCTCGGCAAAATCGGACAGGATCAGCCAGCCTTCGCCGCCCGGTTCGAGATGGTCGGCGAGCCCCGCGAGGAAACCGCGCAGCATGCGGCTGTCGGGATCGTAGACCGCATATTCGATCGGCGCGCTCGGACGGGCCGGCACCCACGGCGGATTGCAGACGACGAGCGGCGCGCGTCCGGCCGGAAACAGGTCGGCTTCGACGACCTCGACGCGCTCGGCATGACCGAGCCGCGCGACGTTCTCGCGGGCGCACGCGAGCGCGCGCGGATCCTGATCCGTCGCGACGATGCGCTCGACGCCGCGCGACGCGAGCACGGCCGCGAGCACGCCGGTGCCCGTGCCGATGTCGAACGCGAGCGACATCGCGGGCAGCGGCGTGCGCGCGACGAGTTCGACGTATTCGCCGCGCACCGGCGAAAACACACCGTAATGCGGATGGATCGGCGCGCCGCCGAGCGCCGGAATCGGCACGCCCTTCTTGCGCCATTCGTGCGCGCCGACGAGGCCGAGCAACTCGCGCAGCGACACGACCGACGGCGCGCCGCCCGGGCCGTATGCTTCCTCGCACGCGGCCCGCACGTCGGGCGCGCGGCGCAGCGGGATCGTGTAGTCGGCGTCGAGCGGGATCAGCAGCATCCCGAGCGTGCGGGCGCGCTGCGATTGCGCGAGGCGGTGCAGGTTGAACGCGTCGACGCCCACCGCGGCCTTCGCCTTCTTCGGCTTGCGTTCGACGCGGCGCGCCATCGCCTGCACGAGCTGGCGCGCGTTCTGGAAGTCGCCCTGCCAGACGAGCGCCGTGCCCTCGCACGCGAGGCGGTACGCGGCGTCGGCGGTGAGGCGGTCGTCGGCGGGCACGGCGCGCCTGGGCGGCTGCACGCCGGCTTCGGAGCGCCAGCGCACGGCATGTTCGGCGCCGTCGGCGTCGGTCCAGTGGAAAACGGGGAAATCGGTCACGCGAGCTCGGCTACGGTTGGCTTCAGACAGGCGGCGCTACAGGAGCGCGCCGCGCGGACCACACCATACCGCGCTTTGCCCGCGCGGCAAAGCGCGCGACCGCCCAGGCGTCGCGCGGGCAACCTACCCGCCCCACCCCGGCATCGCAGGCATGCGCAACGTGCCCGCATCGCTGAAGCGCACGGTGCCGAGCACGCCGCCCGCGAGCCGGCCGCGCAGCGCGTACGGCAACTCGCCGTTGGCCGCCGCGCCGGGCAGGTTCCACGCCTGGCGCGCGGCGGCGAACGCCGACACCGAAACGGGCACGTCGATCACGGCCTCGCCGAAGCGCGGCACGACGCCCGAGCGATCGCTGACGCCGCTCGCGAACGGCGTGCCGTTCAGTTCGAGCGCGACCGAAATGCCGTCGTATTCGATCGGCGTGTCATTCGGGTTCTGCACGCGCAGTTTCAGGCTGAAGCGCATCTCGAGGCCCTGTCCGACCAACGGATCGAGCCCGGCGACGGTCACGCTCACCGGCTCGCGCGTCAGGCCCGCGCAACCGCCGAGCACGAAGACGGCGGCGAACAGCAGCAGCATGGCGCGCAGCGGCGCGATACGGAACAGGGCTCGTGGCATGGGCAGGCCTCCTTGCGGCAATCGATTGACGGATCGTCGCTGCATTGTACCGAGCGCGCCACGCTGCGCCCTGATTCGTAGTTTCCGCGCGCCGCCGAGATCGTTAATAGATTAAAACTACGGAAACAAGCAGTCGAACGGAGAGCGAATTAATGCCTCCCAGCATTCAATGGCGCGCAAAAAATTCAATCGAAGCACTTTCTAATTTTTTCGTTTCCTTTACCCAAAACCATCAAGTATATTTACGCATCCTTCGAGCAGGCCGACAAACCTTCAAGCCGCATGACGGCGATTTTACGGAACGGCGACACGCCGTCCTTCCGTCCTGCGGCCTGGTACGGCCAGCCCCGTGGGCTGTCGGTTCAAAGGGAATGCACGCCCCGTGCAGGGCGGGCGGCCCCGTGTCGTGCGCGCGAAATCAATTCAGTACAACACGCGCCCGGCCATTTTGAACCGGCAAGTTAACCGACATCCGGAAACACAGAGGGGGCAGTAAACCATGATTACCTTCACGTAGTCGGCCGCCGTCTTTTCGAATAATCCGTCATTGGAATTTCTCGTCGCCGTTGATTAACGGCGAGGGATTTCTTTTGCCGGCGTTTTCGCAGCACTGAACGATTCTTTCAACAATCGAGGTTTCAGTCATGTCGATCAACATTCACAAGATGCGTTACCTGCCGCTGGTCGCCGCGCTCGCGCTCGCCGGGTGCGGCGGCGACGACAGCGGCGTCGGCTCGGCTTCCGCGCTCAGCTCCGCCGGCGCGCCGCACTCGAGCTCGTCGCCCGCGGCCAACACGCCGCCGAGCGCGTCCAACGTCGACAAGAGCGTGTCGCCTGTCGAGCTGCCGGACACCGTGGTACCCGTCAACTACCGGCTGTGGTTCCGCCCGAACGAAGCGCTGAACGCGTTCGACGGGCGCGCCGATGTCGAGATCAAGGTGCTGAAGCCGGTCAACAACATCGTGATCGCCGGTCACCGCATCAAGTTCACGAACGGCCGCATCACGCTGCAGCCGGGCAACATCCAGCTGATCGCGACGCCGCAGGACAAGGGCGACTTCTACCAGCTGCGCCCCGTCGCCGGCACCATCGCGCCGGGCAACTATTCGCTGCACATGGAGTGGTCGGGCATCATCAACTTCAAGTCGTACGACGATCCGGCCACGCAGACGGGCGGCAGCTGCGGCGACGATCCGTATCCGGGCTGCTCGGCCGCGGAAGGCGTGTTCCGTGTCGATCTGAAGAGCACCGACGGCACGACGAGCGGCGCGATCCTCACGCAGGGCGAAACCAACCTGTCGCGCCAGTGGTTCCCGGGCTGGGACGAGCCGGCATTCCGGCCGACTTATGAAGTGACGGCCGAAGTGCCGCAGAACTGGCGCGTCGTGTCGAACGCGGCCGAGAAGCCGTCGACCAACGTCGGCGGCGGCTACAAGCTCGTGCAGTTCGAGAAGACGCCGCCGATGCCGTCGTACCTGCTGTTCTTCGGCGGCGGCATGTTCGACACCTACGAGGACGATTTCTCGAGCCCGCTGCCGGGCGGCAAGGGCGGCCTGCACCTGCGCGTGTTCACGCCGCCGGGCATGAGCGACTGGGCGAAGCCGGCGATGGACCGCACCAAGCAGGCGCTCGACTTCTACTACCGCTACACGGGCATCCCGCTGCCGCTGACGAAGTTCGACACGGTCGCCGCGAACGACGCGTTCAAGGAGCAGAAGGACCTGAACTTCGGCGGGATGGAGAACTGGGGGTCGATCCTCGAGTTCGCCGACGACATCCTGCCGCAGCCAGGCCAGCCGATGTCGCGCTACGGTAACGAGGTGCTGACGCACGAAGTCGCGCACCAGTGGTTCGGCGACCTCGTCACGACCGACTGGTGGGACAACGTCTGGCTCAATGAATCGTTCGCGACGTTCTTCGAGACGAAGACGACGATCCAGTTCTTCCCCGACGAGTTCAGCTGGCTCGATCAGGTGAAGAACAAGTATCGCGTGATCAATCGCGACATCGGCCCGAACGCGTTCCCGGTCGCGCCGAACTTCAACGACTGGGCGTCGAACGACTTCGTGCTGAGCGCGAGCGCGTTCACGTACGACAAGGGCGGCCACGTGCTGAAGACGCTCGAGAACTATCTCGGCGAGCAAACCTTGCGCAAGGGCCTGCAGCAGTACCTGGTCGACTACTCGTTCGGCAACGGCACGCCGAAGCGCCTGTGGGATGCGCTGTCGAAGGCGAGCGGCCAGCCGGTCGGCCCGATCGGCGACAGCTACGTGCGCCAGACGGGCGTGCCGCTGATCTCGCTCGATACGCAGTGCGACATGACGAAGAACCAGACGATCGTCACGCTGAAACAGCAGCCGTTCCCGAACAAGAACGCGTATCCGGGCCTGCAGTGGACGGTACCGATCACGCTCGCGTACGGCCAGGGTCTCGCGAAACACACGACGCTCGCGCTGAAGGATACGCAGACGCAAACGCGGATCGACGGCTGCACGGGCGTGGTCGCGGATCCGAGCGGTCTCGACTACTACGTTGTGAACTACAGCGACGCCGCGTGGAGCGGCCTGCTCACGCAGGTCAACGGCTCGACCGATCCGGTGCTGCTCGCGAACCTGAAGAGCGAGGCCGCGCTGCTGGTCGCGAACAACCTCGCGCCGGCTTCGCGTTCGACGTCGATCGGCTCGGTCGCCTCGCCGGCCGCGATGAAGCTGCGCCAGACGCCGAGCTTCGGCGGCATCGCGCCGACGGTGAAGGAACGTCCGTCGCTGCGCTACCAGGGCATGTTCAAGCCGCGCAAGACGCTGGTTCAGTAACGTCGTCCGGCCGACCGGTGCCGCGCCGTTCGCGGCGCCGGCCGGCGTTCGATCTTTCACGTCCTTTGGCAGGCCCCGGATACGGGGCCTGTTTTTTTCGTGACCGCCGCTAGCGATCGTCGCGCCGGCGAAACGCCCACCACGCGGCGAGCGCGGTAAAGCCCGCGACCAGCAGCACCATCAGCCAGAACCCGTGCTTGTTCTCCGAGAACGGCACGCCGCCGACGTTCATCCCGAAGAAGCCCGCGACGATGTTGATCGGCAGCGCGATCACGGTCACCAGCGTCAGCGTGAACAGCGTCCGGTTGTTCTGCTCGTCGAGCCGCGAACCGATCTCTTCCTGCAACAGCTTGATCCGCTCGTTGAGCCCCGACAGATCGGCGAGCACCAGCGAGAACTCCTCGGTCGACTCGCGCAGCTCCTGCACGTCTTCGGCATGCAGCCACGCGGGCGGCTTCGCGAGCAGCCGGAAGATCGACCCCGGCTCGGGCGCGAGCATGCGCTGCAGCCGCGTGAGCGTCCGGCGCATCGCGCCGAGTTCGACGCGATTCGACGTGAGCCGTTGCGACAGGAAGCGATCCTCGATGCGGTCGACGTCGATGCTCGTGCGCCGCATGATCTGGATCAGCAGGTCGGCCTGGTCGCGCAGCAGGTGCACGAGCAGTTCGGCCGGCGAGCGGAACCGCTCGCCGTCGCGCACGCAGGCGCGCAGCGTGTCGACCGAGCGCAGCGGCTTGAGCCGCGCGGTGACCATGATGCGCCGCTCGACGTGGACGAACAGCGTCGCGATTTCCGACGGCGTCAGCTCGAGGTTGAACATCACGTCGTTGACGATCGCGCGCAGCGCGCCGTCCTCCTGCTCGATGCGCGTCGAGCGCGATCCTTCGTGAAGGAATTCGAAGAAGCTGTCGGGCAATCCGAGGTGCGTGCGCATCCAGCGCTCGCTTGCGCCGTGCGCGAGATTGAAGTGCAGCCAGACGAAATCGTCCGAGGCGGCCGCATCGCGCTCGCGGCACGCGCGCAGCCATCCAGCGGCCGCGTCGGCGTCGAGCATCGCACCCGAGCCGCCCGGGACGAAGCGGAATCCGCACACCATGCCGGACGTATCGGCGCCGTAAGTCTGTACGATCAGGTCCATCGTGTCGAAGGTGGTGCGGCGCGCCCCGCGCCGCGCATCGCGCATTGCGGCGCCACGCCGGGAAATTGAAAGGAAACGTATGCCCGACGCATGCGACATTTTCGTGACGGCGTCACATACGTCGTCCGGTGTCGGGTGTCCGGCGGCCCCAAAAACAACGCGCCGCCCATTGGGCGGCGCATGTGCGACGAGCAGGCCGGCGTGACGCGTGGCTACTGCCGCGTCTCCGACTGCGCGGCGGTCGGGCAGGCCGGATCCTTGCCCCAGTGGCCGTCGCAGACGCGCCAGCGGCACAGCTGATCCTCGAAGAAGCCGCGCTCCGAGCACTCCTTCACGCGCGCCGCGAGCGAACCGCCCGTCGTGGCGGCCGTCTTGGTCGGCACGGCCTGCCCCTTCTGCGCGGCGACCTTCTTGTCGGCCGGCTTCGTGCGTGCGACGAGCGCGGCGAGCAGGTCCGCATCCGGGTCGTCCTTCCCGGCGGCCTTCGCGCTCGCGGTACGGGTCGTCGCGTCATGACGCTTCTTCGCCTGCGCGAGTTCCGCCTGCTGTTCCTTGTGGTGCTTGCGGGCCTCCGCCTTCGCGTCTGCCTTCGCATCGGCCTTGCCGCGTGCGGCGACCTTGCCGCTCTGCGCGGCGTCGGCCTTCGCCGATTTCGTCGTCGCAGCGGCGGCGGCGGCCGTCGCGGCGACGGCGCCTGCCGTGGCCGCGCCCGAGGCGTCGTCGGCGCCGTTCGCGAGCGCGCGCGACAAGCGGCTGTTGTCCGCGCCCGATGCGCCCGATGCGGACGCAACGGTCTGGGACGCCGCATCGTCATTGACGATCGTGGCCGGTTGCGCGGCGGGAGCGGCCGACGCGGCATTCTGCGCGACCTGCACGGCGGCGCCGCTGGCTGCCTCGGCCTTCGCCGCTGCCTGTGCGGGCGCGGCGGCCACGACGGCCTGCTCGCCGGATTGCTGCTGCCAGCGCCATGTCCCCCAGCCGCCGACGGCGACCACGAGCGCGACGACGGCCGCGATCGGCCCTTTCAGCGAGCGGCGCGGCGCTTCGGCCGGCGGCGTGACACGTCCTTCCAGATTCGCGAGAATGCGCGACTGCTGCGGTCCGCCCTCGCCTGCCGGTTTGGTATCGGACAGCAGGCTCGGCGGGGTTTTCGAATTTGAATTTTCCGGCGCACTCATTCAGCGTCTCATTGAATCCTGGTTTAATTCACCGCGATAATATAGCCCGGCCTCTCAAAGCAGCCTGATTCTAAGAGCAAGCATTGCAAAACACAATCAATTCCAATTTCCGGGGATTTCGTTGATTGCCGTCGCACTCGTCGCCTATTTCGCCCTTGCCGTCGCGGTCGCGGCACTGTTGCTTTTACCGGGTATCCGCACGGCGGTTTTCGAATCCGTCGCCCAGTTTCACGGCCGTCTGACACGCCGTGCGAACGCTCGCGCCGCACGCACGCGAAGTCAAATTGTTAAATCGGCAACCGTTACGCGCGGCGCATTAAGCGATGTGCAAAATTTACTGATTCGGCGGCGCTTGATGATTATGGTGTCGGCAGGTATTCTTGCGACGCCGCCATTGGTGGCCATTGCGTTACGCGGTCGGCAATTGTTTCAGTACGACGACACGGCGCGCGTGCCCGACGAAAAGATCGCCGCGCTGCTGCAGGGCGAACAACTCGTGCCGCCCCCGCCGTTGCCGCCGGAAGTCTTTGCCACGAAGGAAGTCGAACAGGTGCGGCCGGCACTGAAGGATGCAAGCCGCGACTGGAACCTGCTGGATCCCGATTTCCGTACGCGTTTGTTGCTGGTCTACAAGATCATGCACGAACAATATGGTTACGAGATGGCGCTGCTGGAAGGTTATCGGAGCCCGGAACGACAGAATCGGCTCGCGCAGATGGGCACCAACGTGACCAATGCGGCGGCCTTCCAGAGTTATCACCAATTCGGGCTCGCGGCCGACAACGCGTTTCTGCGCGACGGCAAGCTGGTCATTTCCGAGAAAGATCCCTGGGCGATGCGCGGCTACCAGTTGTACGGACAGGTTGCCGAGCAGGTCGGCCTGACCTGGGGGGGCCGATGGAAAATGATGGATCTCGGGCACGTGGAATACCATAAACCCGGTTTTAAACTGGGACGCGGCAGCTAGTCAGGGCTGCCGGACAAGAAATAATGAGGGCGGCATGGGGCTTTTTAATCATCCGGCAGGAAACGATTTGAGCGGCGCAATCGATCGGGCATTCCGTTGCACGATTTTTTCCGATCGCCGCTTCCGTTTTAATTCTCACAGCGTCCTTTCATTATTGCGCGCGCCTTCTCCGATGCCGCGGGCGCATTGATGCCAGCCCCTTTCATCCCGTTTGACAGCATGGCGACACACCGCGGCGCCACGCTTGCCGCTCGGCGCGCCTGCGTCGCCTCACCGAATCGCACCGGAACCTGAACGTCCTATGCAACGCATCCTCAACGTGCTGACTCATCCGCGTACGCTCTCGATTGTCGGGATCATCGCGCTAGCGGCGATTCTCTTCATCGTCGCCGACATGCTGCAGCTGCCGCTCCTGTGGGCGGCGATCGCCTTCGCGGCGATCCTCGTGCTGTGGCTCGGCGTCGCGCTGGTGCGCCGCTGGCGCGTGAAGCGCGCGAACCAGCAGCTCGGCCAGGTGCTGGAAGAGCAGGCGGAAAGCGGCAAGA
The DNA here is from genome assembly GCF_053427615.1 of Burkholderia sp. AW33-5. NCBI lineage: Bacteria > Pseudomonadati > Pseudomonadota > Betaproteobacteria > Burkholderiales > Burkholderiaceae > Burkholderia > Burkholderia sp. AW33-5. The sequence continues at coordinate 35,828 of NZ_JBSAXA010000024.1, read as the reverse complement.
TCGCCGCGCCGGCCGCGGCCGCGCTCGCACCCGACACGAAGACGGCCGACCTCGACGTGCTGCGCACGCGTCTCTCCGACGCGGTCAAGACGATCAAGACGTCGAAGATCGGCCAGGTGTCGGGCGGCTCCGCGCTGTACGAGCTGCCGTGGTACATCGTCATCGGCAACCCGGCCGCCGGCAAGAGCAGCGCGGTGCTGAACTCCGGCCTGCAGTTTCCGTTCGCGGACAAGAACAGCGCCGTGATCCACGGCATCGGCGGCACGCGTAACTGCGACTGGTTCTTCACGACCGAAGGGATCCTGCTCGACACGGCCGGCCGCTACTCGGTGCACGAGGAAGACCGCAGCGAATGGCTCGGCTTCCTTGGCCTGCTGAAGCGCTATCGCCCGAAGGCGCCGATCAACGGCATCATCGTTACCGCGAGCATCGCCGAACTGACGGGCAACCGCCCCGAATTCGCGATCAACCTCGCGAAAAACCTCCGCCAGCGCGTTCAGGAGCTGACGGAAAAGCTCGAGGTGTTCGCGCCGGTCTACGTGATGTTCACGAAGGCCGACCTGATCACCGGCTTCACCGAATTCTTCAGCAGCAGCGACAAGCACGAATACGACCGCGTGTGGGGCGCCACCCTGCCCTACGAGCCTGACGACAAGCGCGACGTCGTCGCGCAGTTCGACACGCACTTCGAGGAACTCTACGAAGGGCTGAAGGAAATCAGCGTCGCGCAGCTGTCGCTGTCGCGCGGCAACCAGCTGTCGCCGGGCCAGTTGAGCTTCCCGCTCGAATTCTCGACGATCAAGCCGGCGCTGCGCGCGTTCCTCGCGACGCTGTTCGAGAACAACCCGTTCCAGTACAAGCCGATCTTCCGCGGCTTCTACTTCACCAGCGCGCTGCAGGAAGGCGAAACCAACAGCGCCGCCGCGCAGCGCATCGCGCACCGCTTCGGCCTCGACGCGAGCGCGCTGCCCAAGCCGCACAGCGCGTTTTCGAAGAACGGCTTCTTCCTGCGCGACCTGTTCTCGAAGGTGATCTTCGCGGACCGCCAGACCGTGCGCCAGTTCGCGAGCCCGACCAAGACCCGCCTGCGTTACGCAACCTTCTTCGGCTTCGTCGCGGCGCTCGCGCTCGCGCTCGGCGGCTGGACCTGGTCGACGATCGGCAACCAGCAGCTCGTCGCGAACGTGCAGGCCGACCTCGACAACGTCACGCGCCTGCAACAGGGCCGCAACGACCTGCAGTCGCGTCTGCAGGCGATGGACATCCTGGAAGACCGGATCGAACAGCTCGAGCAGTTCCGCCGCGACAAGCCGGTGTCGGTGTCGCTCGGCCTGTACCAGGGCGACCGTCTCGAACAGCACCTGCTGACCGAGTACTACAACGGCGTGCGCCAGATCCTGCTGGCGCCGGTCTCGCAGAACCTCGCGTCGTTCATGAAGGACGTGAACGCGCACCCCGAACAGCTCGTGCCGATGACGCGCCCGCCCGAATCGGGCGCCGTGCAGGGCGGCGCGATTCCCGTGTCGACGAACCCGCCGGGCGCCACGCCGCTCGCCGGCGCCGCGCAGGGCGCATCCGCCGCGACGGCCGCCGCGCCGCAACAGGCGGCGGCACCGCAGGGCGGGCTGTACAGCGACGCGTCGCCGACCAACGTGCAGGACGCGTACAACGCGCTGAAGACCTACCTGATGCTGTCCGACAAGCGCCACGTCGAACAGGCGCACCTGACCGACCAGCTCGCCCGCTTCTGGCGCGGCTGGCTCGAGACGAATCGCGGCAACATGCCGCGCGACGAGATGATCAAGAGCGCCGAGCGCATGATCTCCTTCTACCTCCCGCGCGTGAACGACGACGACTGGCCGATGATCGACGCGAATCTCGCGCTCGTCGACCAGACCCGCGAGAACCTGCGCCGCGTCGTGCGCGGCATGCCGGCCCGCCAGCGCGTCTATGAGGAAATCAAGGCGCGCGCGTCGACCCGCTTCGCGCCGATGACCATCGCGCGCATCGTCGGCGACGGCAACCAGGGGCTGGTCGCCGGCAGCTACGCGATTCCGGGCACGTTCACGCGCGAGGCGTGGTTCGACTACGTGCAGCCGGCGATCCGCGACGCGGCGACCAAGGAACTGCAGGCGAAGGACTGGGTGCTGAACACGTCGACGCAGGACGACCTGACGCTGGAAGGCAGCCCCGAGCAGATCCAGAAGACGCTCGTCGGGATGTACAAGACCGAATACGCGCAGCACTGGCAGAAGTTCATGCAGGGCATCGCGGTGCAGGGCTTCAGCAGCTTCGGCCAGGCCGTCGACGGGATGAACCGCCTCGGCGACCCGCAGGATTCGCCGATCCGCAAGATCCTCGAGACCGCGTACGACCAGACGTCGTGGGACAACCCGTCGCTGGCGAACGTCGCGATCAAGAAGGCGCAGACCGGCGTCGTGAACTGGGTCAAGCAACTGTTCACGCGCTCGCAGGCCGGCCAGATGGCGGCCGCGAACATCGACATCAACGGCAACCCGGCCGAGGTGCCGATGGGTCCGATCGGCCAGGAATTCATCGGGCTCGCGCGGATCGTCGCGACGCACGACGGCACGTCGATGCTCAAGGGCTACATGGACTCGCTGTCGAAGGTCCGCACGCGCTTCAACGTGATCAAGAACCAGGGCGACCCCGGCCCCGGCGCGCGCCAGCTGATGCAGCAGACGCTCGACGGCAACGGTTCGGAACTGGCCGATTCGCTGAAGTTCGTCGACGAGCAGATGCTGACCGGCCTGACCGACTCGCAACGCAAGTCGCTGCGTCCGCTGCTGGTGCGCCCGCTGATGCAGGCGTTCTCGGTGGTGATCCAGCCGGCGAGCGCCGAAGTCAACAAGGTGTGGAACGCGCAGGTCTACCAGCCGTTCCAGAGCTCGCTCGCGACGAAGTACCCGTTCGCGGCGAACGCGAAGGTCGAGGCCGGCGCCGGTGAAATCGCGCAGGTGTTCGGTCCGGACGGTGCGATCGCGAAGTTCGTCGGCACGACGCTGGGCCCGCTCGCGGTGCGCCGCGGCGACACGCTCGCCGCCCGCACGTGGGGCGACATGGGCATCGGCCTCACGCCCGACTTCACGAACGGCTTCGCGCGCTGGGTCGCCCCGCTCGCCGGCGGCGCCGCAGGCGGCACGGCCGCGGCGGCCGAACCGCAGACCGTGTTCCAGATCCTGCCGCAGCCGAGCACGGGCACGACGGAATACACGATCGCGATCGACGGCCAGCAACTGCGCTATCGCAACACGCCGCCGCAGTGGACCAACTTCGTGTGGCCGAACCCGCAGGGCTCGCCGGGCGCGACGCTGTCCGCGACGACCTTCGACGGCCGCACCGTGCAGCTCGTCAACGAACCGGGCCGCTACGGTCTCGAGAAGCTGATCAACTCGGCGCAGCGCAAGCGCCGTCCGGACGGCACCTTCGACCTCACGTGGGTCCAGGGCAGCGTGAACGTGTCGGTGACGATGCGCATCATCAGCACGTCGCAGCCGACGAGCGGCGGCGGCGACCAGCCGCAGCAGCAGAGCCTGCGCGGCCTGCAGCTGCCGTCGTCGGTCGCCGACGCGAGCGCGGGCGCCGCGCAGAACACGACGCAGGCGGGCACGGGCACGCCGGCCGCGGCCGCGGCACCGGCACCGGCACCGGCACCGGCACCGGCACCGGCCGTCGCGGCCGCCGCCGCAACGAATGCACAGGGGGCGCAATGACGCAAACCGTTCAGGCGCAGATCGCCTACTTCGGCAAGATTCCGTCGCGCGGCGACTTCGTGAAGAGCCCGCACAATCCGCAGCTGCTGCAGACGCTCGATCGCTGGATCGCGCAGGCGCTCGAACTGCTCGCGGAAGATCCGCGCTGGAAGATCGTCTACGAGGATGCGAAGCCGATGCATTTCGCGTTCCTCGGCTCGCGCAGCAAGCTCGCGATCGCGGGGCACATGGTCGCGAGCCACGACGTGTCGATGCGCCGCTTCCCGTTTCTCGGCGCGACCGCGCTCGAGGTCGACCGGCCGCTCGCGTTCCTCGCGCGCAGCCCGCTCGCATTCGCCCGGCTGTGGTCGCGCGTCGCCGCGCAGATGCCGCCGCTGCTCGCGAAGGAGGAGCCGCCCGGCGCGCTGCAGGCGCTCGGCGACACGCAGGTGCCGATCGACATCGGCGGCCCCGGCACGTCGCATGACGGCACCTTCAACGACTTCATCGAACACCAGTCGCTGTATGGCCTGCAGCAGATGCTGCTCGAAAGCGGCCATCCGGTCCGGCTGCGCGGCGCCATGCTCGCGCTCGGCTCGCTGCTGCGGCCCGTGATGCAGAGCGGCTCGTCGCACATCGAGCGCGGCCTGACGCTGCCGCTGCCGGTCGACCCGTTCTATCGCAGCCTCGTCGCCGCGTTCTGGCTCGAACTGATCGCACCGTTCGTCGCGCAGGCCGACTTCGAGCTCGCGATCTTCATCGGCACGATCGCCGAGCGCGAACGGCTGATCATCGGCTTCAACGGCGCGTCGTCGAAGACGCTCCTGAGCGTCGTCGACCCGCAGACCTACGCCGCCCACAACATCGACATCGACGATCCCGAATGGATCGACGCCCATGCGCAAAACGATCAGCAGATCAGCAAGCTCGTCAGCTACCTCGACCAACCGCAACTCTCGCTGCGCGTCGCCATCGACGCGTTCCGCGAAGCGTTCATCGGAGGCTGACGGGATGCAACGCACGATTCACGTCCGCCGCACGCGCTGCTCGGCATTCGTTGCCGCCCTCGCCGCCGCCGGCCTCGTCGCCAGCGGCGCGGCCCACGCGCAGAACACCGGCGGCGCGACCGTCACGCCGGTCGGCAACGGCACGGTCGCGACCGCGGCCCTGCCCGCGAACGCCAACCCCGGCGCCGCGCCGGCCACGGCGTCCGGCACGGTGGTGCACGGCACGGCCGGCACGATCTCGCCGCCGCCCGCGAACGCGACGCCCGGTCAGGTGGTGGTCGGCGGCAAGGTGCCCGACGAGGCGACCAAGGCCGCCGTGCTGCAGAAACTGCGCGACACCTACGGCGCGACGAACGTGGTCGACCAGATCGAGGTCGGCGACGTCGCGACGCCGCCGAACTGGAGCGCGAACGTGCAGAAGCTGCTCGGCGCGCAGTTGAAGCAGATCAGCAAGGGCCAGTTGAAGATCAACGGCACGCAGATCGAGATGAAGGGCGAGGTGCACAACGAAGCGCAGCGCCAGCAGCTCGCGAGCGACATGGCGAACACGCTGAATCCGACGTACACGATCAAGAACGGGCTGCGCGTGTCGGCGTCCGAGCAGGGGCTGCTCGACCAGACGCTGGCCAATCGCACGATCGAGTTCGAGACGGGCAGCGCGACGCTCACGCCGCAAGGCAGGCAGATTCTCGACCAGATGGCGGCCGCGCTGTCGAAGCTGCAGAACCGCACCGTCGACATCATCGGCCACACCGACAACTCGGGGAACCGGACGTCGAACATCGCGCTGAGCCAGGCGCGCGCGGATGCGGTAAAGGGTTATCTGATCACGAAGAGCATCCCGCCGCAGCAGATGACGACGACGGGCGTCGGGCCGGATCAGCCGATTGCGCCGAACGATACCGCGGAGGGGCGGGCGAGGAATCGGCGGATCGAGTTCAGGGTGGGGCAGTAGGCGGCGCATTCCGGGACAGAGAACCCAGCAAATCCGATGAAATTCGCTTTGCGCTGCTTGCGATCCGCCATTCTCCTGGTCGTCGGTGCGGTCTTCGTGCTGATGGGTGTGGCTAGTGCGATCAATTCGGCCATCCTCGTTCGCGCCGGTGCGTGGCCTCACGTCCCCGCCTTCGTCGAGCAATGCGAGTTGTCTCTGCGATATGGCAAGTCCGACGCGACATGGGAGGCGCGCGCCGTCTTCCGCTATGGTGCAGGGCAGACGCAGCACTACGAGACAACGTGGCAGCCTGCCGGCTCGCCCGTTTATTCGCGATCAGCCGCTTCGAACATCAGTCGCGAACAGTTCGCCGCGTTCACGAAGACGTATTGCAGCGACGCCGCGAACGATGGTCTGCGCGTTTCGCCGATGTTTCCAGGTATTGCCCGGCGCAATGAAGCGGTTGTAGGCAGGGAATGGGTACGTGAAATCGGATTCGGTCTGTTTGCGCTGGTCGGCGGGTTGATGCTGTGTGCGATGAGCATTTCGATGCTGCCGTGGATCGAGGATCGCAAAAAGGCACGCGTGAGGCGCAACGTGCGGCGGACGCGGAGACGTGTCGGCGGGGCGTGAGGCGCCACGGCCCGGGCGGGTTCCGCTGCGTTCCTCGCAGGCTCGGGTCTATGCTGAATCTGCGGCGAGCCGGGTATTTCAGCGATTCTGCATTCGAACAAGACGGATTTCTGCCGGAGCGCTCTTCCCTGAATACGTTTGAGGAAAGCGCTCCGTCATCCCGTAACGCCGGTCAACGGATAGGTGGCGTTGCACCGCCCTTGTAACCCCTTGCCCACTCTTGACTTTGTTTGGCGGCCTGGTCGATACGTGCCGCAACGCGATCATCCTTCTGGCGCTGCTTCGCCTCCTTGGCCTCATCGGTCACCCCGAACTCATCCTTGTCCCGTGTCCGGAAATACAACGCGGGAGCAAGCACATGATCCTGCCAGCTCGTCAGCAACGTATCATGGACGAGCATGTCGAACAGAGCCATGACGTCCGGTGGCAGCGGATTCTTACCCTCGATGCCTTCCTTCCAGGCAGACACGAGCTCTATTTCAGCTTCGGGCAGCATTGCCGCCTCGATCGCGGCCGCGCTTGCCTTGTTATCGGAATCCCAGATGTCGGGCGTGTTTCGGATGCGCTCCGCCGATTGCTTCAGGCCGTCTTGGTATGATGCGCGCCGCAGCTTCTTGGCAGCCTCCTTCTCGAGACGCTCCCAGACCGTCGAATAGTCGTTCGGCGCTTCAGCGATCAACTTCTCGTAGCGCTTTTGCGCCGCGTCGCTCGCCGCCTTCATCCCCCGCAGCTTCTCCTGATCCGCCGGGCTGCGGCTGGCCAGCATGCTCATGTTGATGCCTTGCCGCTGCAGCTCCCAGTCGAGCTGTGATTTCGTCGTCTTGCGCTGCAGGTCGGCGTCGCTCATGTTTCGCTTCCAGTCGGCTACCGGATCGGAAATCGTGCGGCGGAAGGCAGGATCCATGTAACGCGCTGCGATCCAGCGCATGAATACCTTCGAGTGCGCGAGCAAGTCGACGCCCGCTTTACGGGGCACGAGGGCGTAGTATGCGTCGACGAGTTGTTTGATGCGGTATTGCTTGCCGTCACAGTTGATGGGGTGGGCAATGGAAAACTTGTCGAAAGTCTTGCGCTTGTAGAGGTACATATCCTCCATCATGTCTATCGCCACGCCGGCCTTCAGTGCCTCCAGAAGCATGTCGCGAAGCGGTATCCTCATCAACTCCGCATTCAGACCGAGCGAACCGTTTACCGCACCGCCGACGACGTCGCAACTCGTTCCGGGGTAAAGAAACTGCTCGCCGCGCGTTTTTTCCAGACTGTCAAGGCGCTGATAAAAGCGCATTTCATGTGCGGCCGCGAAATGAACACAGCGCTGCACGCTTGCGGGTATGCCGAGATGACGGTCTTTATAGTTCGGTTTGATCAGCCCCATATATGGCATCAATCCGATCAGTTCGCCAGCCTCTTCCGACATGATTGACGAAACTGCATCGAATAAACCTACAAACTTGATTTGAATGGGGACACCCTCGATTGCCAGATCTGTATCGTCCCTGCGCTTGTACTTCTCTGCCAGATCGTTGACGAACGCCCGCGCCAGCACGCAGCCCCGATCCGCACCGAATACCGATACCTCGATGACGCGCACCTTCGGCATCTTCTTTTTCACTTCATTGTATGCATCCTCGAACTGTTTTTTTGCGGCGATAAGGCGGGTATCAACACCTGTTCCGAAGACTCTCGCCATGACCGCGTTGTCACGTACGATCGGCACGTTCTCCATCACCAGTCCGACGAAAAGACCGCGTGCAACCGCGATGGCCGTCTTGATCGGATTTCCCCTGATGTTGGCCTTGGCGTCATTCTTCGCGTTGCGCCACAGCAGCCTGCCGGTTGCCTTGGTCCGTTCCCAGAGTCGTTCCGGCGACGCGTTCAGCACGTTCGTGATGCGCCGCGCCTGAGCGGGAATGCGTTCGATGTCCCTGCGCAGATCCGCGAATGCTTTCTCGATTGGCCGGAATGAAAAGTCCCCGCTGAGAATCTCCATCCCCGCCGCCTTGGCGCGCTTGCCAAGATCAGCCTGATCGATCGGTGCCTTCACTCGCGTATATGACTCGCCAATCTTTTTCGCAGAACCGGCGGTTTTCTTCACTCCCAACGTGAGTGCCGCCTTCTTCGTATTTTGCCAAGCGTCGCTGTCGCTGTCGTCGTTCAACGGTGTACCCAGGCCCGAGTAATAGTAGCGATACCAGAACTGATTCACGGGCCGTCGCACGTCCTTCATTTCGCGATGTGCTTCCCAAAGCCGCGAAATGTTCGAGTACTGCGAGCTCGCCGAATCGTCGGCGTCACGGTTGCGGCCAAATCCATCAAAGAAGAATCCCATGCGTATCGTTGCTCCACACGGCATGCAATCGCTCTTCGGATACATGGTTTCATTCTGGCGGGCAACTTGCATGTATACCGATAGTGGAGTCGTATCGTCAGGGTCGAGCTTGATTTTCTCAGCCATGTTTTTTCTCCTCTGCCCGCTGCGGCGGCAACAACCCCATGGGAACGGCCGGCACCGCCACTGCCTTGAATCTTCCGCTCCGCAGTTCGGACAAAACGCTCGGTGGCAGCGCTTGCATCGACTTCGAGAACGCCCCGGGCTTACTGCCGGCGGTTTTCAGTATCCGCTGCACCTCAGGATGCGCGTCGAATCGGCTATTCACGAGCAGTTCGAAATACGCATACTGCTCGAGATCGTTGACATCGGTCAGCCGGTATTTCAGCCACGCGGCAGCGACAATGCGCGCAATGCGACGATGCTGCTGATCGTCACGCTCGTCGTATCGCTTGTTCAATTGCTCCTGGTAGTGACTCGCAACCCAACGAGACACATCAATCATCGGGATTCGCGATTCATCCGTCGGCGCACCAGGAAACTGAAACTCGACGTGACGATCCGGATAAAAATGAACTGCAAGAATTCGAGTTCCTACGTTTTCCGGAATCTTTGAGGGCGGCAGCATGACCTTTGCTTCTGCGTGAAACGTCTCTTCGTCTCCCTTATGCCACTGGTCAACGTCGTAGTAGTCCCATTTGACGGTGAAATCGGTCCCCTTGAGTTGATAGCAGCAAGTCACGCCTCCCCCCCCGCCCGGCATGCTGTCACCGCCGCCGCTAGCCTTGTTACCGTAAGCATCGGTGATCGTGAACTTGTCCAGGTTATAGGGGAGATAGTTCTGGGCCATAACCGAAATCCCGCTGTATGTCGGCTCCGATTTCCCACACGCAGTCACGGCTGTCACGAGCAGGCACCCCGCCAGGACACGACTCGCCAACCTCGAAAATCTCGTTGCTCTATTCACTGATGTTTTCCTTCCGAATATCGTCCATGCATTGCATGCATATCGCTGTACCAGCATGGCTCCGCCTGTCGCGCAACACGCACCCGTCTCTCGTTGACGGAGCCGCCTTTTCTAACCATGTCCTGGCTCGTCCGTGCGTATTGACGGCAGCAAGCCTTCGGGAATCGCCGGTACTGCGACGGATTCAAAGTTGTCGCTCGTCAGCGCAGAAAGCACCTTCTCGGGGGCACTCTCCATCGACTTCGCGAACCTGCCGGGTTGGCCGCCGACAGTCCGCAAGATGCGCTGAACCGTCGGATGAGCATCGAATCGGCTGTTCACGAGCAGGTCGAAGTATGCGTATTGCTCGAGATCACGCAGGTCTGTCAGCCCGTACTTCAACCACGCGGCGGCCACTGCGCGCGCAATGCGCCGGTGCGACTGCCCGTCCGTATCCGAAAATTTCCTATCCAGTCGCGCCTGGTAGTGCGTCGCCATCCATCGGGAAACGTCGACGATCGGAATACGCGGATTGTCGAGAAGCTCGCCGGGAAATTGAAGCTCAACATGTCGATCCGGGTAGAAATGAACTTCGAGAATACGGCTGCCGACCTGCTCGGGAAGGGGTGACGGTGGCATCACAACTTTCGTCTCGACTTCCCGCTCGTGCGCGTCGTCCATCGTCCACCGATCTGCGTCGTAATACTTCCATGCGATCGTGAACTCGGAGCCCTTGAGTCGGTAGCAGCACGTCACGCTCCCCCCGCCCGTGCCCGGCGGGTCATCCCCACCTCCGCTTGCCTTGTTTCCGAACGCGTCCGTCACTGTGAAGCCGCTTATGTTGTACGGCAGATAATTCCGTCCCATCACCGAAATCCCGCTATACACCGGCTCCGATTGCTCGCAGGCGCACAAAACCGCAAGCAGGAACATACCCAGCGCGGACTTACACCAAGCCACGAAGCGCCTCCGTCAATTCCCGCTCGTGCGCATCGCGAATCGCATCCCATGTCGTATCGTCGATCGACGCCAGCGCGTCATTCAGCGTCGTCTCTCCGTGAGCCACGGCTCCAAGGCACGCTCGCACCGCCGGATGCTCGTCGAACCGCGGCGCAATCAAGAGGCCCGTCATCACGTAGCACTGCAATTCCGCTTCGTCGGCGATCCCATGCGCGGCAGCGCGATCGAGTTGCTCGACAACCTCGCCATACAGTTCCGCATCCGACAAATGGTCGACCATCGCCCCCATCGTCTCGCGAAACTTCAGCACGAGCTTGTCCGGATACCCGAGCTCGATCAACTTCGCGTGCTGCCGCTCGCTCAGACCCGGGGCGTCACTTGTCAACATCGCCCCTTCGATCGCCGGCGCGTGGTTGCGCCACACGACTTCGTCGAGCCGCCGGTCGCTATACCGGATTTCGTCGAACGGGGCGACAAACTGCTGCGCCTGCATATCGCTCCACACTTGTCGAAGCCGCGCGAATACATGGTTGTCGAAGAAAAACAGGTAGTACGCGCGGCCGTTCGCCAGCGTGTACTTCACGTACCGGCGCAAATGCGCATCGAGCGCATCGAACGACCACGTCGACAACAACCACGTCACCGCGTGCAGATCCACCGCGTCCAGCCACAGCTGACGCAGCAGATGATGCTGCTCGGCATCCTCGGCGTCGAGCGCGTGACGGTCGAACGCAATCAGGTATGGCGCGATGTCCGTATAGGCATCCAGCCCTGTATCGGTCCAAAGCGACGCGTAACGCAGGCCGCGTAAGGTCGCGAGCCGCGCGTCCAGTTCCTGATAGCCACGGGTGTCGACGAGCACGTAAAGCTGCAACGCACGGCCGTCGCCGGTCCCGCGCTCCAGGGACGTCCTGAGCGTTTCGACGAACGCCGGCCATTCAGGCTCGCGTGGATTCGGCAGATCCGCGGCGGTCTCGCCGGCGACATCCGTATCGTCAATCTCGTCCATCAATCCGCCTCGACCATCGATTCACGACCGCTATGTGCATTCAGCACGCATTGCTTGCACGTGCCGCCCGGCATCGCGGGCAGCGGATATTGCATGCTCGTCGGACCGTTGAACTGGTGCTGAGCGCCCTTGAAATCCACTTTCCCCGGCGCGTGAATCTCAATGTTGCCGCCCTTGATGCGGATGTAAGCACCGCCCGACGTCAGCAATATCTCTTGCTTCGCAGCCACGTCGACAGCCTCGGTCGCCGCCACCATCTTCAGCGTCTTCTGCGCGGTGAACTCGATATTGTCCGCGTGCGCCTGAACCTCGACCTTGCCCTTCGCGGCGAACAGCTTCATCCCCGCGTTCTGCGCGAACAGGCTGATGCGATCGCGGATGCCTGCGATCAGCGATTTCCCGCTGGTGATGAACGTACTTTGACCACTGACGATATTGGTCTGCCGATCACTTGCCAGATGCACCGACTGCTGCGACGCCACCCCGATCCCCGCCGGGCTCGCGAACAGCATCACCGGCTCCTTGAAGGCATTCGCGTTCCCCGTCCCGCCGCCGGCCGTCCTGCCCCCGCCCGCGCTCGCACCCGCCACGCTGTTCTGCGTTGCATCGGCGAACTGCTTCAGCGCATCGTGACCGGCACCGAGACTCTCCGCCTGATGCATCTCGCTGACCTGCGACATCGACTCGACCAGCCCCTGCGCATTGGCCAGCTGCTGCTTCGCCTCGCTCACGTCGAGCGGCTGGCTGTTCGCCTGCTTCGGATGCGTCGTCACGTACAAACCCTGCCCGGCGCGCATCGCACCGTACGCATCCGTGCGCAGGTCGAAGCCGGAACCGAGATACGCGCCGCGCGTATTGCCGTTCTGCTCGATCAGGTAGCCGAGGTGAAGCAGCGAATTCGCGCTGCTGCTGAACAGGCGCGCGCGGTTCTGCCCGGTCGCGTCGTCGAGCACCATCTCGTTGTGGCCCGACCCCGCATACTCCTTCGACCGGAAGCCCGACAGGATCCCGTCGCTATGCCACTGCGGCTTGACGGCGCCGTTGTACACGCGATGCATGACGATCGGCCGGTCGCAGTCGCCGCCGATGTAGCCGATCAGCACTTCCTCGCCGACCCGCGGAATATGCACGCCGCCGTAGCCGCCGCCGGTATCCGACTGCACGACGCGCATCCAGCACGATGCCGTCTCGCGGCCTTCGCTTTGCCGGTCCCAGACGAACATGACCTTGATCCGGTTCAGCTCGTCGGTATACACCTCTTCGCCCTTCGGCCCGACGACGACGGCCGTCTCGAGCTGCATCGCGGGCTTGCGGTGCTCGAACGGGCTGCGATACGGCACGCTCGCGCGCTGCGCCTCGACCTCGACGAGATAGAACCCGGCGGAACCGTCGTCATGCCCGACCTGAAACGCAGCCGCCTCACCGTGACCGGCCTTCGCCTGCGCCAACTGATCCTGCAGGCTATGCGGGAAGTTCGCTTCGTGGTCCGAGATCGGCAGATTGTTTTCGATGTAACGCGTGACGCCGATGGCCGCGAATTCGCGATCGCTCGCCGAATCGCGATCGTGCTCGGGATGACCGGTCAGCGTGAAGCGCCGGCCGGCATCGATCGCGCGCACGCCGCCCACGCCGAAGAAGCGCTTCGCGCGCGACTCCCACTCCTCGAGGCGAATCTTCGACAGATGTTCGCCGCGGTCCTGGCCCGGATACGTGTACGCGCCGGTGTATTCGTAGATTTCCGCCTGGCCCGGCAGGTCGCCCTGGCCGGCCTTCGTCGGCAGCGACGTGCCGTTCGGATTGCCCGCCGACGACGGCGATTTGTAGTCGAACGTGCGCGTCGTGTGCAGCGTGCTTTGCAATGTCCGCGACGCGGCCCATTGCGTGAAACCGGCGGTTTCGGTGCCCGTGCCCGAGCGGTCGAACGTGACGGCATTCGGCGATAGCGCATCGACTGCATGCACGTCGTCGGTGATGACGAGCGTGTGCGACTTCCCGTCTTCGCCGTGCCGCCAGAAACCGAACAGCCCTTCGTCCTCCATCAGCCGATGCACGAAGTTCCAGTCCGTTTCGCTCTGCCGGCAGTACGACCGCGACGGCAACGGTTTCGACAACGCGAACTGGTATCGGCCCCTGGCCTGCGGATGCATGTCGAACACGTCGGCGAGAATCGCGTCGACGGACTTGTCCTGCCAGTACCGCATGTCGCTGCGGAACTTGAGGAAATACATCCACGACGCGAAGCGCAGCTGGTAACTCGACAGGCTGCCGTCGGCGCCGAGCCGCCGCGCCGTGTGCACATAGCCGCTGATCGGCAGATACGACTTGTCCGCCTGCTGGATCCACAGCGTGATCGGTTGCGCGATCAGCGTCTTGAGCTCGACGTCGCTCGCCGTGGACACCAGATCGAGCGTCACGCTGAAATCGCGACCCAGCTCGGAACGGGTCACGGCGCGGCGCGGCACGAGCGCATTGTTCGGCAGCGACGGGATGTCCGTCTTCAGCAAGCGGTCCTGCTGAATCAGGCCGCCGCGGATCGCCTGTGCCAGTTCGGTCACGTTCATGCGTCTTCCTGTTCTTGTTGCCGCGAGCCAGCCGGGCCCGCGCTCTCAGGTCAAGGTTCCGTCGTTCAGGACTGCTCGTCGGGCCTCACCCCGAGCAGTTCGCGGATGTGCGACAGCGATCCGTCGTCCTTCACGACGCTCTCGAGCCACTTGTGCAGCGGCATGTCGGCCCATTCGGCGGCCTTGTCCGCCAGATACGCGACCGGGCTGTGCGGCTCGGTCTGGCGGAAGTAACGCGCGACGGCACGCAGCTGGTCGACGGCCTGCGCACGGTTCTGGATGCCGGCGATCATCTGCGTCACCGGCGGACGAGCGGTCTGCGACTGCACGTGGGTCTCCTCGCTGTGGAACGTGTCGCCGAAGCTCGGCTCGATACGCTCGGGCTGCGCCTGCGGCGCCGACGGCGCATGCGGCGCGCTCCCCGTATAACCCTGCTCGCGCGCGAAGCGCTCGACGAGCCGATACACGGTCTCGAACGCGTCGCGCGCCTGCCGGAAGCTCGGCGCCGAATCGCCCGCGCGTTCGACGAGCCGCTCCTCGAACGCATCGAGTGCGAATTCGAACGCCTTCAGGTTCGCGAGCAGCGTCGTGTAGAACGCGATCGACGTCACGCGCCGCGACGCATCGACCTGCTCGACCGACGGTTTGCCGCGCGCGATGTCGTCGGCGTGTTCGGGGTCGCGCTTCACGGCCTGCGCCACGTGCAGCGCGACTTCCCAGTCGAGCGTGGTGAACGCGTTCGACGCGCCGTCCGTCACCGGAATGCCGCGCAGCAGCTCGGCCGTGCGGCCGGACAGCCACGCGACGTTGCCGAGCCGGTATTCGACGTCGTCGCCTTCGGGCAGCGGATGCACGGTGTCCCAGTAGTCTCGGCACAGGCCCTCCAGCAGCGCATAACCTTCGGTGAGGCCGGTGATGCCGTCCTCCAGCGCGAGCGCCTCGGTCAGCCACACGGCGAGCCGCAGGTCCTTGGTGCGCGTGCGCAGCAGCTCGCCCGCGTGATCGACGACGAAGCCCCAGTCGGCCTCCTTGATCTCGGTTACCCACTCGCCCTGGTCGAGCGTCGGATCGTCATAGCGCCGCGCGTCCTGGATCGCGTCGAATTCGTTCGAGAACAGCAGGTCGTCGCCGCTGGGCGACGCATCGCTGATCGGCGTCAGCAGCTCGGGGAGATTGATCGGCATGGTTCAGTGAATCCGTTGATGCATGAGATGTCGCGCGCGCGGGCTCATTCGACCGTGTACGCGAATTCGCCGGCCTCGTCCGCGCGCACCGCGATGCGCGCGATGGCCGCGCCGTCGGCGATCCGGCCGAGCACGTGGCCCGCGATCTCCGGCAGCAGCGTGCCGTTCAGGATGTGGTCGACGTTGCGGGCGCCCGAATCGACCTCGGTGCAGCGCGCGAGCACCGCGTCGACGAGCGATTCGTCCCACTCGAACGCGGCCTTGTGGTTCGCTTCGATGCGGCGGCGGATCCGTTCGAGCTTCAACTCGATGATCTCGGCCAGCACGTCGTCGGAAATCGGGTAGTACGGCACGACCTTCATCCGGCCGAGGAACGCCGGCTTGAACGTCTTGTACAGCTGCGGGCGCAGCGCCTCGGCGAGCGCGTCCGGATCGGGCAGCTCCTCGGCCGGCTTGTTCAGGCACGCCTGCATCACCGCCGCCGACCCGACGTTCGACGTCAGGATGATCAGCGTGTTGCGGAAATCGATCTCGCGCCCTTCGGCGTCGTCCATCGTGCCCTTGTCGAATACCTGGAAGAACATCTCGAGCACGTCCGGGTGCGCCTTCTCGACCTCGTCGAGCAGCACGACGGAATACGGATTGCGGCGCACGGCCTCGGTCAGCACGCCGCCCTCGCCGTAGCCGACGTAGCCCGGCGGCGAACCCTTCAGGCCCGACACGCTGTGCGCTTCCTGGTACTCGCTCATGTTGATCGTGACCATCTTGCGCTCGCCGCCGTACAGGATGTCGGCCAGCGCGAGCGCGGTCTCGGTCTTGCCGACGCCCGACGGCCCGACGAACATGAACACGCCGCGCGGCTTGTTCGGATCCTCGAGGTTCGCGGTCGCCGTGCGCACGCGCTGCGCGATCGCGTCGAGCGCATGGTCCTGGCCGATCACGCGCGCGGTCAGCAGCGGCTGCAGGTTCAGCACGGTGTCGATCTCGTCCTTCACCATCCGGCCGAGCGGAATGCCCGTCCACGCGGCGACGATCTCGGCGACGACGTGGCCGTCGACCTGCAGCGGCACCATCGGCTCGCCGCCCTGCAGCGCATGCAGCGCCGCGACGCGTTCGGCCAGCTTCTCGCGCGTGGCCGGCACGTCGACAGGCTCGCCGTCCTCGGACGGGCCGCGCGCCTTGTCGAGCGTCTCGCGCAGCACGGTGATCTCGGCGACGATCGCACGCTCGGCTTGATAGCGCGCCTCGTCCTCGGTCAATTGCGCGAGCGCCGCGTCGCGTGCGCCGCGCAGCTCGCCGAGCCGCTCGTCGTGTGCCGCGCCGCCCGCCGCCTCGCGCTCCAGCGACGCGATTTCCGCGTCGATGCGCTCGATGCGCTTCTTCGTGTCGTCGATCGCCGCCGGCGTCGCGCTGTGCGCGAGCGCGACCTTCGCGCAGGCGGTGTCGAGCACGCTGATCGCCTTGTCCGGCAGCTGGCGCCCGCTGATGTAGCGATGCGACAGGCGCACGGCCTCGGTGATCGCGTCGTCGAGAATCCGCACGTTGAAGTGCTTCTCCATCAGCCCGGACATCCCGCGCAGCATCGCGGCCGCGAGCGGCTCGCTCGGCTCCTCGACCTTCACGACCTGGAAGCGCCGCGCGAGCGCCGCATCCTTCTCGAAGTACTTCTTGTATTCGCTCCACGTCGTCGCGGCGATCGTGCGCAGTTCGCCGCGCGCGAGCGCCGGCTTCAGCAGGTTCGCCGCGTCGTTCTGGCCGGCCTGGCCACCCGCGCCGATGATCGTGTGCGCCTCGTCGATGAACAGGATGATCGGGTGCGCACTCTTCTTCACCTCGTCGATCACGCTCTTCAGGCGGTTCTCGAACTCGCCCTTCACGCTCGCGCCGGCCTGCAGCAGGCCCATGTCGAGCACGTGCAGCGCGACGCCGGAAAGCGGCGGCGGCACGTCGTCGGCCGCGATCCGCAGCGCGAGGCCCTCGACGACCGCCGTTTTGCCGACACCGGCCTCGCCGGTCATGATCGGGTTGTTCTGGCGGCGGCGCATCAGGATGTCGATCGCCTGGCGGATCTCGGCTTCGCGGCCGATTACCGGGTCGATCTTGCCGTCGCGCGCGCGCTGCGTGAGATTGGTTGTGTACGTGTCGAGCGCGGGCGTCTTCGACGGGCCGGCCGCGGGCGCGGCGCCGTCGGCGGCCGGCGCGACGTCGCCGTCTTCCGCATCCGCCTGGCGCGGCTCGGCCTCGCTCGAACCGGCCATGATCTCGTCGAACTTGTGCTTCAGATCCGTCACGTTCATTTCCGCGAACTGCGACGACATGCGCTGCGCGAACTGCGCGAGATCGGGCGCGGTCAGCAGCGCAAGCAGCAGGTGCCCCGAGCGGATGCGGCCGAGCTGCGAATCGAGCGACGCGATCAGCCAGGCCTGCTCGAACAGCGCGATCAGGTGCACGGAGAACACCGGCGTGCGCGTGTTGCCCGTCTTCAGGCGCGTGAGTTCGCGCTCGAGATCGGCGCGCAGCGCATGCGGATCGACGCGGCTCGCGCGCAGCGCGAGCGGCAGGTCGCCCGTCGCTTCCTCGAGCAGCGCGAGGAACAGATGCTCCAGATCGACTTCGTAGTGGCCGCGCGCCAGGCACGCGCTCGCCGCGCGCTCGGTCGCGTGCCGGCACAGCGGATTCAGTTTCGTGATCAGGGTCTTCAGAGGCGTGCTCATGGCGTCGATCTCAGGTTCGATTGCGTGTTTGTTGTCGTTCGGAATCAGTGAATCACGTGCAGTTCGTAGCGGGCATCCGAGCGGTCGTCGACCGCGTCGCGCGTGCAGAGGAACGCGTCCCAGCCGAGCCGCGAGCCCGCGCCGAGCACGCTCGCGCCGACCTCGGTGCGCTTCAGCACGAGCTTCACCTCGTATTCGAGCGTGACGCCGGCGAGCAGCGTCAGCATCCGCTCGAGCGCGACGGCCTGCGCGCCGCCCGGCAGGAATGCCTCGTAGTCGCGCTTGGACAGCGGGCCGACGACGATCCGCGCGCGCATGTCGCGCTGCCACACGCGTTCGCCGACGAGCGCCGTCGCGCCGAGCACCGCGTTGACTTCGCCGAGCACGCTCAGCTGGTCGGGCGGCACGTCGTACCACTTGCCGACGAACTGGTCGATCTTCACGGGCACGCGGAAATAATCGGACAGCGTGCGCTGCAGGTAGGCGGCGGACATCGGCCGGTGCCGCGCGGCGAGCGCGTAGCCGGCGACGGCCTCGTCGAGCACGCCGCCCGCGCCGGCCGCGAGGCTGTCGCGCACCTCGTCGCTCGGCACGCCGGCGATCGCGAGCAGGAGCGGCAGGTAGCGCTCGTCGCGGTCGAGTTCGTAATGGAACGGCAGCCGGTACTTCTTCCACGCCGCGTAGAACAGCGCGGTCGCGCGGTTCGAGAACACGTCGAAGAAGGCGCGCGCCGCGTGGTCGCGCTTCAGGTGCTCGCGCGCGACGATCTGCTCGGTGTAGTGCAGCGGCAGCGCACCCTGCCCGCCCAGCAGCCCGAAGAATGCGGGCGTCAGCTCGACGTGACCGAGCTCGCCGGCCGCGAGCGCGGCGCCGCGTTGCTCGCCCGAATCGAGCAGCGTGCCGCCGTCGTCGAACGAACGGGCGCCTTCGATCTCGCTCGGCGGGAAGCCGAGCGACAGCGTGTTGCGGAATTCGATGCGCTGCGCGACGACGTCGCCCTGCCGCCATGCGCCGGGCGCATCGGACGCCTGCCGCGCGAACAGCCCCTCGAGCACGCGCACCGCCTGGAAGAACTCGAAGCGGTGCGGCTCGTCGAGCAGCGCGTCGACTACGCCAGGATCGATTCGCCGGTCCGGGGCTTGCATCGGATGATCTCCTCGCCGGTGCGCTTCGACACCACGACTAGTTGAACGAAACTGTTGAGGTGGACGTACAGCCCGAAGAAGCTGTCGAGCACGCGCACGAACGACGCGAGGCTCGCGCCGACGAAGTGCTCCTCGTCGATCGTCAGGCGGATCTCGATGCCGCGCACGAAAGTCGCGAACGGCTTGCCGGGCAGCCACTGCACGGCGCCGCGCTGCTCGACGCCGGCGAGGCCGTCGATCTGGCGCATCGACACGGCGGTACGCCGCAGGTCGTACAGCGTCAGCATTTCCTTGAGCGGCGCGAGCCCGTGCGCGACCAGCGACACGTGGTTCAGCGCGAGATGCGACACGAGCCGCCAGTGCGCGGCGCGACCGCGCTCGAAGCGCACGCTCTGCGTCGGGCGCCGCAGCAGCGAGATGCCGCTCGTCTGCGCGCCGCCTTCCTGGAACAGGTCGCCGCCTTCGAGACCGAACGCGAGCATCGACGGCAGGTCGCGGTTCGTGCAGGTGAGGTCGAGGCTCAGCGTGTCGGTTTGCGGCGAGGTCGGCTCGAAGTCGATGTCGACGATCGAGATCTCGGTTTCGTAGCCGGGGCTTTTCTGCGCGACCCAGTCGTTGCGGCGCGCGAACCAGTAATGACCGATCCGCGCCGACTCGCCGTGATGCAGCGAATAGAACGGCCGGAACTCGATCACCGATTCTTCATGCGCCTGCTGCCGGACGAGCTTCACCGAATCGATCGAATACACCTCGTACGCGAACGCGCGGCGCGCTTCGGCGATCACCGGGTACGACACCGCGCGGTGCGTGATGCGGATCGGCTCGCCGTGCTGGCGGAACAGGTTGACGATCGGCGTGCAGAACAGCCGGAAATGGCTGGCCGCGAGCAGCTCGAGCAGCCGCGCGACGTGCGAATCGCTGCGCACGTCCTGCAGCACCAGATGCAGCGTCGCGCGCTGGCAGCGGCCCGACGCGCGCGCGATCGCCGCGAGGTCGAAATCGACGAAATCGAACTTGTCGGGGAATGCGAAGTATTCGGTGAGCAGGCGATACGCGGGGTGCGACTTCGCCGGGTAGTCGATCAGCGCGTCGTCCTCGTCGAAGCCGGCGTGCGCGATCGGCAGCTTGCGCAGCGCGGTCCAGCGGCCGTTGCGCTCGGGCTCGACATACGCGCCGAGCACGTTGACGAACAGGCAATCGGTCAGCGCGGCGACGAACGACTGCTCGCCGTGCAGGTGCGCGCGCAGCGTCGGCAGCTTCAGCGCGCCGAGATCGAGCTGCGCGGCGAGCGACTCGAACGTGATCGAGATCACGCCCGTCGCGTTGGACGGCAGCACCGTCGCGCTCGGCGCGAGCGCGACCGGCGTGAAGCGCGCCTCCGAGATGCGGATCGGCGCGAGCGTCACGTCGTATGCGGTGCGGAACCGGCACTGCACGCCGCGGATCGGACGGCTCTTCAGCTCGGTGCCGCGGTCGATCACGACCGGTTCGGTCTGCTGGCCCGGCGAGGCCGGCGTGAACTGCGCGATCGAGCACGACGGGAACGGCCGCAGGTAGTGCGGATACAGCACTTCCAGCAGCGCTTCGGTGAATTCCGGGTAGTCGTCGTCGAGCTTCTTGTTGATGCGCGCGCCGAGCAGCGCGAACGACTCGATCATCCGCTCGACGTGCGGATCCTCGCAGTGCTCGCCGGACAACGCGAGCCGCGCGGCGATCTTCGGATAACGTTCGGCGAAATCTCGCGAATAGCGCCGCAAAAACGATAATTCGCGCTCGTAGTACGGCAGCAATTCTTCCATCGACGACCCCGAGAACCTCAATATTTCCTGCCGGACCCTGAACCATCACCGGGCGGTCCGGCCCGCTCGGCGGCTTGATTTACAGCATTCTGGCCGCGCGCGTGCGCGTGACCGAATACTGCAGCGTCGACGGCTGCAGCATCGCGTCGAAACTCACCGGCTCCTCGGCCGGATGCACGACGAGCAGCGCCTGGATCGCGAAGTACAGCGCGTTGGTCGACTGCTCGTTCAGTTCGAACGTCACCTGCACCTGCTGCAACCGCGGCTCGTGGCGCGCGATGGCCTGCTGGATCGACTTGCAGATGAACGCGCGGTCGTAGTGACTCGCGAGGCTCAGCCCCGCGAAATCGTTCAGCCCGTAGGTCAGCACCGATTTCTGGCATTCCGGCAGCGCGGCCAGCTCGATTTCGGTGTGCGCGATACGGGTGTTGAGGATCGCCTCGACGTCGCGGGCGACCGTGTTCTTGAGCTCGTCCAGCGACAATTGCCGCATCGCGGCCGAGGCCGGCAGGTGCGGTTCGTCGTCGAACAGCTTGTCGAGAAAACTGGGTTCGAATCGTTTCATAAGGGCCTGTTTCCGCTAATAACGCACGTTCCCCTGTTTTGAAAAAATCCGTTCGTGGGGCTGGCCCCCAAAAGGGCCGATCGCGGCGTCACGCTCCTCGCGAATACGTCGAGTACACAGCGAAAACGGCAACGGGACGCCGAACGCCCCGTTGCCGCAACCGACGTTAGACCGCGTAGGTCTTGTCGTTCTTCGTCAGGCTCCAGGCGCCTTGCGTGTTGCCGCCCTGGTTGCCGCCGATCTTCTGCTGGGTCTGCTTCCACTGCACGGCCGCGTACTTCAGCGAGAACGTCTCGAGCGGCAGACCTTCTTCGCGAACGCTCGGAGCGATGCTCGAGATGATCACGTACTTGAGCTTCACTTCCAGATACTGCACGCGCTTGCCTTCACCGTCCGCGCGCGAGAAATGGACCGTCACTTCATCGAACGTCGTGCCGCCCGATGCGTGCTGATACAGCAGCGGGCTCGACGAATCGATTTCCTTCGTGAAAATCATGTCGCCGTGCTCGCAGCGCGTCATCGTGTGACCGCCCGCGGTCGATGCCGTTGCCGAACGCGGCTGAACGATCGAGTGATCCCACGATTTCAGTTCGATCCAGCCTTGATGGTCTTTGTCCGCGGATTCGCCCTTCACCGCCGGACTACCAAACTGCAAGTGCATATGTAACATGGCCCTTCGACTCCCCAAAGAGGTGGTTTTAACGTCCTACCCAGGCGGCCCGCCTGGGCGATTTACTCGCTTATGAATTTGCCGGTTTGGGCAGATCAGCGACAAGTCGCAGAGAAATCGAGAGTTCGTCGAGCTGAAAGTGCGGGCGCAGGAACGCGACCGAACGATACGAGCCCGGCTTGCCCGGAATCTCCGACACTTGTATGGATGCCTCGCGCAGCGGGAATTGCGCCTTCTGTTCCTGCGACGCGTTGTCGTCGAGCAGGACGTACTGCGAAATCCACCGGTTGAGGAAAGTCTCCACGTTCTGCGCCGATGCGAAGCTGCCGATCTTGTCCCGCATCATCGCCTTCAGGTAGTGCGCGACGCGCGATACCGAGAAGATGTACTGAAGCTGGGCGGACAGGACGGCGTTCGCATTCGCGCTGTCGGTGCTGTATTTTTTCGGTTTCTGCACCGATTGCGCGGCGAAAAACGCAGCGTAATCCGAGTTCTTGCAATGCACGAGCGGGATGAAGCCGAGGTCGCTCAGCTCCTTCTCGCGGCGATCGGTGATCGCGATTTCGGTCGGGCACTTCAGCGCGACTTCACCGTCGTCGGTCTTGAACGTGTGGGTCGGCAGGTCCTCGACGAGGCCGCCGCCTTCGACGCCGCGGATCGCCGCGCACCAGCCGAAGTCGTCGAACGCGGCCGTCAGGCGTGCCGCGAAGGCCCATGCCGCGTTGCACCAGAGGTACTTGTCGTGCTCGGTGCCGTCGACGTCCTCGACGAAGTTGAAGTTCTCCGCGGTCTGGCCGTCCTTCGGATTGAACGGCAGGCGACCGAGGAAGCGCGGCAGCGTCAGGCCGACGTAGCGCGAATCTTCGGCGTCGCGGAACGACTTCCACTTCGCGTATTCGACCGTGTCGAACACCTTGCCGAGGTCGCGCGGCTTGCCGAGGTCGGAGAACGACTCGAGGCCGAGCAGCTCCGGCGACGCCGACGCGATGAACGGCGCGTGCGCGGCCGCCGCGACGTGCGACATCTGCTCGATGAAGTACATGTCTTCCGGCTGGCGCGAGATCTCGTAATCGCCGATCAGCGCGCCGAACGGCGAGCCGCCGAACGTGCCGAACTCTTCTTCGTAGACCTTCTTGAACAGCGCGCTCTGGTCGAACTCGCTCGCGCCCTTGAAGTCGCGCACGAGGTCGCGCTTCGGTGCGTGCAGCGCCTTGATCTTGATCGTCTGGCCGGTGTTGCTTTCCTTGACCAGGTAGTCCATCCCGCGCCACGTGCTTTCGAGGCGCTGGAATTCCGGCGCGTGCATCACCGCGGACAGCTGCGTGGAGATCAGGCGGTCGAGTTCCGCGACGCGCGCGTCGATCGTCGCCGACAGGTTGTCCGACACGATCACCGTGCCGTCGAGCACCTGGTGCACGAGTTCGCCGATCAGGTCCTTCGCACGGGCATGCTCGGAATCGGATTTCGCGACCTTGCTCTTCTCGACGATATCGTCGAGCAGCGAAGTCCCGGCGGCGTATTCCGCGCCGCTCGCTTGGGCCGCAGCCGTTTGCTGGTTCATCTCAACACTCCGTCGTCATTCGCCGTCTTTGTCGCCGCCGGTGCCCTTCGCGAGCTCCTGCAGCTGCTGCGTGTTCTTCAGCACCTCGGACAGCAGATCCTCGAGCTTGTCGTTGCCGGCGAGCTTGTTGCGCAGGTCGGCGAGCTTCGAGCGCGCCTCGAGCAGGCGGCGCAGCGGCTCGACCTGTTCGACGACTTCGTCCGGGCTGAAATCCGACAGCGAACGGAACTTCAGGTCGACTGCGAACTTGCCGCCTTCCGGGCTCAGGCGGTTTTCCACCTGGAACGCGGCGCGCGGCTCGATCGCCTTCATCACGTCGTCGAAGTTGTCACGGTCGATGTTGACGAACTTGCGGTCGCGCAGCTTCGGCTGCTCGACTTCCGACTGGCCCGCCAGATCGCCGACGACCCCGACGACGAACGGCAGTTCCTTCACCTCGATCGCGTCGCCCTTCTCGACCTCGTAGGTCAGCTGGACGCGCGGCGGCCGTATTTTCTGCAAGCTTTTCTGAATGCTTTCTTTCTTGGCCATCTCGACGGCTCCCAGGTTAGTTGTGGTTATCGCGTCTGTTGCGGTCAGTTGCGCAGCGCGCTGAACGGATCGGCACCGCCCTTTTGCGGCGCGGCGGCCGGCGTCGGCGCGGTGGTTGCGGCTGCAGCCGCCTCGGTGGCCGGCGCCGCGCCGGCCTTCGGACGATGAATCACGCGACGCGCCGTACGCGCCTTCGTGGTCCGCTGCTCCGGCGGGAACAGCGCCGATTCGCCGAGCGTGTCGCGCAGTTGCTTCGCGAGCGCCTGCGCGTCCGACTTCGCATCGCCCGCGAGCGATGCATCCTGGCGCAGCTCGCCGAGCGACTGCGTCGCGATCCGCAGCCCCGCGACGGCGAGCACGCTCTTCGCCTGACGATCGGTCGCGTCGCGCTGCAGTGCCTCCTGCGCGGCGACGATCGCCTGGCCATAGTGGTTCTGGGCAAACTGGATCTGCGCGATGCGCGACCACGGTTCCTCGCGCGTCGGATCCGACTTCGCGAGCTGCTGGTACAGGCCGAGCGCCTTGTCCTGGTCACCCGACTTCGCAACGGCGTCCGCATCGGCCAGCGACTTGTTGAACACCTCGGCAGTCGGCGCCGGCGGCTGGCTCGCACAACCGGCGATCACGCCGCAAGCCAGCACTACCCCAGACAATTTTGCGAAGAGACGGTCTTTCATCGTTATATCCACCGGCGCGTGAGTATTAAAATCGTTGAGAATCTGGTTCTTTTGCTTTGCAAGAAGCGCGCGGGTATAGTACCGATCAATTTTTCATAATTCAATCGCTGCGTGCAGAGTAATTCCTTTTAAATCCGTGCGCTACCCCCTCGAAACGTCTCCGGCAACGGCCCGGCGGCGGTTTTTCGAGCGACCGGAATGCGCAAGTTTTACTTGCTCGACAACGCCTCGCGCGGGTGACGGAAAAAATTTCCGGAAGCGCGATGCGCCGCACGCGTGCTTAATAGTTGAACGGCAGATAAGCCGGCATTCGCGATGAACGCGGAAATGCCCGGTAGTTTTGACAGGGGAGTTAAAGGCGGCACGCCGGAAACACGATGAGATCGTCCATGATTCGCTATGCGCTGCCGCTGATTGCCTGCGCGCTCCTGGCCGGATGCGCGGCCGCCCCGCTGCTCGGCTCCGCCGCGAGCGCCGTGATGCAGGCCGCCGGCATCGGCAAGCCCGAACTGCCGGATGCCCAGAAGCCACCGCGCAACATCGGGCTCACGCTCGCCGCCGCGCCGAACCTCAACGCCGCGAACGATCGCAAGCCGCTCGCTTTAGTGGTGCGACTCTACGCGCTGAAGGATCCGACTTCGTTCCAGCAGGCGCCATTCGATGCATTCACCGATCCGGCCAAGGAAAAGGCCGCGCTGGGCACCGATCTGCTGAACGTGCGTGAAATCACGCTGATTCCGGGCCAGCGCTATACGGCAACCGAAAAAGTGTCGCGCGAAGCGCAGGCATTCGGCATCGTCGCACTGTTCCGCGATCCCGCCATCCAGCGCTGGAAACTGACGTTCGACCCGGCGAAGTCGGAGAAATCCGGCATAATCATCGGCCTGCATAATTGCGCGATGACGGTCGCCGACGGCTCGGTCATCGCACCGCAACAGGGCGCGCCTTCGCAACCGCTGAATTTGCTTTCGTCGGTCACCTGCGGTTAAGCATGACGCACGAATGTCAATTAACAAGAGTTAACAAATTGGCGATTTAATTCGGGCATGAACAAATCGATTACATCGCAACGCCACATTAACCGGATTTGACATGAGTTATTCGGCCAAGGTGCTTTGGGGGGAAGGGCTGTTCCTCCGGCCCCAACACTTTCAGCGGCAGGACGCCTATCACGAGGCGCGCCTGTTCGAATCCATCCAGGCGATCCAGCCGTACAACTGGGGCGTGCGCTCGGTGCGCATCGACCGCGATGCGCTCGGCAGCAACGTGCTGCGCGTGGCCGAGCTTGCGCTCGTGTTCCCGGACGGCGCGCTGTATGCCGCGCCGCAGGCCGACGACCTGCCGCCGCCGATCGCGCTGGACACGCTGCCCGACGGCATCAACGAATTCGTCTTCTACCTCGCGCTGCATCCACTGCGCGAGAACGGCACCAACTACAGCGACGATCCGGCCGCCGGCTTCATGACGCGTTTCGTCAGCGAGCAGACGAGCGTCGCCGACAACTTCACCGACGCCGCCGAAGCCGACATCACGTTCCTCAAGACGCAGGTCAAGCTGATCGCGCACAGCGAGCCGCGCGACCAGCTGCTGTCGGTGCCGCTCGTGCGCGTGCGCCGCACCGCGACGTCCGGCTTCGAGATCGACGACAGCTTCGTGCCGCCGTGCCTCGCGATCGAAGCTTCGCCGATCCTGCACCAGCGGCTGCGCCAGCTCGTCGACGCGCTGCAGGCGAAGGTGAACGCGCTGTACGGCTTTCACCGCGAGCCGTCGAAGAACATCATCGAATTCCGCTCGGGCGACATCGCGTCGTTCTGGCTGCTGCACACCGCAAACGCCGCGTTCGCGACGCTCGCACACCTGCACCAGCATGCGGCGCTGCATCCGGAGCGGTTGTTCCAGGAACTGCTGCGCCTCGCGGGCCAGCTGATGACGTTTTCGAAGGGCTACACGCTCGCCGACCTGCCCGTGTATCGCCATGACGATCCGGGCCCGAGCTTCGCGCGCCTCGACCTGATGCTGCGCGAGTTGCTCGATACCGTGATCTCGACGCGCTACTTCGCCATCACGCTCGACGAAGTGCGTCCGTCGTTCCATCTCGGCCGCCTCGATTCGGGCAAGATCGACGACAAGACCGAGTTCTACCTGGCCGTGTCCGCGGACATGCCGAGTGTCGAGCTCGTCGATGCGGTGCCGGCACGCTTCAAGGTCGGCGCGCCCGACGACGTCGACAAGCTGGTGCTGTCGGCAATGCCCGGCGTGCGACTGTCGTACATGCCGCAGGTACCGCCCGCGATTCCGGTGCGGCCCGGCGCGTGCTATTTCCAGCTTGATTCGCGCGGTGCGCTCTACGAGCGCATGCTGCAGGCCCAGTCCGCGATGATCTACGCGCCGACTGGCATCAATGACCTGAAATTCGAACTGATCGCGGTCACATCATGAGCTACGCGCCTTCCCTGTTCGGCGACAACGCGCCGGCCCCGCTGCATACCCCGGCGTCGACCGACGCCTCGTTCCAGGCCCGTTCGCTGCTCGACCTGCTGTACGACGGGTTCTTCATGCTGTTCCTGCTCAAGAACGGCCGCGAGCCGGACAGCGCGAGCGAGTTCAGCACGAAGATCCAGGAGTTTCTTTCCGATTTCGAGCGCGGCGCGAAGAAGCTCAACATTCCGGCCGAGGACGTGTATGGCGCGAAGTTCGCGTACTGCGCGGCCGTCGACGAGATGGTGCTGTCGTCGCAGTTCAAGATCCGGACCGACTGGGAACGCCGGCCGCTGCAGCTCGTGCTGTTCGGCGAGCAGCTCGCGGGGGAGAAGTTCTTCCAGTATCTCGAGGAATGTCGGGCGCAGGGCGCGGCGCGGTTGCAGTCGCTCGAGGTGTTTCATATGTGCCTGCTGCTCGGGTTTCAGGGCAAGTATCTGCTCGAGGGGCCGGAGAAGCTCGCTTACCTCACCGCGCGGCTGGGGGACGAGATCGCGCATATGAAGGGCAAGCGCGCCGCGTTCGCTCCGCATTGGCCGCTGCCGGACCAGATCGCGCATCGGTTGAAGCGCGAGGTGCCGGTCTGGGCGATCGGCGCTGTGTTTGCGCTGGTGGCCCTGCTCGGGTATCTCGGGCTCAATACTTATCTGAAGGACAAGACGCTGCAGGCGTTGGCGCCTTATTCGCAGGTGATCAAGGTGGGGCCGGAGTCGGCTAATTTGACGATTTCGTTGCCTTGAGGCGTGCTTCGTTCGGGTGTTGATGCTTCATCGAAAAAGGACCGCTCGGCGGTCCTTTTTTGCTGTGGCGCGTGGTGCGTGTCGTCGCGCGTCGTCAAAGCAGAATGAATTCTTCGTTGTCGACGTAGAACACGAACGCATCGAACAGTTGCGTCACGCTCGGTTCATCGACCTGGTCATGCGCGTTGATCACGATGTCCTCGATCGTCGCGCTATTCAGCGTTATGCGCCAGCCGGGTTGGGGGGCAGTGGCGGGAGGCGTGTCTGTCTCGGGGTCGTTGGGGTCGTTGGGGTCGTTGGCGTCTTCGGTGAATACGCCGTCCGTATCGAGCGTCCACGGCATCGGCGGCAAGCAGAGCCAACCGGAGAAATCGCCCGGGTGTTCGAGAATGTGTTTCAACGACGCGGTGGTCGTGGTGAGGGTCGACATGGGTAGTGCGGTGGTAACTGGGCTGGTGTCAATGCGCTCGGGGCGAGATGCGGCAGTTGCACGAGTGCGCCTGCGCCGCGGCGTTCGTGCCGGCAAGGCGTGATTATGCCAATGTCTTATGCGCGAGGTTGGCAGCGGCAGTGTGCCAGTCAGTTGGCGGACGCGGTACCCACATTCGAGATCGCGTCCAATTTCCCGCGTCGGACGGATCTTCAGGGTTGGTAGCGAACTGTCTCGTAGATCTTCGCCATGCCCTGCTTCGCGGGATTTTCGTTGGCGGCCAGACCTGTCGAGAAAATGATGCAGGTCCAGCCGTCGCCGCAAGGCTTGCTCGCAATCAGGTCGAGCCGATGTGCATACACCCGGTCGTCCTTGAAAATCTTATGCGAGTAGCGCGATGCGAGCGCGGGATATTTGCCGTTCAGTACGATCGGCTCGTAATTCGCTTTCGTGTACTGAGCAGGCTTGTCGTCGACTTGCAGGTTGTAGAGATACGCCGCCGTTCCCTTTAGCGTCGGCGCAACCTTGGTGGGCACAACCTGAACCGTGACACCCAACGTCAGAACCTCGAATGCCGCCTTGTCGGCTTCGATATCGACCCCCTGCCCATTCGTATCCTCCAGCCGGCCACTCCACGTAACCGTCCAGTTCGAAGGAAGCTGGAAGCTGACGCCGTTCGCGGCATAAGGCTTGAGATGCACCAGATCAGGCGCGTCCGCGGCCCTTGAATCAGTGTTATCGGCAGACGCTGCCGTTACGGTCGCAAGCAAGATAAGCGCAAGAAGTGAACGCCGCATGGAGGATCCTTTTTTATTGAGTGTCGATGCTTCCTTCATCGCTATCCCGGTCGACTGGGCGTAGTTAGGAAGGCTGCAAAGCTATCTGCAATCGCTGACGCATGCCTTGTCTCGTGCGACCAAAGAACTACAACAGGTTCTCCAGCGTCGCCAAGGCATCAAACGTTCAAGAGACATCCATCCCCTACATTTCGATCCAGGACGGCTCATCCTCGTAACAGTAAAGAATCGAGTAGACACTTGAGAAGTGATTACCGAAATTAAATTTTTTATTCAAGACCTCAACAGGAGTAAAAATCATACCAGCCTCCTCCATGTTCTTTATCAGTGGGTACACTGAGTTGGCTGATGGCAGATCAATACTCGGTGAGCCTTGACTTCCGTCCGCCGACAACGACGATAAATAGTAGTACGGACCAACAAATGATATTCGCAATATGAAATCCGCACCATCACCCCTCACGAAATATCCGTAACTTACGTCGGTGTTGGGCTCGGTATCCTCATGGAAATCAAAATTCTTTTCAAGAAATTGAATCACACCAGGGTACTTTGTCGCAGCAAGATTCTCTTTAACGAACGAGTAGTCCGGGGATTCAAAACTCCCGTACGAATCAATAACGGAACGCGAGAATCTTTCCCAATCAAAATTCGAATCATGGGGTCTCTGGGCCTTTGGGATGTCCATGTATTTTTCCTCCATTGTCTTGGTGAACGCGCACTGAAGTTTGAGTGCCTCCGTTGGGGCCAAAACCAATGGGCGTCTTGAAATCGTGGTCCCGTACATTCGGGCGCCCAGGGACGGGGCTACCCTTGCTCCAAGCCTCATCTGTGTACTGCACTGCATCGTCCCAATCACAGAAGCACGAGGTGGGCTTACCTTGTTTAACTCGATTGTCATACTGGGGCTCACCCAGTACATGCCCCGCTTGCTTCTGCCGCGATATATGCGGTGGAACCGATGGTTTCTTTTGCAAACCAAGCGGATCGATCCACAGCGTCGGGTTCGGCGCGTATTGATAGACATTGACCCCGCCAGCCAACCCAATCGGATCTTTCGACACGAAGCGCCCACTACTCGGATCGTAGTACCGATACCGGTTGTAATGAAGCCCCGTTTCATCATCAAATTGCTGCCCCTGGAACCGCAGCGAATTCCTCGGAGCGATCCCTACCGCCCTCGACGCCCGCGCGATCACCTCGCGGGCTTCACCCCACGCCTTGTACGACGCCTCCCACACCACATCGCCATCGTCATCCGTCAGTACCTGCGGAGTGCCGATCTGATCACAGTGGTAATAGAAGGCATGCACCTGCCCTGCCCGCTCCGGCACCCGTTGCAGCGGATCATCTTCCGGCACGTAGCGATCTGTATCGCCACGCGACGGTGTCTCGCAGCCACTGACCGGTGCACCGACGTATTGCACCATCGGCACGAACGATTCTGCTTCGTACAAGTAGTGAGTGCTGCCGTGCTCACCGCTCTCATACGCCAGCGTATCTCCGTCCCAACCGAACACCGTACGCTCGCCGTTCACCTCCTTCGCAATCCGGCGGCCCAACGCATCGTAGTAATACCGTGACTCACTGCTGCGCGCAGTCTCCTGCACGCTCGCAGCCGTCATCCGATTAAACGCATTCCACTCGTAACGTTGCTCGCCCGCCGGCGATGTGCGATGAACGAGGTTGCCACGCGCGTCGTACTCGAAATGCCGCCCGGCATATTGCTTCAGCAAATTGCCCAATACCTTGGGCACTTCGGGAGGCAACGAACTTTCCACACGCACCGGGCTCGGCCTGTTCTCTTTGCGAGCCGTCTCAACGCGTGCCGGATCGATGATGTTGCTCGCCGGATCGAATGCGAAGCGCTCCTTGCCGGCCGGTCCGATCGACTCGAGCAACCGCCCGACCGGATCGTAGCGATAGTCCGTCAGCCCCTTGAGATTGTCTTCGATCTGCACGAGCTGGCCAGCCGCGTCGTAACGGTAGCGGCGCTCGGCCAGCGGTGCGGGTGCATTCGCACGCTGCACGGTCCGCTGCGCCAACCTCCCTGCCGAATCGTATGCCGTGCGTTGATCGATCTTGCTCGGCAACGTGCGCAACGTCTCACGATGCAGATCGTCACGCTCGATCTGAACGAGCTCCTTGCCATCCAGCATCATCCCGTGGACGTGGCCCGAGCCGTATATGAGCCAATCGACCACGCGACCATCGGGCCGGATCGTTTTGATCCGGTTACCGATTTCGTCGTACTGGTGATGCCACACGAAACTCCGGCTCGCGCCGAACAGGTCGTAAGCATGGTGCTCACGCACCAGATTGCCGGCCGGATCGAAGAAGCGCTGCACGCGGCTGTATCGGTTGCTCGCTTCGATCAATCGCCCCAACGGGTCGTAAGTGAAACGTTCCGCCTCATCGTCGACCGAGCGGCCTTGAAGACGGCCGCCGCGATCATGAGATATCGTCATGATCTGGCCAGCCTCGTCGATCGACTCCAGACGGCTGCTCGCCTCGTCGTACGAGTAGCGCGTCGCCTTCCCGTCGAAATCGATCTCCTCGATCAGCCTGCCCGTCGCGTCATAGCGAAACGCGTAAGTCGCGTGATTCGGATCGGTCAGCGCGACCAGACGCCCGAGCCGATCATAGCGATATGACAACGACTGCCCCGACGCATCGGTGCGGATATTGATACGTCCGCTCGCGTCGTAGCCGTAGCGTGTATTGCGATTCAGCGGATCGGTGTGCGTCAGCAGACGCCCTTCCGCGTCATAGCTCAGTTGCTCGCGACCTGCGGGCGACACGACCTCGATCAACTGGCCGTTCACACCATAGCGGTATACCGTCACCCCGCCTGCTGCGTCTTTCGCCTCCGAGAGGCGGCCTTGAGCGTCGTACACCCATTGGGTCGTCTTGCCCGAGCAGTCGGTGTAGCTGATCAACTGCCCGGCAGCGTCATACTTCAGCGACTTCGCGCCGCCCTTCGCATCCTTGATCTCGGTAACCAGTCCTCGTCCGTCGTACGCGTATTCGGTCTTGTGCCCGAGAGGATCGACCTGTACGACCATGTTGCCCGCATCGTCATATTCACGCAGCCACGGATGTCCAAGCGGATCCGTCACGCGAACGAGCTGATCCTTCTGGTCATACGTCATCTCGATCACGCTGCCATCGGTACGCTGATGACGTACGAAGTTGCCACGTGCGTCGTACTCCATACGTTCGACGGTACCGTCACGATGGATGTACTGAACCAGCCTGTCGTTCTCGTCCCGATACATCCACTCTTCGCTGCCGTCTGGATGAATCACACGGAAGGAATAGCCCTTGCTGTCGTAGTAGTGGTGGGTGACGTGACCAAGCGCATCGGTCACGCTGACCATCCGGAAGTCCGGATGCCACGCCAGCGTGACCTCGTCGCTGCCGTCATCTCCATACTCGCGGAAGCACTTCGCCTTTGGCCCGTTGCCCTTCCATTCGAGATTCACACCACGACCGGTACGATCGGTGTACCGCGTCACAAGATGGTGACGGTAACGGTATTCGCGACGGTTGCCGTAGCGGTCGGTCGCGCCGATCAGATCGTTTTCTTCGTTGAACTCATAGCGGGCGAGCATGCCGATGTATTCGCCCTGCGCGTCATGATGCGTCGCTTCGACGATACGACCGCGCACGTCGTGACGGAATGCGACCTGTGCATGCGGCGCAATCAACCGATGCAACCGCCCTTGCGCATCGTATTCGAGCGTCACCTGATTGCCGGCGCGATCCTTGACGAACGCGAGACGAAACACATTGCCGTGTCGCTCAAACGCTTCGAGCAGCACGTGCCCACGCGTCAGCGTCAGCCACCGGTCGTCAAGACGCAGTAGCGTGTGGCCCTCGGACAGGTCGTCGTGAGCACTGCCTGCGTCAAGCAACGGATATTCGAGACTCCGTCCGGTTTCGTCGTGATAGACGAGCTTGCTCTCGTCAATATCAAAGCGCGTCGTGTACGGCGTAATCCAGCGCGCGCCCAATTCGCCGTGCTCGTCGTTCGCGTCGAAGAACGACCGATAGGTGCGCTGCCAGGCAATGGGCAACGGCCCCTCGATCGTGAAATCCTCGTGGTTGATCTGCTCATCGCCGAGCGCGAATCCGATTGAATGCTCGGTGGCCGCAGGTGGCGTCTTCACCGGGGAATGCGTAAGGCAACAATTCGGTCCCGGATGCTTTGCCTCCGTGGTCGTTCGCACCTCATCCACCCGATGCTCCGCTCGCTGCTCGGCAACCTTCGTCGTCCCGTGCTCCTGAATCCCCGTCGCATGCGGCTTCGGGTTGCGCTTGCGCCAGCTCCGCATCCCGTCTTCGCCGATCATGATCAGCCAGCCGATCTTGCCCGCATCGTTCCCGTCCAACTCCCGGATGCACTTCTGGACCGTCGGAATTCGCTTGTAGATATCGTCGGCGAAAAGCTGCAGCTTCTTCGGCGCTTCGTCGTCCACCATATTGGCGACGGTGGTGACCGTATTGATGGCAGCCTTCGCTTCAATTTTCACGAAATCCGTGAGAAACCCAAGCCCGCTACTGAGAACTTTCCTGCCGTCGTACGCAACGAGCGCCTGTCCGACATCCTTCAAATGCGACCCGGCCGACGTCACGTTGTGCCCAACTTCGTACTTCTTCCCCGCCGCATGCGCGAACAGATCGGCAATCGCCTTCATCAGATCGCCGATGAATTTGGCGCATTGATCGAGCACCTCCTTCAGTCCGTCGCGCATCACTTTCAGGAATTGCTCGATTTCGCCCGCGTAGCGTTCCTGCACATTCGCGACGATTGCCGCGATGACCGAGTCGCGCAGCACCTGCAACGCCGCCTCGCCCACCGCCTTTCCGCTCTTGACGATCTCTTGTCGAATAAGCTTCAACACCGGGCGGGCCCCCAGACGAAGCTCGGCAGTGCCCGGCGGCAACGGCACGACCCCGATGAGGTCGAGACCGAGATTGACCCAATCGAACATGCCGATCGCGTTGCTGCCGCGCTCGATCATCTCCTTGATATCGAGCACCGCGTCGACTGCTGCGAAGATATTGGCCAGAACCGGCACGTTCTCCGCGACCATCTTCAGCCGGCTGACGTTGACGGCGCCGCCGCTGACGTTGATCAGCCACTTGTCGAAAACGTCGATGCCGGCTTGTACATCGGCCTCCGTGATCTTCATGATCGGAGACACGAACACATCGGTAGGTTTGGGTTGAATGACGCCCGCAGCGGTCATGATTTTTATTCCGGGAAAATTGAAAGGGCGACGCTCAACTCATCTTCAGCGCGGCAGCGGTACTACGTGCCGTTTGCGCGAGACCGCTGACCTGCTGCGCTGCGGCGCTCAACTGTCCTGCTTGCGACAAGGCCGCCTGCGCGCCTGCCGGCAGCACACTGCCCGCCGCCTGCTGCGCGATGCCGAGGCCTTGACCGGCCACTGCCTTCGCGAGGGCAGCGCCGCCCTGCGACGCTGAACTGGCCAAGTCTGCGAGCGTATTCGCCGCGCCAAGCGCATTCGACGCGCCCGCGGGCAACATCCCGCCCAGTGCCTGCCGGGCCATGCCCATGCCTTGACCGACAGCAGCCTTCGCCAGCGCGGCGCCGCCTTGCGACGCCGCGCCCGCCAATCCCGTCAACGCACCTGCCGCCCCACCCGCCGCTGGCAAGAACGAACCCAGCTGCGCCTGTGCCGTTTCAGCAGCACCTGTCGCCGGCGCCGGATTGGCCGGCCACGGCGCCACATCGAACCGGCTCGATTGCTGATCCTGCGAACGCGGATCCTCTCCGAACTTCACCTGCACCGCTCCAGGTGGCAGGCCGCTCACGATCATGTGCCCGTTGCCGTCGAGCGCCCCTTTCCTCAACAACCCGCCATTTGCATCGAATACCGAGAACAAGCCGCCCTTCACCGGCTGGCCATTCCCGTATGTATGCAGCAACTCCAACTGCCCCGGCTGATCCGGCCGCGGGCTCGGCAACGGATACCCCATGCTTGCCGGCCCGGCGAACGTATGCGACGCACCCTTCACATCCACCGCGCCAGGCGTATGAATCTCGATGTTGCCGTCCTTGATGCGGATATACCCGCCGCCGCTCGTCAGCAGAATCCCCTGATCGGCCGCGATTTCGATCCGATCGGTTGCGGACACAACCTTCACCGCCTTCTGCGCGGTGACTTCGACATTGTCCGATTGCGCCTGGATCTCGACCTTGCCCTTGCCCGCGAACAGCTTCATCCCCGCGTTCTGCGCGAACAGGCTCAGCTTCTGCCCGATGCTGCCGATCAGCGACTTGCCCGCCGCGACGTGCACGCCCTGTCCGCTCGCGACGTTCACGTGATCGTTCGCGACCAAATGCAGCGACTGCTGCGTCGACATCCCGATCCCCGACGGGCTGCCGAACAGCATCACCGGTTCCTTGAACGCG
>NZ_JBSAXA010000023.1:0-93632 GCF_053427615.1 Burkholderia sp. AW33-5 | reverse complement strand
ACGAGATTATGAACCGTCTTTTTCAGCTCGTCAACAACTTTCTGAACTGCTTCGTTGCGACGGCGGGGGTTCAACTTCGTGTGCGCCGGGGTTCTACCACCGCCCTCGTCCGCACCGCTTCCCTTCTCCTCCCGCGCTGCGTTTCCGTTAGCGCGAAAGAGGCGTGATTCTAAGCAGCTCCCGGCGATCGCGCAAGGGTTTGGTGGATTTTTCTTCATCCTCGCCGATTCTGCCTTCCGGCCATGCCGGAGCACGAGACCGCTTATGGTGCAAAGAACGGACTAGAATGTGAGGTTCTTCGCCCCTTTCTATACGTATTTAATATGCGCCAGCGAATCGCCAAACGCCTCCCCCCCGACGCCGACAAACTGGTCGGCCTGTCGCTTGCGCTCTTCGCCTCGGGCAGCCGCATCGAGGATCGCTTCTGGGAAGCGAAGCTCGATGCGCTACTCGCCAAGATCGTTCGCAACGGCAACCAGACCACGCTCGACGCGGCACTCGACCATCTGCAGCAGAACCACCCTGACGCCTATGGCGCGCTCGCCGACATGGCCGAGACGCATAGTGAATCGATGGTGGTCGAGCACGACGGCCAGCCGTACGATGCGCTGCTGGTCGCCGTTCCCGTTCTTGCCTGGACGCGCTACATGATTCCGTCGGGCCCGCTGAAAGGCGACGTCGCCGACGCACTGCGCACGCACCTGCAAGCGCACGTGCTCGCCACCGGCACGCTGGTCGGCCTGGCCCCGTTCCTGTACAGCATCGACCAACTGCCGCGCCACCACGTCGAGACTTACCGGCTCGCCCAGCAGCTCGCGCACGCGGCGCTCGGCCAGCACGCCGCCAAGCTCAGCTTCGGCGACTTGCCCGAAACCTCGCCGATCCTGGCAGACCCACGCTTCCTCCTCGCCGTCGTCGCCGCGCCAGCCGGCGCACCGCTGTTCCGCTGGCAGGAAGAAGAGCACGGCAATCGGATCGAACGCGGCCAGTGTCTCGAGCAATGGACCGCGCAAGGCGGTCCGAACCTGTCGATTGCCCTCCCCGGCTGCGAGTTCGAATGCCTGCTCCCGGACGCATACTATTCGGCCTGCCGTGATGCGGACGAGCGCATCCGTCCGCACACGGTCCGAACGGCAATCCGTTATCTTTTCGACACACTTGGTACGGCACCGCAAGAGCTGCGCGCCGTGGTCGCAGGCTTCGGCGAGCGACGGATCGACGAGTATCGCGTCGGCTTCACGCGACGCGCCAGCAACGACGTGATCTACGGCGTCGTGTGGCCGCTCTACGGCCGCGAAAACGGCGACGTGTCGATCGACAGCGCGACGCTCGAAGGCGAAGCACCGATCGAAGGGCCACTCGAGGAGATAGTGAGTCTGCTGAAGGAATGCGGCGTAACCGACGTCCGCCGGCACGCGGGCCGCTTCGAGCCGGAATATTGCGACGACTGCGGCGTGCCGCTCTATGCGGATCCGCTCGGCGAAATCGTCCACGCGGAAATGCCAGAAGACGCCTCGCCCGCCCAACCGCACTTTCACTGATCGTACATCGCAGGCCCGCAGTGCCTACCCGACGAAGCCGCTCCCGGTTCCAGCCGGAGCGGCTTTTTTCTCGTCCGCATTTCCGTCATTCGAAATTTCAGATTTCTCCTAAGCCTTTCAGCCAAGCAGACTTCGTGTAAGGTTTTTGTCATTATCGGACCCAACGCATGCCAACGGCAGCTCAATGACTCACCTTACGGAGGTTGAATATGCGGTTCCTGGTGCTGAACTCAGACGCCGAAAGGCGTGACGGACTGAAGGCCCTGCTGCGGCAGATCGACCGTCACGCCAGCATCAACGATGCGCCCGATGGCTTCCAGGCGCGCCGGCTGCTGCGCACTCAGCGCTTCGACCTCGTTGTTATCGACTGGCTGGACGTCGGCCGCCTCTGCGAACTCCAGGCGCTCTGCAGCGCCTGCTCGCCGACACCCGTCGCGGTACTGATCGACGAATCCACGCCGGAAGCCATCCAGCGCTTCTACAACTATGGCGTCGCGGGTGTGATCCCGCACTCCACACGGCCGCACCTGATCGTGCGGGCGCTCGAAATGGTTCTGCTGGGCGGCCATTACATCCCGCCCATTGCACTCAGCCTGCTGCCCTCCACTGCCGCGGTACGCCACGACGCCCATTTCCAGACGCTCGCCGGATCGCTGCCGCGCCGCCCGCCAAGTGGCCTCCTGTCGCCCAGACAGGCGCAGATCATGCGGTTCGTCCATATGGGCAGCACCAACAAGATGATCGCTCGCACGCTCGGCATCAGCGAAGGCACCGTAAAGATCCACCTCGCCAGCATCTTCCAGCAGCTGGGCGCGGCAAACCGCGCCGCCGCAGTCGCGATCTACAACGGGTGGCTGTCGCCGCATCTCGAGGTGTTGCTGGCGAACCGCGATCGTGCAAGCAAGCCCGTCATCGGCGAACGCGGCCGGGTTCCGCTGCGCATGCAACGGAACGACCGTCCATACCCGCTGCCCGCCGCGAACGCCGATACCCGGGACCTGCCGCTCGCGGCCGAACCGCCAGCTCGGTTTCGGCGCGAGCGCTGATCGGACAGTATCGATATTGCGACGGTCGACATGTGCGGATTCCCACCTTCGATGCTCAACGAGTAATATGGACGCATGGGTTTTCTTTTCACACCGCTTCCGCTCTGGGTTGGCATCGGTGGCTGGATCGCCGCCGTGGCATTGCTCGCGCTCGCGCTCTGGAATCGTCCCTTCGTCCGTCTCCAGGACGCAACGCTCCAGCACGTGTGGCTCGCGCTCGTCACCGCGATCACGGTGCTCTGGGCCTCGAATGCGTGGCTCGAGGACGGCATCGTCATGCACCTGCTCGGCGCGACGCTGCTCGTCACGCTGTTCGACTGGACGCTTGCGCTGATCGCGATGGGCGCCGTCACAGCCGTCGCCGCTATCGTCTTCGATGCGCCGTGGCAAGGCATCGGCGTGACCTATCTGATCTACGGTGCGCTACCGGTCGCCGTGTCCGCGTTGCTGCAACGCGCCGCGATCGCGTGGCTCCCGCACAATCTCGCGTCATTCATCACCGGCCAGGGATTCCTGTCACCGGCCATCGCGATCGTCGCAGTCGCAGCGGCCGCAGCCGGCGTCCAGCTCGCTCTCGCGGACGGCGTGCCCGTCGTCATTCCAGCAGGCTATCTGCTGAACACCGCGCTGCTCGCGCTCGGCGAAGCGTGGTTCACCGGCATGGCCACCGCGCTCATCGCCGTCTATCGTCCGGCGTGGGTCACGACGTTCGACGTTCGGCGCTACCGCCTCGGCGGTCCACGCGCCTGAACGTGCCGGTCCCGGTGCGATCGGCGCGCGTGACGATCCGCTTCCGCAGCGCGGGAGAGTGCGACATCTACTGCCGCACAACTTTTTTACGCTAATATTGAACTCCTGATCTTCATCGGGCATCTATACGTGCCCGATGTCTCATTCGCTCCTCACCAATAACCAGATGGACAGCTCACCTGCCTCGCTCCGGATCTTCCGGGCGTTCGGCAAGCTGGCAGCCTGTGTCGCGGGCCTGTCGCTTGCGCTTCCGGCACCGGTATTCGCCGACCTCCTCGACCAGCGCTCCGAACTGATCAACAAATTCGTCAACGAGATGCATGCCGATCCGATCGTCGCCGATTGTGCGGCGCACGGCAGCTTCATCGCCAGCACATCGACGGCCTTCGACCGCGTCGACTTCGCGCCGAACGCGTTCGAAAGCGGCAACGCGACGATCACGCCGTGGAACGATTCGTTCGATCAGGGCAAGCAGCGCGTGAAGGTCGACAACATCGTCACCGTGGACGGCCTCGGCGTCCACAGCGACGGCAGCGACCCGACACCGCTGAAATTCCGCTGCGGCTATGTCGGGCAGCAAATGCTGGCGTTCAGCTGGAACGATCCGGTGCCGCCACTGAAGCCGCGTGTCGAACGCCCGTCGTCGTCGACGAAGAAGTTCAAGGGCAAGTCGCACCGCGGCAAGGTCAAGGCCAAGGCATCCGGCCGCACCGGCAAGAAAGCCGTCGCAACGCAAAAATCAAGCGGCCAGAAGAAAGCCGTGAAGAAGAAAACCGCGAAGAAGTCCTGATTCGACAGAGCGGCAACGACAAAAGCAAAAAAGCCGGCGCATCGCACGACGCGCCGGCTTTTTCATATCGACGACGGTACGTTTACGCGAACGTCTCGACGTGCACCAGGATTGCCGCCAGCATCGCCGCGCCAAGCGCGGCGCTCCGCTCGCCGTTCCAGCCGACCCGCTCGTCCGGAAGGTTCGCATTGTCCTTGAACGGCATCTCGAGCGTCAGTGACAAGCAGCCGAACTGATGGCCGATGTACTTCGACGCAAGCTTGAGCGCGTCTTCCTTGTACTTGCTCGCCGCATAACCGTGCTCGGTCTGGAAATCCGGGCTCGCGGTCTTGAACGCATCGATGAATGCGGTTTGCTCCTTGCCCTGCTGCTCCGTGAAGCTCGGCAGCATTTCCGAACCCGCGACGAACACGTACGGCAGATCCTCGTCACCGTGAATGTCGAAGAACATGTCGCAGCCGATCGAATGGATCGCATCGCGGACGGCCAGCACTTCGGGGCTGCGCTCGGCATCGGGCGCCATCCACTCGCGGTTCAGGTTCGCGCCCGCCGCGTTGGTGCGCAGGTTGCCGTGCACGCTGCCGTCCGGATTCATGTTCGGGACGATGTAGAACGTCGCGCGGTCGTACAGCTTGCGCGCCACCGGATCGCCCGCCCAGTCGCCCCACCCGGCCAGCCGCTTGACGAGCCCTTCGACGAACCACTCGGCCATCGTCTCGCCCGGATGCTGGCGTGCGATGATCCACACCTTCTTCTTCGGTGCGCCGTCGACCTCCGGCGTACCGAGCGTCAGCAGCGACATCGGACGGCCTTCAACCGTTCGGCCGAGCTCGACGACGCCCGCCTGCGGCAATTGCTGGACCGCGCCGAGGAACGCGGCATGACGCTCTTCCGAGTACGGCTCGAAATACGCGTAGTAGATGCTGTCGAACTCGGGCGTATGGTCGATGGTCATCGTCTTGCCGTCGAACGTCGTCGGCACGCGGAACCAGTCGACCCGGTCGTAGCTCGCGACCGCGCTGTAGTTACGCCATCCTGACGGATACGCGCATTCGGCCGCATTCTCGAACGACATCACACACCGCTCACCGCGTGCGCCCGTCAAACGGAAGTAGAACCATTGGGCGAATTCCGAGCGGTTGTCGCCGCGTACGCGCAGCCGGATCGCGTCGGGGCTGTCGCACGACACGACGTCGATGGCGCCCGCGTCGAAATTGCTGGTGATCGAAAGGGTCATCTATCTCTCCAGTGTCGACCGGAACCGGCGGTTTGCCGCGCGTCCGGCCTCATGCATGCGCCGGCCGTCTCGTGAACGGCCGGCTTGGTCACTCGCCGATTCGCCGGCGATATACGTAAGTCGAATCGTTCGACGCAGCGGCGTCGAACGCGTAGTCTTCCACCGCGAAATCCTTCAGCGCCGCCGGTTCCGAGATGCGGTTCTCGACGATGTAGCGCGCCATCAGGCCACGGGCGCGCTTCGCATGGAAGCTGATGATCTTGTAGCGGCCACCCTTCCAGTCCTCGAACACCGGCGTGACGATCGGCGCGGCCAGCAGTTTCGGCTTGACCGACTTGAAGTACTCGGTCGACGCGCAGTTGACCAGCACGCGCGCCGCGCCGCTGCGCGTCTCGAGCTGCTCGTTCAGCGCCCGCGTGATCCGGTCGCCCCAGAACGCATACAGATCCTTGCCGCGCGCGTTCGCGAAACGGGTACCCATCTCGAGCCGGTACGGCTGCAGCAGGTCGAGCGGTCGCAGCAGCCCGTACAGGCCCGACAGAACGCGCACGTGCTGCTGCGCATAGTCCAGATCGGCGGCCGACAGCGATTTGGCATCGAACCCTTCGTACACGTCGCCGTTGAAGGCGAGCACCGCCTGCTTCGCGTTGGCCGTCGTGAAGGTCGGCGACCAGTCCGCATAGCGCTGGAAGTTCAGCCGCGCGAGCGGGTCGGAGATATCCATCAGCGTCGAGATGTCCTGCGGCGACAACTTGCGCAGGCCGTCGATCAGTTCCGACGCATCGTCGACGAATGCAGGCTTCGTGTAAGACGGGACGTGGGCGGGCGTATCGTAGTCGAGGGATTTGGCTGGGGAGAGAACGATTATCATAGAGGCTCGCTGGCACGCCGTGCCTTGCGGTCAGACGAAAACCACCGATTGTAACGAATGACCCGCTCTCTCGCCCCGCATGCCGCACATCGCGTCGTGCTCGACTCGAACGTCTGGATCGACATACTCGTATTCGACGACCCTGCCACACGCCCGATCCGGGCGGCGCTCGAACGCGGCACGCTGGCCGCCGTAATCGACGGCCGCTGCCTGAACGAACTCGAGCTCGTGCTCGACTACCCGCAGTTTCAGGCGCGCGCGATCGACAAGGCCGAAGCGCTCGCGACGGTCGCCCGCTTGGCGAGCCTCGTCGAGCCGCCGCCCGTCGACGCCGACGCGCCGCCCCTGCCGAAGTGCAAGGACCGCGACGACCAGAAATTTCTCGAGCTCGCGCGCGCCGCGCAGGCCGACTGGCTCGTGTCGAAGGACCGTGCGCTGCTCAAGCTCGCGAAGCGCACCGCGCGCGACTTCGGCTTCCGGATCGCGCAGCCCGCGCCGTTCACCGAAGCCTGCGCGCTCGATGCCGCATTGGCCACCACTACCACGCCGGCCTGACGGGCCCGGCGCCACCCGCTTGCGATCGTATCGATGAACGCTCCTTCCGACATGCCTACGACTCCCGTTTTCCCCTCGCGCCTGCCGAACGTCGGCACGACGATCTTCACGGTCATGAGCGCGCTCGCCGC
The DNA here is from genome assembly GCF_053427615.1 of Burkholderia sp. AW33-5. Taxonomy (NCBI): domain Bacteria; kingdom Pseudomonadati; phylum Pseudomonadota; class Betaproteobacteria; order Burkholderiales; family Burkholderiaceae; genus Burkholderia; species Burkholderia sp. AW33-5. The sequence continues at coordinate 86,711 of NZ_JBSAXA010000023.1, read as the reverse complement.
CGAGAAAGGCGCCGTGAACCTCGGCCAGGGCTTCCCGGATTTCGACTGCGACCCGCGCATCGTCGACGCGGTCGCGGCCGCGATGCGCAACGGTCACAACCAGTATCCGCCGATGGCCGGCGTCGCGCCGTTGCGCGACGCGATCGCCGACAAGATCGCACAGGTCTACGGCCGGCGCTACGATCCGGCCACCGAGATCACGGTCACGGCCGGCGCGACGCAGGCCCTGCTGACGGCGATCCTGTGCGCGGTCCATCCGGGTGACGAGGTGATCGTCGTCGAACCGACCTACGACAGCTATCTGCCATCGATCGAGCTTGCCGGCGGCAAGCCCGTGTTCGTCACGCTGGAAGCGCCCGACTATGCGATCCCGTTCGATCGCCTGGCCGCCGCGATCACACCGAAAACGCGGATGATCATGATCAACACGCCGCACAACCCGACCGGCACCGTGTGGCGCGAGGCCGACATGCGCAAGCTCGAGGAGATCGTGCGCGGCACCAACGTGCTGATCCTGTCGGATGAAGTGTACGAACACATGGTCTACGACGGTGCGCGGCATGAAAGCGTCGCGCGCTACCCGGAACTGGCCGCGCGCAGCTTCATCGTGTCGAGCTTCGGGAAGACCTACCATGTGACGGGCTGGAAGGTCGGCTATGTCGCGGCGCCTGCCGCGCTGACCGCGGAGTTCCGCAAGGTCCATCAATTCAACGTGTTCACGGTGAACACGCCGATGCAGATCGGGCTTGCCGACTACCTGCGCGATCCGGCACCGTACCTGACGCTGCCCGACTTTTACCAGAAGAAGCGCGACTTCTTCCGCGCCGGCCTCGAGCGCACGCGCTTCAAGCTGCTGCCGTGCCCCGGCACGTACTTCCAGTGCGTCGACTATTCGGCGATCAGCGACCTGTCCGAAGCGGAATTCTCGAAGTGGCTCACGTCGGAGATCGGCGTGGCGGCGATTCCCGTGTCGGCGTTCTATCACGAGCCGCACGAATCGGGCGTCGTGCGCTTCTGCTTCGCGAAACAGGAAAGCACGCTCGCATCCGCACTCGAACGGCTCGCACGCCTGTAAGTCCTGCATGGGCGGCCGGGCACGGTACGACGCCGCGCCCGCGCCGCGCTCACGAACGCGCGGCGCTCGTCGCCTCGACATAGGCCTTGCGATCGGCCGCCACGCGCTGCGCGACCGGCCGCTCACCGACCAGCTTCGCGTGCGCCTTCCAGTCGATGCCGGCGTCGAGCAGGAAATCGCGGCCGAAGATGGCCTTCGTCGCCATTCCGATCACCGGCAGATGGATCGCCGCGGCAATGTCCGCCAGCGTGAACGTGTCGCCGAGCACGTAGGGCGAAAACTGCGTCATCCGCTTGAATGCATCGATCGCGCGCGGCAGGCGCTTCTCGACGTGCGCCTTCATCCCGTCGCTGACCTTGCCGCCGAAAAACGCTTCCGTATAGACCTCGCGCGCGGTCCATTCGAGATACAGTTCGAGCGTCTCGACGAGTTCGCGCACCTTCGCGGCCGCGAACGGTCCGGCCGGAAAAATGGCCTTGTCGGGATAACGCGCCGCCAGATACTCGATGATCACCTGCGATTCGAACAGCGCGCCCTCTTCCGTCTTCAAGAACGGAATCTTGCCGAGCGGCGAATCGGCGAGCAGTGCCGGATCACTGATCGGCAGACTGCATGCCGATTCCTCGAACGGGATGTCATGTTCGAGCAGGACGAACTTCACCTTGTTGTAATAGTTGGACAACGGAATACCGCACAGCTGTAGCATCGGAGTCTCCTTCGTTGCTGAAGCGCGCCGCGGCGATGCCGGCGGCATCGGGATACGTCGCGCTGAAAAGCACGTTCGTGCTAGTCTAAAGCAGTTTCGCGTCCGTCATGACAACAATACATCCGCTGCGGCATCACCCTCACGGGTATGCGCATGCGCCCGCGCAACATGCGGCGCCGCAGCCTCGCCATCCGATGGAGACACCTTCGCATGAGTGCTGAACTGCTGGCCTCGCGTCCACCCGAGAGCGAATCGACGCTCGTCCTCACGCTGTCCAATCCCGGCGCACGCAACGCGCTGCATCCCGACATGTATGCGGCCGGCGTCGAGGCGCTCGCCACCGCCGAGCGCGACCCCGCCATTCGCGCGGTCGTGCTCACCGGTGCCGATCGTTTCTTTTGCGCGGGCGGCAACCTGAACCGGCTGCTCGACAACCGCTCGAAGGATCCGTCCTACCAGGCCGACAGCATCGATCAGCTCACCGCGTGGATCACGGCGATCCGCGCAACGAGCAAGCCCGTGATCGCGGCAGTCGAAGGCGCGGCGGCCGGCGCGGGCTTTTCGCTCGCGCTCGCATGCGACCTGATCGTTGCCGCGCACGACGCGAAGTTCGTGATGTCGTACGCGCGCGTCGGCCTCACGCCCGACGGCGGCGGCTCGTGGTTCCTCGCGCGCGCACTGCCTCGTGCGCTCGCCGCCGAAATCCTGTTCGAGGGCGGGCCCGTCGTGGCCGACCGCCTGCATGCGCTCGGCGTCGTCAATCGGCTCGCCGTGCCCGGCGCCGCGCTTTCCGACGCGCTCGCGTGGGCCGACTCGCTTGCCGGCATCTCGCCGAACGCGCTCACGCGCATCAAGTCGCTGCTCGACGATGCGACCGCACAGCCGCTCGATGCGCATCTGGGCACCGAGCGCGATCACTTCGTCGCATCGTTGCATCATGCGGATGCATTCGAAGGCATTACCGCGTTCCTCGAGAAACGCCAGCCGCGCTACAAGCGCTGATCCGCACGCCGTCGCTGCGACGACATGCGCGCGCAGGCGCGCGGCCGCACGTTTCCGTCGCCTGCAGCCCGCATCGATCCATGCTCTAATGACCGCCTGTCGCGGCGCCCCGCCGGCGCCGTTTTCGCGCATGCCATAAAGGAGTTGACGATGATCGACGTCTACAGCTGGGCGACCCCGAACGGCCACAAGATACACATCATGCTCGAGGAAACGGGCCTCGCGTATCGTGCGCATCCGGTCGATATCGGCGCGGGCGATCAGTTCAAGCCCGAATTTCTGAAGATCAGCCCGAACAACAAGATCCCCGCGATCGTCGATGCGGACGGCCCCGGCGGCAAGCCGATCTCGCTGTTCGAATCGGGCGCGATCCTCGTGTACCTGGCGGAAAAGACCGGCAAGTTTCTGCCGACCGAGCCGGCCGAGCGCTACGCGACGCTCGAATGGCTGATGTTCCAGATGGGCGGCGTCGGCCCGATGCTCGGGCAGGCGCACCACTTCCGGCTGTACGCGCCGGAAAAGATCGACTATGCGATCAATCGCTATACGAACGAAGCGAAGCGCCTGTACAACGTGATGGAAAAGCGTCTCGGCGAATCCGAATATCTCGCCGGCGACACGTACACGATCGCGGACATCGCGACGTTCCCGTGGACGCGCTCATGGCAGAACCAGGGCATCGTGCTCGACGAACTGCCGAACGTGAAGCGCTGGCACGAAACGATTGCCGCGCGTCCGGCCGTGCAGCGCGGCGTCGAAGTCCTCGCATCGCTGCGCAAGCCGCTGCAGGACGACAAGGCACGCGAAATGCTGTTCGGCGCGACGCAATACGCAAAGCACTGACGAACCACGCGCCGTGCGACGCAGCGGCATCCGTCGATGCCGCCGCGCGCATCAGAAGTAGTGCAACGTAATGAATTCCGCCGCGCAAACGAGCAACGGCACGTCCGTACGCTCGACCTGCATCGACACCGACCACGTCACCTGCACACCGCCCCGCGCGGCCTCCGCGGCTTCCTTCACCGCGAACAGCGCGCGCACGCGTGCGCCGACCGGCACCGGCTTCAGGAACCGCACGCGATTCAGTCCGTAGTTCACGCCCATCTTCTGCTCGAAGCGCATCGCATCGGTCATCAGCGCGGGAATCAGCGACAGCGTCAGGAATCCGTGCGCGATCGGGCCGCCGAACGGCGACTCGCGCCTCGCCCGCTCGTGATCGACGTGAATCCACTGGTGATCGCCGGTGGCGTCGGCAAAACCATCGACGCGACGCTGATCGATCTCGACCCAGCCGCTCGCGAGCGGCTCCGCGCCGACGCGCTCGTGCAGCGCTTGCGCAGACGCGATCAGCGGCAATGTCACGTCCATCATGCGCCCGCTCCTTGCGGATGACGCAGTCCGAAGATCACCTTGGTATGCACGGTGATCACCGTGTCGCCGGCGCCGTTGACGCCGATCCACTCCGTCGACACGATGCCGCGATCGGGCTTGCTCTCCGACACGCGCTTGTCGTGGACCTTCTGGTACATCGTGATCGTGTCGCCGGCGCGCACGGGCTTGAGCCAGCGGATCGAGTCGATGCCGGGCGAGCCCATGCTGGTCGAATCCGGTCCCAGCTTCTTGATGAGCAGGCTCATGAACACCGAACACGTATGCCAGCCGCTCGCAACGAGTCCGCCGAACGGCGATGCCTTGCCAGCCTCCTCGTCGAGGTGGAACGGTTGCGGATCGTAGCGTTGCGCGAACGCCTTGATGTCATCCGATTCGAACGTATAGCGGCCGATTTCGGTCGTACTGCCGACTTCCAGATCTTCGTAGCTGATACCCACTGTCTATCTCCCATGGCGCGCTCGCGCGTCGCCGTCATGCCGCGTCGGTCTGCGCGAAATCCGGCAGGGCCGCGATGCGCGCAAGATGATGATCGGTGTCGCCGAGCGTCGTCTCGATGATCGACAGCCGCTTGAACAGGTGCGCGGCGGCAACCTCATTGGTCACGCCCATGCCGCCGTGCAGTTGCACCGCCTGCTGGCCGACGAAACGTGCGGCCGCGCCGACCCGCGCCTTCGCGGCCGACACCGCCTTGCGACGCGCATCGGCATCGCCGCCCGCGTAACGCACCGCGGCCAGGTAAGTCAGCGAGCGCGCCTGCTCCGCGTGAATCAGCATGTCGACCATGCGGTGCTGCAGTGCCTGGAAACGTGCAATCGGTACGCCGAACTGTTCGCGCGTCTTCGTGTATTCGACCGTCGCGCGGTTCAGCTCGTCGAGTGCGCCGACCGCTTCCGCGCAGAGCAGGAAGGTCGCGTAGTCGGCAACCTGCTCGAGTGCGGCCGCATCGCGTGCGCCGCCCGTCAGCTGCCGCGCGGGGGTGTCATGCAGCTCGATCGTCGCGGCGCGCTGGCCGTCGATCGTCCGGTAGTCGACGAGCTTCGCCCCCGCGGCATCGCGCTCGACGACGAACAGGCCGATGCTGCCGCCATCGACACGCGCGGGCACGATCCACGCATGCGCCTGGGCGCCGTGCTGAACGACCGACTTGGTGCCGGTCAGCCGATACGTGCCGTCGTGATCGCGCGCGTGCGTATCGAGTTCGTACAGGTCGTAGCGTGCCCGTGGTTCGTGGAATGCAACGGCCAGGCGCTTCTGCCCTTGCGCGACCGCTTCCATCAGCGCGGCATCGTCGCCCGTGCCGGACCCGGCGACGCGCAGCGCCTCGATGCCGACCGCCGTCGCCCAGTACGGCTCGACCACGAGTGCACGGCCGAGTTCCTGCATCGCGACCAGCATGTCGACCGGGCCGCCGCCGAAGCCGCCCTGTGCATCCGGCACGGGCAGCGCGGTCAGGCCCAGCTCCGCGAATGCGCTCCATTGCGCGTCCGACACGCCGGCATCGCTTCGCACGATGGCCTGGCGCGCGTCGAAACCGTATTGCTCGCCGAGATAACGGCGCAGCGCGTCGGCAAACTGTTGTTGCTCATCGGTAAAGCTGAAATCCATGGTTGTCTCCGTTCCCTGATCACAGCCCCAGGATCATCTGCGCGATGATGTTCTTCTGAATCTCGTTCGAACCGCCGTAGATCGACGTCTTCCGGTAATTGAAGTAGTAGGCGGCGAGCGGCGCGGCATCGTCGTCGCCCGCGCTGCTGTGTTCGCGTTCGCCCTCGAGGAACGGGACGTCGAACGGCGCGGCGAGCGGGCCGATCGCCTCGAACATCAGCTCGGTAAGCGCCTGCTGCACCTCGGTGCCCTTGATCTTCAACATCGATGCCTCGGGGCCCGGCCCCTTGCCGCTCGTCTCGCGGCTCACGACCCGCAGCACCGTCACCTCGAGCGCCATCAGTTCGACTTCGAGCGCCGCGACCTTCGCGGCAAACACCGGATCGGCGAGCAGCGGCTTGCCGTTCTTGCGCTGGTTCGACGCCACGCGTTTCAGGAATGCGAGCTCGCGCTTCGACGCGCCGACGCGTGCGATGCCGGTGCGCTCGTGGCCCAACAGGTATTTCGCGTAAGTCCAGCCGCGGTTTTCATCGCCGACGAGATTCTCGACGGGCACCTTTACGTCCTCGAAGAACACCTCGTTGACTTCATGATCCTCATCGAGCGTGATGATCGGGCGCACCGTGATGCCGGGCGTCTTCATGTCGATCAGCAGGAACGAGATGCCCTCCTGCTTCTTCGCCGCCGGATCGGTACGCACGAGACAAAACATCATGTCCGCGTACTGGCCCAGCGTCGTCCATGTCTTCTGGCCGTTGACGACGTAGTGGTCGCCGTGACGTTCGGCACGCGTGCGCAGCGATGCGAGATCCGACCCGGAGCCCGGCTCGGAATAGCCCTGACACCACCAGTCGGTGCCGTCCAGGATGCGCGGCAGATAGTGGCGCTTCTGCGCTTCGCTGCCGTATTTCATCAGCACCGGCGCGACCATCGATACGCCGAACGGCAGCACGGTCGGCGCGCCGATGCGTGCGCACTCCTCATCCCAGATGTGGCGCTGCGTCGCGTTCCAGTCCGGACCGCCGTATTCGGCCGGCCATGCGGGCGCGGACCAGCCGCGCTGGCCGAGAATCCGGTGCCAGCTCGCGAAATCCTCGCGGTCGAGTCGTTTGTGATCGAGTACCTTGGCGCGCAGTGCATGAGGCAGGTTGGCCTCGAGCCAGGCGCGAACGTCGACGCGGAACGCGTCGTCGGCGGGGGAATAATCCAGATCCATGCGCAGTGTCTCCTGACCGCAGCCGTCCGGCCCGGCAAGGACACACTGCGTACGTCATTGCAGCGGTTCTTTCAGCGCGGCAGGAATCGGCAGCGGCATCACGTCGATGCCTTCTTCGACCAAGGATTGCGCATCCTCCGGCGTCGTGACGCCACGAATGCTGCGCGCCGGCGCCTCGTTGTAATGAATGCGCCGCGCTTCCTCGGCGAAGCGCTCGCCCACGTTCTCGGTCTTCTCCAGCACCTCGCGCAGCGCGCGCATCACCTGCGCCTGCAGCGCGCGCGGATCGGTCGGCTGTGCCTGCGTCGCGCCCGACAGGTTCAGGCGCGGCGCCGACGGCATCCGGTTGATCTCGGTCGTCCCGCACACCGGACATTCGACCAGCTTGCGGGACAACTGCGCTTCGAACTCATCGGCGGAAGCGAACCAGCCTTCGAACCGATGACCGTGCGGGCACTGTAAATCGAGGACCTTCATGCTGAATCAGGGCGTGTGGCGAGTGTAGCGCAAAACGCGCTTTTGTGAACGATCGTGCTAAACCAGGATCGCGCGGCCGGACAGCGGCCGCGTCACAGGATTGTAACGCGGCGCCCCACCCGCCGCTGACGCGCCGTCAGGGCTTCTCGACCGGGCCGAGCGGCCACGCGCCGGACAGGACCTTGTCGAGCCACATCGTGCCGATGATCGTCTTCACGTCGGTGATCTGGCCGGTGCGCACCCACTCCTGCAGGTCGGGCAGTGTCGCCGTGAAGGTTTCGAGAAATTCGCCTTCGTCGAGCTTGCGCTCGCCGGCCGTCAGGCCGCGCGCGAGATACAGGTCGATGAATTCGGTCGAATAGGAAATGATCGGATGAATCCGGGCCAGGAACACATATTCGCGTGCCGTGTAGCCGGTTTCCTCGCGCAGTTCGCGTACCGCGCAGGCAAGCGCGCCCTCGTTCGGATCAAGTTTGCCGGCGGGGAATTCGGCCATGACCTTGCCGATCGGATAGCGATACTGGCTTTCCATCAGCACGCGGCCGTCGTCGAACAGCGGGATCACCATCACCGCGCCGGGGTGCTGGACGTATTCGCGCGTGGCCTGCTTGCCGTCGGGCAAACGAACGGTATCGCGCTTCAGCTTGAGGAACGAGCCGTCGAAAATCGCCTCGCTCTCGAGGCAGGTTTCGGTCAGTGCGGCGTCGTGATTGGGTAGTTCGGCCATCGGCGGGCTCCGGAGGAATGAGCACGCGACGGCCGAAGCCGTCAGCGTCGTTTGACGAGATACTGGAACGTGAAGCCGGGAAACGCGAACACAACGAAGAGACTGAACGTGATCGCGTAGAACTGCCAGCCCTGTTCGAAGCGGTTGCCGGCGCGCGACTCGAGCCAGAAGCCGAGTGCGCCGACGACGAAATACAGCACGATCAGCTCGCCGATCCGAACCCACGCGTTCTTCTTCGTCGCACCGATCGGGACGACGGCGAAGAGGCGTTGGTTCAGGAACGGCACGTTGGCGCATACGAGCGCCAACAGCACGATGAACCAGCCAGCTGCCGACATTACAGCGGCAGCGTGTGACGGATCGCCTGCAGGCAGGCCGTCAACAGCGGGCTCGGGATCAGGCCGAGCACCACCACTGCAATACCGTTCAGCACGAGGATCGTGCGCTTGCAGAAATCGCCGGTGACCGGGGTCGCGTCCTGCGGTGCATCGAAGTACATCAGCTTGACGATGCGCAGATAGTAGAACGCGCCGAACAGCGACGTGATCACAGCCAGCACGGCCAGCCACGTGAGACCCGCGTTGACGGTCGCCTCGAGCACCGCGAGCTTCGCGTAGAAGCCGACGGTCGGCGGGATACCGGCCAGCGAGAACATCATGACCATCATCACGAACGCGAACACCGGGCTGCGCTTGTTGAGGCCCTTGAAGTCGTCGATCGTTTCCGCTTCGAAATCGCGGCGTGCGAGCAGCATCACCACGCCGAACGAGCCGAGCGTCGTGATCAGGTAGACGATCGCGTAGAACATCGCCGAGCTGTACGCGTTCGCCGGTGCGGTCGCGTCGCCCTTCACGATGCCGGCGAGCAGGCCGAGCAGCACGAAGCCCATGTTCGAGATCGCCGAGTACGCGAGCATCCGCTTGATGTTGCGCTGGACGATACCGGTGATGTTACCGACGATCAGCGACAGCGCGGCGAGGATCACGAGCGCGGTCTGCCAGTTCTGTGCGAGCGGCAGCAGGCCCATCACCAGGAAACGCAGGCCCCACGCGAACGCGGCAACCTTCGGGCCACCGCCGACGAACAGCGTCATCGCGGTCGGTGCGCCCTGGTAGACGTCCGGCACCCACATGTGGAACGGCACGGCGCCGAGCTTGAACGCGATACCGGCGACGATGAAGACCACGCCGAACATCAGCACGGCCGCGTCGGTGTTGCCGCCGACCGCCTTGTACACCTCGCCCAGCTCGAGCGAGCCGGTCGCGCCGTAGAGCATCGAAATGCCGTACAGCACGAAGCCCGACGCGAGCGCGCCCAGCACGTAGTACTTCATCGCGGCTTCGCTCGACTGCGCGGCATCGCGGCGCAGCGCGATGACGGCGTACAGCGACAGCGACATCAGTTCGAGGCCGAGGTACAGCGTCAGGAAGTTGTTGCCCGACACCATCACCAACTGACCGAGCAGCGAGAACATGCCCAGCAGGAACACGTCGCCGCGGAACATGTCACGGTCTTCGAGGTACTTGCGCGAATAGACGAGCGAGACCGCGAAGCCGAGCGACACGACGGCCTTCATCATGCTCGCGAACGAGTCGACGACGACCATCCGCGAGAAGAAGTAATACTGCTGCGGGTCCAGCGCCTGCACCGCGAACCACACGCCGGCGACGACCGACGAAACCACCGCGATCAGATAGGTCAGGCGGCGGCCAGCGGCACCGGTAAAGGTGTCGTTCAGCCATGCGACGACGATGGCGACCATCACCAGCGCGTCAGGCAACAGGACATTCATAGGTGCGTTCATGATCTTGATTTCCTCCGCTCGCGATTACTGGGCCAGCGGCAGCTTCGACTGCGCGACGTGGGAGAGGAGGTTTTCCACGGAAACGTGCATCACGTCAGTGAAAGGCTTCGGATACAGACCCATCAGCAGCGTGAACGCGGCGAGCACGGCCAGCATCACGAATTCGCGACGGCCGATGTCCTTCAGCTTGGCAACGTGATCGTTCGCGACCGCGCCGAAGTACACGCGCTTGTACATCCACAGCGTGTAGGCGGCGCCGAGGATCAGCGTGAATGCCGCGCCGAATGCGATCCAGAAGTTGTACTGGACAGCCGCGAGAATCACCATGAACTCGCCGACGAAACCCGAGGTGCCCGGCAAGCCGCAGTTGGCCATCGAGAACAGCATCGCGAATGCCGCGAACTTCGGCATCACGTTCACGACACCGCCGTAATCGGCGATCTGACGCGAGTGCACGCGGTCGTACAGCACGCCGATGCACAGGAACATCGCGCCCGACACGAAGCCGTGCGAGATCATCTGGACGATCGCGCCTTCGACGCCGAGCTGGTTGAAGATGAAGAAGCCGAGCGTGACGAAGCCCATGTGCGCGATCGACGAATACGCGACCAGCTTCTTCATGTCGGCCTGTACCATCGCGACGAGGCCGATGTAGATCACCGCGATCAGCGACAGCGTGATCACGACAGGTGCCAGGAAGTGGCTTGCGTCAGGCGTGATCGGCAGCGAGAAACGCAGGAAACCGTACGCACCGAGCTTCAGCATGATCGCCGCCAGCACGACCGAGCCGCCCGTCGGCGCTTCCACGTGCGCGTCCGGCAGCCAGGTGTGCACCGGCCACATCGGCACCTTCACCGCGAACGCGAGGAAGAATGCAATGAACAGCAGGATCTGCGGCGTCATTGCGATCTTGGCGTTCTGCCACGTCGCGAGGTCGAACGAATGCGTCTGCGTGTACAGGTAGATCAGCGCGACCAGCATCAGCAGCGAGCCGGCCAGCGTGTACAGGAAGAACTTGAACGCCGCGTACACGCGGTTCGGGCCGCCCCACACACCGATGATGATGTACATCGGGATCAGGGTCGCCTCGAAGAACACGTAGAACAGCAGGCCGTCGGCCGCCGAGAACACGCCGATCATGATCCCGGACAGGATCAGGAAGGCCGCGAGGTACTGCGCGACGTTCTCGGTGATCACTTCCCACGCGGCGATCACGACGATCACCGTGATCAGCGCGGTCAGCACGACGAACCACATCGAGATGCCGTCGACGCCGAGGTGGTACGAGATGTCGAAGCGTTCGATCCAGGTCGACTGCTCGACGAACTGCAGCGCAGCCGTGCTCGAGTCGAAGCCCGTGATCAGCGGAATCGTGACCGCGAGACCGAGCAGCGAACCGATCAGCGCGACCCAGCGAGCCGTCCCCGGATTTTTGTCGTTACCCACCGCGAGCACGAGGAGGCCGAAAACGATCGGCAGCCAGATCGCGGTACTGAGAATCGGAAAAGCGTGCATTAGTGTTGTCCCCCCGCCTTATTTGCCGCCGAGCGTTACAAACAGGGTCAGGAGCCCCAGCATGCCGATGATCATGGCGAACGCGTAGTGATAGATGTAACCGGATTGGAGGAAGCGGATCACGCCGGCGAACCAGCCGATGAACCGCGCGCTGCCGTTGACGAGACCGTCGATCACGACGACGTCGCCTTCCTTCCACAGGCCGCGGCCGATCGCCACCGAACCACGGGCGAACACCACTTCGTTGATCTTGTCCATGTAGTACTTGTTGTCCAGCAGCGTGTAGATCGGACCGAACGCGCGGCGGATCGACGCCGGCAGCTCCGGACGCTTCAGGTACAGGAACCACGCGACGACGACACCGGCGAGCGCCAGCCACACCGGCAGGCCCGACACCGAGTGCAGACCCATGCCCACCCAGCCGTGGAACTCTTCGGCCATCTCGGCCAGTGCCGGATGGTTTTCGCCGATGAAGATCACCTTGTCGAACGCGACGCCGTGCTGGAAGAAGTCGCCGAACAGCATCGGGCCGATCGCGATCGCACCGATGATCACCGACGGAATTGCCAGCAGGACCAGCGGCACCCACACGACCCACGGGGTCTCGTGCGGCTCGTGCGCGTGGTCGTCATGACCGTGGCCATGGCCGTGATCGTCGTGGCCGTGCGCGGCCGCCATGCCCATCGGCGATTCCGGATGCTTCGGCTTGCGGAAACGCTCTTCGCCGTGGAACACCAGGAAGTACATGCGGAACGAGTACAGCGCCGTGACGAACACGCTCGCGACGACCGCGAAGTACGCGAAGCCAGAACCCGGCAGATGCGACAGCTTCACCGCGTCGATGATCGAGTCCTTCGAGTAGAAGCCCGAGAAGAACGGCGTACCGATCAGCGCCAGCGAACCGACGAGCGACGTGATCCACGTGATCGGCATGTACTTGCGCAGGCCGCCCATGTTGCGCATGTCCTGGTCGTGGTGCATGCCCATGATCACCGAACCGGCGCCGAGGAACAGCAGCGCCTTGAAGAACGCGTGCGTCATCAGGTGGAACACGGCGACCGGGTAAGCGGACACGCCGAGCGCGACGGTCATGTAGCCGAGCTGCGACAGCGTCGAGTACGCGACGACACGCTTGATGTCGTTCTGGACGATCCCGAGGAAGCCCATGAACAGTGCCGTGATCGCACCGATCACCGTGATGAACGACAGCGCGGTATCCGACAGTTCGAACAGCGGCGACATGCGCGACACCATGAAGATGCCGGCCGTCACCATCGTCGCTGCGTGAATCAGCGCGGAGATCGGGGTCGGGCCTTCCATCGAGTCGGGCAGCCACACGTGCAGCGGGAACTGCGCCGATTTACCCATCGCGCCGATGAACAGGCAGATACAGGCGACGGTCAGCAGGCCCCAGTCGGTGCCCGGGAAGTGCAGGCTTGCGAGCTCGGCGCGCTTCGCGAACACTTCGCCGTAGTTCATCGAACCCGCGAACGCCAGCAGCAGGCCGATGCCCAGCAGGAAGCCGAAGTCGCCCACGCGGTTCACGAGGAACGCCTTCATGTTCGCGTAGATCGCGCTCTCACGCGTGAAGTAGAAGCCGATCAGCAGGTACGACACCAGACCCACCGCTTCCCAACCGAAGAACAGTTGCAGGAAGTTGTTGCTCATCACGAGCATCAGCATCGAGAACGTGAACAGCGAGATGTACGAGAAGAAGCGCTGGTAGCCATCTTCTTCCGACATGTAGCCGATCGTGTACACGTGCACCATCAGCGAGACGAAGGTCACGACGACCATCATCATCGCGGTCAGCGAATCGACGAGGAAGCCGACTTCGAGTTTCAGCGAGCCGACGTTCATCCATTCGTAGACGGTCGCGTTGAAGCTCGCGCCGCCCATCACGTCGAGGAAGACTTTCGCCGACAGGAGGAACGCGATCAATACGCCGAGGATCGTGATCCGGTGTGCGCCCTTGCGCCCCACTGCGTTCCCGAACAGCCCCGCAATCAGCGAGCCGGCCAGCGGAGCGAGCGGAATCGCCAGCAGCAGGTTTTCATTGAGTGTCGTTGACATAACAGCGTTGCCTGAAATTAACCTTTGAGCTGATCGAGATCCTCGACATTGATCGTGTCGAGCTTACGGAACAGGGTCACCAGAATCGCGAGACCGATCGCGGCTTCCGCTGCGGCGACGGTCAGCACGAAGAACACGAAGATCTGGCCGTGCACGTCGCCGAGGTAGTGCGAAAACGCGACGAAGTTGGTGTTCACCGCCAACAGCATCAGTTCGATCGCCATCAGGATGATGATGATGTTGCGGCGGTTCAGGAAGATCCCGACGATCGCGATCGCAAAGAGGATCGCGCCGAGCACGAGGTAATGAGCAAGAGTCAGCATGGTTTTCTTTTCCTCCGCTTAGCCGTTGGTGCTCGTACCGGCTTCGCTCTGCGCCGTTTCCGGCTGCGGCTTGTCCGCTTCCATCTTCACGAGGCGCACGCGGTCATTACGGCGCACCTTGACCTGATCCGACACGCGCTGGCGCTTGCTGTCCTTGCCCTTGCGCTCGGTCAGCCCGATCGCGGCGATGATCGCGACCAGCAGCACCAGGCCTGCGATTTCAAACGCGAAGATGTAGTCGGTGTAGATCACCTTGCCGATCAGGCGCGTGTTCGACCAGTCGGCCATCGCGCCCGTCGCCATCGCGTGCACCGTGTGCGTGTCGCCGTAGCCGCGCCACAGGATCAGCGCGGTCTCGACCACGATGATCGCGCCGACGACGGTCGCCATCGGTACGAAGCGCTTGAAGTCGCGGCGCAGGTAATCGATGTTGATGTCCAGCATCATCACGACGAACAGGAACAGCACCATCACGGCGCCCACGTACACCAGCACCAGCAGGATCGCGAGGAACTCCGCTTCCAGCAGCATCCAGATCGCGGCGGCGTTGAAGAACGCCAGCACAAGGAAAAGCGCAGACGCCACCGGGTTGCGCGAAGTGATCACCTTCAGCCCTGATACCACCAGGAGCAGCGCGAAGATGTAGAACAGTACGGTCGTGAATTCCATGATTACCGGTTCATCGTTAGGCCATAGTCAGGCGCGGCTTGCGGGACGCTCTCGCGTGCCGCACCCGTCGCGGCGGCTCGGCCCGTTCATGCCGGGCCGGCACTGCAAACACAATCAACGATACGGCGCGTCGGCGGCCTTCGCCGCAGCGATGTCCTTCTCGTAGCGATCGCCCACCGCGAGCAGCATTTCCTTCGTGAAATACAGGTCGCCGCGCTTTTCGCCGTGATACTCGAGGATCTGCGTCTCGACGATCGAATCGACCGGGCAGCTTTCCTCGCAGAAACCACAGAAGATGCACTTCGTCAGGTCGATGTCGTAGCGCGTCGTGCGGCGCGTGTTGTCCGCGCGCGTTTCCGACTCGATCGTGATCGCCATCGCGGGGCACACGGCCTCGCAGAGCTTGCACGCGATGCAGCGCTCTTCGCCGTTTTCATAGCGGCGCAGCGCATGCAGCCCGCGGAAACGCGGCGAAATCGGGGTCTTCTCTTCCGGGAACTGCACGGTGAACTTGCGCCGGAACGTGTAACGACCGGTCAGCGCGAGCCCCTTCAGCAGCTCCGTCAGGAAGAAGGTCTTAAAGAAGTGTTGGATTGCCGTCATGATTTCGTCCGATCTTTACTTCACCCAGATGTTGAGCGGCGACATCATCCAGAAGCCGACCACGACCACCCAGATCACCGTGACGGGCAGGAACACCTTCCAGCCCAGACGCATGATCTGGTCGTAACGGTAGCGCGGGAACGTCGCGCGCACCCAGATGAACACCGACAGCAGCGCGAATACCTTCAGCACCAGCCAGAAGATGCCCGGAATGAACGACAGGAATTCGAACGGTGCGTCCCAGCCGCCGAGGAACAGCGTCGCGGCCAGCGCCGAGATCACGATCATGTTGATGTACTCGGCGAGGAAGAACAGCGCGAACGCCATGCCCGAGTAATCGATCATGTGACCCGCGACGATCTCCGACTCCCCTTCCACCACGTCGAACGGGTGACGGTTCGTTTCGGCGATGCCGGACACGAAGTAGACGACGAACGCCGGCAGCAGCGGCAGCCAGTTCCACGACAGGAAGTTCACGCCGTGGCCGGCGAAGAAGCCGTGCTGTTGCGAGCCGACGATTTCCGACAGGTTCAGGCTGCCGGCCGTCATCAGCACGAGCACCAGCGCGAAGCCCATCGAGATTTCGTACGACACCATCTGCGCCGCGGCGCGCATCGCACCGAGGAATGCATACTTCGAGTTCGACGCCCAGCCGGCGAGAATCACCGCGTACACGCCGATCGACGAGATCGCCATCGCATACAGCAGGCCCGCGTTCACGTTCGCGAGCACGGCCTCGGCCTGGAACGGGATCACCGCCCACACGGCAAACGCCGGCACGACGGTCATGACCGGCGCGATCAGGTACAGCCAACGGCTGGCGGCGCTCGGCTGAATCACTTCCTTCAGCAGCAGCTTCAGCACGTCGGCGATCGGCTGCAGCAGGCCGCCGGGGCCGACGCGGTTCGGGCCGAGACGCACGTGCATCCAGCCGATCAGCTTGCGTTCCCACAGAATCAGGTACGCGACGCACAGCAGGATCACGACGGCGACGACGAGGATGCGCACGACGGCCCACACCGTCGGCCACGCGACGCCGAGAAGCTGGGCTCCGCCCGCGTTGATCGTATCGAACAAGCTCATTTACGCCTTCTCCACCACCAGTTCACCGGACAGGCTGCCGAGCGCTGCGCCGGCAGGCGTCGCCGCCGACACGCGAACGACCGTCTCCGCAAGATTCGCGTCGCGCACGGCCGGCAACTGCACCGCACGCTCGCCCTGGCGCACGCGCACCGCGTCGCCTTCCTTCAAGCCCAGCTTGTCGAACAGCGCGGCCGGCAGGGCTGCGGCGTTCGCCATCTTCGCGGCGGCCGTCAGTTGCAGCGCACCGGCGCGGCGCACGAGTGCGTCGGCATGATAGATCGGCACGTCGGCGAGGCGCTCGAAGCCGCCGTTCGCGGCAGCTGCCGCGACGCGTGCCGGCGCGACCGACGCCTGGTTCGACAGACGCTTCGCGACGCCTGCGTCGCCGAGCGCCGCGAGACGCACTTCTTCCGCCGTTTCGTATTCGAAGTTCGGCAGGCCGAGCAGGCTGCCGAGCACGCGCAGCACCTTCCACGCCGGACGCGTATCGCCGAGCGGACGCACGACGCCGTTGAAGCTCTGCACCGAGCCTTCCGCGTTCACGTACGTGCCTGCCGTTTCCGTGAACGGCGCGATCGGCAGCAGCACGTCGGCATAATCGAGGCCGTGCTTGAACGGCGACATCACGACGACCATTTCGGCCTGGTTCAGCGCGGCAAGTGCCTGCGCCGGATCGGCCGTGTCGAATTCCGGTTCGACGTTCAGCAGCACGTAGCCCTTGCGCGGCTGCGCGAACGCTTCGCGTGCGTTCAGGCCGCCCTCGCCCGGCAGTGCGCCGACGACGTGCGCGCCGACCGTGTTCGCCGCTTCCGTCAGGAAACCGAACGTGGCGCCCGTGTTGCCGGCGATCCACTGTGCAACGGCGTGCAGCTTCGCGAATTGCGGGTGACGGACGGCCGCATTGCCGAGCAGCACCGCGCGGCGCTCGCCGTTCGCGAGCGACTGGGCGACTGCTTGTGCCGCCGGCGATGCGGTGATGCCCGCCAGCGCGTCCGGCAGCGCGACGCCGCGCAGTTGCGCGACGGCGGCGGCGATGCCGGCCAGCTCGTCGAGCCATGCCGACGGCGCGGCGACGATGCGCTTCGCGGTCGGGATCAGCGAGTCGTCGGCGGTCGCGTGCAGGAAGTGCAGCTTCGCGCCGTTCTTCGCGGCCTGGCGCAGGCGCGCGGCGAACAGCGGGTGGTCGCGGCGCAGGAACGAACCGACGACGAACGCGGCATCCACGCTCGACAGATCGGCGATCGGCATGCCGAGCCACGGTGCGCCCTGGACCGGCGCCGAGAAATCTTGCTGACGCAGACGGAAGTCGACGTTCGGCGTTTTCAGTTCGCTGGCGAGCTGCTTCACGAGGAACAGCTCTTCAGCGGTGCTGTGCGCGCTCGCGAGCATCGCCAGCGCGTTCGCGCCGTGATCCGCGGCGATGCCCTTCAGACCCTTCGCGACATATTCGAGCGCGGTCTGCCAGTCGGTCTCGATCCACTGGCCGCCCTGCTTCAGCATCGGCTTCGTCAGGCGCTCTTCACTGTTCAGGCCTTCGTACGAGAAACGATCCTTGTCCGAGATCCAGCATTCGTTGATCGCTTCGTTCTCGAACGGCAGCACGCGCATCACGCGGTTGTTCTTCACCTGCACGACGAGGTTCGCGCCGACCGAATCGTGCGGGCTCACCGACTTGCGGCGCGACAGTTCCCACGTACGGGCGCTGTAGCGGAACGGCTTGCTGGTCAGCGCGCCGACCGGGCACAGGTCGATCATGTTGCCCGACAGTTCGGAGTCGACCGTCTTGCCGACGAACGTCGTGATTTCCGAGTGCTCGCCGCGACCCAGCATGCCGAGCTCCATCACGCCGGCGATTTCCTGGCCGAAGCGGACGCAGCGCGTGCAGTGGATGCAGCGCGACATTTCTTCCATCGAGATCAGCGGGCCCACGTTCTTGTGGAACACCACGCGCTTTTCTTCCGAGTAGCGCGACGACGACTTGCCGTAGCCGACCGCCAGATCCTGCAGCTGGCATTCGCCGCCCTGATCGCAGATCGGGCAGTCGAGCGGGTGGTTGATGAGGAGGAATTCCATCACCGACTGCTGCGCCTTCACGGCCTTGTCGGACTGCGTGCGCACGATCATGCCGGCCGACACGGGCGTCGCGCAGGCAGGCACGGCCTTCGGCATCTTCTCGACTTCGACGAGACACATCCGGCAGTTGGCCGCGACCGACAGTTTCTTGTGATAGCAGAAGTGAGGAATGTACGTATCCGCCTTGTGCGCAGCCTGGATCACCATGCTGCCTTCGGGCACCTCGACCTTCTTGCCGTCTATTTCAAGTTCAACCATGATGGTGAATGGTCCTTAACCTATTTCCGCCCGTTCGCGCCTTCGCCCGACCGTGCACTCAAATTCCGCAACCGGTGCTTCGCTTCAGGCTGCCGCCGCGTGCGCGTGGCCGCCGACCATGCAGTGCTTGTGCTCGACGTGGTACGCGAATTCGTCCCAGTAATGCTTGAGCATCCCGCGTACCGGCATCGCCGCCGCATCGCCGAGCGCGCAGATCGTGCGGCCCATGATGTTCTCGGCAACCGAGTTCAGCAGGTCCAGATCTTCCTGGCGACCTTCGCCGTGCTCGATACGATTCACGACGCGATACAGCCAGCCGGTGCCTTCACGGCACGGCGTGCACTGGCCGCACGATTCCTCGTAGTAGAAGTACGACAGGCGCAGCAGCGAACGCACCATGCAGCGCGTCTCGTCCATCACGATCACCGCGCCGGAGCCGAGCATCGAGCCCGCCTTCGCGATCGAGTCGTAATCGAGATCGGTCTGCATCATGATGTCGCCCGGGATCACCGGTGCCGACGAACCGCCCGGAATCACGGCCTTGATCTTGCGACCGCCGCGCATCCCGCCGGCGAGCTCCATCAGCGTCGCGAACGGCGTGCCGAGCGGCACTTCATAGTTGCCCGGACGCTCGACGTCGCCCGACACCGAGAAGATCTTCGTGCCGCCGTTGTTCGGCTTGCCGATCTCGAGGTAATTCTGCGGCCCGATGGACAGCAGGAACGGCACCGCGGCAAACGTCTCGGTGTTGTTGATCGTGGTCGGCTTGCCGTACACGCCGAAGCTCGCCGGGAACGGCGGCTTGAAGCGCGGCTGGCCCTTCTTGCCTTCGAGCGACTCGAGCAGCGCCGTTTCCTCGCCGCAGATGTACGCGCCGTAACCGTGGTGCGCGTGCAGCTGGAACGAGAATTCCGAGCCCATGATGTTGTCGCCGAGGAAACCCGCGGCACGCGCTTCATCGAGCGCGGCCTCGAAGCGTCGATACACTTCGAAGATTTCGCCGTGGATGTAGTTGTAGCCGACGGTGATGCCCATCGCGTACGCGCCGATGGCCATGCCTTCGATCAGCGCGTGCGGGTTCCAGCGCAGGATGTCGCGATCCTTGAACGTGCCCGGTTCGCCTTCGTCCGAGTTGCAGACGAGGTACTTCTGCCCCGGAAACTGGCGCGGCATGAAGCTCCACTTCAGGCCGGTCGGGAAGCCCGCACCGCCACGGCCACGCAAGCCCGACGCCTTCACGTCGGCGATCACCTGCTCCGGCGGAATCTTTTCTTCGAGAATGCGGCGCAGCTGCTTGTAGCCGCCGCGCGCAACGTAGTCTTCGAGATGCCAGTTCTCGCCGTTCAGACCAGCGAGGATCAGCGGTTTGATGTGACGGTCGTGGAGGGACGTCATTTCGAGAGCTCCTCAAGCAGCTGGTCGATCTTCTCGCGGCTCATGAAGCTGCACATTCTGTGATTGTTCACCAGCAGCACCGGCGCATCGCCGCACGAGCCCATGCATTCGCCTTCCTTCAGCGTGAACTTGCCGTCGGGCGTGGTCTCGCCGAAGCCGATGCCCAGCTTCTGTTTCAGGTAGTCGGCAGTCGCTTCCGCGCCGCCGTGCGGGCCAAGCTGGCACGGCAGGTTCGTGCAGAGCGTGATCTTGTGCTTGCCGACCGGTTTGAGCTCGTACATCGTGTAGAACGTCGCGACTTCCTGCACGGCGACGGCCGGCATGCCGAGATAGTCCGCGACGAACTGCATCAGTTCGGGCGACAGCCAGCCGTGCTCTTCCTGAGCGACGGCCAACGCCGACATCACGGCGGACTGTTTCTGATCGGCGGGATACTTCGTCAACGCTCGATCGATTTCCTTCAGGCCTTCAGCTGAGATCATTTTCAGACACGACTCTTTCAATTCCTACCGAACGAACAACCTGCCGCACTGCTGTGCAAGGACGGCAGACCTGGCGCTCACTGTTGACAGCTTGCGAAGCCGCGCCGGTTCAGCGCGCATCGCGTGTGACTTACTGCTCGCCGCCCGCTCGCGCGGGCGGCGCGACCATTAGCGATCGATTTCGCCGAACACGATGTCCTGCGTACCGATGATCGTGACGGCGTCGGCAATCATGTGACCGCGCGCCATTTCGTCGAGCGACGCAAGGTGCGCAAAGCCCGGTGCGCGGATCTTGAGGCGATACGGCTTGTTGGCACCATCCGACACGAGGTAGATGCCGAATTCGCCCTTCGGATGCTCGACAGCCGCGTACGCTTCGCCTTCCGGCACGTGAAAACCTTCGGTGAAGAGCTTGAAGTGGTGAATCAAGTCTTCCATGTTGGTCTTCATGCCGACGCGCGACGGCGGCGCAACCTTGTGATTGTCGGTCATCACCGGGCCCGGATTCTTGCGGAGCCACTCAATACACTGTTTCGCGATGCGGATCGACTGGCGCATTTCCTCGACGCGCACCAGATAGCGGTCGTAGCAATCGCCGTTCACGCCGACCGGCACGTCGAAATCCATGCGGTCGTACACTTCGTACGGCTGCTTCTTGCGCAGGTCCCACGCGATACCCGAGCCGCGCAGCATCGGGCCCGTCAGACCCATCTGCAGCGCACGCTCCGGGC
The DNA here is from genome assembly GCF_053427615.1 of Burkholderia sp. AW33-5. NCBI lineage: Bacteria > Pseudomonadati > Pseudomonadota > Betaproteobacteria > Burkholderiales > Burkholderiaceae > Burkholderia > Burkholderia sp. AW33-5. Next base: position 65,502 of record NZ_JBSAXA010000023.1, on the reverse strand, counting down.
TGACGACGCCGATCCCGACCAGACGCTGTTTCCAGATCCGGTTGTCGGTCAGCAGCGTTTCGTATTCGTCGACGCACTTCGGGAAGCGCGTGAAGAAGTCGTCGATGAAGTCGAGCACCGAGCCGCTGCGCGCTTCGTTCATCTTCGCAAGCGCCTTCTCGTTGCGAATCTTCGACGCCTTGTATTGCGGCATTGCGTCAGGCAGGTCGCGGTAGACGCCGCCCGGACGGTAGTACGCCGCGTGCATCCGGGCACCGGACACCGCTTCGTACACGTCCATCAGGTCTTCGCGCTCGCGGAATGCGTACAGGAACACCGCCATCGCGCCGACGTCGAGTGCGTGCGCGCCGATCCACATCAGGTGGTTCAGCACGCGCGTGATCTCGTCGAACAGCACGCGGATGTACTGCGCGCGCTCCGGCACGTCGATGCCGAGCAGACGCTCGATCGCGAGCACGTAGCCGTGCTCGTTGACCATCATCGACACGTAGTCGAGACGGTCCATGTACGGCACGGACTGGATGAAGGTCTTGTTTTCCGCGAGCTTTTCAGTCGCGCGATGCAGCAGGCCGATGTGCGGATCGGCACGCTGGATGACTTCGCCGTCGAGCTCGAGCACGAGGCGCAGCACGCCGTGCGCTGCCGGGTGCTGCGGACCGAAGTTGAGGGTGTAGTTCTTGATTTCTGCCATGACGCCCCCTTAATGTTTCAGACCGCCATAGCGATCCTCGCGGATCACGCGCGGCGTGATTTCGCGCGGCTCGATCGTCACCGGCTGGTAGACGACCCGCTTCTCTTCCGGGTCGTAACGCATTTCGACATAACCCGACACCGGGAAGTCCTTGCGGAACGGATGGCCGATGAAGCCGTAGTCGGTGAGGATGCGACGCAGATCGGGGTGACCCTCGAACACGAGGCCGTACAGGTCGAACGCTTCGCGCTCGTACCAGTTTGCGGAGGTCCAGATGTCGACGAGCGATGCCACGATCGGCAGATCATCGTCCGGCGCGAACACGCGCAGGCGCAGGCGCCAGTTGTTCGTGACCGACAGCAGCTGCGACACGGCCGCGAAACGCGGGCCGTCGTAGGCGCCGTCGCCGTAGGTCTGGTAGTCGACGCCGCAGAGGTCGATCAGTTGCTCGAAACGGAGCTTCGGATCGTCGCGCAGCATTTTTGCGACTTCGAGGTAGTCGCTCGCCTTCACGACGAGCGTCAGTTCACCGATCGCTTCGGTGAGGCTCACCACGCGCGCGCCGAGCGCGGCTTCGAGGTTTGCCTTGAGGGTCTCGATTTTGCTTGCCATATTGAGGGACGCTCGGGGCTTTATTGACGGGCGATGGTATTGGTGCGGCGGATCTTCGCCTGAAGCTGGATCACGCCGTAGACCAGCGCCTCGGCCGTGGGCGGACAGCCCGGCACGTAGACGTCGACCGGCACGATCCGGTCGCAACCGCGGACCACCGAGTACGAGTAGTGGTAATAACCGCCACCGTTCGCGCACGACCCCATCGAGATCACCCAGCGCGGCTCGGCCATCTGGTCGTACACACGGCGCAGCGCGGGCGCCATCTTGTTGCACAGCGTGCCGGCGACGATCATCACGTCCGACTGACGCGGGCTCGGACGGAACACGACCCCGAATCGGTCCAGGTCATAGCGGGCCGCGCCCGCATGCATCATCTCGACGGCGCAACACGCGAGCCCGAACGTCATCGGCCACAGCGAGCCGGTACGCGTCCAGTTGATCAGCTTGTCAGCCGTCGTGGTGACAAACCCTTCCTTCAAGACCCCTTCGATACTCATTTGCTTTCCACTCCAGACGAGCGGCCCAGCGTGGCCGCCCATGCAAACCGGCGATTAACCCATCACTCCCAGTCGAGGCCGCCTTTCTTCCAGATATAGGCAAAGCCCAGCAGGAATTCGAGCAGAAAAATCATCATTGCGATGAAACCCGGCCAGCCGATGTCCCGGAGCGCGACGCCCCACGGAAACAGGAATGCGGTTTCGAGATCGAAGATGATGAACAGGATGGCGACGAGGTAGTACCGGACGTCGAATTTCATCCGGGCGTCTTCAAAGGCTTCGAAGCCGCACTCATACGGTGCGTTCTTCTCGACGTCCGGCTTATTGGGACCAAGGAGCTTGCCGATGCTGACCAGCGCTATACCTAAACCAGTGCCCACGAGGAGGAACAACAAGACGGGGTAATAGGCTGCGAGGTTCAAGGCAATCCTCTATCGGTTGGTTCTGAGCGTCCGGAGAATACCACTTCCGGCGGAAGGAATCATTTCGGAGTGCGTGCGATCACAAGACAATCGCAAGGCACACCCCAGAAATGAAAAATGCCAGCCACTAGAAGCGGCTGGCATTGAGTAACTTTGGTGCCGACGGCGAGACTCGAACTCGCACAGCTTTCGCCACTACCCCCTCAAGATAGCGTGTCTACCAATTTCACCACGTCGGCACTGCATGCAACTCGGGTTGTGCTGCTTGTTTCCCGCGAATCGCTTCAAGAATTAAATTCTAACCCGAGTTCCAGATTTGTTCAACGCACAAACGCAAAAAATTCGACTTTTTATTTCGGGACATCCTGACCCGGCGCGCTCGCCGCCGAACCCGCGGCAGCGGACGCGGCGACGGCCGGCGCCGACGCTGCGGGCGCCGATGCCGGCGCGGTCGCGGCGGTGCCGAGCACGCCGGCCGACGGCGTCGACTTGTACGAACCGAGGTACGTCAGCGCGAGCGTCGCGACGAAGAAGATCGTCGCGAGAATGCCCGTCGTGCGCGACAGGAAGTTGGCGGAGCCCGTTGCACCGAACAGGCTGCCCGACGCGCCGCTGCCGAATGCCGCGCCCATGTCGGCGCCCTTGCCGTGCTGCAGCAGCACGAGTCCGATCACACCGAGTGCAGACAGCACCTGCACGACAATAATCAGCGTCTTGAATAACAGCATCACACCCACCCGATTGGATCAGGCAACCGGACCAACCGGCCGCCATCATGGTTCAATTCGATCCTGGACCGCTCAACGTGCGGCCCGGCAGATCGCCAGGAAATCTTCCGCCTTCAGCGACGCGCCGCCGATCAGGCCGCCGTCGATGTCAGGCTGCGCGAACAGCTCTTCCGCGTTGTCCGGCTTCACGCTGCCGCCGTACAGCACCGATACGTCCGCCGCCCCCTTCGCCGCGAGACGCGCACGCAGGAATGCGTGCACGTCCTGCGCCTGCGCCGACGTCGCGCTCTTGCCCGTGCCGATCGCCCAGACCGGCTCGTATGCGACGACGATGCGTGCGGCCTCGTCAGCCGTCAGCACGGCCAGCACGGCGTCGAGCTGCGCACCGACTACCTGCTCGGTCGCACCCGCTTCGCGCTCGTCGAGCGTTTCACCGACGCACACGACGGGCGTGAGGCCCGCCGCAAGCGCGCGCTGCGTCTTGGCGGCGACGGTTTCGCTGCGCTCGCCGTGATACGCGCGACGCTCCGAGTGACCGACGATCGCATACTGCGCGCCGAACTCCGCCACCATCGCGGCCGCCACTTCACCGGTGAACGCGCCCTGCTCGTGCGCGGACACGTCCTGCGCGCCGAACGCGACACGGCCGCCGGCGAGCTGCGCCTGAACCTGCGCGAGATACGGGAACGGCACGCACACGCCGATCGACGTCTCGGCCGCCACCGCGCCCGCGCCCTGCACCACTTCGTTCAGCAATGCCTGGTTGCCGGCCAGCCGGCCGTGCATCTTCCAGTTGCCGATCACTCGCTTCGTTCGTTGTTTCGACATCGTGTCTGTCTCGTCACTATCTTGTCATTAACGCGCCGGAAACCGGCCCGTCAGGTTGGATCTGGCGAAGCAAACCCACGATTTTACTGCGCGCGGCTTGAACCGGTCAAACGCGCATGTCAAGCCCGCCGCACGGGCCGTCACGCGTTCGCGCCCCAATCAAGCACGATCTTGCCGATGTGCTCGCCGCTTTCCATCAACGCATGCGCCTGCGCGGCCTCCCCTGCCGGCAGCACGCGGTAGATGACGGGCTTGATGCGACCGTCCGCGAGCAGCGGCCAGACGCGCGCCTTCAGCTGCGCGGCGATGCGCGCCTTGAATTCGACCGGACGCGGACGCAGCGTCGAGCCCGTCACCGTCAGCCGGCGGCGCAGGATTTCATTCAGGTTGACCTCGGCCTTCGCGCCGCCGAGCAACGCGATCAGCACGAGGCGGCCGCCATCCGCGAGCGCGGACAGTTCGCGCGGCACGTACGAGCCCGCGACCATGTCGAGGATCACGTCGACGCCGCGATCGTGCGTCAGCGACTTGACCACCTCGACGAAGTCCTCGGTCTTGTAGTTGATCGCACGCTCGGCGCCGAGCGCCTCGCATGCGCGGCATTTGTCGGCATTCCCGGCCGTCGCGAACACGCGAAAGCCGAGCGCGTGCGCGATCTGGATCGCCGTCACGCCGATCCCGCTCGAGCCGCCCTGCACGAGCAGCGTTTCCTGCTCGCCGCCCTCGCCCGCGCCGAGCAGCGCACGGTCGAACACGTTACTCCACACCGTGAAGAAGGTCTCGGGCAGCGATGCGGCCTCGATGTCGGTCAGCCCGTCGGGCACCGGCAGGCATTGCGGCAGCGGCGCAACCGCATATTCGGCATAGCCGCCGCCCGCGAGCAGCGCGCAGACGCGATCGCCCAGCTTCAGGCCGAACGGGTTCAGCGCCGCATCCGACAGGTCACCGCCGACGATCTCGCCCGCGACCTCGAGGCCCGGCAGATCCGACGCCCCCGGCGGCGGCGCATACGCGCCCTTGCGCTGGAATACGTCCGGCCGGTTCACGCCGGAAGCCGTCACCTTGATCAACACTTCGCCGCGCTTCGGTTCGGGGCGCGGACGCTCCGCCAGCTTCAGCACGTCGGGGGCGCCGAATTCGGTGATTTCGATGGCTTTCATGGTGGTCGCTCCAGGATCAGTCGGGGGCGCACCCGTGCGCGGCACGGGCGCCTCGCCGGCGCTGCTGCGCCGCACAACGATGCTACAGAAAAAACGGCCGGCACGCTTTCGCACTGCCGGCCGTTCTCACGCCTGTCCGCTTACTGCTGCGGCGGCGTATCCGACTGCGACGCTGCCGCTGCTTCGTTCAGCAGCGCCTTCGCCGACAGACGCACGCGACCCTTCTCGTCCGTCTGGATCACCTTGACCTTCACCTGCTGACCTTCCTTCAGGTAGTCGTTGATGTCCTTCACGCGCTCGTTGACGATTTCCGAGATGTGCAGCAGGCCGTCCTTGCCCGGCAGCAGATTCACGATCGCGCCGAAATCGAGCAGCTTGAGCACCGTGCCTTCGTACACCTGGCCGACTTCGATCTCGGCCGTGATTTGCTCGATGCGCTTCTTCGCTTCGGCCATGCCTTCGCTGTTCGTGCTCGCGATCGTCACGACGCCGTCATCCGAGATGTCGATGGTCGTGCCGGTTTCTTCCGTCAGCGCACGGATCACCGAACCGCCCTTGCCGATCACGTCGCGGATCTTTTCCGGGTTGATCTTGATCGTGATCATGCGCGGCGCGAATTCCGACAGTTGCGTGTTCGCACCCGAGACCGCCGACGTCATCTTGCCGAGGATGTGCATGCGGCCTTCCTTCGCCTGCGCGAGCGCGACCTGCATGATTTCCTTCGTGATGCCCTGGATCTTGATGTCCATCTGCAGCGCCGTCACGCCTTGCTCCGTGCCGGCTACCTTGAAGTCCATGTCGCCAAGGTGATCCTCGTCGCCGAGGATGTCGGTCAGCACCGCGAACTTGTTGCCTTCGAGGATCAGGCCCATCGCGATACCCGCGACGTGCGCCTTCATCGGCACGCCGGCGTCCATCAGCGCGAGGCAGCCGCCGCACACCGACGCCATCGACGACGAACCGTTCGATTCGGTGATTTCCGACACGACGCGGATCGAGTAGCCGAATTCGTCGGCGCTCGGCAGGCACTTGACCAGCGCGCGCTTCGCGAGACGGCCGTGGCCGATTTCACGACGCTTCGGCGAGCCGACGCGACCCGTTTCGCCGGTCGCGAACGGGGGCATGTTGTAGTGGAGCATGAAGCGCTCGCGGTATTCGCCTTCGAGCGCGTCGATGATCTGCTCGTCACCCTTCGTGCCGAGCGTCGCGACGACGAGCGCCTGCGTTTCGCCACGCGTGAACAGCGCCGAACCGTGGGTGCGCGGCAGCACGCCGGTACGGATCTCGATCGGACGCACGGTGCGCGTGTCGCGACCGTCGATGCGCGGCTCGCCGTTCAGGATCTGCGAACGGACGATCTTCGCTTCGATGTCGAACAGGATGTTGCCGACGGTAGCCTTGTCGGCCGCGACCGTGCCGGCCGCCAGCGCGTCTTCCTCGAGCTTCGCCGAGGTCGCCGCGTAGACTTCCTTCAGCTTCGTCGAACGCGCTTGCTTGTCGCGCAGCTGGTAAGCGGCGAGCAGGTCGCCGTGCGCCAGTTCCGTCACGCGCGCGATCAGCGCCTCGTTCTTCGGTGCCGGCTGCCAGTCCCACTCGGGCTTGCCACCTTCGCGCACGAGTTCGTGGATCGCATCGATCGCCGTCTGCATCTGCTCGTGGCCGAACACGACCGCGCCCAGCATCACGTCTTCCGGCAGCTGGTCGGCTTCCGATTCGACCATCAGCACCGCACGCTCCGTACCGGCGACGACGAGGTCGAGGCTCGATGCCTTGATCTGGTCACGCGTCGGGTTCAGCACGTATGCGTTGTCGATGTACGCGACGCGCGCGGCACCGACCGGACCGTTGAACGGCAGGCCCGACACGGCGAGCGCAGCCGATGCACCGATCAGCGCGGGGATGTCCGCCGGGATTTCCGGGTTCACGGACAGCACGTGAATCACGACCTGCACTTCGTTGTAGAAGCCTTCCGGGAACAGCGGGCGCAGCGGACGGTCGATCAGGCGCGACGTCAGCGTCTCGTGTTCCGACGGACGGCCTTCGCGACGGAAGAAGCCGCCCGGGATCTTGCCGGCCGAGTAGGTCTTTTCGAGGTAGTCGACGGTCAGCGGGAAGAAATCCTGGCCCGGCTTCGCCGACTTCGCGCCGACGACGGTTGCCAGCACGACGGTGTCTTCCACGTCGACGATCACGGCACCGCTCGCCTGGCGAGCGACTTCACCGGTTTCGAGGCGCACCTTGTGCTGGCCCCACTGGAATTCCTTCACGACCTTGTTGAACATGGACATGGTTGCTCCTTTGAATTCATTCATTTCATTCGCCGCCCGGGCCATCCCGTGCGGCGGCGTCCCGACCGAATCACCCGGAGCAAGGTGTGTTTTTTATGCCATTCCAGCGCGGCGCTCGTCGAGCGGCGCGCTGGAATGACACAAATCCCGACCCCGGTATCAGCCGTTCCGGCAGCCGGCACTCACGTGCCGGACAACCCGCGGTGCGCGTGACGCTACGCACCGCGCAAAAACAAAATGCCTGCATCAGCGGACTGACACAGGCATCTTGCTGGCGGCAATCGCCTCGATTACTTACGCAGACCCAGCTTCTCGATCAGTGCGCGGTAACGGTCGGCATCCTTGCCCTTGAGGTAGTCGAGCAGCTTGCGGCGGCGGCTCACCATGCGCAGCAGGCCGCGGCGGCTGTGGTGGTCCTTCGCGTGGGTCTTGAAGTGACCCGTCAGTTCGACGATACGTGCGGTCAGCAGTGCGACCTGGACTTCGGGCGAGCCCGTGTCGTTGGTACCGCGGGCGAACTGAGCAACGACTTCCGACTTCTTGATATCTGCAACAGACATGTGATTTCCTTTGTTTCCTACTTGCTAACTGAACAGGCGGACACGGAAGAATGGCCGTGCCGTGACTTACAACCGGCGGGCATTGTAGCACAACTGCACGCCGTTCCTACCGCCCCCTGTCACGGGCGCGTCATCGAGCAGGTCGATGGCGTCTGGGTGCGCTGCGCAGGCACCGCGAGGATCGTCCGGAAGCCATATCCCGAGCCCTCGTTGTCGAAGCGCACGCCCGGCATGCCGGCCTTGTCCATCTCCATCACGTAAAGGGGCTGGATCAACTGATGATCCTGCGCGCGCATCGTGGACGCGTGGAAGCCGTCGTCGAACGACAGCCCCTCCAGCGCACGCGCCACCGCCACGGGGTCGGTCGAGCCTGCCCGAGTCATCGCCGCCGCGAGCATCTCGATCATCAGGCTCATGCGCCGCACCGGGTAGTCGTCCTGAGCGGCGGGAAAACGAGTCCGGAACGCGCGGTAAAACGCGTCCGACTTCGCGCCGCCTGCGTTCGGATGCCAGTCCGCAACGGCCACCACCCGCCCGACGCCCGCATCGCCCAGCGCGGCGGGCGCGCCGAGGCTGTTGCCGTAGAACGTATAGAACTTCGCGTTCAGCCCCTGCTCGCGTGCCGCCTTCACGAGCAGCGTGAGGTCGTTGCCCCAGTTGCCGGTCACGACCGCGTCCGCACCGCTCGCCCGGATCTTCGCGATATAAGGGGAGAAATCCTTGATGCGGCCGATCGGATGGAATTCGTCGCCGGCAATCGTCACGTCGGGACGCCGCTCGGCCAGCGCCTGCCGGGCCAGACCGCTGACGTCGTGACCGAAGCTGTAGTCCTGGTTCAGCAGGTAGACCTTGCGCAGCGCGCGGTCGCGCGCCATCACGTCGGCCAGCGCGGCCATCCGCATCCCCGCGTGCGCGTCGAAGCGGAAATGCCAGAAGCTGCAGCGCGCACCGGTCAGCGCCGGATCGTCGGCCGAATAGTTGAGGAACAGCATCCGGCTGTCCGGATTGCGCGTGTTCAGCTTGTCGAGCGCCGCGACGAGCGCGGCCGCGACTGCCGAGCTGTTGCCCTGCGCGACGAAGCCGATGTGCCGGTCCGCCGCCGCGCGCAACTGCACGAGCGCCTCCTCCGGGCTGCCCTTGCTGCCGAGCACGACGAGTTCGAGCGGGTGCGCGCCATCGCGCAGTTTCACGCCGCCCGCCGCATTGACCTGTTCGATGCCGAAGCGGAGGTTGCGCTCGACCGCCGCGCCCGCGTTCGCAAACGGGCCCGACATTCCTTCTATCAGCGCGATCCGCACCGGCTCGCCTGCTGCGAACGCGCACGACGCCAGCGTCCACCCCGCGCTCAATGCGAGCGCGCATCGTTTCCACAGCTGCATCGGCTCCCTGCCCTTCGATCTGTCCGAGAAGCGCGGATCATAGGCCGCAGACACTGCCGGCCGCAAGCGCGGCGCGATGCGACGCCCCGACGACGCGCCTGCCGCGATCCGCACCGATTTTTTCGGCATGATGCGCCGGCGCGCGCCGTCCGTGATACAACTGAACAGTTAGAAAGCCCTGGAGAATCCCATGCCCATTCGCCTTCCCGTGCGCCTGCCGGCGCTGGTCGCCTGCGCGGCGGCGCTGCTTGCCGGTTGTGCACAGCCGTGGCAGCAATACCAGGCCGGCCAGGACGAGTCGGCGATCGTCGCGCGCATGGGCCCGCCGCGCGAGATCTACGATCTGCCCGGCGGCGGCAAGCGTCTGATGTGGCCGACCCAGCCGATGGGCGAAATCACCGTCGCGGCCGACGTCGACGCGGCCCATCGGATCGTCAACGTCCGTCAGGTGCTACAGCCGAGCGAGTTCTATCGCGCGGAAATCGGCAAGTGGACCAAGACCGACGTGCTCGTCAATTTCGGCCGCCCGGTCGAGACGTCCTACTTCCCGCTGATGAAGCGCGAGGTGTGGACCTACCGCTATCTCGAAGACAACGTCTGGTACATGATGTACAGCTTCTACTTCGACCCGCAAGGCATTCTGCGCACCACGCAAAAAACGCCGGACCCGCTGCACGACCCCGACCGTCGCAACCTGTTCTGATCGGATCGATTGCGTATTTACACGCAATTTTCACAATGGCCATTCACGAATTATTGCGTGAGTGGCCATTTCTTTTTTTCCGTCATATTCGATTAATTTCCAATTCGACGCGGCAATCCTTTCCGATCGAAGCTGTGCTGACCGCATTATGCGAAGCCCCGTGCCATGGGCGCCAGCGGGAAACAGGCATGCACGATACATGTCATGCGTTGGATTGGTGCATTCGATGCACCTCTCCAGATCCAGTTGAAACAATTTGTATCATTGGCACCGGACGTTAGGGCATACCCCTAATATCGGACGAAATTGAACCTTTCAATCTAGAAAGCATCCTATTGCTCCACTTCGTCCGGTATCTGCTTGTCCTTATCACAAAGGAGTCCTCATGAATCGCCCCAAGAGCATGCTGGTTGCCAACATCGCCTGGGCCCGCGAAACGAGCGAACACACGCCCGGCTTCTTCGATGCGCTCGCGCGCGGCCAGAACCCTCGGGTGCTGTGGATCGGCTGCGCCGACAGCCGGGTGCCCGCCGAAACCATCACGCACTGCGTGCCCGGCGAGCTGTTCGTCCATCGCAACATCGCGAACCTGTTCCATCCCGACGACGACAATTCGGCGAGCGTGCTCGAGTACGCCGTGCGCGTGCTCGAAGTCGACCACGTGATCGTGTGCGGCCACTACGGATGCGGCGGCGTGCGCGCGTCGCTGCTGCCGCCGCCCGCCGACCTGCCGCACGTCGCGCGCCGCATCGCGCCGCTGTGCGCGCTCGCACGGCGCCATCGCGACACGCTCGACGGACTCGACGACACGGCGGCGGCCGACCGCCTGGCCGAGCTCAACGTGCTCGAACAAGTGCGGCTGCTGCGCGCGTCGCCGATCGTGCATGGCCGGCAGCGGCCGCCCCTCGTTCACGGCTGGATCTTTTCACTCGCGGACGGCCGCCTGAAGGAACTCGACTCCGGCTATATGGCACCACCGGCCGAAGCCGAGCCGGAGCATGCCGCCATGGCCGCCGCGCTCGGCTGATCCGCCTCCCCCTACGCCAATGAAATCACCCCAACCATGAAACTGAACGAGCGCCTGTCCACCCTGCCGCGCGACATCGTCGCCGGCATCGTCGTTTTCCTCGTCGCGCTGCCGTTGTGTCTCGGCATCGCCAATGCGTCCGGCGTCGAGCCGTTCGCCGGGCTCGTGTCCGGCATCGTCGGCGGCATCATCGTCGCGCTGTTGAGCGGCTCGTCGCTGTCGGTCAGCGGACCGGCCGCCGGCCTCGTCGTGATCGTCGTCGAAGGGATCGCGCAACTCGGCAGCTTTTCCGCGTTCCTGCTCGCGGTGCTGTTGTCCGGCGTGCTGCAGTTCGGCTTCGGCATGCTCCGCGCCGGCCGCTTCGCCGCGTACGTGCCGTCGCCCGTCATCAAGGGCATGCTCGCGGCGATCGGCCTGCTGCTGATCGTAAAGCAGATTCCGTTCGCATTCGGCATCGGCGGGCCGGCCGCGCAATCGTTTGCGTCATGGACGAGCCTGCCGACCGCCTGGGCCGCGACGGCCATCGCACTTGTCTCGCTCGCGCTGCTGATCGCCTGGGACACACCGGCGTTCAAGCGCTTCGGCCGGGTGCGCTCGGTGCCCGCGCCGCTCGCGGTCGTCGTGTTCGGCATCGGCGCGACGCTGGTGCTCGGCGTCATTGCGCCGTCGGTCGCGCCGGGCGCTGCGCATCGCGTCACGCTGCCGGAACTCGAATCGTTCGCGGCGCTCGCGGCATCGCTGAAGCACGCCGAGCTCGGCCCGAACTTCGCGCAGCTCGTCAATCCGGACGTGTGGCGCGTCGCGATCACGCTCGCGGTCGTCGCGAGCCTCGAGACGCTGCTGAGCCTCGAGGCGGTCGAACAGATCGACCCGAAGCGCCGCCCGACGCAGCCGGACCGCGAATTGAAGGCCCAGGGCGTCGGCAATCTCGTCGCCGGTGCGTTCGGCGGGCTGCCGATCACGTCGGTGATCGTGCGCAGTTCGGTGAACGTGAACGCGGGTGCGCAAAGCCGGATGTCGGCGATCGTGCACGGAATCCTGCTGCTTGCCAGCGTGTTCGCGCTCACCGGGCTGATCAACCTGATCCCGCTCGCGAGCCTCGCGGCGATCCTGATCCACACCGGCTTCAAGCTCGCGAAACCGGCGCTGTTCCGCTCGGTGCTGAAGCAGGGCCCGGCCGCGTTCGCGCCGTTCGCCGCGACGATCGCGGGCGTGCTGGCGGTCGACCTGCTGTTCGGCATCGCCGTCGGCCTCGCGTGCAGCGTGCTGGCGGTCGCGGTCGCGAACCTGAAAAGCCCCGTCGCGCTCGCGCAGCACGACGACCACTTCCTGCTGTCGTTCCGCAAGGACGTGTCGTTCCTCGGCAAGGTGCAGGTCAAGCATCATCTGCGGCACATTCCCGACCGCGCGGCCGTGATCATCGACGCGACGCGCGCCGACTACATCGATCACGACGTGCTCGAACTGCTCGACGCGTTCGTCGCCGATGCGCCGCGGCGCGGGATCGCGGTCGAATTCCGCCGCCGCAGCCCGGCGCCTCGCGCGGCCGCGCGCCGCTGGCTGTTCCGCGCGCCGGCGGCCGAATGAGCGGCGCATGAAAAAACGCCCCGGGCGGCGCAAGGCCGCACGGGGCGTTTCGTATGCGTCGAGCGCTCGACGCGCAGCGCTTACGAGCGCTGCGGGTTGACCTTGTCGTCCTTCGAATGCAGCTTGTTCAGCGCCGAAATGTACGCCTTCGCGGACGCCGCGACGATGTCCGGATCGGTGCCGACGCCGTTGACGATCCGCCCGCTCTTCGACAGCCGGACGGTCACCTCGCCCTGCGCCTGCGTGCCGGTCGTGATCGCGTTCACCGAATACAGCAGCAGTTCGGAACCGCTGCCGACTTCGCCCTCGATCGCGTTGAACGTCGCGTCGACCGGCCCGTTGCCGCGCGCCTCGCCGGTCACTTCCTTGCCTTCGACCGCGAACACGATCTTCGCCTGCGGCTGCTCGCCCGTCTCCGAACGCTGCGACAGCGACACGAACTTGAAGTGCTCCTGCTCCTGCGCGAGCGCCGATTCTTCGGAGACGATCGCGATGATGTCTTCGTCGAAGATCTCGGCCTTGCGATCGGCGAGGTCCTTGAAGCGCATGAACGCGGCGTTCAGTTCGGCTTCGCTGTCGAGCGACACGCCGAGTTCCTGCAGGCGCTGCTTGAACGCGTTGCGGCCCGACAGCTTGCCGAGCACGATCTTGTTCGCGGTCCAGCCCACATCTTCCGCGCGCATGATCTCGTAGGTGTCGCGCGCCTTCAGCACGCCGTCCTGGTGGATGCCCGACGCGTGCGCGAATGCGTTCGCACCGACCACGGCCTTGTTCGGCTGCACGACGAAACCGGTGATCTGCGACACGAGCTTCGACGTCGGCACGATCTGCGTCGTGTCGATGCCGACGTCGAGGCCAAAGTAGTCCTTGCGGGTCTTCACGGCCATCACGATTTCCTCGAGCGACGTGTTGCCCGCGCGCTCGCCGAGACCGTTGATCGTGCACTCGACCTGCCGCGCACCGCCGATCTTCACGCCGGCGAGCGAGTTCGCCACCGCCATCCCGAGGTCGTTGTGGCAGTGCACGGAGAAAATCGCCTTGTCCGAGTTCGGAATGCGTTCGCGCAGCGTCTTCACGAGGTTGCCGTAGAGCTCCGGCACGCCGTACCCGACCGTGTCGGCGATGTTGATCGTCGTCGCCCCCTCGGCGATCACGGCCTCCAGCACGCGGCACAGGAAGTCGAGATCCGAACGGCTGCCGTCTTCCGGCGAGAATTCGACGTTGTCGGTGAACTTGCGCGCGAAGCGCACCGCGAGGCGCGCCTGCTCGAACACCTGGTCCGGCGTCATCCGCAGCTTCTTCTCCATGTGCAGCGGGGACGTCGCGATGAACGTGTGGATCCGCGAGCTGTTGGCCGGCTTCAGTGCGTCGGCCGCACGCTGGATGTCCTTGTCGTTGGCGCGCGCCAGCGAGCAGATCGTGCTGTCCTTCACCAGGCCGGCGATCGTGTGGATCGCGTCGAAGTCGCCGTTCGAGCTGGCCGCGAAGCCGGCCTCGATCACGTCGACCTTCATCCGCTCGAGATGCTTCGCGATGCGGACTTTCTCTTCCTTCGTCATCGACGCGCCGGGCGATTGTTCACCGTCACGCAACGTCGTATCGAAAATGATCAGCTTGTCTGTCATGGGGGCTCCAGGGCTCTTTATACGGGAATCAAACGTAATGAGATCGCGCCACCGCTGGCGACGCTCAACAACAGACGAGGCTTGACGGAGGGCGAGAACGGTCAGCGCGGCAGGCGCGCCAAAGCTAGCGCGCGTAGCGGCGCACCGGCTAGAAGGAGGGAGAGGCGGGAAAATGCAGTCATGCCGAAGACTATAGCGGCATTCCGCTGGGTGCGCAATCGGACTGCACCCGGGATGCCGGGCCGCGCCGTGCGAAAAAGGGGCAAATGAAAACGGCGGCCCGGAATCACATCCGAGGCCGCCGTTGTCGGGCAGGTTGCGCGTCAGTGATCGCGCTGCGACGAGCGCGCGGGGTTCGCCCGTCCGCGCACGGCCATGTAGGCCCAAAACACGTAGCCGGACAGCCCGTACAGCACGAACAGGCAGAACAGCATCAACGGCGGATCGGACGACACGAGCACGAACGCGACGACGACCAGCAGGATCGCCGCGAACGGCACGCGGTGCCGCACGTCGAGCGCCTTGCCGCTGTAGAACGGCGCGTTCGACACCATCGTCACGCCTGCGTAGATCGTCAGTGCGAACGCGACCCACGGCAGCCAGCCGAGCTTCATCGGCACGCGGTTGTCGGTCGCGAGCCAGACGAAACCGGCGATCAGCGCTGCCGCGGCCGGGCTCGGCAGCCCCTGGAAGAAGCGCTTGTCGACGACGCCGATGTTCGTGTTGAAGCGGGCGAGACGCAGCGCGGCGCCCGAACAGTAGACGAACGCGGCGAGCCAGCCCCAGCGGCCGAGATCCTTCAGCACCCACTCGTACATCACGAGCGCCGGCGCGACGCCGAACGACACCATGTCCGACAGGCTGTCGAACTGTTCGCCGAACGCGCTTTGCGTATGCGTCATCCGCGCGACGCGCCCGTCCATCCCGTCGAGCACCATCGCAACGAAGATCGCGATCGCGGCGATCTCGAAGCGCACGTTCATCGCCTGCACGACCGCGAAGAAGCCGCAGAACAGCGCGGCGGTCGTGAACGCGTTCGGCAGCAGGTAGATGCCGCGCGTCTTCAGGAACCGCTGGCGCGCGGCGCGGCGGCTCTCGATGGGCGCCGGGTCCTGCGCCATCACCTTGTTGCGGCGGAACGGGCGTGGCGCCTGGCCGGAGCCGTTGCGCGGACGACGCGGTTTGAATGCGGCCATCGTGCGTCCCGCCGCTTACTGTTCGAGCTCGGCGAGGATCGTCGACGACGCGTAGACCTTCTCGCCGATCGACACCTTCGCGCGGCTGCCGAGCGGCAGGTACACGTCGACGCGCGAACCGAAGCGGATGAACCCGTAGCGCTGACCGCGCGACAGCGGCTCGCCGGCACGCACGTAGCAGAGGATCCGGCGGGCGACGAGGCCGGCGATCTGCACGGCGGTGACGGTCTTGCCGCTCGCCGTCTGGATCACGACCGCATTGCGCTCGTTCTCGGTCGACGCCTTGTCGATCGCCGCGTTCAGGAACGCGCCGGGGAAGTATTCGACCTTGGTGACCGCGCCGTCGACCGGCGAACGCTGCGAATGGACGTTGAAGACATTCATGAACACGCTGATCTTCAGCGCTTCGCGATTCGCGTACGGATCCTGGGTGGTCTCGACCGCGACGATGCGGCCGTCCGCCGGGCACAGCACCGCGTTCGGCTGCGCCGGGATCGGGCGCTGCGGATCGCGGAAGAACTGGACGACGAAGACGAGCAGCAGCCAGAACGGCCACGCGAAGCCGAAGCCCCCGACGGCGTGGATCAACAACGCGATGACGGCTGCAATCGCGATGAACGGCCAGCCTTCGCGCGCGATGATCGGATGAGGATAGTTCATGGGTTCGTTCGGTGTTCGGTGAATTGCAAAGCCCGTAGGATAGCAAAAGCCGCCCGGGGCACTGCTGCCTTCGGACGGCTTTTTGATACTGACCCTCCACTCGAAGGGCCGGAACAGCACGCGGTGCTTAGTTCTTCGTCTGGTCGACGAGCTTGTTCTTCGCGATCCACGGCATCATCGCGCGCAGCTTCGAGCCGACCTGCTCGATCTGGTGCTCGGCCGTCAGGCGGCGGCGCGACTGCAGCGTCGGCGCACCTGCCTTGTTCTCGAGAATGAAGCTCTTCGCGTACTCGCCCGTCTGGATGTCGGTCAGGCACTGCTTCATCGCCTTCTTCGTCTCTTCCGTGACGACACGCGGGCCCGTCACGTACTCGCCGTATTCGGCGTTGTTCGAGATCGAGTAGTTCATGTTCGCGATGCCGCCTTCGTAGATCAGGTCGACGATCAGCTTCAGCTCGTGCAGGCACTCGAAGTACGCCATTTCCGGCGCGTAGCCGGCTTCGACCAGCGTCTCGAAACCTGCCTTGATCAGCTCGACGGTACCGCCGCACAGCACA
This sequence comes from Burkholderia sp. AW33-5, assembly GCF_053427615.1. Taxonomy (NCBI): domain Bacteria; kingdom Pseudomonadati; phylum Pseudomonadota; class Betaproteobacteria; order Burkholderiales; family Burkholderiaceae; genus Burkholderia; species Burkholderia sp. AW33-5. The sequence goes on along the minus strand of NZ_JBSAXA010000023.1, from coordinate 48,979 downwards.
GCCTGCTCGCCGAACAGGTCGGTTTCGGTTTCTTCACGGAAGTTCGTCTCGATGATGCCGGCACGGCCGCCGCCGTTCGCTGCCGCGTACGACAGCGCGATGTCGCGTGCCGCGCCCGACTTGTTCTGCGCAACCGCGATCAGGTGCGGCACGCCGCCACCTTGCGAGTACGTGCCGCGCACGGTGTGGCCCGGAGCCTTCGGCGCGATCATGATCACGTCGAGGTCGGCGCGCGGGATCACCTGGCCGTAGTGGACGTTGAAGCCGTGCGCGAATGCCAGTGCGGCACCCTGCTTGATGTTCGCGTGCACTTCCTTCGCGTACACGTCGGCGATCTGCTCGTCCGGCAGCAGCATCATGACGACGTCCGCGCCCTTCACCGCTTCCGCGACTTCCTTGACCGACAGGCCTGCGTTTTCGGCCTTGCTCCACGACGCGCCGCCCTTGCGAAGGCCGACCGTCACGTTCACGCCGCTGTCCTTCAGGTTCAGTGCGTGCGCATGGCCTTGCGAGCCGTAGCCGATGATCGTGACTTGCTTGCCCTTGATGAGGGAGAGGTCAGCGTCTTTATCGTAGAAAACGTTCATGATGGTTCCTTCGCCAATTCAAAAATTCAACAATTCGTTCAGATGGAGTACTGCGGGCCGGGACATGACGGCGCACCCGGCGTGCCTGTCCGGCATCACACCTTCAGGATGCGCTCGCCGCGTCCGATGCCGGAGCTGCCGGTACGCACGGTCTCTAGGATCGCGGTCGCGTCCAGCCCCTGGATGAATGCGTCGAGCTTGTCGCTCGCGCCCGTCAATTCGATCGTGTAGGTCTTTTCGGTCACGTCGATGATGCGGCCGCGGAAAATATCCGACATCCGCTTCATTTCTTCGCGCTCCTTGCCCACTGCACGTACCTTGATCAGCATCAGCTCGCGTTCGATGTGTGCACCGTCGGTCAGGTCCACCACTTTCACCACCTCGATCAGGCGGTTCAGATGCTTCGTGATCTGTTCGATCACGTCGTCCGAGCCAATGGAAACGATGGTCAGCCGCGACAGCGATTGGTCTTCGGTCGGCGCCACCGTCAAGGTTTCGATGTTGTAGCCGCGTGCGGAAAACAGACCGACCACGCGCGACAGCGCGCCCGGTTCGTTTTCCAGCAGGACGGAAATGATGTGTCTCATGTTCGCTTCTTCCAGAATGTGTCCGTGTCGATTCACTCGCGCCGCGCGCCGCCCGATGCCGCACCGCCCTTCGTGAAGGCGGCCGCCTCGGCCCCGGCGCGCGTCGCGCCGTTACAGGTCTTCCGATCCGAGCAGCATCTCGGTGATGCCCTTGCCGGCCTGTACCATCGGCCAGACGTTTTCGGTCGGATCGGTCTGGAAGTCGAGAAACACGGTGCGGTCCTTCAGGCGCAGCGCTTCCTTCAGCGCCGGCTCCACATCCGAGGTCTTTTCGATCCGCATGCCGACATGGCCGTACGCTTCGGCGAGCTTCACGAAATCGGGCAGCGCATCCATGTACGAATGCGAATAGCGCTTGCTGTATTCGATCTGCTGCCACTGGCGGACCATGCCGAGATAGCGGTTGTTCAGCGAAATGATCTTCACGGGCGTGTCGTACTGCAGGCAGGTCGACAGTTCCTGGATGCACATCTGGATCGAGCCTTCGCCCGTGATGCACAGCACGTCGTCGTCCGGGTGCGCCATCTTGACGCCCATCGCTGCCGGCAGGCCGAAACCCATCGTGCCGAGGCCGCCGGAGTTGATCCAGCGACGCGGCTTGTTGAAACGGTAGAACTGCGCGGCCCACATCTGGTGCTGGCCGACGTCCGAGCACACGAATGCGTTGCCGTCCGTCAGCTCCCAGGCTTTCTCGACCACGTACTGCGGCTTGATGATCTCGCTGTCGCGGTCGAACTTCAGGCAGTCCTTCGAACGCCAGCCCTCGATATCCTTCCACCATTGCGCGAGCGCGTCGGTGTCGGGGCCGTGCTCGGCCGTCTGCAGTTGCTCGATCAGCTCCTTCAGCACTTCCTTCACGTCGCCGACGATCGGGATGTCGACCTTCACGCGCTTCGAGATCGACGACGGGTCGATGTCGATGTGGATGATCTTGCGCGGACGCGACGCGAAGTGCGCCGGGTCGCCGATCACGCGGTCGTCGAAGCGGGCACCGATCGCGATCAGCACGTCGCAGTGCTGCATCGCCATGTTCGCTTCGTACGTGCCGTGCATGCCGAGCATGCCGAGGAATTTCTTGTCCGACGCGCGATAGCCGCCGAGGCCCATCAGCGTGTTCGTGACCGGGTAGCCGAGCAGGTCGGCGAACTGGTTCAGTTCGCGCGCGGCGTCGGCGAGGATGATGCCGCCGCCCGTATAGATATAGGGACGCTTCGCCGACAGCAGCAGCGACACGGCCTTGCGGATCTGGCCCGAATGGCCCTTCGTGACGGGGTTGTACGAGCGCAGCGACACGCTCTTGACCGGCTCGTACTGGCACGGCGTCTTCGAGATGTCCTTCGGGATGTCGATCAGCACCGGGCCCGGGCGGCCGGTGCGGGCGATGTAGAACGCCTTCTTGACGGTTTCCGCGAGGTCGCGCACGTCCTTCACGAGGAAGTTGTGCTTCACGCACGGACGCGTGATGCCGACCGTGTCGCACTCCTGGAACGCGTCCTGGCCGATCGCGGCAGTCGGCACCTGGCCGCTGATCACGACCATCGGAATCGAATCCATGTAGGCCGTTGCAATGCCGGTCACCGCATTGGTGACACCGGGGCCGGACGTCACGAGACAGACGCCGACGTTGCCGGTGGAACGCGCATACGCATCGGCTGCGTGCACGGCCGCCTGTTCGTGGCGCACCAGCACGTGCTGAATCTTGTCTTGCTTGTAGAGCTCGTCGTAGATGTAGAGTACCGAGCCGCCGGGATAGCCCCAGATGAATTCGACGTTCTCGTCGGCCAGTGCCTTCATGAGCACGGTGGCGCCGATGGAGTCGCTATCGGGAGGGGAAAGGGGTTCCGACGTGGAGAATTCCGCGCTGGGCATGTTCATTTTGACCTTTCGAATTTTCGGCAAAAAATTGATCGGGTGCTCTCTGCCGGGCTTGTGGCTCGGGTTCAAGCGGCGCGTCCAGTTTGAAGGGCGGGCTTCTTGGGCCAGCCTCAAATGAGACCATCACTTCATGTTGCGAATCGCTGACGATAGCGGGTCATGATTGGGTCGTCAAGCAAAATATCCCGCAGCGCATCATGCGCCCCGCCCGGCGGCCCGCGGACGCTGCTCGCGCGCAACGTACCGAGCCGTCGACGGTGCCAAGTCGCGCGAAAATTTGTTAGCATCCGCGGGTTTTACGAAATTTTTCGACCTTTCACACGCCGCAGTCCGCAGCGCATACCTTTACGGAATGGCATCAGACAAGGAACTCGCCGACTTTCTGGCGGGCGTCGAAAGGCGCGCGTTCAAGCAGGCTGCGTACGCCGTGCGCGACGACGATGCGTCGCTCGACATCGTGCAGGACGCGATGATCAAGCTGGCGGAGAAGTACGGCGACCGGCCGGCGGCCGAGCTGCCGCTGCTGTTCCAGCGGATCCTGCAGAACGCGATCCACGACTGGTTCCGCCGGCAGAAGGTCCGCAATACCTGGGTGACGCTCTTCTCGTCGCTCAACAACACGGACGACGAGGACTTCGATCCGCTGGAAACGCTCGAGTCCGCGGACGACAATGCGGGCGTCGAGAGCACCGAGCACCGCCTCGAGCGGGAGCAGGTTCTGGCCCTGATCGACGAAGAAATCCAGAAACTTCCAACGCGTCAACGGGAAGCGTTCCTGATGCGTTATTGGGAAGATATGGATGTCGCCGAGACTGCCGCCGCAATGGGGTGCTCCGAAGGCAGCGTCAAGACGCACTGCTCGCGAGCCACCCACACCCTGGCGCAAGCGCTCAAGGCCAAAGGAATCACGCTATGAGCTCCGCTCCCGTAAATCGAGAACACGAATTCGCGCTGAAGGTCCGCCGCGCGCTGGACGAACGTGCCGCGGCGCTGCCTGCCGCGACCGCCGACCGTCTGGCCGTCGCACGCCGGGCCGCGCTCGCGCGCAAGAAGCCGGAAGCCGCGACCGCGCCGGTGTTCGTGCCCGCCTTCGCCGGTGCCGCGGCCGCATACGGCACGCCGCCCGCGAGTCGCCCGCAAACGTCGTTCGCGCGCCGCCTGCTGCGCGCCTGGCCGCTCGCGCTGCTGCTCGCGGGGCTCGTCGGCATCGCGTACTGGGAAGACATGCAGCGCACCGCCGAACTCGCCGACATCGACGCGGCGATGCTCAGCGACGACCTGCCGCTCAACGCGTATCTCGATCACGGGTTCAACGCGTATCTTTCGCACGCACGCTAACAGAGAATAACGAGGGGATCGCACGGGTGAGTCAGAAACGCGGCCTGGCCGTATTTTTCGGATGCGTGATCGCGATCGCCGTTTCCTACGTCGCCACCTATTCCCGATTCAACCCGCCTGCCGCGACGGTCTCCGCCGCGGCCAGCAGCGCGCCCGCGCCGACTTCGGCCGCCGCCGGGCTGACCACCGAACTCGCCCCGCTGCCCCTGCCGCTGCCGGCCGCCAACGGCCCGCTGTCGTGGGCGCGCCTGACACCCGCGCAACGCGCGGCACTCGCGCCGTTCGCCGATCAATGGGACGGCTTCAGCGATGCACGCAAGCGCAAATGGCTGAAGATCGCGTCACGTTTCGCGAAATTGACGCCCGATGAGCAGAAGCACCTGCAGGACAGGATGTCCGAGTGGGCGCGGATGACGCCCGAGCAGCGCCGCGTCGCGCGCGAGAATTACCAGAGCGCGAAGGAGCTGTCCGCGCAGGCGCGCGAGCGTGCGTGGAAGGCCTACCAGCAACTTCCCGAAGAACAGAAGGAGCGCCTCGCCGCGACCGAGCGCCGTCGCCGGCCGAGCGTCGTCAGCGCGCCGCCGACGGTCGCCGACCGCGATGTGCGCCGCCTCGTCAATTCGCACGAGCATCCGGCGAGCAACGCCGCGGCGGCATCGGCGCCCGCCACGTCCGGCGGCGGCACGCCGCCCGTCGCGGCATCATCCATGCCAGGCACCGCACCCGCGCCTGCGACGGTCACGCCCGTCTCGCCGGCCGACGCGCCGTCGATGTTCAAGGGTTCCTGACCCGACGTGGCGAGCGCCCCCGCACCCCAGGCCCCGGCCGTCGTCGCCGCGCCGTCCGTGCGGCGACGCCTCGCCGCGATGCTGTACGAAGCCGTGCTGCTGTTCGGCATCGTGTTCTTCGCCGGCCTCGCATTCAGCCTCGCGACGCAGCAGCGCAACGGCCTCGTTCATCACAATCTCCTCGCCGCATGGATCGCGCTCGTCGTCGGCGCGTACTTCGTCTGGTTCTGGACCCATGGTGGCCAGACGCTGCCGATGAAGACCTGGCGGCTGCGGCTCGAATCGTCGACCGGCCGTCCGCTGAGCGCCGGCCACGCGCTCGTCCGCTACGCGCTCGGGTGGCTGTGGTTCCTGCCCCCGCTCGCGCTGCATCCGCTCCTCGGCCTGTCGGTGCCCGTCACGCTCGCGCTGGCGGCCGCGTGGCTCGTCGCATGGGCCGGCGCCGCCCGCCTGCACCCCGATCGCCAGTTCCCGCACGACCGCATCGCCCGCACGCGCGTCGTCGCGATTCCGCGGTGACGCGCTGACGCGCCGCGCGGTCCGCGGGACCGCGACCCGTTCCGCGCGTCGGCGCATCCATCAGACGAAACCCCTCGAAGGCGCAATTACGGCCACCGCTCACGGCTTGCCCGATCGCCGCGGGGCGGTCGGTTCGGCAGATTACGCAACGCCGCCGCATTCACTGCTAAACACGCCGGAACGACAGTAATAAGAACGTCTCGTGACTGTCACGGCATGGTCACGCCCGCATGGCGCAATGCCGGTAATGTCAACCGGCGCGAGTCATGCATGGGCCAGAAAACGTCCGCGACCTCCCTGTTCCGTCAACCGCTCGGCGCCCGCGCCGTCACCGCCTTCCTGTCCGGCTCGGCCGCAACCGATGCCCTTTCGTCGCATGAGCCGACGGCCGCGCACGCCAGGCAGCACGACGACCCCGAGCCGTCCACCCATCGCTACCGCACGATCTGGCTGTCCGACATCCATCTCGGCTCGAGCGGCTGCCAGGCGTCGTACCTGCTCGACTTCCTGCGCCACAACGATTCTGAATACCTGTACCTCGTCGGCGACATCATCGACGGCTGGCAGCTGAAGAAGGGCTGGTACTGGCCGCAGGCGCACAACGACGTCGTGCAGAAGGTCCTGCGCAAGGCGCGCAAGGGCACGCAGGTGGTCTACATCCCGGGCAACCACGACGAAGGCGCGCGGCAGTTCTGCGACCTCGCGTTCGGCGACATCCAGGTGCGCGGCGAGGCATTTCACACGACGCTCGCGGGCAAGCGCCTGTGGATCGTCCACGGCGACCTGTTCGACGGCGTGATCCAGCACGCGAAATGGCTCGCGTATCTCGGCGACACGCTCTACACGCTGATCCTCGTGCTGAACCGCTGGTTCAACCGGATTCGCAGCCGGCTGGGCTTCCAGTACTGGTCGCTGTCGCAGTACCTGAAGCATCAGGTGAAGAACGCCGTGAACTTCATCTCGCAGTTCGAGACCGTGATGACCGACGAGGCGCGCCGCCGTGGCTGCGACGGCGTCGTGTGCGGGCACATCCACAAGGCGGAGATCCGCGACATCGACGGCGTGCTGTACTGCAACGACGGCGACTGGGTCGAGAGCCTGTCCGCGCTCGTCGAAACGATGGAAGGCGAGCTGAAGATCATCTACTGGACGGCGATGCGCGCCGCGCCGTCCGCAGCCCCGTCGCGCAAGGCCAAGGCCACCGCCTGACACAACTCCACTTACAGGACACATGCCGCGATGAAGATCATGATCGTCACCGACGCGTGGGAGCCGCAGGTCAACGGCGTCGTGCGCACGCTGAAGAGCACCTCCCGCGAACTCACCGCGCTCGGCCACCGGGTCGAAATGCTGACGCCGCTGGAATTCCGCACGGTGCCCTGCCCGACCTACCCCGAGATCCGCCTGTCGATCCTGCCGTACCGCAAGCTGCGCGCCCGGATCGATGCGTTCGCCCCCGATGCGCTGCACATCGCGACCGAAGGCCCGCTCGGCCTCGCCGCGCGACGCTATGCGCGCGCGCGCAAGCTGCCGTACACGACCGCGTATCACACGCGCTTTCCGGAATACGTGCAGGCGCGCTTCGGCATTCCGCTGTCGGCGACCTACAAGTTCCTGCACTGGTTCCACGGGCCGTCGCTCGCGGTGATGGCGCCGACCCCGGTCGTGAAGCAGGACCTCGAGAAGTTCGGCTTCACGAACGTCGTGCTGTGGACGCGCGGCGTCGACCTCGACATCTTCCGGCCGATGGAGTCGAAGGTGCTCAATACCGCGCGGCCGATCTTCCTGTACGTCGGCCGCGTCGCGATCGAGAAGAACGTCGAGGCGTTCCTGCGCCTCGACCTGCCCGGCTCGAAGTGGGTCGCGGGCGAAGGTCCCGCGCTCGCCGAACTGAAATCGCGCTATCCGGAAGCGAACTATCTCGGCGTCCTGTCGCAAGCCGAGCTCGCCAAGGTGTATGCTGCGGCCGACGTGTTCGTGTTCCCGAGTCGCACCGACACGTTCGGCCTCGTGCTGCTGGAGGCCCTCGCGTGTGGCACGCCGGTCGCCGCGTACCCGGTCACGGGCCCGATCGACGTGCTCGGCGGGGGCGATGCCGGCGCGATGCACGAAGACCTGCAGGAAGCCTGCCTCGAGGCGCTCAAGATCGAACGCGAGACTGCCCGCGCATGGGCCGAGCGCTTCTCGTGGCGCGCGGCGTCCGAGCAGTTCGCGTCGCATCTGAAACCGCTGCCGAAGACTGCGTACTCGCCCGCCGAAGGTGCCGCCGTTTGAAACGAGACCTGAACGACAAGACCCCGCCCCCTGCCGCGACGGCGCAACCGCATCGTCCGTTCGACGAAGAAGAGCCTCACGCCGACGCGGACGTGCACACGCACGAACCGCTCGGCCCCGACGATCGGCTCGCGCCGCTGCCGCCGAATCCGTACAAGCGCCACCGCGGCATCACGCGTGCGTGGTACGCGCTCAAGCATTCGCTGAACGGGTTTCGCGTCGCGATCCGCGAGGAGAGCGCGTTTCGCCAGGAGCTCACGCTCGCCGCGCTGATGCTGCCGATCGGTGCGTTTTCGCCGGTCCCCGCCGCATCGCGCGCGCTGCTGATCGCGTCGGTGCTGCTCGTGCTGATCGTCGAGCTGCTCAACTCGAGCGTCGAGGCCGCGATCGATCGCATCTCGCTCGAGCGCCACGAATTGTCGAAGCGCGCGAAGGATCTCGGCAGCGCGGCGGTCACGGTCGCGCTGTTCGCGTGCGTGACGACATGGGGCTTCGTGCTCGGCCCGGTGATCGCACGCTGGCTCGGCTTCTGACGGCACCTGCGGCACCGCCTGCGTGCGGCGCTGCACCATGCGCCGAACGCATCGCGATCACGAAATGCGCCCGATGTAAGGAAAGCGCGGTTTATAATCGTCCGCCAGACTTAGAACAGCAACCCGCGCCGGACGAATCTCGCAGCATCGATTGCAGCGCCCGCCAGTCCGGCACACACAGGGCCGGACGACATGGAAGCGAAACCTCCCCGCCGCACCCGCGAACGGATTCTCGAGTTGTCGTTGAAACTCTTCAACGAGATCGGCGAGCCGAACGTCACGACCACGACGATCGCCGAGGAAATGGAAATCAGTCCAGGCAACCTGTACTACCATTTCCGCAACAAGGACGACATCATCAACAGCATCTTCGCGCAGTTCGAGCAGCAGATCGAACGGCGACTGCGCTTTCCCGAAGATCACCGTCCGACGATCGACGAAACCTGGTCGTACCTGCAGTACATGGCCGACTTCATGTGGACCTACCGGTTCCTGTATCGCGACCTCAACGACCTGCTCGCGCGCAACCGCACGCTCGAGACGCACTTCAAGCAGATCATCAGCCACAAGGTGCGCTTCGCGCACGACATGTGCGAGCTGCTCGTGTCCGACGCCGAAATGGTCGCGACGCCCGCCGAGATCGAAGTCATCGCCACCAACATGGCCGTGATCTCGACGTACTGGCTGTCGTATCAGTACGTGATGCACCCGCGCAAATACAACGACCAGGACGCGATCCGCGAAGAGCTGCACCAGGTGAGCATGCACGTGATCTCGATCATGGCTCCGTACCTGCGCGGCCGTTCGCGCCAGCTGTTCGACGATCTCGTCTCCGGCAAGCTGCCCAAGCGCCAGTTCACCGACTACCTGCCGCCGCGCGACGGTTCGCCGCGCCCCGCGGGCAGCCCGGTCGCCGCCAAGCCCGCCGCGAAGGATGCGAAACAATGAAGGCAGTCTGTGTTTACTGCGGCTCGTCGTCCGGCGTGCGGCCCGTCTATGCGGACGCCGCGCGCGCGTTCGGCCGCGCGCTCGTCGATGCGGGCCTCACGCTCGTCTACGGCGGCGGCCGCGTCGGCCTGATGGGCGTGATCGCCGATGAAGTGATGGCGGCCGGCGGCCATGCGGTCGGCGTGATCCCCGAGTTGCTGGTCGACAAGGAAGTCGGCCATACCGGGCTGTCCGAGCTGCACGTCGTGCCCGACATGCACCATCGCAAGAAAATGATGGCCGACCTCGCGGATGCGTTCGTCGCGATGCCCGGCGGCGCCGGCACGCTCGAGGAATTCTTCGAGGTCTATACGTGGGCGCAGCTCGGCTATCACCGCAAGCCCGTTGCGCTGTACAACATCGATTCGTTCTACGATCCGCTGATCGCGCTGCTGCGCCACACGGTCGACGAAGGCTTCATGCGCCCGACCTACTTCGACGCGCTGTGCCTCGACGCCGAACCGGTCGCGCTGATCGAACAGCTGCGCCGCTACCAGCCGCCCGTTCGCGACAAGTGGGCGCCGGACGCGGCCAAGTAACGTCTACCGGGAGCCGCACGCAATGCCCGCACCGTCGTCCGAGCGCAAGGCCGTCCTCATCACCGGCGCGAGCCGCGGCATCGGCCGCGCGACCGCCGTGCTCGCGGCCGAGCGCGGCTGGGACGTCGGCATCAACTACGCACGCGACGCGGCGGCAGCCGAACTGACCGCGCAAGCCGTTCGCGACGCCGGCGCACGCGCGTGCGTCGTCGCCGGCGACGTGGCGAACGAAGCGGACGTCATCGCGATGTTCGACACCGTCGCGGCGGCGTTCGGTCGCCTCGACGCGCTCGTCAACAATGCGGGGATCGTCGCGCCGTCGATGCCGCTCGCCGACATGCCGGTCGACCGGCTGCGGCGGATGTTCGATACCAATGTGCTCGGCGCCTACCTGTGCGCGCGCGAAGCTGCGCGCAGGCTGTCCACCGATCGCGGCGGGCGCGGCGGCGCGATCGTCAACGTGTCGTCGATCGCATCGCGGCTCGGTTCGCCGAACGAGTATGTCGACTATGCCGGCTCGAAGGGCGCGGTCGATTCGCTGACGATCGGCCTCGCGAAGGAACTCGGCCCGCACGGCGTGCGCGTCAACGCGGTGCGGCCCGGCCTGATCGAGACCGAAATCCATGCGAGCGGCGGCCAGCCGGGCCGCGCGGCACGCCTCGGCGCGCAGACGCCGCTCGGCCGCGCGGGCGAGGCGCAGGAGATCGCGGAAGCGATCGTCTGGCTGCTCGGCGATACGGCGTCATACACGACGGGCGCCCTGCTCGACGTCGGCGGCGGCCGGTAATCGCGCCCCAAAAGGGGGAAAAACGGACCGCTGAAGCGGTCCGTGGTCACGACACCACAAATCTCCACAATATCGTGACCATTTCAGTAAACATCCGTAACAGTTCCGTGCTCTACTAGCGCCAAGTCAAAAAACAGCCGGTCATCCGGCTGTCATCTCGCTTTGATGCGACCCTTATTGGGTCCGGCCCATGTCGCCGGACCGGCTTGACCCGACCGAGATCTTTTCCATGCCAGGAACCGCAGCGCCCGGCCGGCGACGCACGTCCGTGCCCGCTCCGGCCACGCACACCCGCTCAGCCACCGATCCCGACCTCAGCGCGACACTCCATGCCGCCGGTACGCCTTCCGTGGCCGGCACCGCCGGGACGGACACCGCCCGCGATCGCGTCCTCCGGCTCGGCTGGCGCGTCTGGCTGCTGGTTGCCGCGCTGGTCTGCGCGTACACGCTGCCGGGCGTGCTCGGCCACGATCCGTGGAAGCAGGACGAAACCTATACGTTCGGCATCATCCAGCACATGCTCGAGACGGGCGACTTCGTCGTACCGACCAACGCGGGCCAGCCGTTCATGGAAAAGCCGCCGCTCTACGCGTGGGTCGCGACGAGCCTCGCGTGGCTGTTGCAGCGGGTGATGCCGCTGCACGACGCGGCACGGCTCGCGAGCGCGCTGTTCGCGGCGCTCGCGTTCGGCTTCATCGCACGCGCGGCGCGCAGTGCCAGCCGGGCCGACAGTTGGCTCGACCTGCGCGTGATCGGCCCTGTCGTGCTGAGCGCGAGCACGCTCGTCGTCGTCAAGCACGTGCACGACATGATGACCGACGTCGCGCTGTTCGCGGGCACCGCGATGGGCTTCTGCGGCCTGCTCGAGCTCGTGATGCAGCACGTCGCGCGGGCGCGCCAGATGCGGCACGGGCTGCCGGTGCGGCCGTCCGGCCGCTGGGCCGCGCCGATCTTCGGCGCGGGCGTCGGCATCGCGCTGATGGCAAAGGGCCTGTTCGTGCCGCTCGTGTTCGCGGCCACGCTCACGGGCGCGCTGGTGCTCTACCCCGCGTGCCGTACGCGTGCGTTCGCGCGCTCGCTCGGCGTCGCCGCGCTGGTGTTCGCACCGTTCGCGCTCATCTGGCCGACCGCGCTGTTCCTGCGTTCCGAGACGCTGTTCATGACCTGGTTCTGGGACAACAACGTCGGCCGCTTCTTCGGTTTCTCGGTGCCGGAACTCGGCGCGGAAAACGACAAGCCGTTCTTCATCCTGCGTGCGTTCCTGCTGCTCGGCTTCCCGGTCGCGCCGCTCGCGATCGTCGCGCTGGCGCGCGGCGCATGGCGCGACTGGCGCACGCCGCGCATCGCGCTGCCCGTCCTGTTCGCCGGGGTTGGCCTCGCGGTGCTGCAAGTGTCCGCGACCTCGCGCCAGCTCTACATCCTGCCGTTCTTCGCGCCGCTCGCGCTGGTTGCCGCGCAGGCGATCGAGCGCCTGCCGCGCGGGCTGCATCTCGCGTGGGATTACGTGAGTCGTCTGCTGTTCGGCACCGTCGTCGCGCTTGCGTGGGGAATCTGGGCGGTGATGGCCGATCCGGGTGCATCGCGTGCTGACCTCGCGCCGCTCGGCCGATGGCTGCCGCTCGACTGGACGATGCCGATCGTGCCCGGGTTCGTGATCGGCGCGCTCGTGCTGACGGTCGGCTGGCTGTGGCTGCTGCCGAAGCTGCGCACGACCGGCCTGTGGCGCGGCGCGCTGTCGTGGGGCGCGGGCGCGCTGGTCGCGTGGGGTCTCGTGTATACGCTGTTGCTGCCTTGGCTCGACGTCGCGAAGAGTTACCGGTCGGTGTTCGACGACCTGAATGCGCATCTCGCGCTCGAATGGAGCGACGGCGACTGCATGGCGAGCCTGCACGGGCTCGGCGAATCGGAAGCGCCGATGCTGTACTACTTCTCCGGTATCCAGCACACGCCGATCGACGACGCGAAGACGACCCGCTGCACGTGGATGATCGTCCAGGGCGTGCGGGCAGTCGATCCGGCGCCGGGCAGCGAGTGGAAGCTGTTCTGGACCGGCGCCCGCCCGGGCGACGACGAGGAACTGCTGCGCGTCTACGTGCGCACCCCCGAAGAGCACGAAACGCAGTGATGCAAGGCGGCGCCGCGAAACGGCGCCGTCGTCATTTCCGGAAGGCCGGCCAAGCGGCGCTCGAGCGCGCTTTCACGCGCGCCGCCCCACCACCCCGCACGTCAGAACGACGAGCCCGGCTCGCGCAGGAATGCCGTCTCCGCATCGGTCGACGTACGGCCGAGAATCGCGTTCCGGTGCGGAAAACGGCCGAAGCGCTCGACCACGGCCGCATGACGCAACGCGAAGTCGTGATAGCTCTCGCACCCGGCCTCGCCGCGAATGCCCGCGCACAGGCGCACGGCCTCGCGCTGGCTCTCGTCCGATTCGTCATGTTCGAACGGCAGGTACGCAAACGCGCAGTGATGGCCGCTCGGCAATCGCGCGTCCCACCCGGCCGCGACGACGCGCCGCGCGAGCGCCAGCGCCTTCGGATCGGCGGCGAACGCACGGGGCGTGCCGCGATGAATGTTGCGCGAAAACTGGTCGAGCACCACGATCAGCGCGAGCGCGCCGAGCGGCGTGTCGGCCCAGCGATCGTGGGCGCCGTCGCACGCGGCGTCGAGCAACGCGCCATAGCGCGTCCGCAGCACATCGTCGAACGCCGCACCGCCGTTGAACCACACCTTGCGCGCGTGGCCGAACTCGACCGAACCCGGCTCGCCGAACCAGAAATCGAGAATCTCGCGCGCTTGCGGATCGAGCGCCGCGGCACTGTCCGTCAGGTTGTCGATCGTCATGCAAACTCCAGTACGAGGCGCCGAGTCCGCGCGCTCTTCTTTTCAAGTTTGGCGACCCGCAGGTCGCCGATTTCCGACGTATTGCGCACATGCGTGCCGCCGCACGGCTGCAGATCGACGCCTTCGATGCGCAGCAGCCGCACGCGGCCCAGCCCCATCGGCGGCTTCACGCTCATCGTGCGCACGAGGTCGGGCCGCTCGGCCATCTCGGCGTCGGTGATCCATTCGGTCGTGACCGCATGCGCGCCGTGGACCAGCGCCGCGAGACGGCGCTCGACGTCGACGCGATCGATCGCGTCCGACGTCGCGAAATCGAGCCGTACGTAGTCGGCTGTCACGCTGCAGCCGTCGACCGGATACGGCAGCACCGCGCACATCAGGTGCGCGGCCGTATGCAGCCGCATGTGCCGGTAGCGGCGCAGCCAGTCGATGTCCGCGATCACGCGCGCGCCGGGTGCGAGCGCCGCGACGCGCGCTTCCTGGCCCGTCGCGGGCACGTGCACGGCGTCGTCGGGCGTTGCGCCGTCGAACTTCGCCTTGCGCGTGTCGGCGATCGTGATCGCGCTGCCGTCAGGCAGCGTCAGCGTGCCGCTGTCGCCGGCCTGCCCGCCGCCAAGCGGATAGAACACGGTGCGGTCGAGCCGGATGCCGTCATCGCCAATGGCCGCGACGACGGCCTCGCATTGCGTCAGATAGGCATCTTCGCGAAACAGTGCGTGGGTCGTCATCGGGCGAGCCTCGTATCGTTGGGAAAGCGGACAGTGTCGCGCCGCGCCGGCCAGGCGCCCAGACGCAGATCGTCCGGCGTACGGACAGCGGCGTACCGGTCGATCAACCGGGCCGGTTGCGCATCCAGTCGGCCGTGTCGTAGAACGAATGCATGAGCCGTTCACGCAGCGGCTCGGCCAACCCGATGTCCTCCATCGCCCACGCCATGCAGCGCAGCCACTGATCGCGCTCGACCGACGCGATCGGGAACGGCAGGTGCCGCGCGCGCAGCCGCGGGTGGCCGAACCGGCTGATGTAGTGATCCGGGCCGCCGAGCCAGCCGCACAGGAACCAGAACAGCTTGTCGCGCGATCCGTCGAGCGACGCCGGATGCAGCGCGCGAATCTCCGCGAACTCGGGCTCGAGGTCCATCAGGTCGTAAAAGCGATCCACCATTTCACGCACGCGGGCTTCGCCGCCCACGAGCTCGAACGCCGTCGGTTGCGACGGCGCCTCATCATTCACATCGGTCATACGGATAATCGGAAACGGGATAGTCGGGGCCGCCGGCGACGCTCAGGCGTCGCGCAGCGACTGCAGCGCCGGGCGCCGCAACACATTATGCAGGCTCAGCCAGCCGGCCGCACCGGCACACGCGACGCCGGCCGCGATGCCGGCCGGCACGAGCCACGGATCGACGGCAAGCCGGAAGTCGAACACGCGCGACGCGAGCACCCAGCCGACCGCGATCGCACCGGCCGACGCCAGCGCGCCGGCCAGCGCACCGACGACGATGAATTCCGCGCGCTGCACCGCATTGATTTGCGCGCGCGACGCGCCGAGCGCGCGCAGCAGCGCGGCCTCGCGCACGCGCTCGTCGCGCGAGCCGGCGAGCGCCGTGTACAGCACGAGCACGCCCGCCGCGAGCGTGAACGCAAACAGGAACTGCACCGCGCCGACCACCTGCAGCATCATCCGCTGCAACTGGGCGAGGATCGGTGCAACGTCGATCGCGGTCAGGTTCGGGTAGCGCGCGATCAGCGGATCGAGCAGCGCCGCCTGCGAGGCCGGCAGGTGGAAGCTCGTCACGTAGACGGCCGGAAAATCCTTCAGCACGGGCGGCGGCATCAGCACGAAAAAGTTGACGCGGAACGAGCCCCAGTCGAGCTTGCGCACGCTGGTGATCGGCGCATCGACCGTCAGCCCCGTCACGTCGAAGCGCAGCGTGTCGCCCGGCTTCGCGTTCAGCGTCTTCGCGAGCCCGGCCTCGATCGAGATCTGCGGGCTGGCCGAACGGCCGAACCAGTCGCCTTCGACGATCCGGTTGTCGGACGGCAGCTCGGTCGTATACGACAGGTTGAACTCGCGGTCGACGAGCCGGCGCGCCTCGTCCGACGGATACGCATCCGGGTTCACCGGCTTGCCGTTGATCGCGACGAGCCGGCCGCGCACCATCGGCGCCGGCACCGCGTCGCGTACGCCGTGCGCGGCGAGCCATGCCGCGACGTCGTCGCGCTGGTCGGGCTGGATGTCGATCAGGAACTGGTTCGGCGCATCGGGCGGCGTCGACTGCCGCCAGCCGGCGACGAGGTCGTTGCGCGTGATCGCGATCAGCAGCAGGCACATCAGGCCCAGCGCGAGCGCGGTGATCTGCAGCGCGCTGGCCGTGCCGCGCCGGTGCAGCGACGCGAGCGCGTAGCGCCAGCCGACGCCTGCGGCCACGCGCGCATCGCGCACCGCGCGCGCCGCCGCATACAGCGCGAGCCGTGCGATCAGCGAGAAACCGACCAGGGCGCCCGCGAACCCGCCCGCGACGATCAGCCCGAGCTTCAGATTGCCCGCCGCGACGATCAACAGCCCCGCGAACAGCACGACGCCGAGCGCGTACAAGGCCCAGGCCGTGCGCGACGCGTCGCCCCAGTCGCGCCGCAGCACGCGCACCGGCGGCACGCGGGTGAGCGGCGCGAGCGGCGGCAGCGCGAAGCCGAGCAGCAGCACGAGCGCGGCGCCGATCCCGACGAGCGCGGGCCAAGGCGTGGGCGGCGGGAGCACCACGTCGATCAGGCTGCCGAGCGCCGCGAGAAGCGCCCAGTGGCCGCCGTAGCCGAGCACCGCGCCGGCGACGCCCGAGACGATGCCGATGCCGGCGAATTCGAGCGTGAACAGCGCGCCGAGCGTGCGGCGGCTCACGCCGAGGCAGCGCATCGTCGCGCAGCCGTCCAGATGGCGCCGCATGTAGCGCTGCGCGGCCATCGCGATCGCGACCGCCGCGAGCAGCGCGGTCAGGAGCGCGACGAGCGTCAGGAAATGGCGCGCGCGATCGAGCGTCTGGCGCACCTGCGGCTGGCCTTCCTGCAACGATTCGAGACCGACGCCGCGCAGCTTGCCGCCGTCGACGCGCCCGTGCGCGTAAGCCTCGAAGCGCGCGACGGCCGGTGTGTCGCCGGCCACGAGCAGCCGGTACGTGACGCGGCTGCCGTAACCGGTGAGCCCCGTCGCGGCGAGCTCGTCCGCGCGCATCATCAGCCGCGGCGAGAAATTGACGAACGAGAAACCGCGATCGAGTTCGCGGGAGATCGACGCGGCGACCGTGAACGTGCGCAGCCCGACGCGCACGGTGTCCCCCGCCTTCAGATGCAATGCGTCGAGCAGCGCGGGATCGGCCCACACGGTACCGGGCGCGGGGATCGCGGTCGCCTTGTGCGCGGCGCTCGCGCCGGCCGGCACGATCTCGACCGCGCCGCGCAGCGGGTACCCGGGCGATACGGCCTTCACGGCCGCGAGGCGCGCGGGCGCCGCGTCGCTCGCCTGCCCGCCGGCGGCCGATGCGATCATGCTCGGGAAGATCGCGGTCGTCGCGGTGCGCAGCCCGAGCGCGCGCGCCTCGCGGTCGAACGACGGATCGACGGGATGGTCGGCGCGCACGACGAAATCGGCGCCGAGCATCTGGCGCGCGTCGCGCTCGAGCCCCTGACGCAGCCGGTCGGCGAGGAAGCCGACGCTCGTCAGCGCGGCGACCGCGAGCACCAGCGCCAGCACGAGCAGCGTCAGTTCGCCGGCGCGCCAGTCGCGCGCGGTCATCCGCGCGGCCTGGCGGATCAGGTCGTGCCAGCCGAAGCGGCCGGCATGGCCGGGCCGCCCGGCCGGCGACGGGTCAGCGTGCTGCCGCTCGACGGGGGACGGCGCCTTCAATCGCGCTTGCCCCCGATCGAGTTGAGCCGCGACACCATGTGGTTCGCCATCCCGCGAAAGCCGCCCGACACGCCGCGCCACAGGCGCGGCAGCGCCCAGGCCGACGCCGCGATGAACGCCGCGAGCAGGACGAGAAACGCGAGCGGAACGAAGAATGCGAGTGCGAGGCCGCCGAACACGAGGCCGTCCTCGGTGGACGACGCGACCCAGTTCGAGATCGGCTCGGGAGACAGGTTGATCAGCGCGCGCGTGCCGGCCTTCGCGACGTGGGCGGCACCGGCGAGCGAACCGCCAGCCAGCCCGGCGACCGCGAGCACGGTCGGGTCGGCATGGCCGAGCGCACCGGCGGCCAGCACCGCGCCGGCCGGAATGCGGATGAAGGTGTGCACCGCGTCCCACAGCGAATCGAACGCGGGAATCTTGTCGGCAAGGAATTCGGTGACGGCGAGCACGGCGGCGGCGCCGATGACCCACGGCGACGTCAGGACCGCGAGCGTGTCCGGCAGATGGAGCCAGCCGACCCGCGCGAGCACGCCGGCGATCAGCACCGTCAGGTAAAGGCGCAGCCCGCTCGCCCACGCGAGCCCCGCGCCGAGCGAAATGGCTTCGATCATGGCCCTCTCCTTGCACTTTTCCGTGCGCTTTGCCGATTGATCGGATCGAGCCGGTACGACCGGCCGCGCGGCGCGTGGCGACCGGCGCCGCTGCCGAGCGCGGCGCGGCGACATTCAGGCCCGAATGCGTTCCATTATAGACAGGCTGGCACGAGGGCCGGCGCAATTCCGCAGTGCGTCACGGCCGGGCACCGGCGCCGGCCGGCGCCCGGCGCGGCGGCGTCAGGCGGCCGACGACAGCTTCAGGCCGACCAGCCCGAGCACGATCAGCGACGCGCTCGCGACGCGGGCGGCGGTGAGCGCCTCGCCCATCATCACGATCCCGAACACGAACGCGCCGACCGCGCCGATGCCCGTCCACACCGCATACGCGGTGCCGAGCGGCAACTGGCGCATCGCGACCGCGAGCAGCCCGAAGCTGGCAAGCGCCGTCACGATCGTAAACACCGACGGTCCGAGCTTCGTGAAACCCTCGGACGATTTCATGCCGGCCGCCCAGGCCACTTCCAGCAAACCGGCAATCAACAACAATACCCACGCCATCTCGACGTACTCCGGATCGGATGGGGCCGTCCCCGTTGAAGCGAATGACCCGGGGTCGTCCCCGGGCGGCGCCGAGTATAACAAGAGGCTTACGGGGCATGCCGGATGCACCGGTGCCGGGCGCGAACGGAGATCGGGCCGACGCCTGGCGCGGCCACGCCCGCCCTGCCGCGTCCGGCCTCAGTTCGACACGCGCTTGGCGCCGCCACCGCCGATGCAGCGGTCGTCGCGGTACAACGCCCATTCGTCGCACACGCGGCCGTCCTTGAACACGCACATGCCGACCTGCCCGCTCGGCAGGTTGCGGATCACGTGGCGGCCGCCGAGCTTTTCGCAATTGACCGACGCGGGATTGGCGAGCGCCTGCTGCGGCGCCGAAGGCTGCTGCCCGGGCGGCAGCGGCTGCGCGAACGCGCCGGACGCGGCAAGCGCCAGCGCACTGATGACGACGAGACGGACGGACATGGCACGCTCCTCGGTTTCGTTCGCGGAACGGTCAGCATAGCGGGGAATCCGTGGCCGGTGTGCACGGCCGGCGCATGCGGCGGCAATGTCGCGCCGATGCAACTTCACCGGCGCGACGGCCTTGCATTCAGATCACGTCACGCGGCATGCCGCGGCCGTCACGCAGCGCCGACGAGCCGATAGCCGACACCCGTCTCGGTGACGATGTGCTCGGGCTGCGCGGGATCGCGCTCGAGCTTCTGGCGCAGGTGCGCCATGTAGATCCGCAGATAGTGATGGCTCTCGACGTGCGACGGCCCCCAGACGTCCCGCAACAGTTGACGGTGCGTGAGCACGCGCCCCGCATGCCGCACGAGCGTCGCGAGCAGCCGGTATTCGAGCGGCGTCAGGTGCACGATCTCGCCGTCGCGCCACACCTGGCGCAGCGCGAGATCGACGGTCACGCCGCCGAAGCCCACCTTCGGCGATTCGTTCGCGCCGCCCTGGTTGCGCCGGCGCAGTTGCGCACGGATCCGCGCGCGCAGCTCGGACACGCCGAACGGCTTGGTCAGGTAGTCGTCGGCGCCCGCGTCGAGCGCGGCGACCTTCTCCTCTTCCTGCGTGCGCGCGGACAGCACGATCACCGGCACCTCGGACCAGCCGCGCAGCTCGCGGATCACGTCGAGGCCGTCGGTGTCGGGCAGGCCGAGATCGACGATCACGAGATCGGGCTTGCGGGTCGCCGCGTCGATCAGCCCCTGCTTGCCCGTCTCCGCCTCGAACACGGCGATGTCCTCCTCTTCGAGCGCGGCGCGCACGAAGCGGCGGATCTGTTTCTCGTCCTCGATCAGGACGACGGTCAGGCTCGGTTCACTCATGGTCTGGCAATGGCTCGGAGGGGGACGATGCGCCGGGCACGTCGATTTCGTCGTCGGGTACGGCAGGCACGGCCGGCGGCGTGTCGACCGGCAGCGTGAACCAGAAGCGCGCGCCCGTCACGCGGCCGTCGGGCGCGGTACGGTTGAGCGCGCCGATTTTACCGCCGTGCGCCTCGACTATCGCGCGGCAGATCGCGAGGCCGAGCCCGATGCCCGGCGTCGCCGATTCCTTCTCGCCGCGCGTGAACTTGTCGAAGATCCGCGTTTCCATGCCGGCCGGCAGGCCCGGGCCGTGATCGTCGACGTGCACGCGCACGAACGGCTGGCCGTCGTCGGTCACGCGCTCGGCGCCGATCTCGATCGACGTATCGGGCGGCGTGTACTTCGCCGCGTTCTCGAACAGGTTGGTGAACAGCCGCTCCATCAGCACCGCGTCCATCTGCAGGAGCGGCAGGTCGGCCGGCAGCGCCACGCGCGCGGGATGCCGCGCGAGCACCCGCTTGCACGCGGCGAGCGCGGCGCCGACGGTTTCCTCGAGCAGCGACCACTGGCGCTTGAGCTGCAGGCTGCCGGCCTGCAGCCGCGCCATGTCGAGCAGGTTCGTGACGATGCCCGTCATCCGCAGCGCCTCGTCGTGGATCGCATCGACCAGCTCGCCCTCGCGCTGCGCGAAGCGCTCGGCCGCCGCGGCGTCGCCGTCCTGCGCGGCCGCGCGTCCGTTCGCGAGCATCGACGAAAAACCGACGATCGTCGTGAGCGGCGTGCGCAGGTCGTGCGAGATCGCCGACAGCAGCGAGTTGCGCAGCCGCTCGGACTCCATGTTGACGAGCGCGTCGCGCGCGATCTCGACGTAGTGCACGCGCTCGAGCGCGAGCGCGATCTGCGCGGCGAACGCATCGAGCATCCGCAACTGCTCGGGCACCTCGAGCTCCCGCGGGTCGCGCGACGCGACCGCGAGCACGCCGCGCGTGCGCATCGGCGCCTTCAGCGGCAGGTACAGCGCGGCGGTCGCGGGCAGCGTGTCGGTGCCGCGGCCGGCCGGCTTCTGCTGGTCGTACACCCACTGGCCGACGTCGCTGTCGAGATCCGCGCCCGTCAGCGTGACGACCGCATCGGGCTCCTCGATCTTCTGCCGCACCTGGTCCGCGCTGTCGGGCAGCAGGAACGCCACGCGCGCGCGGAACACCTCGCCCACGTGGCGGCTGCCGATCTCGACGATCTGCTCGGTCGTCAACGCCGCGCCGAGTTCACGCGCCATCGCGTAGATCGCGCCGGTGCGGCGCTCGCGACGCTGCGCGATGCTCGCCTGGCGCGTCAGCGTCGACGTCAGGTGGCTGATCACGAGCGACGTCAGCAGCATCCCGAAGAAGGTCAGCAGGTACTGCGTGTCGCTGACCGAAAACGACATGCGCGGCGGCACGAAGAAGAAATCGAACGCAGCGACCGACAGGAACGACTGCAGCACGCCCGGGCCGCGGCCGAGCCGCACGGCCGAAAACACGACGCCGAGCAGGTACAGCATCACGAGGTTCGTCAGGTCGAGCCGCTCGGACACGATGCTCGCGACGCCGGTGATCGCCGCGCAGATCGCGGCCGCGTACAGGTAGTGGCGCGGCGGCGAACGCCGCATGCCGAATTGCGCGAACGTGTCGCGCCAGTCGCGCGCGCGCGCGTCGAGCGGCGTCGCGCGCACTTCGTCGCTCGCCGACGCACGGATCAGCATCAGGTCGACATCGCCCGCGCGCTCGGCGAGCTTTTCGCCGAACGGCCGCGCGAAGCGGCGCGCGAGCCCGACCTTCGGCGAGCCGCCCGCGACGAGCTTCGACACGTTGCGCACCTTCGCGTAGCCGATCAGCGCGGCGACCGCGTCGTCGCCGGCGAGCGTGGCCGTCTCCGCGCCGAGCTCGGCCGCGAGTTTCAGCGCGTCGAGCGTGCGCTGCCGCCGCGCGTCGGGCAGCCGCTGCAGGCGCGGCGTCTCCACGTAGACGGCGATCCAGTCGGCCTTCAGGCTCGCGGCGAGCCGCGCGGCGGCGCGCACGAGCGTCGGCGCCTCGGGCCCCGGCCCGACGCACACGAGCAGCCGCTCGCGCGCCTGCCAGATGCGCTGGATCGAACGGTCGGCGCGGTATTCGCGCATCTGCGCGTCGACGCGGTCGGCCGTGCGCCGCAACGCCAGTTCGCGCAGCGCGATCAGGTTGCCCTTGCGGAAGAAGTTGCGCACCGCGCGCTCGGCCTGCTGCGCGAGATAGACCTTGCCGTCGCGCATCCGCGCGAGCAGTTCCTCGGCCGGCAGGTCGACCAGCGTGACCTCGTCGGCCGCGTCGAACACGCGATCGGGCACGGTCTCCCACACGCGGATGCCGGTGATCGCGCCGACCACGTCGTTCAGGCTTTCGAGATGCTGGACGTTGACCGTGGTGTACACGTCGATGCCCGCGTCGAGCAGTTCGTAGACGTCCTGCCAGCGCTTCAGGTGACGCGCGCCCTGCACGTTCGAATGCGCGAGCTCGTCGACGAGGATCAGTTGCGGCGCACGCGCGAGCGCGCCGTCGAGATCGAATTCGGCGAGCGTGCGGCCGCGATAGTCGATGCGCGCGAGCGGCAGCACGTCGAGGCCGTCGAGCAGCGCGGCGGTTTCGCTGCGGCCGTGGGTCTCGACGATGCCGACGACGACGTCGACACCATCCTGCTTGCGCTGGCGCGCGGCCTGCAGCATCGCGTAGGTCTTGCCGACGCCCGCGGACGCGCCGAAGAAGATCTTGAGCTGGCCGCGCCGCTGCTTTTCTTCGTCGCGCTGCAGCTTGTCGAGGAGTTGGTCGGGATCGGGGCGGTTCATGCGTCGGGAAGGCGAAGCGCGGGATTGCGAACGAGTACCGTCATTGTTGTTCCAAATCGCCGCAAAAGGCAAAGACGGCGCATGCGCCGTCGGAAAGGCGCGTCCGGCGCGGATCGGGCCGCGCCGGACGCCGGTTGTCGCACACGCTCAGTGCGCGGCCTGCGCCGCGTCGAGCGCGAGGTTCAGCTTCAGCACGTTCACGCGCGGCTCGCCGAGCACGCCGAACTGGCGGCCGCCCGTGTTCGCGGCGACGAGCTGCGCGACCGCATCGGCCGTCAGGTTGCGCGCCTTCGCGACCCGCTCGACCTGGTACGCGGCGGCGGCCGGCGTGATCTCCGGATCGAGGCCGCTCGCCGACGCCGTCACGAGGTCGACGGGCACGGGCTTCGACATGTCGGTGCCCGCGTCGCGCAGCGCGGCGATGCGCGCCTTCACCTGGTCGGCGAGCGACGGGTTCAGCGGGCCGAGGTTCGAGCCGCCGGAGCCCGTCGCGTTGTACGGCATCGGCGACGTGGCCGACAGCCGGCCCCAGAAATACTTCGGCGCATCGAACGGCTGGCCGATCAGCGCGGAGCCGACCGCCTTGCCGTCCTTCTCGATCAGGCTACCGTTCGCCTGCGACGGGAACACTGCCTGGCCGAACACGGTCATCACGGCCGGGTAGGCGAGCCCCGTCACGACGGTCAGTACGACGAAGATGACGACGAGCGGGCGAATCAACGATTTCATGATGGTTCTTCCTTCAGGTACGGCGCATCAGGCCCAGCCGAGCGCGGCGAGCGTCATGTCGATCAGCTTGATGAACGGGAACGGCAGCAGCACGCCGCCGAGGCCGTACACCAGCAGGTTGCGGCGCAGCAGCGACGCGGCGCCGAGCGGCCGGTAGGTGACGCCCTTCAGCGCGAGCGGGATCAGCGCGACGATGATCAGCGCGTTGAAGATCACCGCCGACAGGATCGCCGACGCCGGCGACGTCAGATGCATGATGTCGAGCACGCGCAGCTGCGGGTACGTCGTCACGAACGCGGCCGGGATGATCGCGAAGTATTTCGCGATGTCGTTCGCGATCGAGAAGGTCGTCAGCGAGCCGCGCGTCATCAGCATCTGCTTGCCGATCTCGACGATCTCGATCAGCTTCGTCGGGTTCGAGTCGAGGTCGACCATGTTGCCGGCTTCCTTCGCCGCCTGCGTGCCGGTGTTCATCGCCACCGCCACGTCGGCCTGCGCGAGCGCCGGCGCGTCGTTGGTGCCGTCGCCCGTCATCGCGACGAGACGCCCCGCCGCCTGGTGCTCGCGGATCGTCGCGAGCTTGGTTTCCGGCGTCGCTTCCGCGAGGAAATCGTCGACGCCCGCTTCCGCCGCGATCGCCGCGGCGGTGAGCCGGTTGTCGCCCGTCACCATCACGGTCTTGATGCCCATCTTGCGCAGCTCCGCGAAGCGCTCCTTGATGCCGCCCTTCACGATGTCCTTCAGCTCGATCACGCCGAGCACGCGCGCCGCGCCGTCATGCAGGTCGGCCACGACGAGCGGCGTGCTGCCGCGGCGCGCGACGTCGTCGACCGCGCGGCGCACTTCGTCCGGAAAGCGGCTGCCGTGCGTCTCGACGTAGCGGCGGATCGCATCGGCCGCGCCCTTGCGGATTTCACGGCCGGGCAGATCGACGCCGCTCATCCGCGTCTGCGCGGAGAAGCCGAGGAACGTCGCATGCAGTTGCGCCATGTCGCGCTGGCGGATGTTGAAGCGTTCCTTCGCGAGCACGACGATGCTGCGGCCCTCCGGCGTTTCGTCGGCGAGCGACGACAGCTGCGCGGCGTCGGCCAGCGCTTCCTCGGTCACGCCCGGCGCGGGCACGAACATCGACGCCTGGCGGTTGCCGAGCGTGATCGTGCCGGTCTTGTCGAGCAGCAGCACGTCGACGTCGCCGGCCGCTTCCACCGCGCGGCCCGACGTCGCGATCACGTTCGCCTGCATCATCCGGCTCATCCCGGCCACGCCGATCGCGGACAGCAGCCCGCCGATCGTCGTCGGGATCAGGCACACGAGCAGCGCGACGAGCACGGTGATCGTCACCACGTGCCCGGCCTTCATCGCGTCGACCGCGAACATCGAGAACGGCAGCAGCGTCGCGGTCGCGAGCAGCATCACGATCGTCAGCGCGACGAGCAGGATCGTCAGCGCGACCTCGTTCGGCGTCTTCTTGCGCTTCGCGCCTTCGACCATCGCGATCATCCGGTCGAGGAACGCCTCGCCCGGGTTCGCCGTGACCTTCACGACGATCCAGTCGGACAGCACGCGCGTGCCGCCCGTCACCGACGAGAAGTCGCCGCCGGATTCGCGGATCACCGGCGCGGATTCGCCGGTGATCGCGGATTCGTCGACCGATGCGACGCCCTCGACGACTTCGCCGTCGGCCGGGATCACGTCGCCGGCCTCGACCAGCACGACGTCGCCCTTGCGCAGGTCGGACGCGGTCATGATCCGGATCGGCGA
Source organism: Burkholderia sp. AW33-5 (assembly GCF_053427615.1). NCBI lineage: Bacteria > Pseudomonadati > Pseudomonadota > Betaproteobacteria > Burkholderiales > Burkholderiaceae > Burkholderia > Burkholderia sp. AW33-5. The sequence goes on along the minus strand of NZ_JBSAXA010000023.1, from coordinate 23,616 downwards.
CTTCGGATGCGGCTCGTTGAGCTTCTTCGCCATCACGTCCTTCTTCGCGCTGCGCAGCGATGCGGCCTGCGCCTTCGAGCGCCCTTCGGCGAGCGCTTCGGCGAAGTTCGCGAACAGCACCGTGAACCACAGCCACAGCGCGATCGCGAGGATGAAGCCCGCCGGCGCCTCGGCCTGGCCGACGAGCGCCGCGATCCACAGGATCGTGGTCAGGATGCTGCCGACGTACACGCAGAACATCACCGGGTTGCGGAACTGCGTGCGCGGCGTGAGTTTCTTGAACGAATCCACGATCGCCGGACGCAGCAGCGCCGGATCGAACATGGACCGTGTTGCGGAATGTTGAGTCATTGCGATCTCTTCAATCTCTTCAGTCTTTGCAGGGTGTCGCCATGCGGGCGCGCATCACGCGCCCAGCCACATCATCAGATGCTCGACGCCCGGGCCGAGCGCGAGCGCCGGCACGTAGGTCAGCGCGCCCACCAGCATCACGGTGCCGAGCAGCAGCACGACGAACAGCGGGCCGTGCGTCGGCAGCGTGCCGCTCGTCGCCGCGATGCGCTTCTTCGCGGCGAGCGAGCCGGCGATCGCCAGCACCGGCACGATCGTGCCGAAGCGGCCGAACCACATCGCGATCGCGGTCATCCAGTTGTAGAACGGCGTGCCGACCGTCAGGCCAGCGAACGCGCTGCCGTTGTTGTTCGCGGCCGAGCTGAACGCGTACAGGATTTCCGAGAAGCCGTGCGGGCCCGGATTCGCGATGCCGGCCTTGCCCGCATCGGCGAGCACCGCGATCGACGTGCCGAGCAGCACGAGCAGCGGCGTGAGCAGCACGACGATCGACACCATCTTCATCTCGTACGACTCGATCTTCTTGCCGACGTATTCCGGCGTGCGGCCGATCATCAGGCCCGCGACGAACACTGCGAGCAGCGCGAACACGAGCATCCCGTAGAGGCCGGAACCGACGCCGCCGTAGATCACCTCGCCGAGCTGCATCAGCAGCATCGGCACGAGACCGCCGAGCGGCGTCAGCGAATCGTGCATCGTGTCGACCGCGCCGCACGACGCGGCCGTCGTCGCGACCGTGAAGATGCCGGTCTGCGCGATGCCGAAGCGCGTTTCCTTGCCTTCCATGTTGCCGCCCGGTTGCAGCGCGCTCGTCGACTGGTCGACGTGCAGCGCGGCGAGCGTCGGGTTGCCGGCCTGCTCGGCGCTCACCTCGACGCCGATCGCGATCACGAACGCGACCGTCATCGCCGCGAGCACCGCGATGCCTTGCCGGCGGTCGCCGATCATCCGGCCGAACACGAGGGCCAGCGCGGCCGGGATGATCAGGATCGAGAAGATCTGCAGGAAGTTCGCGAACGGCGTCGGGTTCTCGTACGGGTGCGACGAGTTCGCGTTGAAGAAGCCGCCGCCGTTGGTGCCGAGCATCTTGATCGCTTCCTGCGACGCGACCGGGCCCATCGCGAGCGTCTGCTTCACGAGCGGCGTGGGCACCGTCACCGGGTTGCCCTTGTCGTCCTTGACCGGGTTGCCCTGCGCATCGAGCTTCGGCGCCGCGTAGGTGCTCGCCTGCAGCACCGGCACGTCCTGGTACGCCTTCATGTTCTGGATCACGCCCTGGCTCATCAGCAGCGCGGCGACGAGCGCGGCCATCGGCACGAGCACATACAGCGTCACGCGCGTGAGGTCGACCCAGAAGTTGCCGATCGTCTGCGCGGTATGACGCGCGAAGCCGCGGATCAGCGCGATCACGACGACGATGCCCGTTGCCGCCGACAGGAAGTTCTGCACGGTCAGGCCGAGCATCTGCGTCAGGTAGCTGACGGTCTGCTCGGGCGTGTAGTCCTGCCAGTTGGTGTTGGTGACGAAGCTGACGGCCGTGTTGAACGCACCGTCGGCCGTCATCGCGCCGAATTGCTGCGGATTGCCGGGCAGGAACCCCTGCAGGCGCAGCAGGCCGTACAGGAACAGCGCGCCGAGCGCGTTGAACGCGATCGTGGCGATCGCATACTGCTTCCAGTTCATTTCGGTGCCGGCGTCGACGCCGGCGATGCGGTACAGCGCGCGCTCGAGCGGCCCGAACACGCGCACGACACGCGAACTGCCGTCCATCACGCCCGTGAGGTAGCGCGCGACCGGCACGGCCGCCGCGAGCAGCACGACGATGAACAGCAGTATCTGCAACAGATTGTTCGCGTTCATTCGATGTCCTCCGCGCGCAGCAGCGCAAAGACGAGATACGCGAACAGCAGGGCCGTCGAGGCACCCGCGAGCCAAAGCATCCAGGTCATGCGCGCCCCCCGCGACCGTATTGCACGAGCTTCTCGCAACCGGCAAGCAAACCGAGGATCAGCGCGGTGAACAACACCAGTGCGCCGATGAAAACCCCATCCATTTTTGTGTTCTCCGTCGTCGAAATCGGACGACTAGAACCTTATGGGATCGCGCGTAAAGGTCGGGTCAAAGCTGATCGGGCCGGTATAAAAAACCCGTAAACGCGTGCGGCGGGAAACGGCGGGCGGGACGAAGACGGAGCGGGCGGCGGCCAGCGCCGCCCGTCGCGGTGCGTGCCGGTGTGGCGCCGGCACGAAGGGATGGGTCAGGGGACGAGGATCGTCGAGCCGGTCGTCTTGCGCGACTCGAGGTCGGCATGCGCGCGGCCGACTTCCGCGAGCGGATAGCGCTGGTTGATGCTCGTCTTCACCTTGCCCGACAGGATCACGTCGAACAGCTCGGCGGTCGCGGATTCGAGATCCGCACGCTTCGCGATGTACGAGAACAGCGTCGGCCGCGTGAAGAACAGCGAGCCGCGCGACGAGAACTCCTTCGAGTCGATCGCCGGCAGCGGGCCCGATGCATTGCCGAAGCTGACGAAAAACCCGAGCGGCGCGAGGCAGTCGAGCGAACCGATGTAGGTGTCCTTGCCGATCGAGTCGTAGACGACCGGCACACCCGCGCCGTTCGTGATCTCCTTCACGCGCTGCGTGAAGTTCTCGCGCGTATAGACGATCGGATAATCGCAGCCGTGCGCCTTCGCGAGTGCGGCCTTCTCGTCGGAGCCGACCGTCCCGATCACGGTCGCGCCGAGCGCCTTCGCCCACTGGCACACGAGCAGGCCGACACCGCCGGCCGCCGCGTGGATCAGGATCGTGTCACCGGCCTTCACCGGGTACGTGCGGCGCAGCAGGTAGTGCGCGGTCAGTCCCTGCAGCATCACCGACGCCGCGTCGTCGTAGCTGATCCCGTCGGGCAGTTTCACGAGCCGGTCGGCCGGCATCACGCGCTCCTGCGCATACGCGCCCGGCGGCTGCCCGACGTAGGCGACGCGATCGCCCGCCTTGAGCGCGGTCACGCCCTCGCCGACGGCCGTCACCTCGCCCGCCGCCTCCATCCCGAGGCCGCCGGGCAGCGGCTGCGGATAGAGGCCGGTGCGGAAATACACGTCGATGTAGTTGAGCCCGACCGCATGCTGCCGGATCCGGACTTCGCCCGCCTTCGGCTCGCCGACCTCGACATCGACCCACTTCATCACGTCCGGGCCGCCCGGCTGGTCGTATCGGATTGCTTTCGGCATCGTTTCGCTCCTCGTTTCTGAATCGGTCAGGGGATGTTCGGGTCGCCGACGCCCTCCGGTGCCGATCGGTACGGGACCGGCGGCGGTGTGCGTCGCGACGCCCGATTCTCGCGCGTCACGGCCGGGCGTGCATGGCCCTGCCGTCAGCAAGGGCATCTGGCCGGCGGCCGACTAGCAAACGTCCTGCATGTTGCGCGCCAGATCGTCGAGCAGCATCCGCGCGGTCGCCACGTTCGTCGCGACCGGCACGTCGTGCACGTCGCACGCGCGCACCAGCGCGGTGATGTCCGGATCGTGCGGCTGCGCGGTCATCGGGTCGCGCAGGAACACGACGATGTCGACGCGGCCTTCGGCCAGTTCCGCCCCGATCTGCAGGTCTCCGCCGAGCGGCCCCGACAGCTTGCGCTCGACCTCGAGCCCGTGCGCGGCGGCGATGCGGCCGCCCGTCGTGCCCGTTCCGACCAGCCTGCATTGCGCGAGCGTCTCGCGGTACTGGCCCGCGAGCGCGACGATCTCGTCCTTCTTCGCGTCGTGCGCGATCAATGCGATGCGGGGTTTGCTCATCTCCGTTTCCTTCGTGGGTCGATTGTTGTCGTATGCGTGAATGGCGGTGCGCGCGTCAGAACGTGCCCGGATACGCGCCGCCGTCGAGCAGCCAGTTCTGCCCTGTGATGTAGCCGGCGTGCACGCTGCAGAGGAACGCGCACGCCGCGCCGAATTCGGCACGCGTGCCGAGGCGCCCGGCCGGGATTTCCTTCGCGCGCCGCGCGCGCATCTCGTCGACCGTCACGCCCTGCGCCTTCGCCGACGCCGCGAGCGTCGTCGCGATCCGGTCGGTGTCGAACAGCCCGGGCAGCAGGTTATTGATCGTCACGCCCTGCCCCGCGACCTTGCGCGACAGCCCCGCGACGAAGCCGGTCAGCCCCGAGCGCGCGCCGTTCGACAGCGCGAGCACGTCGATCGGCGCCTTCACGGCCGAACTCGTGATGTTGACGATCCGGCCGAAACCGCGCCCGATCATCCCGTCGACGGTCGCGCGAATCAGCTCGATCGGCGTCAGCATGTTCGACTCCAGCGCGCGGATCCAGTCGTCGTGCGAGAAATCGCGGAAGTCGCCGGGCGGCGGCCCGCCGGCATTCGTCACGAGAATGTCCGGCTGCGGGCAGGCGGCGAGCGCGGCCGCGCGGCCGTCGGGCGTCGTGATGTCGCAGGCGACGGCGGCGATCGACACGTTCGACCCGGCGCGGATCTCCTCCGCGGTTTCCTCCAGCGTGTCGCGCGTGCGCGCGACGATCACGAGATTCACGCCCTCGGCGGCCAGCGCTTCCGCGCAGCCGCGTCCGAGCCCCTTGCTCGCCGCGCACACGAGCGCGGTCTTTCCTGCGATGCCGAGATCCATCGTCGATTCCCTTATGGCGACGCGCGCCGGCGCGGCCCGGCCGCATCGCCGGACGGGCGAACGGGCGCGAACGGCCGGACACGGCGCGCGGATTGTCGTGAGACGTCGATAATATCCGGATCACGTGGCGCGCCTTGGTAAAATTGCGGCCATAAGCGGCGGCCGGCGTGGCGCCATCGCCGCCCCCGATCCCCTTTTGCCGCCAAGGCACCCCGTCATGAAACAGGACAGCCGTTTCCCGAATCTCTTCATCACCGATCATCCGCTGATCCAGCACAAGCTGACCCACATGCGCGACAAGGACACGTCGACGCGCACGTTCCGCGAACTGCTGCGCGAGATCACGCTGCTGATGGGCTACGAGATCACCCGCAACCTCCCGATCACGACCAAGCGGGTCGAAACCCCGCTCGTGGCGGTCGACGCGCCGGTGATCGCGGGCAAGAAGCTCGCGATCGTGCCCGTGCTGCGCGCCGGCATCGGGATGTCGGACGGCCTGCTCGACCTGGTGCCGTCCGCGCGCGTCGGCCACATCGGCGTCTACCGCGCCGAGGATCACCGCCCGGTCGAATACCTGGTGCGCCTGCCCGATCTCGAGGATCGCATCTTCATCCTGTGCGACCCGATGGTCGCGACCGGCTATTCGGCCGTGCACGCGGTCGACGTGCTCAAGCGCCGCAACGTGCCGGCCGCGAACATCATGTTCGTCGCGCTGGTCGCCGCGCCCGAGGGCGTGCAGGTGTTCCAGGACGCGCATCCGGACGTGAAGCTGTTCGTCGCGTCGCTCGACTCGCACCTGAACGAGCACGCGTACATCGTGCCGGGCCTGGGCGACGCGGGCGACCGCCTGTTCGGCACCAAGAACTGACGCACGCCGCCGCCGGGCCGCGCGGCCCGGCGAACCGAGCGGCCCGCCCGGCCGTTCGGCCATGCACGGCGGCCCCGAAGCGACGGTCGCCGCGTGATAAAATCACGTTCCACTCGACACGCGCGGCCCCGCGGCATCACGCCCGCCCAGACGGCCGCCGATTCAACGACACATTGGCACAATCGCCCGCGCAGCGCGCCCGGGCACGGAGAAAGGTATGGCTGGTCATTCGAAATGGGCCAACATCAAGCATAAGAAGGCAGCGGCCGACGCGAAGCGCGGCAAGATCTGGACCCGCCTGATCAAGGAAATCCAGGTCGCGGCCCGCCTCGGCGGCGGCGACGCCAGCTCTAACCCGCGTCTGCGTCTCGCGGTCGACAAGGCAGCCGACGCGAACATGCCGAAGGACAACGTCAAGCGCGCGATCGACCGCGGCGTCGGCGGCGCGGACGGCGCGAACTACGAAGAAATCCGTTACGAAGGCTACGGCATCAGCGGCGCGGCGATCATCGTCGACACGCTGACCGACAACCGCACCCGCACGGTCGCGGAAGTCCGTCATGCATTCTCGAAGTTCGGCGGCAACATGGGCACCGACGGTTCGGTCGCGTTCATGTTCGATCACGTCGGCCAGTTCCTGTTCGCGCCCGGCACGTCGGAAGACGCGCTGATGGAAGCGGCGCTCGAAGCCGGCGCGGACGACGTCAGCACGAACGACGACGGCTCGATCGAAGTGCTGTGCGACTGGCAGGCCTTCTCGGCGGTGAAGGACGCGCTCGAAGCCGCGGGCTTCAAGGCCGAACTCGCCGAAGTGACGATGAAGCCGCAGAACGAAGTCGAATTCACCGGCGACGATGCGGCGAAGATGCAGAAACTCCTGGACGCGCTCGAGAACCTCGACGACGTGCAGGAGGTGTATACGAACGCCGTCATCGTCGAGGAATGAGATGCCGGCCGCCGTGCGCATCGTCGCGACGGCGGCCCGACCGATTTCGCGGCCGGCGCGCCTGAGCGTGCCGGCCGCCCTGTTTTCTAGTCTGCGGGGAATCCCATGAAACTACTCGTCGTCGGTTCCGGCGGCCGCGAACATGCGCTGGCGTGGAAGCTCGCGCAGTCGCCGCGTGTCCAGATGGTCTACGTCGCGCCCGGCAATGGCGGCACGGCGCAGGACGAGCGTCTGAAGAACGTCGACATCACGTCGCTCGACGCACTCGCCGATTTCGCGGAAAGCGAAGGCGTCGCCTTCACGCTCGTCGGCCCGGAAGCACCGCTCGCGGCCGGCATCGTCAACCTGTTCCGCGCACGCGGCCTGAAGGTGTTCGGCCCGACCCGCGAAGCCGCGCAGCTCGAAAGCTCGAAGGATTTCGCGAAGGCGTTCATGAAGCGCCACGGCATTCCGACCGCCGACTACGAAACCTTCTCCGACACCGCCGCCGCGCACGCGTACATCGACGCGAAGGGTGCGCCGATCGTCGTGAAGGCCGACGGCCTCGCGGCCGGCAAGGGTGTCGTCGTCGCGATGTCGCTGGAAGAAGCGCATGCCGCGGTCGACATGATGCTGTCTGGCAACAAGCTCGGCGACGCCGGCGCGCGCGTCGTGATCGAGGAATTCCTCGACGGCGAGGAAGCGAGCTTCATCGTGATGGTCGACGGCAAGCACGCGCTGGCGCTGGCTTCCAGCCAGGACCACAAGCGCCTGCTCGACGAGGACCGCGGCCCGAACACGGGCGGCATGGGCGCCTACTCGCCCGCGCCGATCGTCACGCCGCAGATGCACGCACGCGTGATGCGCGAAATCATCATGCCGACGGTGCGCGGGATGGAGAAGGACGGCATCCGCTTCACGGGCTTCCTGTATGCGGGCCTGATGATCGACAAGGAAGGCAATCCGCGCACGCTCGAGTTCAACTGCCGGATGGGCGACCCGGAGACGCAGCCGATCATGGCGCGCCTGAAAAGCGATTTCTCGAAGGTCGTCGAACAGGCGATCGCGGGCACGCTCGACACGGTCGAGCTCGACTGGGACCGCCGCACCGCGCTCGGCGTCGTGCTGGCCGCGCACGGCTATCCGGACGCGCCGCGCAAGGGCGACCGCATCAACGGAATCCCGGCCGAGACCGAACAGGCCGTGACGTTCCATGCGGGCACGACGCTCGCCGAAGGCGACAAGCTCGTCACGTCGGGCGGCCGCGTGCTGTGTGTGGTCGGTCTCGCCGATTCGGTGCGCGAAGCGCAGCAGCATGCGTACGACACGATCAACCAGATCAATTTCGAAGGCATGCAGTACCGCCGCGACATCGGCTTTCGCGCGCTGAACCGCAAGAGCGCGTGACGCCCTGACCGCCGCCTTGCCGTCGCAAGCGGCCTCCTCTGCCGGGGTTCGATAGAATGCCCGGCAGATGCCTTTTTTACGGCCCCCGCTTCGCGCGGGGGCACCCAGTTCAGACATGACCGATTCGACCTACGACGTGGCGCGCGTGCGCACGTACCTCCAGGGCCTGCAGACACGCATCGCCGACGCGCTCGGCGCGTTCGACGGCACGCCGCTCGCGACCGATGCGTGGCAGCGCGGGCCGGAAGAGCGCCTGCGCGGCGGCGGCTGCACGCGGATTCTCGAAGGCGGCCGGGTGTTCGAGCGCGCGGGGATCGGTTTTTCCGACGTCGCGGGCGACGCGCTGCCGCCGTCGGCGAGCGCCGCGCGCCCGCAGCTGGCCGGCCGCGGCTTCGAGGCGCTCGGCGTGTCGCTCGTGCTGCACCCGCGCAATCCGTACTGCCCGACGGTGCACATGAACGTGCGGATGCTGATCGCGACGAAGCCCGGCGAGGCGCCGATCTTCTGGTTCGGCGGCGGGATGGATCTGACACCGGTTTATCCGTTCGAGGACGACGCGCGCCATTTCCACCAGACCTGCAAGGACGCGCTCGACCCGTTCGGCGCCGAGCTCTATCCGCGCTTCAAGACGTGGTGCGACGAGTATTTCTTCCTGAAGCACCGCAACGAGACGCGCGGCATCGGCGGGATCTTCTTCGACGACTTCGCCGAACCCGGATTCGAACGCTCGTTCGAGATGATGCAGAGCGTCGGCGACGCGTTCCTGAACGCATATCTGCCGATCGTCGAACGCCGCGTCGCGCTGCCGTACGGCGAGCGTGAACGCGACTTCCAGGCTTACCGGCGCGGCCGCTACGTGGAATTCAACCTCGTATTCGACCGTGGCACGCTGTTCGGCCTGCAAAGCGGCGGCCGGACCGAATCGATCCTGATGTCGATGCCGCCGGTCGCGAACTGGCGCTACAACTGGCAACCCGAGCCGGGCTCGCCCGAAGCGCGCCTGAGCGAGTTCCTCGTGCCGCGCGACTGGGTCTGAGCCCGCCGCGCCCCGCCGCCCCAAGAACAGGACACGTTTTTCTGAACACCACCGCCCGCCCCGCCCCGCAGCCGCGAACGCCGTCACGTCGCATCGGCCTGCTGGGCGGCACGTTCGATCCGATCCACGACGGCCACCTCGCGCTCGCGCGCCGGTTCGCCGACGTGCTCGGGCTGACCGACCTCGTGCTGCTGCCCGCCGGGCAGCCTTACCAGAAGCGCGACGTGTCGGCCGCCGAGCATCGGCTCGCGATGACGCGCGCCGCTGCCGGCTCGCTGTCCCTGCCCGGCGTGACGATCACCGTCGCGACCGACGAGATCGAGCACGCGGGGCCGACCTACACGGTCGAGACGCTCGCGCGCTGGCGCGAGCGGATCGGCCCCGACGCTTCGCTGTCGCTGCTGATCGGCGCCGACCAGCTGGTGCGGCTCGACACCTGGCGCGACTGGCGCAAGCTGTTCGACTATGCGCACGTGTGCGCGTCGACGCGCCCGGGCTTCGACCTCGGCACGGCGCCGCCGGCCGTCGCGCAGGAAATCGCGCGGCGGCAGGCCGGCGCCGACGTGCTGAAAGCGACACCGGCCGGCCATCTGCTGATCGACACGACGCTGGCGTTCGATATCGCCGCAACCGACATCCGTGCGCACCTGCGCGAATGCATCGCGCGTCACGCGCAAATGCCCGATGCGTCGGCCGAGCATGTGCCGGCCGCCGTCTGGGCCTATATTCTTCAACATCGTCTCTACCATTCCTGATTCCATGGATATCCGCAAACTGCAGCGCGTGATCGTCGACGCTCTCGAAGACATCAAGGCGCAAGACATCAAGGTGTTCAACACCAGCCACCTGACCGAACTGTTCGACCGCGTGATCGTCGCGTCGGGCACGTCGAACCGCCAGACCAAGGCGCTCGCGTCGAGCGTGCGCGACAAGGTCAAGGAAGCCGGCGGCGACATCGTCAGCTCCGAGGGCGAAGACACGGGCGAATGGGTGCTGGTCGACTGCGGCGACGCCGTCGTGCACATCCTGCAACCGGCGCTGCGCCAGTACTACAACCTCGAGGAAATCTGGGGCGACAAGCCCGTGCGGATGAAGCTCGGCGGCGGCAAGGGCCCGAACGGCGTCGCGACGGCCGGCGAAGACGAGGACGACGAGGAAGAAGCGCCCGCACGCCCGGCGCGCAAGACGGCGGCCCGCCGCCGCTGACCCGCAGCGAGTCGTCCCGATGAAGCTTTTCATCCTCGCGGTCGGCCACAAGATGCCCGGCTGGATCGCGTCCGGCTTCGACGAATACACGAAGCGCATGCCGCCCGAGCTGCGCATCGAGCTGCGTGAGATCAAGCCCGAACTGCGTTCGGGCGGCCGCAGCGCGGAAAGCGTGATGGCGGCCGAGCGGCAGAAGATCGAGGCCGCGTTGCCGAAGGGCGCGCGCATCGTCGCGCTCGACGAGCGCGGCCGCGACTGGACCACCATGCAGCTCGCGCAGGCGCTGCCCGGCTGGCAGCAGGACGGCCGTGACGTCGCGTTCGTGATCGGCGGCGCCGACGGGCTCGATCCGGAACTCAAGGCGCGCGCCGACCTGCTGCTGCGCATTTCGAGCATGACGCTGCCGCACGGGATGGTGCGCGTGCTGCTCGCCGAACAGCTTTACCGGGCGTGGAGCATCACGCAGAATCACCCCTACCACCGCGCATGACGCGTCGTCCTCGGGACGCGCGGCGCGCGCGCTCAACGAGATAACGACACCATGCCGTCCAGCACGCCCCCCGCCCTTTTTCCAACCCTTTACCTTGCTTCGCAAAGCCCGCGCCGCCAGGAGCTGCTGCAGCAGATCGGCGTGCGCTTCGAATTGCTGCTGCCGCGTCCCGACGAGGACGCCGAGGCGCTCGAAGCCGAACTGCCCGGCGAAGCCGCCGATGCGTACGTCCGGCGCGTGACCGTCGCGAAGGCCGAGGCCGCGCGTGCGCGCCTCGTCGCGAGCGGCAAGGCACCCGCGCCGGTGCTGGTTGCGGACACCACCGTGACGATCGACGGCGCGATCCTCGGCAAGCCGGCCGATGCCGCCGACGCGCTCGCGATGCTGACCCGCCTCGCGGGCCGCGAACACGACGTGCTGACCGCGGTCGCGGTGATCGGCGCCGACGGCGAACTGCTGCCGCCCGCGCTGTCCCGCTCGTCGGTGCGCTTCGCGGCCGCGCCGCGCGAGGCGTTCGAACGTTACGTCGACACCCGCGAACCGTTCGGCAAGGCCGGCGCCTACGCGATCCAGGGGCGCGCGGCCGAATTCATCGAGCGAATCGAAGGCTCCCATTCGGGTATCATGGGTCTGCCCCTCTTTGAGACCGCGGCACTGCTGCGCGCCGCGCGCGTCGACTTCTGAATCCCACCATGAACGAAGAAATCCTGATCAACCTCACGCCGCAGGAAACGCGGGTCGCACTCGTCCAGCAAGGCGCGGTGCAGGAGCTTCACGTCGAGCGCACGCTGTCGCGCGGGCGGGTCGGCAACATCTACCTCGGCAAGGTCGTGCGCGTGCTGCCCGGCATGCAGTCGGCATTCATCGACATCGGCCTTGAGCGCGCGGCGTTTCTGCACGTCGCGGACATCTGGCATCCGCGCCTCGCGGGCGAGCCGCAGTCGGGCACGCCGCACCAGCCGATCGAGAAGACCGTCTTCGAAGGCCAGACGCTGATGGTCCAGGTGATCAAGGATCCGATCGGCACGAAGGGCGCGCGACTGTCGACGCAGGTCAGCATCGCGGGCCGCACGCTCGTGTACCTGCCGCAAGAGCCGCACATCGGCATCTCGCAGAAGATCGAGAGCGAGGCCGAGCGCGAGGCCGTGCGCGCACGGCTGACCGCCGTGATCCCGCCGGACGAGAAAGGCGGCTACATCGTGCGCACGATCGCCGAGGACGCGACTTCCGACGAACTGGCGGGCGACGTCACGTATCTGCGCAAGACCTGGGCGACGATCGTCGCGCAAGCGCAGCGGCTGCCGGCGACGAGCCTGCTGTACCAGGATCTCGATCTCGCGCAGCGCGTGTTGCGCGATTTCGCGAACGACGACACGACGCGCATTCAGGTCGATTCGCGCGAGACCTACCAGCGCCTCGCGGACTTCGCGGGCGAGTTCACGCCGGCGGTGAGCCCGAAGCTGCATCACTACACCGGCGAGCGGCCGCTGTTCGACCTGTACAACATCGAGACGGAGATCCAGCGCGCGCTGTCGCGCCGCGTCGACCTGAAGTCGGGCGGCTACCTGATGATCGACCAGACCGAGGCGATGACGACGATCGACGTGAACACCGGCGGCTACGTCGGTGCGCGCAACTTCGACGACACGATCTTCAAGACCAACCTCGAGGCCGCGCACACGATCGCGCGGCAGCTGCGTCTGCGCAACCTCGGCGGGATCATCATCATCGACTTCATCGACATGGAGAACGCTGAGCATCGCGACGCGGTGCTGTCCGAGCTGAAGAAGGCGCTGTCGCGCGATCGCACGCGCGTGACGGTCAACGGCTTCTCGCAGCTCGGGCTCGTCGAGATGACGCGCAAGCGCACGCGCGAATCGCTCGCGCACGTGCTGTGCGAGCCGTGCCCGACCTGCCAGGGCAAGGGCCAGGTGAAGACGTCGCGCACCGTGTGCTACGACATCCTGCGCGAGATCCTGCGCGAGTCGCGCCAGTTCAACCCGCGCGAATTCCGCGTGATCGCCGCGCAGCAGGTGATCGACCTGTTCCTCGACGAGGAGTCGCAGCATCTCGCGATGCTGATCGACTTCATCGGCAAGCCGGTATCGCTGCAGGTCGAGTCGAACCTGAGCCAGGAGCAGTACGATATAGTTTTGATGTAGGGTTCGCCTCATATCACCCCATATCGCCCAGCACCAACCAAAGCCTTGCCCAGCAAGGCTTTTTCATTTTCGAAGAATTTTCCCGTATCATCCAACGTCAAGGAAACGCACCTGAAACGGGTAGCTAGATGGGTAGCTGCCAGTGCCAATACTCTGGAGTCGGCTTCGCATGGCGAAACGAGAATCGAACCAGCTAACCGACATACAGCTTCGCAAATGGCTGCGTGCCGGCGAGCCTGTAGCCAAATCGGACGGCGGCGGGCTCACGTTCACGCTGTCCCAGGCCGGCACCGCTACATGGGTACTTCGATTTCGGCATGGAGGCCGCCGCCAAGAACTGACACTCGGCCGATACCCTGATCTGTCGCTGTCAGCTGCCCGCACGGCCGCCGCTAAACGGCGCGTCGCAGTGAGCGAAGGCATCAATCCAGCCGATGAGGTGCGAAAAGTCAAAGCACGGAAGGATTGGACTGTTCGGCAGCTCGCGAGCGATTATCGCGAAAAGGTGCTCAGTACATTCGCAGCCAGCACCCAGCGCAGTTATGGCCGCAACCTCAAGCGCGCCGAGAACGGCATGGGATCAATGTCGGTTCAGTCTGTCGGACCTGCCGACATCGTGGCCGAGATCGAGCGACATGACCTCGGATGGGTCGAAACATTCACGCTTTGGTGCGTTCTGCGCGGCCTGTTCAAACACGCGGCCGGCAAGAAGATCATCGTCGCCAATCCATGCGCAGGCATCCAGCTCAACGCGATCATCGGGAAGCGGCCCGCGGTGAAACAGCGGTTGATGCTGACCGACAACGAGCTCCACGTCCTGCTGAACGCGAAAATGCGCGACGTGAATCTCTACGCCGTCAGGATCGCGCTCGCGACTGGCGTTCGAATCTCTGAGCTATATACAGCACTCCGGCGGGATCTACACCTCGACGAAGGGCGCTGGCATGTACCGAAAAGCAAAACTGGACCGGAGATGGATATTCCGCTCGCGCCGATCGTGATCGAGTGGTTCAAACACCTGCTCGAACTGGCGGGCGCATCGGAGTACATCCTTCCGGCGCGATTGAGCAATCGCCTCGATCGCCACGACGGCGACACACATGTATCGAAAGACGCGATCCGCGAAGCAATCGATTACTGGATCGAGCATCACGCGCCCACGATTCGTCGTTTCACACCTCACGATCTCCGAAGCACGATGAAGAGCCACATGCGCCGGCTCAAGGTGTCGCGAGACATATCGGAAATGTGCTTGAACCACAAGGTTCCAGGCGTGGAAGGTATCTACGATCAGTACACGTACTGGGATGAGCGCCGGGAGGCTCTCGAACTATGGGCTGCTTATCTGACGACGCGCATGCGTGGACTCGAATGGAATGTGACGTCGATGAAACGATCGGCGTAACAGTTTGCCGCGCCTAGCTCGACGGGGCGAAACCCGGGTGCCCTACCCGGTTGGCGCGGCTACCCAATAGGGCGTTGCTAAGGGCAAGCGATGAAAGTCAAACGGGCTCAATACTCAGACATCCCGACCAACCTTAATGTCAATCAGTACGATATTTGCTTCCAATGGAACCTCGGGGATTGGGTCACCAACATTTTCCACAGAATCATTCGACAGTCGAGCATTAACGACAACATAACCGATTCAAAATATATTGCGATGATGCAGGAGGCTACGGACGAAGCCTTCAATGACCCCGAACTCAACTACGGCAATTCTGACGAAGGGGCAATTGACGCGAATCCGAGCTCACCGCCCGCCGTAGGACAACGTGTTCGTGATATGACCGCGCTGGATGTATTGCGTCTCGGAGAATATTTTAGCGACCCAGCGTTTTCCAAATATATAGCCATCTACTCACGAGCAACGGAAGCGATAGATGCCATGAGCGGCCGAGAAAACCCAGACGCGTCCGATTCAGCCTTCGAAGCAGCCACGCTCATTACCAGCACACCTGAATGGGCTATGACGAAGGAGTGTTTGGGAGACGACTACCAATTCGGCCCGTTTGCAGTTGCATCGATCGACCTCGAAGCACCGGATGATGAGCTCGTTGAACATTTTCTTGCCTGGCTAGCCGAAGCAAGAGCGAATCGAAAAATCGAACCGCTCGCACGCTCCTTCACGAAGACAGATTTGCAGCTGTGGTCAGAAATGCGGGTACTGACATATATCGACCTCTCATTGTGGGCGGCCGCTCGAAATCTCCGAATCAGCGCGACAGTCATGGGTCGTGCGCTGTTCCCTACTGAGTACGATGTCGGGCTCGAAGATCGCGTTCGGAAGGTCGTCGCCAGAGAAGCAACCAGACTGATGAGCATGACCACTCTGCGCCTGATGCAATCTCAGCACATCAAAACGGAACAGAAAATCCAAGAAATGAATCCGGATTCTTAATGCTCCCGGCACGCTCCGGAATCTAGCAGTCTCTATGTGATTCCGGCGCACGTTTGACGGACTGCAGTTCCTCGCATCATCTGCTTCTCATCCATAGTATTGGTGTCGCCCGTCGCAATTCAAATCACGACGGCGCGGCACTAGTCGGGCAGTGTCGCGCCATGTCGATGGAGCGATACATGTCTCAATGCATTCCCAAGGCGCTTGCCGCCTTCGACTCCCTCCCGGATAGCGCACATGTTGATGTGCGCTCCGTTGCTGGTCTGTTCGGCTGCTCCGTTCCGACCGTGTGGCGCCGCGTTGCAGCCGGCCTCATTCCCACCGCAAAGAAGTTCGGGCACTCCACTCGCTGGAATGTCGGTGAGCTCCGCAAGTTTCTGACTCTGGAGGCAGCCTGATATGAGCGCAAAAAAAATGGCCAACCCGCAGGTCAGCCACAATCAAAGCTCGTCCGACGATCGTAACACCCCGCCGCATCGTTTACCAGAGAACAAGTCGGCGCTCGCGTCCGTATTCCTTGATCAGCGCCGATCCGACTCCGAGCGTCTTCGCGTAACCGTCGGCGAATACCGCGGCCGCATGCTCATCGACCTCCGGATCTGGTTCGCCGCTGAACACGGCGAATGGAAACCGGGCCGGGCCGGCGTCTCGCTTCGTCCCGACCAGGTCGGCGAGGTCATGCAGGCGCTCCGCTTGGCTGCACAAGCGACGGATCCGGCGAGGATGCGCTGATGGCAAATCGCAATAAATCAATCTTGACGGATAGGGCTTTTGGGCCTATCTTGTGCATCAGCGGCTGCGCTCTCGCGCGGCCCACTACAGCCGAGAGGATCCGACAAATGACGCACCCGTTCTGGGAGGCCTTGGGCCGCCCTATCTCCCATGCGATATACCCCACCGACTCCCAGCGATCTGGAGCAGTTGAAGCAAACCCTGCAGCTCAGCAGCGCGCAGATGGCGGATCTGTTCGGCGTGCAGGGTGGGCGTCAATGGCGGAAGTACACGGGCGGAGAAGCTCCGCGCGAAATCAGTCCGCACATTTTGTTCTTCGCGATGGCTCGGCTCGAGCTGGATGCGAAGACGCTCGACCGGATCTTGAATCGGATGCGCGAGGTTGGCGCGACGATCGAGCTGGACAGCGAGTAACCGCCGCCGGCACGTTCGCCGCCGCCATCCCGGATACCCTCACCCAGTCGGCTGATCCGTTTGACCTTATCCCGAGCGCTTGGCGCACCGGTCGGCAAGCAAAACCGACGCTGACCGTTAGCCCGGATCTGTTTGCGATTGCCGGCACCCGTGCTGCTGAAAGCTGGCTGGCGACTCGTCCCACGTCGCGCCCGAGCCAATGGTGTCGGTCGACGTTCGACAATCTTGTCGCCGGCCTCGGCCGCATCCCTTCCTACGCAGATTGCCTCGCGGCTTTCGAACGCTCGTTCAAGCGTCGCATCGAAGCTGCCACCCACACCGACCGTAAAAATGCGGGGGTGCGCGCATGAACTCGTCAATTCTCGAAATTGTCCGCGCATCGCTGCGCGATTCGGCGACCGTTGAACACGCCCTTGCCGCCGGCCTGCAATTTCCGCTCTTCGTTCGTGCCGGATCACGCGCAGCTGAGCTTTGGCTCGGTCAGTCTGCGCGGAGCATGGCCGATTTCCGTGATCACCGCTTCGCGTATTTGTTGAGTGGCCTGGCACCGGCACCGTCCGATGAGGACCGCCGTACTGCCTTCAATGCCGCGTTCGCACGCCGCATTGCTTCCGCAATCGTTCATGGAGAGGTCTCGCATGGCTAACTTGGACCGAGCACATCAGGGGGCGCCGTTTGCATCGACCGCCATCCAGCAACTCGAGCAACTCGAAGCGATGTTCCATGCGATCCGCAGTGAGCTGGAGTCGGATTGCTATGCCTATCAGTTGGCCAATCTCGGGCAAGAGATCGCGAGTGGCTATGCAGCGACGATGGGCAGAATCGCTGAGATGGAGGTTCACCATGTCTAAGAGACAACCTGATGCAGCAGGCGTGCTCGCCTTCCTTTGGGACCACTTCGATGCGACCGCAGCATCTGATGAAGGCCTGCAGTACCTGTCTGGAGCTGCCGACGAGGCAGCGCACGCGGCTTTGGAACTCAGCTCCCATATTGCTTCGCTCGGCGGTCTGATCGAGCGCGACCGGGGATTCGAAGGCAAACCGCAATGCGGCGAGCTCCAAGATGCCGACCAGGCGACACTGCTGTACCGCATCGCCGACGAGGTCAAAGTGATTGGGCAGCTCGCATACATCGGAAGCGAGTCGGAATCCGTGCGCCGTGCTCGGATGACGGAGAAGCTCGCGGCCGGCAGATCTCGTCGCGCAAGGATCCCTGAGCAGTCCTCAACGCTCGAGGAGGTCTGATGAGCGTTTTTGCAGAAGAAGAAC
The DNA here is from genome assembly GCF_053427615.1 of Burkholderia sp. AW33-5. NCBI lineage: Bacteria > Pseudomonadati > Pseudomonadota > Betaproteobacteria > Burkholderiales > Burkholderiaceae > Burkholderia > Burkholderia sp. AW33-5. Next base: position 5,724 of record NZ_JBSAXA010000023.1, on the reverse strand, counting down.
GCATCCGCGCAGCGCTAAGCCATGTGCCGGCGGATGACCGCGACACGTGGGTCCAGATGGGCATGGCTATCAAGGCCGAGCTCGGCGAAGCCGGATTCGATTTCTGGGACGAATGGTCATGTTCGGCGTCGAGCTACAGCGAGGCCGATGCGAAATCGGTCTGGAAATCGTTTCGCTCGGGCGGCATCACGATCGCGAGTCTGTTCAAGCGCGCGATCGAGCATGGCTACCGCGAAAGCGAGCCGATGACCCCGCTGTCGGCCGACGAGCGCGAGCGCCGCAGGGTTGAACGCGAGCGCGAAGCGGCTGCCGCGGCCGAAATGCACCACCACACCCAGGTGGACGCGGCCACCAAGGCGCGCAATCTCTGGGAGAGGGCCGGGACCGTTCACGCGGATCACGCCTACGTCCGCACGAAGCAGATCAAGCCCTACGGCGCGAAGCAACTGCGCGACCAGCTCGTCGTCAAGCTGCAGGACATTGACGGCGAGCACCATTCCGCACAATACATCCAGGCGGATGGTCACAAGACCTTCCAGACAGGCGGCCGAATCAGCGGGTGCTTCGTCGCGGTCAGCGCCGGAGTCAAGCCGAATGGCAAGACACCGCTTCTGATCTGCGAAGGCTATGCGACGGCGTGCTCACTTCACGAAGCGACGGGCTATCCCGTCGCTGCGGCTATGAACGCCGGCAACCTGCCGAACGTTGCGCGCGCCTGGCGTGAAAAGCATCCTAAGCTGCGCATCGTGCTCTGTGCGGATGACGACACGGAGACGGCCGGTAATCCGGGCATGAACAAGGCAACCGAGGCGGCGCGCGCGATCGGTGCTTTACTCGCCGTGCCCGACTTCGGCAAAGACCGCTCTGGACACGCATCGGATTTCAATGACCTGCACTGCCTCGACGGGCTCGAGGCGGTGCGACGCTGCGTCGACGCGGCGACTGCGCCGGGAGATGCCACCGCCCCTAAGAAGCGAACTGCGCCGACCGTCAACCTGTCCTGCGCGGCCGACATCGTGCCGGAACCGATTCACTGGCTCTGGCCTGGCTGGCTGCCAGCCGGCAAGCTCTCGATCCTCGCCGGGCAACCTGGGTGCGGAAAGACTACCATTGCCATTTCACTGTCGTCTGCCATCTCCAACGGCGCAGAGTGGCCGGACGGTACACGCTGCAATGCGCCGGGGAACATTCTGATCTGGACCGGCGAAGATGGGCTCGCCGATACGCTCGTCCCTCGCCTCATGGCGGCTGGTGCGGATCTCCGGCGAGTGTTCTTCGTTGAATCGATCACGGATGAGGCCGGCGAGCTCCAGCCGTTCGATCCGAGCCGCGACGTTCCCATTTTGGCCGAGCGCATCGAGCAGATCGGCGGCGCCAGCATGCTCGTCGTCGATCCGATCATCAGTGTGGTGAACGGCGACTCTCACAAGTCCGGCGACGTTCGGAAATCGCTTCAGCCGCTGATCGACCTCGGGGCCGCCCACGGGTGCGCAATCCTCGGTATCACGCACTTCTCGAAGGGCTCGAAGGGCTCATCGCCGACCGAGCGCATTCTTGGCTCGCAGGCGTTCGGCGCCGCTGCGCGGATGATTCTCGTGGCAGGCAAGGATGACGCGTCGGACCGCCGGATCTTCGCCAAGTCGAAATGCAATATCGCCGGCGATTCTGGGGGATTCGAGTATGCGATCGAAACGCTCGACGCTCAGGACGGGCTCACATCAAGCCGAATCGCATGGGGTGAGCCTCTCGACGGCTCGGCGCGCGAGATCCTCCGCGAACTGGAGGCCGATGACCAGGACGCCGACGAGCAGAGCGAGCGCGAATCGAAGTTCGAGCGCGCGCGTTGCATGATTTACGAATGGCTGACGCCTTTCATGAGCACCAAGGAGATGAAAGCAGCGGCCCAGGCCGAAGGCGTGAGCTGGCGCATGGTGGAAGCTGCCAAGGCCGCTGAGGTGAAGGCCGGCAATAAAATCCGAGCCGTGAAGCATGGCAAGGATTGGGGGTGGATTTGGGATAATCACGACGCCAAGTACGGTGATTCAACTCCGCACTTGCAGTTCGTCTCAAGTCCGCAAGGATTTCAAGTCCGCAAAGACGATTGCGGAGTTGAATCCCTTCTCCAGCAAGGCTCAGAAGCCAAGTCCGCAAGTCCGCAGTCGGTTGGCGGAGTTGCCGGCGCTGTCGCCACAAGCCCGCAATCCACCGCCAACTCCGCACACTCGCGAAGTCATTGCGGAGTTGCGGACTTGACGGCAAACCCTTACCCATCAAGGGAATCAACTCCGCAATCAAGTCCGCAGCCTGAAACAGGCTGCGGACTTGACGGTGATGTCGCGCCGGCGGCCGAACTGGAGGACAACGTATGAGCATTGTTGCGATTTTGAGCAAAGCCAGATCGCTGGGCATACGTCTGAGCGTCGCAGGAGACGTTGTAAAAATGAAGGGGCCGCCCGATGCAATCGCAGTAATCAAGCCCGAGATCGCCGCGCGCAAGCCGGAGATCATGGCGTACCTGCTCGCCGCTACGGACGGTGCTCAGCAAATCCCGGCCGACTGCATTGGTGCGCTGTGCTCTTCGGATGGCGGCCTGTATTTGCCGTGGATGCCCGCCCTCGAGCCGGAACAGCTGCAATCGATGCAGCGTGAGCTATTCGACGTCGTCGACGAGCTCGCGCGGCTTGAGCGCTGGCCCGACGATGACTACGACATCATCGTCGAAGCAGTCGAGCGCCAACCTCCCTCAACGTTGCGCCCGGATCTTGCACACTTCCGTGAGCGGCTTCGGGTTGCTCGACTTGAAGCGGAAGCTAGGCAGGCAGCGAGCCGGCGAGCATGGAGGTTCGATCGATGATTGCCCTCAATATGTGCCGTCATAACCGGCAACGAGGGAAAGACTCGCCAATTTGACGACATGGGATCATATGCGGAACGGCATAGATCCGCTCAACGCGACATACGACCAGAGGGGTAAATGATGATCGATGGCTTGGTAAGTGGCCGCCTCTACGGCGAAGCCCAGATCGGGACGGGACAAAACGGAAAGCGATTCGTGACATGCAAGGTGCGCGCGACTGCTGGCGACGGCGAAACGCTGTTCGTGAATGTGATCGCGTTCAACGACGACGTACAGACTGCGTTGCTCGCTCTTGGAGACGCGGATAGCGTATCGCTCTCAGGCGCGCTCACGCCGAAGGTCTGGACTGACAGGAATGGCACCGTAAAACCGGCGCTCGATATGGTTGCTCACGGGCTTCTGACGGCGTATCACGTGCAGCGCAAGCGGAAGGCAGTTAATCCGCCCGCGTCGGACGTGCCCACAGCGGCCGACACGGACGACGATCTTTGAGGGCGGCCACATGAACTTCTACAAGCTCAAGGAGGCCGCGACAGCAATCGCCGCCGAGCTCCACCCCGCCGGTGCTGCCGACAATAGCAACGATCTGCGCGCGGATGCCGAGCGTTGCTACCTAACCGCGCTTCGGGACGCCGTCCACGAAAACGAAATCGTCTATCGAGATCCTGGTAGCAGACTGCCTATCCGGCAAGAGCGGATCGCCGCCTTCATGACCTCTCACTGGTGCGTCGTCAGCGTTGCTGATCTAAATGCATGGCTCGACCGCGCTGGCGTTGGCATTCAGTTGCCGATAGGGCCACGCGACGATAACACCCACATGCGGCAATCCGCGACGCCGGCGGAGCAGGCAGACGAATGGCCTAAGAGTGTCGAACTGGCAAACGCTCTGGGACCTTTCATCAGTCGCACAAACGGCTTGGATTGGCTGCAGAAGAGATTGAGCGACGCAGAAGACTATCCCGCCCTGAAAAAATATCGGCGAATGGAAGAAAAAAAGCGGGCGGCGCGCTGGAATGTCGTCGGCGTGGTGCTCTATCTGGTGGATGCAAAAGAATTGTCCGCGGAAAAAGCCCGAGCTGCACTGCAGAAGCACTATCCCCATTCAGTCGACCTTATTGGCGACCTCGGCCTCCCCAAGAAAACGACTTCGGCTGCCTGGTATCCGAGAGACAACGATTAATCACATGGCCTTACTACGGTGATACTACGGTCACCGTACGGTCGCTCTGATCGCCTACCGTAACTAGAGTGTCCTCAACATCTTGCGACCGCTTCACGCGGGCGCCCAGACCGAGAGGACTCTATGCCACGCCCCCACCAGTCCGGTATCGCCGCCCAGGCGAAGCCCAATCTGAGCATCGACGCAGAGACGATCAGCAATCTGCGCGAACTGCTCGACCAGCGGAAAAAACTCGACGACGCGGTCAACGCGGCCCCGGCCGAAATCAATTCGCTCGAGATCGAGCTTTCGAGCCTGCGCCAACAAATGGCATCCCTCGATGCCGACATCGTGCTCGTCGACGAAGCTCAGTTGCCAGCCAAGCGGAAGCAAATCAAGGCGCTGGACGAGGTCATCGCAGAAAAGGACTTGGCCGTGCAGCGAGCGAAGAGGCGTCTCGAAGTCCTCGAAGCCCGCGCACCGGACCTCGACGAAAAAATCGAAATCGCCATCGGCTTCGTCCGAGTCGAGGCCAGTATCGCTTCGCAGTCGCTGCGATCCGACATCGCCGAAGAGCTCCGCGGCAAGCTCCACGATCTGCAACTGATCTACGCGAAGGTTCGAGCACTGAACGGCCTTGTGCGGGACGGGCATGCGACGGATTTCCTGCAGAGCGCGCTTATCCCCGATCTCGATCACAGCATGCGTATCACCATGCAAAACGGGACTCATGAGACTTCCGCAAACCTGCTAGAGATCCGGAACGACGACACGGCAGCAGCTGAGGCGTTGATCTCCGAAGCCATGCGACCGATCACGGATGTATTGGCGCTCGCGCGTAAGCACCGGCCGTACGTGCCGCTTGCCAAGCGCCCCGCTCCGTACGTCCGCAAGGGTGCGTGGGATGGCCCTGGCGGCCGCATCGATCGCCCCGAAGAACCCGAAGAACTGCCGGTGCGCATGAAAACGGTCGAAGAGGCCCTCGCAGAGCCGTACGAGATCAAGGGCGATTCCAGCGGCTTCCGGACGTGGAAGCAAGCTCACGAAATGAACATGACGGCGGCGATCTCGGACCCGCAACAGTCCGCCGAACAGTAAGCAAGATGTGGGCAAATCCGATTTCTGCCGGCCTGACCAATGCGAAATTTCCGACCGCGAACAACAGGACTTAATAGATGACCTACGTTTCAATTCCCCCGCTCAACGAGCAATGGCACGCCGGAGGCTTCCTCGTCTCCCAGGCGGAGGGCCATCGCTCAATGAATCGAGTGATCATCGCGGGCGGCGCCAAGCTATATCCGGGCACCGTGCTCGGACAGCAGACGATCGGCGGCACTCCCGTCGGTGCCGCCGCGGCGCTCGGCACGAACACCGGCAACGGCACGATCGGCGCGATCACTGTCTCGACTGGCACACCGCCGGGCGTGTTCACCGTCGAGTTCGACGATGCTACTCACTTCGTTGTGTCATCGCCGGCTGGCGCCGAGATCGGCCACGGAATCGCGGGCACCCCGTTCAGCGCCGGTGGCATCGGCTTCACGATCACCTCAGGCGGAACGGCATTCGCGCCGGCCGACAGCTTCACCCTGACCGTCGCAACATCAGCGCCATCGCTGAAATATGTCCCTGTCACATCGACCGCAACCGATGGTTCGCAGATCGCCGCCGCCATTCTCTACGGAATCGCTGACGCAGCCGAAGGTGATGT